>MEPB01000037.1:0-221628 GCA_001769385.1 Bacteroidetes bacterium RIFCSPLOWO2_12_FULL_35_15 | reverse complement strand
TTCTGCTTATGAATAGCTTTTATAGATATCTGAATTTTTGCGAAAAGCGAAATCACTCGAACTGACTTAACAATTATGTCCACACTTCTGCTTATGAATAGCTTTTATAGATATCTGAATTTTTGCGAAAAGCGAAATCACTCGAACTCACTTACGTGCATTAAGTCCACACTTTTGTACCTTCTGTACAGTTTTTGCAAATATCAATTTCGGAACGGGAGCGCAAAACAGAAGCTCTAAAATTAGTGTATTCCTTACTCTTCCACAATTCTGAAAATTTTGTTTTTTTCAGATCACCCAATTGATGTTTTGCATCTTTATCAAAACAACAAGGAACAACAAGGCCATCCCAGGTTATTACCGTTGAATGCCATAACCTCCAGCAATGGTTTTTCATTTCATTTTTGATCCGGTAGGTACCATCATTTTGTTTTTCGTAACGCGAATATTTTTCTATAGTAGGGATCAGTTTATTTCCATTCACAAACTCATACATCTGTGCTGTTTTAAAGCGCACTTCATCAACACCTAAATCCTTCGCCAAAGCTTCCACATTCTTTATTTGATGCTCATTGGGTTTTACTACTAAAAACTGAAAAATAATATGTGGAGTTTTTGATTTTAATTCATTTTTCCAGTGAATAATATTTTTTGTTCCTTCAATAACTTTATTCAAATCTCCACCAATACGGTATTGTTCATAGGTTTCCTGAGTTGTGCCATCAATTGAAATAATTAACCGATCCAAACCACTTTCAATCGTTTGCTTTGAAGTCGAATCATCCAAATAATGTGCATTGGTTGATGTTGCCGTATAAATATTTTTTGAGGATGCGTAGTTGACCATCTCTAAAAATTGTGGATTCAGATACGGTTCCCCTTGAAAATAAAAGATTAAATAGGAAATGTCTTTGTAGATTTCGTCAATTGTATTTCGAAAAAAATCGGTTTGCAACATTCCTGTAGGTCTGGTAAATTCCCGTTTCCCACTGGGACATTCCGGGCATCGTAAATTACAGGATGTTGTTGGTTCAAACGTGATACTAACTGGAAGTCCCCATTGAATTGGTTTTTTGAGCCATTTTGACAAATAAAAACTCTTCACCACTTTGGTAGCATTCCAAACTCTCCGGAAAGAAAGTTTAGATAAAAAATTAATAGTGTCAGAAAATTTTGTCAAGTTTTGCTTTTTTGTAAAGATACCTATGATTTTTAAAATTCAATTTTTCTCCTATCAAAATAAAAAGTCCGTAGCGATCATTCACTACGGACTTTTTTATCTTTTAGAAAACAGGTTACTTTACAACTTCAAATTTCCCTCTATTGATCACCTCTTTTTTATCATTCAAAATAGTAAACAGATAGAAGCCGGGTGTATAATTCTCGGTTGCTATTTTTACAGTATTGTTTTTCATTAAAAATGATCCCATCTTACGACCTGTAATATCAAATACTTCAACAGAATTTGCATCTATAGAACTTTTAAAACTGATACTGTTTGTTGCAGGATTAGGAAAATAAGAAACATTATTTTCAATACCATTTAATTCATTCACACTATTATAACCCGACCATGCAAATGCATCAACATAAAATGCACTTCCAATTTTTGCCCCCCAATGCGAATAAACACTTGATGAAACAAATATTTGTTCAGAATCAGGCATCACATTGGCACTATAATTCATAGTAATACTATTCAGTAAATAAGAAGAGGTAGTTGCACCTGTCCCATATTTACCGGTAGCAACGGTATCTCGTTTCGAAGTTATCGTATTCCACTTTGTTAAATAAACAAGTACAAAAGCAGAATCGCCACCAACCGGTGTATATTTGGATTCAAATGACAATACAGCCGGACGCCATGCATACGTGTATCCATAATTAAATCCCGGAGGGGAGAGATTAACTTTTCCAATCGCTAAAACTCCTGCAGTATCTAAATTTCCTCCTGTATAAGGATTTGGAATAGAAGCCCCAACAACCTTAACTGTTGTAATTTTTGCACTTGCAATACCTGCAAAAGGGGTGACTGTCTCTTTAAAAAGAGATTGAGCTGTTCCAACCACATTTAATGTATTTAAACTTGCCCAACCTGTTGGATCCTGAAGAGTACCAAATTGAACATTTGCCCAACTTTCAAAATTAAAATCAGGAGCTTGTGCCTTTGCACCCGAAATTGATGCAAGAATAACAGAGAACGTAAAAATTATTTTTTTCATTATTCTAAATTTTATGTGAACAGGAATGTAATATTAAATTTTTATTATCAATAATACTAAAAACAAAACGCTTTCTAAATTCTATTTATAAAGCGTTTTGAATAAATGAAAATTAAAATTATTTAGCAATAGTAAATTTCCCTCGGTTAAGTATTACGTTTTCTTTTCCGATAATGGAATAGCTATAAATTCCATTTGCAAAAGCAGTAGTATTTATCAAAACATTATTATTTTCAACAGCATATGTATTTATCAATCTGCCGGTAACATCAAATAGTTGAACTGATTCTGTTTTTGAACCCTCAATAGTAATATTCAATTGGTTTTCAGCAGGATTTGGAAATACATTTACATTGGCAGAAGAAAGAACTTCATTTATACCTGTAGCAGGCAATACAACTAACCATTGTACAGATTTTACTGCACCTGTTGAATCCATAGTAGCTGTTACAAGTGGAAAACCAACTCCATTTGCCCACCAGGTATAAGTTACTGTTGAGTCAGCTGATTTAACCGCACCATCATACCATGTTCCAAACAATTGAATTAAACCATCTAAAGTGTCATGGGTCACTTTTATTTCTTTACTTCTGATCACATTAAAGGTTCCTAATGGAGTGGTTAACGAACCCCAGGCATCAACAATAAGAGTCTTTTGCACTTCAGACTTCCCTCTGGCAGAATCAACCTGATACCCCCCAAAATTTGTGTTAATATAAAAAGGAGGTGTTGTTTGAATATAATTATTTGTAAAGCTGGAGTTATACGTTGCGGGAAAAATCATCAACTCCTCAGCAGGTGAATTAATTTGTACCACCGGTGCAGGTGTTCCCGAACCAAAATCAACATTTGCTGTATTACCAACGATAAATAAACCCGTACTTGAATTGGTCAAATAAGAATAATTGTTTTGGTAACCTTGTTTCATAACAAGATTTGCGGTAGGAAATGTTGCATTTGGAACCCAATTAGCATTTAAAAAAGAAAGGGTGTCTTTTGTTCCGGGCTTCAATGCTGACATATTCCATGTCTGGCTGGTCGCTAAAGCTGTTCCGACAGATACAGCCGGTAATGTATCAGTTTCCTGATAAATAATTTTTGATGCTGTAGCAACATCAGCTGTAGTAATGGTTATTTGAGCTGACGCACTCAAAATTCCGAAACAAAAAAGGGGTATTGCTAGTAAAGGTTTTTTCATGTGCACTATATTTTTGTTAAAGATTTGATTTATAAACAAATATATAGAAATAGATGAAGAAATAAAAATCCTAATAGATTTCGGTAAATTAGATTTATGTTAATTTATACATTGCGAAGCAAGAATTCTGAATCAGTTCGTATGCCCCTTCCTTTATTGCTTAATTTAAACGAACGATTGCATATCATTTAATTTACGATACGTACCATTTTGGGCAAGAAGCGTAGTGTGAGTTCCACGTTCGATGATCTCCCCTTTTTGCATTACAATAATTTCATCGGCATGTTGAATGGTTGACAAGCGATGAGCAATTACAAGTGATGTACGGTTCTTCATTAATTTATTTAAGGCATCCTGAACCAGGCGTTCACTTTCAGTATCTAATGCTGAGGTAGCTTCATCTAAAATTAAAACAGGAGGATTTTTTAATACAGCACGTGCAATACTAATGCGTTGTCGTTGCCCACCCGAAAGTTTGCTTCCTCTGTCTCCTATATTCGTTTGATATGCTTCCGGCATTTGCGAAATAAACTCATGTGCATTTGCAATTTTTGCAGCTTCAATCACTTGTTGTTCGGTTACATTTTCAATTCCGAATGCAATATTATTGTAAACAGTATCATTAAATAAAATAGATTCTTGTGTTACAATTCCCATCAATGAACGTACATCTTTGATTTTTGCATCTTTGATAACAGTGCCATCTATTAAAATTTCGCCTTCTGTTGGATCATAAAATCGTGGCAACATGTCTGCCAATGTAGTTTTCCCTGAGCCTGATTGTCCGACCAAAGCAATGGTTTTTCCTTTTTCAATTTTCAGATTTATATTTTTTAAGACCCATCCCAATTCGGCTTCACGGTACGCGAAAGAAACATTCCGGTATTCAATTTCCTTTTCAAATTTAGATATTGATTTAGGATCTGAAGCATCCTGAATTTTTATTTCCGCATTTAAAATGCTATCAATCCGTTCGGATGATGCCAATCCTTTCTGAACGCTGTAATAGGCTGTGGTAAATGATTTAGCAGGAGTTAACAATTGATAGAACATTACTAAATAAAAAATCAAAAGAGCTCCATCCATCGATTTATTAGAAAGCACCATTTCACCGCCTAAAAAAAGAATGACAACCAATACGGATACACCTAAAAATTCACTCAAAGGCGAAGCCAGATCCACCTTTCGATACATCTTAATGGAGATATTCGTATAGAGTTGATTTTCCTTTTGAAATTTTCCGGAAACATTTTTTTCGGCATTAAACCCCTTGATGATCCTTAATCCTCCAAGTGTTTCCTCCATCATGGAAAGCAGTATCCCCATTTTTGCTTTTCCTGAAGACGCTGAACGTTTCAAACTCTTTCCGATACTTCCAATAAGTAAAGCAGTTACAGGCAATAAAACAAGGGCTATTATCGTAAGTTTTGCGCTTACCACAAGCATCAATATCATATAGATAGCAATAGTAAGCGGTTCACGAAAGATCATTTCCAGGGACTGCATGATGCTCCATTCAATCTCCTGAACATCAGCAGTCATTCGGCTCATGATATCTCCTTTACGCTCTTCGGAATAATAAGATAAGGGTAAATTCAATGTCTTGTCAAATAATTTATTGCGCAGATCTCTTATCACTCCATTGCGGATAGGCGCTAAAAAAAACATGGCAAAGTATCGAAATAAATTCTTCAGAAATATAGTAACAATAACAAAAATACAGATCCAAAAAAGAACGTTTATTTTTCCATAATCAACTGCTCCTTTTGCCAGAAAATAGTTTATTGTTGCAACAATTTTATCGGTAGAAAAACCAAATACCGGCTCACCGCTCCTGACTATTCCCTCTAATTCAGCAGGATTATCGGAAAATAAAATCTTTAAAAACGGTATCAGCATTGCAAAAGAAAACAATGAAAACAGTACGGACAAAATATTAAAAATAATATTCCAGATTGCGAAACGCCAGTAGCCTTTTACATAATGCAGAACACCAAAAAACTTTTTCATTTGATTCTTATGATTATCGAATAATGTGCAAATATAATGTTTGTAGCGCTTAATTTGTTAATTTTGAACTTATAATAAATTTTACAATGGATTCGACACGACAATTAAAAGTATCACGTTTAGTACAAAAGGAATTAGGTGAAATTTTTCAACGCGAAACAAAACTTTTGTTTGGCAGTGCATTGATCACAGTCACACAAGTTCGAGTGAGTCCCGATCTGGGTATTGCAAAAGTATATGTCAGCTTATTTAATGTACCCGATACAAAAATTTTATTAAAATCAATTCAGGTGCATACAAAAGAAATTCGCACTAAATTATCTGACCGTATAAAAAAGCAGGTCCGTATCATTCCTAATCTTGTATTTTTTCTGGATGATTCGTTGGATTATGCTATGCGGATCGATGAATTGTTGAAAAAGTAAACTCTACGAATACGAATCATTACGCATATACGAAAATACATATTTCTATAAATCATATTTTGTGTTTCTATGGATTGTTATTTGATTAATTGCATTTCTTTTTATCCTAAAAAATAATATTGACTCTTTTCTTATTCGTTTTTTCATAAAAATCCCCAATTCGTAGTTAATCACAATGATTCGTAATTCGTATATTCGTAAAAATTCGTAATTCGTAGATAAAGTAATTCGTAGATAAAGTAATTCGTAGATAAAGTAATTCGTAGATAAAGTAATTCGCAGACAAATTGAACTTACCATTTTTCATAGCAAAAAGATACCTGCTCTCAAAAAAATCACACAATGCCATCAATATCATTTCCGGCATTTCTGTGGGTAGCGTTTGTATTGTAACAATGGCACTTATTGTTGTCCTCTCTGCATTCAATGGATTATCAGCACTAGTACAATCACTTTACAATTCTTTTGACTCCGACATTTCAATTACCATAAAACAAGGCAAAACGTTTGATCCTAATTCAACTGAAATCCAATCATTAAAAAAAATGGATGGACTTGCTTATTATTCTGAAATTATTGAAGGAAACGCATTATTAAAATATGAGAATAAGCAATGTCTTGCAACAATAAAGGGAGTTAACAACGATTATAAAAAAATGAATGGTTTTGATTCCCTTTTGACCGAAGGAGATTTTAACCTTGAAAAAAACAATGTTGTGATTGGAAGAGGCATTGGTTACATCTTACAAACAGGATCAAATAACTTATTTTTCCCTATTTCTGCTTATGCCCCTAAACGCGGGAATATCATTTCTATAAATCCGGAAGATGGATTGAATGAGTTAAAAGTATATCCCTCGGGCACTTTTTCAATTAACGATGAACTGGATTCAAAATATGTATTTATGGGCATTGCCAAAGCTCGTGAATTATTCGACTACACAACCGAAGTTACATCCATTGAAGTAGGTATAAAACCGGGATTTGATAAAGAGAGCATTCAGCAACAAATTAGTTCTCTTTTAGGAAATAATTATCATGTAAAAAACCGGGAACAACAAAATGAATTGCTTTACAAGACATTAAAAACAGAAAAACTCTGGACATTCCTCATTCTTGTATTTATACTGATAATAGGCACTTTCAATGTAGTCGGTTCATTAACAATGTTGATCATTGAGAAGAAGAAAGACATTACCATTTTGCATGACATGGGTGCCGATATCCAATTGATCCGAAAAATATTTTTATTAGAAGGAATGCTTATTATGATCATTGGAGCGACAAGTGGAATTGTTCTCGGAGCTTTAATTTGTTGGTTGCAATTAAAATTTTCGTTAGTTCCATTATCCGAAGGTTGGCTTGTAGATGCCTATCCTATCCATATGTTGGCGAGTGATTTTATTTTAGTACTTGCCGTTGTGCTTCTCATTGGTTTTTTTGCGGCCTGGTATCCTGTCCGGATATTTACTAAAAAACATTTGATGTAATGATAAAGCGGATATCTATTTCAATCTTTTTTGTTGTTATCGCATTAAATTTATTTTCCCTTGATGCTGAAAAAAAATACCTGATTGACAACTACTTTCCAGAACCTTCCATTAACCGGCAACTTACAGAAATAAACAATTATACAATCGCTGGTAAATACGAAGAAGCCAAACAAATTATCTATTCGTTAAAACAGAATAAAAGCAACCTCCCGCTTTTAGCTGCAGCAAGCATCTATGAAGCAAACATTTTATATAATCAGAGCAACTACAAGAGATGTATCGAATTGTGTGACACGGCCATTAAGATCTTAAACAATGATTTCACAAACGGTTATGTTATAAAAAGTTTAAACCTTAAAGCAAAAGCATTAGCAACAATTGATGAATTTCCTAAAGCATTTGAATTGTATTCCTTTATAAAAAAGAAAGCAAAAGAAAATAATGATCAATATGGATTAAGTGTTGCTTATTACCTTTCCGGTTCTGCACTTTCTGACGTTGGGAAAACACAGGAAAGTCTGGCTCAATTTGATTCAAGTTTAGCTATAAAAAAACAAATAGGTGATGAATTAGGTGAAGCTGCCTGTTATGCATTTATTGGTTTGGATAATTCTTTTTTTGGAAACTATTCGAATGCAATTAGTTTTATCCAGAAAAGTATAACTATACGCGAAAGAATTGGTGATAAAAGAGGATTGGCAAATTCCTATCTCTGCTTATATAAAATTTATTTCGGAATGGGAGAGTTGGATAAAGCACTGCAATCAGAATTTAAAAGTCTGGAAATTTGTACGGCAATCAATGATCTGCAATGCGTTTCCGGACGATATACAAATATCGGGCAGCTTTATCAGAATAAAGGTGACCATAAAAAAGCATTGGAATATCACTTTAAAGCATTGGATATAAGTAAAAAAATAAATTTAAAAAATCGTACGGCATTAATTCATGAGAATATTGCCAGAGTTTATCTAAAATTAGATCAGCTTGATCTCGCCTTTGCAAATTTGGATACAAGTTTTACGATCAGACAAAGCATCAATGATAAAGAAGGTATTGCAAATACACAACTTGTTTATGCAATGTATTACCAACAAATAAATAGCATTGATAAAGCAATTGCTAATGCAGAAAAATCATTACAAAATGCTAAAACACTTCAGCTGGCAGTTCTAATAAAAGATGCCCATGAAGTATTAAGTAATTTGTACCTGAAGAAGAATAATAATTCAGAAGCATTGTTTCACTACAAAGCATTTATTGCATTACGCGACAGTATTTATAACATTGAAAAAACCAAGGAAATTACCCGCAAAGAATTAGAATTCGATTTTTCGAAAAAAGAACAATTTCAAAAAATAGTCCAAGAAAAAGAATTGTCGCTCGCTGAACAGGAAAATGAAAAACAGCGAACCATCAGAAATGTATCCTTATTATTTTCAATTATTGTAATCGGATTTTTAGTTGTTGCCATACGTGCTAACAGGATCAAACACAAAGCAAAGAAAGAAGTTGAATTTGCAAATAAATTATTACATTCCATCAATCTTGAATTAAAAGAAAACAATAAAACAATTGAATTACAAAAACATACTATTGAACATAAAAGCAGGGAAATAACAGATAGTATAAAATATGCAAATAATATTCAATCGGCCCTGATGCCAAGAGAAGAGGAAGTTGCAAATTATTTTATGGAAGCATTTGTTTTATTCAAACCTAAAGCAATAATCAGTGGTGATTTTTATTGGATAAGCGAGGTAGATAATAAAATAATATATGCAACAGCTGATTGCACCGGACATGGTGTGCCGGGTGGTTTTATGAGTATGCTTGGCATTTCTTTATTAAACGAAGTAGTAAATGAACACGAGTTAATAGATCCGGCATTAATTTTAAGTCGTTTACGTAAAAAAGTAATTACTGCATTGCGGCAAAAAGGAATAAGCGGTGAGCATCAGGATGGAATGGACATGATCATTTGTGTTATTGATAAAGCTAAAAAAGAATTAGTATTTGCATCCGCTAACCGGCCCTTATACATTGTGTCTAACAATGATACTTCTTATAATTTAAAAGAATATAAAGGTGATAGTCAGCCTGTGGGTATTTACGGACGGGAACTTAAACCATTTAAACAATTCAGAATTCAGTTAGCTGACGGTGATACTATTTATACTTTTTCAGATGGATTTGCTGACCAGTTTGGAGGACCGAATGGCAAAAAGTTTAAGTACAAACAAATGCAGGAATTATTTTTATCCATCGCAGATAAACCCTTGGCTCAACAAAAATTTTTAATTGAAACAGCATTTGCAATCTGGCAAGGTGACATGGAACAGATAGATGATGTGTGTGTTATTGGTGTTAGAGTTTAGATCAGGATCATCTCTGAATATTTTCTTTCTACTTCATTCAAGATCTTGATAATTTCATCATAGGAATAGGTGGTCACTAATTTCAATCGATACTCTTTAAAGTGTGGTAATCCTTTAAAATAATTGGTATAATGTCTGCGCATTTCTACAATTCCTGCATGTTTACTTTTCCATCTCATAGAAAAATCAAGATGTTCCTTACAAACTTTTACTCTATCAGAAATGGTTGGTAAAGCAAGGTGTTCACCTGTTTTCAAAAAATGTTTGATCTCATTAAAGATCCATGGATTACCAATACTTGCTCTGCCGATCATGATTCCATCAACACCATAACGGTCTTTCATTTCTTTTGCCTTTTGGGGCGAATCCACATCACCATTTCCAAAAATAGGAATGGTGATGCGTGAATTATTTTTCAGTTCTCCTATCAATGTCCAGTCGGCTTCGCCTTTATACATTTGTGAACGTGTTCGGCCATGAATCGTAAGTGCAGCAATTCCGATATCCTGAAGACGCTCCGCCACTTCAATAATATTTTTTGTATTATCGTCCCAACCCAAACGTGTTTTTACTGTTACCGGTCGATGAGCTATTTTCACGATCTCAGATGTCATCTGTACCATTTTTGGAATATCCTGTAACAATGCGGCACCTGCACCTTTGCAAGCAACTTGCCGTACCGGGCAACCATAATTTATATCGATCAGATCGGGATTTGCATTATCTGCAACGATGCCTGCTTCACGCATCGAATTTATATCAGATCCGAATAACTGAATACCGATCGGACGTTCGTATTCAAAAATATCCAATTTTTGCACACTCTTGGCAGCATCACGAATCAATCCTTCGGAAGAAATAAACTCGGTGTACATCAGATCGGCACCATGTTGTTTACATACGGCACGAAACGGGGGATCACTCACATCTTCCATGGGAGCAAGCAATAAAGGAAAATCTCCTAATTCTATATTACCTATTTTTGTCATTGGTGGTTTGGTTAATTGAGTGGATTAAGTAAATTAAGTTAATAAAGGCAAAACCTAATTTTCCCTTTTAACTTATTTAACCCATTTAACCTTTTGTCATAATTAACTATTTACTAATATTGTGTAAAATTACCAAAAATAAAAGAGAAACAATGCAAAACATCGAACAAGAAAGCCATTCAAAGACCAAACTGGCAGTAATATTAGCATGGCTTTTTCTTTTATTATCGATTTCGGTGCTTTCCGGTTCCGGCAATGAAGTGAAAATAAATCCTGATAATCAAACAATGGTCACGTTTCTATATATCATGCAAGTATTGCTTGTGATTATCTTTTTTATTCTTCCTTCTTTATTGTTTTCTGTTTTTTGGACCAAACAACGTATTCATTATATCGGAATCACTACAAAACCTGCGGTATCAACTTTATTACTAAGTGGAATTGGGATCCTAATGGCAATGCCCATGATAAATTGGTTAGCAGAGTTGAACCAACACATGCAATTACCGGAGGCACTTAGTGGGATAGAAACATGGATGAAAAACAGTGAAGCTAAAGCAGCTGAGATGACCGAAGTTTTTACACGAGGTACCTCCATAGGAAAATTAATTTTGAATTTATTTGTGATCGCTTTTATGGCAGCATTAAGTGAAGAAATTTTTTTTCGAGGAGTACTGCAAAAAGTATTGATTGAAACTACTCGCAATAAACACATTGGTATTTGGATTGCTGCAGCATTGTTTAGCGCATTTCACATGCAATTTTTCGGTTTTATACCACGCCTGTTAATGGGAGCATATTTAGGATATTTATTTTTATGGAGTGGATCTTTATGGCCCGGAATGATCGCACATTTTTTAAATAATGGAACCCAGGTTTTTCTTTTATGGCTGATGAACAGAGGAGAAATCTCATCTGATGCAGATAAGATCGGGATAGAACAAGGTGAATGGGTCTATGTTTTTACAAGCATTTTTACAGTTTCGATAAGCTTATTTTTAGTTTACAGGATCGAGAAAAAAAGGAAGAATACTACTAAAAACATTGATCCAGTTTAAATTATTCTTTGTTCCATTTTTTTCTCTTCTAAATGAAAAGCCTCCTCCTATCGTCACTCTAAAAAAACAACATAACAATAAGAGCCTGTTTAAATTTCATTCAAAATATTTTATATTCATTCGTCCTTAGAAACATTAAAAATCTAATCTTTTACTAAAACTTAAACAGGCTCTAAATATTTTATCTATTGAAATTGTGTTAAAATAAATTTTCTTTTTTAAACGGGAGCTAATTTTTCTTTTTTCAAAAACGGATTTGTTTTTTTTGTTTTTCTAACAAATTCAGTTACAATAGGGTTTGCATTCGCTCCAAAAGCATCAACCAGAATGCCTTTTATATTTAACCTATCAGATTTGATGGCATAAGCAACTGAGCCATCATCTAAATCATACAACCCTTTAAAATTATGGTCTTCAATAATTTCAAAATCTTTAGGATCTAATTTCATATTGTTTTCTGCACAAACTATAGAATCATCCTTAATAATAAAATTATTTGTGAACCCTTTCTTAGTCAAATTAGCCAAGGTTTCTACAAGCGTTTCTGCTGCATTCATTTTTATTCCCCTTGGTTATATTTGTCCAATGCTACTGTTAGCAACAGGAAGGATTCTTCCATAGCACGAACTTCATACATTGTTTTTTCATGCAATGTCAATAACTGACCTTCATTTAAATTAACTGTCTCTCGCTCTGTTCTGATCTTTATTTTTCCTTCCAGGATCACTAAACTTAAGACCCCTTCAGAGCTATGCGGCATTATTTTAGCTCCGGGATGAAGTCCAATCAATACAATTTTCATAGACGGATTTCTTAATAATGTTTTCGAATCCTGGGTGCCTACCTTCCAGGCTATCTCCGTTTTCATTTTCTCAATTTCAGACAGCAGATTAAAACTTAAAATTGGCGCGTCCAAAATACGTTCTTTCCGTTCGGGAATTATCTCAGTCATTGGAAAATCTTCCAGTAAAAATGTGCTCATGGTAAATGTGTTTTGAATGAATAATTGTTGAATACCTAATTAAAACCCAATATTTTGTTTAATAAATAAGATGGTCAAACGACCTGGAGTTTCCGAATTAATTGTCAGGATTTTCCCCATTTTGCTGGGACTCTTATATACCTTTTTTGCTCTTTCATTTTCAAGTGGCAAACAATATTCATAAAGCCTTTTCATTCCTTCCTCACGATCCTTTACAATTTTTTGGGTTCCAACGATCCATATTACTTTTCCTGAACCATAGGCATAAGCAGCCAACTGGCTTCCGGTTGCTGATGCGATTAAAATTTCACCATTTAATGTTACCGCGTGAACGCTTCCAATGGAAAAATCTGCAACACAACTAAGTTTTCTCCGAAGTTTATCATCCAATGAGCCAAGCTTTTTTCTTAAGGAATCATATTTTCCTGAATTGAATATTTCATCTGAAATACCAAGTTTTTTCAACGTCACCGAGGTCATATCCATAACTTCCGCATTTTCAGGTAATAATTCAAACAGCTTTTTTTTCACTTCGTCAACGGTAACAAAAACAAATGATGTTATTCCATTTTTCAGGAGCGCTTCCATTGTTTTTCTGATTGCTTCATCGTTTGCAAGTTTGGAATATTTATTTTCCAACAATTTTTTTTCTGCACCAGATTTGTCAATTAAACGAACTGCTTTTATTGCTTCAACCATATCTTTTATTTTTGTTTGATTTCATTTATTTTTCTTTTGCAAAGTAACCATATCGATTTCAAAACTATTTTGACAAATCTCAAGCACCAAAGTGATACTAATCATTTAACATAAAAAAAGTCAATAGTTTCTTTGTACTTAGAAATAAAATTTATTGAACATGGTAAATTCAATTTTCGCATAAAGAAAAAAAATAATTAAAAACCTTAAAAAAAAAATCATGAAAGGGAACGAAAAAATTTTAAACAGTTTAAATATGTTGTTAGCTAAGGAATTAGCAGCAATAAATCAATACATTTTACATGCAGAGATGTGTTCAAATTGGGGATATAAGCGCTTACATGACGTAAATGAAAATCGCGCCAGATCAGAAATGAAACATGCTGAAAAACTTATTGGCCGTATTTTATTTCTGGAGGGATTTCCTAATGTATCAAATCTGGGAAAAATAACGATTGGGAAAGATGTGGAAGAACAGCTTAAATTTGATAATGCAGCCGAAATGGATGCCATACAATCATATAACGAAGCCATCCTTCTTGCCACTGAAAATGCGGATAGTGGAACTGTAGAGTTTCTGGAGGGCATTTTGATTGACGAAGAAAATCATTTAAGTATTATTGAAACACAACAAAGTCAGATCACTCAAATGGATCTCAAAAATTTTTTGGTGGAGCAAACTATTTGATCTGGATATATTAAACAAAATGAAATTAAAAAGTCCCGAGTTTTTCGGGACTTTTTTTAGAAATGACGGAATTATTTTTCTATGATCCCTATTCTCCGTTGTGAAAATGAAACAAGTGTCTTCGTTACACTCCGTTTATTTTTCTTTTTCTGCAAGCCTTTGAAAGAAAAATGCTTTCCTGTCTTTATGGAAAAGAAAAAGTTCCGCGAAAAGCGGAACCTTGTTTTTTTTATCAGGGAGAAGGCGGGATGCGAATCAATTTGCTCAATATTTGGATAAAATTTGTGACTTTATTAAATCGACTTTACTATAACTTAACGAGTCCCTATGGTTTGAAGAGCGTTTTAATAAAAAGTAGAGCGGGGTCTTCAATTTTTATCACATCATTTATAGTTATATGAAAAGGGAAGTCTGGAGTAACTCCATAACCCGTATCTTTTTCACCCTCCAAAATAACTTGACCGGTACGATAGGAAACTTCAAGTATTACACCAGAATTCGGTAACCGGACTTCCATACCTTTGCTCCCAGTATAAAAGGCTCCCGCAGTTTCCTCGCCAATTATTTGCCCAATGGAAAGATGTTTAATTATTGAAGTTAACATCCCGGAAGCCGATAAAGTCCCTCCATCTACTAAAAAATATACGTTGCCCTTAAAACTCATTTTTTTTGGTTTATAGATTTCTTTAGAAAAGAATGTACAGGTAAGAGAACTATCCTGATTATTACATTCCGGGAAGTGGAAATACGTATCTTTTTTTACCAATTTCTCAAGGACTTCCGGCAAATATTGACGCACAAAAGTTTCACCTTTATAAGTGAACGGTTTATGAATAAGATAAGTCAGCAGCTCCATGGGGATATAGATTGAACCACCTTGACATCCTCTTAAGTCAACAATTAGATTAGAAGTATTCTTTTCTTTAAAGGAACTAAAAACTTCTTTAAATGACCTCTTGTAATCCAGCTTCGCATTAAAATAATCATCTGGTTTAAAAGAATTAACTTTAATGTATCCGGTCTTATCAGCATCAATTAAAGAAGACCAAACGGGTGAAGTATTTACCTTGTTCAACGCATAATACTTATTCCAAAAATCTTTAGGTTTCAAGCCATTCAAAACAATTTTTAGGGGTTTCTGGTTTCGTAGTAATTCTATTTCAAAAGAATTTACTTGTTGAACATAAGCATAGTAAATAAAAAAGAAGAACTCCTCAATAGCATATGTTTTAAAAGTAAGATTATAACCGTCAGAACTAATTGCTTCATATCCTGTATTAATAATCTGGCTTGATGAAATCCCATTGATTGCAATTATTTTATCACCGATTCTGAAGCAAGTATCCGCTGTTGCTGCAATATAAAGTTCATTATTTTCGACTTTAACTTTCTTGATGGGGATGTAAACTCCAAAAGAGTTAATGTCATCAAAAAGTTCATTATTTAATGCTAACCTCGTATGTAAACAACGCACAGAGGACAAGCACTTACCTATGAGATATTGAAACTTTGATTGAGATAGTGAGTCTTTGACACTTTCTGATACACTTTTAAAAACAGAATCAATGGCTGCTTTGGAAGTATATTTATATAATGCGGGGTGCATTAGCTCCAAGCTCAACTTTAATGTCGCGATGTCATTTTGGAATTCACTTTTCGAGCAGCTCTTGAAATATCTTGATTTTATCTGGCCTTCAGCTATTGTACAAAAAAAAAGAAAGCAGACTGCTGTGATCTTATATGTTTGCCTGAAACTCATAATGTAAAAATACGAAATTCCGCCTCCGGCATAGGTATAAAAAAGTCCATTCTTTTGAGGACTTCAATAGGACTCAACGAGAGTCAATAAAACTTAATCAGCGGAGAAGGCGGGATTATTCGCTATCGCTCATGATCCCTGTTCTCCCATTTTGAAAATCAAATAAGCTCCTTCGCTGCGCTTCGGTATTTTTTATTTTCCTTCAAGCCCTTGAAAGCAAAAAAACTTTCATGTCTTTCCGGAAAACAAAAAAGTCCCGCGAAAAGGCGGGACCTTATTTGATTTATCAGCGGGCTCAAATTTACCCTGTTCGAACCAAATAACCAACGAAAATCCGGAAGAACTTAAGGAAGCCCAAATTCAGCGATTTTTAGCCGATTTAAGGGCTATAAGTCACTTCTGCAAGACATTTAGGCTTGGTCAGAAATAAGGGCTGTTAACGCCATTGACGGTAAATTTTAGCGTAAATTCTTGTTTTAAGCAAATGTACTTAGCTTATGAAGAGGCGGTAACACTATTTCTTTCCCTTTAACTTCAGCTCTTTTATCTCTATAAGGGACACTTTGTCCCTTATCTTGTCCCTTATCTAGTTTTTGATCACTTATTGTAGCACTATAAGGGACATATTGTCCCTTAACTTGTCCCTAATATCTTACAGCCTGGAATTACTTAGTTCTTTTAGCTTTATAACGAGCCCCTCGTTTATCTCCAGTCATAGTAACCAACTTCAACTCAACAAGTCTAGCAAGACGTCTTTGCGCTGTTTTATCATTTAAGTCAAGTTCCGCAGCAAATTCCCCACGAGAAACTTCTCCTCTTTGTTGTATAAATAAATAACCTTGCTTATCTTCTTCAGTAAGTTTATCAAGGTCTTTAATATTTGCCTGTTTAGCAATATAATCTTTTGTTCTTCCAAAGGTCACTTCTAAAGATCCGGCTTTCATCTGAAAAGATGGTAAAGGAAATCCTTCCTTCGGCAAATGCTTCATATCCCGAAGTCCAATACCTCTCTGTTCTGCAAGGTGCATCTGATTGAAGATATACATGATCTTAGGATTTCTACTAAGTGAAGGCGCATCAAATTTCTTGAGGTCATCTAATGTGATTGGGAGAAAAGGTTCTCCAGGACTGCGAACAATAATTTTTTCCGGATCGATATATAAATAATTAGTCGCACCTTCAATAGTATAGTCTCTATGAATTACAGCGTTACCTATAGCTTCGAGTAAAACTTCAAAAGGGAAATCCGCAACTTCCTTTCGACTGCCTGAAGACTTATCCATCGTAAATTTCAACCCTTTATCTTTAATAAAATCAATCACTTCAGGAAGTTGTTTTACTAAAGCCCCCTTAAAATCTCTAATTTCCGGCTTACCTTTTCCGTAATTTATTTCAACTTTAAATATCGTTTGAGGAAATTGATTTTCCGGATTCTTACCAAAAAGCATAACACCTAAGCCAGTAGGTTTATACTCATTTGTTTTTGCTTCTTTCTCGATAAATTCAAATTGTTCAGCCCACTCGTTAAATTCCGGAGAAGGATAAGTAAATGTAGCTGATGAAGCATTTATAAATTTATTAATTATATCAGAAGAGAAACTTGCAATTGTTGAACCTTTAGCCGGCTGTTGCAGTATTGTACGCTTAGGTTGAATAGCTACTAACTTAGCTTGCAAAGCTTCTTTTTCTTTTTCTTTAATAAACTGAGCATTATCCTTCCGAATAGTATCACCTAATTCCTGATTAAACATATGCACATTAATGCCTTTACTTTCAAGGAACTTTATTCCTTCCGTTGCAATTTTAGGATTAGGATCTTCTATACCAACATAAACAGTACCAAGTCTAGCTTTTGTAACATGAGTAGAGCATCCTCTTTTTCCTTTATTTCTTGACGCATCAGTGCAAGGTTCAAGGGTAACATACAATACACAATCTTTAAGATTTTCATTAACTAATTTTCTTTCGATTAAAGTATACTCACAATGTTCGCCTTCACGAAGTTCTCCTCTATGTGCTTTTGCCAGTAACACACCATCTTTAGTAGTAATTAGTGCTCCAACTAAAGGATCAGTTTTATCAGTATGTTCAGGAACAGATTTATGGCTTTCTTCTATGGCCATCTTCATCAATTCTAAAGGAGTATATTTCTTTTTAGCCATTATATGATAACTGTATTTTGATATTAATTAAAGCCTAAAAGTACGAAAAAATGTCCTTTCCTATTGTCAATACTCATTATGCAAAATCAACAGGAAAGAACAGCTTTATCTCTTCTTTTTCCCCTCAACTAAAGACATTGTATAGTCTTTATAAGCGTCTTTAATGCTGTTAAATATCTTAGGTTCATAATCATTTTTTGATTTATGAATACTAGAGGAATGATTGCTTTGCCAGTTTTTGCTAAGATCAATATCAAAAATATTTGCTAAAGATTCCACGATTTTCGTTATTTCTCCTTTCCCATTATTGATAAATCCAGAAGAGTGTAGTCCATAAATTAGTTGAACAAATTCGTTTCTATTTTCTCTACTTCCTGTCCATTTAATTAAAGCAGAATTATTTATAGATGCCTGCGCAGCTTTTTCATTTTCAACCTGAATTTCTTTTGTTAATGAAGGTAGAATATCACTTTTAATGAATAGAACCCTTAGATTTTTCTCTATTTCCTTAAAAGCCAGAAATCGGATAAAAAAATGCTTTAGTTTCTTTGGGTTCATCACAAATTCCCTCAGTTCCTTTTCTTCATCGCTGATATAAATCGGCAGAGATACACCGTTCTCGACCTTTCTAAAATCTAACTCATCTTTGACGTCTTCGCCATAAACTTTGCGAATAAAAAGTAGGACTTCTTCTACGTTTTCTCCTCTTTTATAGTAGGTTACAAAAGTACCGACCATTTTCTCCTTGTGTTCACCTGCAACCTGTATTACATTTAAAAAGGCGAATTCTCTTTCGATTTCGCTCCGGACAAATTCTTTATCCTTTGCTTTATTGTATCGTTTTTCAATATTGCGCTCAACCATTACACTATAACGATTAAGCAATTCTTCAAATGTCTGTTTCATATTCAATTCTTTAGAGTCGGCACAAAATAACAAAAGGTCATTGTCAATTTCCGTCAAAAGGTATATATTTACTTTAAATACAGGCACATGAACGATCAGGCAAAATTTCAAAGGATGCTGGAAATACTTATGAAGTTATCCGGCAGTTATGGATATAGTGTTAAACAACTTGCTGAAGATTTTGAATCATCCGAAAGAACCATATACAGGTACTTGACAACTTTTAAAAATGCCGGATTTCTATTAGATAATCACAATGGGTATTTTAAAATAGATAAAAAGTCTCCGGATTATAAAGACCTGAGTAAGCTAATTCATTTCTCGGAAGAAGAAGCACACGTCCTAAGCAAAGCAATTCATTTAATTGATGATGAAAGTAAATTCAAGAATGATTTGTATGAAAAACTGTATGTCCTTTTCGATTCGGACAAGGCAGTAAATAAGATTGTGAGGAAAGAAAGTTCCGAGAATGTTATAAGTCTAAAAGGAGCTATCAAAAACAAGGAGCAGGTGATTTTTCATGGATATAGATCATCTAATAGCGATAATATCCGAGATCGGCTATTAGAGCCATTTGCCTTCACATCAAATTATAACTATGTGTGGTGTTACGATATCGAGGCTAAATCATCTAAAACTTTTAAGGTTGCCCGGATTAAAGAGGTAAAAATAACTGATAAGAAATGGAAGAATGAGAAGCTTCATAAACGTAATGAAATTGATGTATTTAGGATTGGTGGGGAGAAAACTATTCCGGTAAAACTCACATTAAGCCTAATGGCTTATAATCTTTTACTAGAAGAATACCCTCTATCTGAAAAGTTTTTGATGAAAAGTAAGGATAATAAGTACACATTTGATGGATGGGTCTGTGATTTTAACGGTGTAGGGCGGTTTGTATTAGGTATGATAGATCAAGTAGAGATAGTAAGTCCAAAAAGCTTAAAAGACTATTTAAACGGTAAAATAAAGAATAAACGATTCTAATTGACGGAAATTGACAAACAGCGACTGTAATTTTGAACTTAGCAATAACGAATGTTAACCTTTAACTCCATAAAAGAACTTATCAAAAGCTTGGATTGGTCAAAAGACCTTCTATCCGAGATGTTTGAGAAACGGAATTCCTTTTCATATAAATATGAAATGGCTCTGGAAATTTTGGAGGAAGACAGAATTGAAAAGCTAATCGAAAAAGAAGTTCTCCGGAGGAATGGTGCTTTTCTTGAGATAGATGAAAAATACCTCCAATTTTTTGAGTTGGTTTTAGAAGTCAATGAGCAGGTAAGCACGGCCTTCATTCATGAAAACATCCAACATGTAAAAGAAAGCATCAATTATTATTTAAAGGAGAATGGCTCGGATAAGCAGTATTCTTATTTAAAAGTGATTAAATCCTCATTACAAAAAATTGGAAGGATAACTCATAGAAGTATTATTGACCTAAATAGAAATATTGAAAATACATTTAAAACAGAACCCACCTATAAAGTAAAAATTGCAAAGCTTGAGAATTTTGACATCAAAAGAAAGGACATAGAATTTCTCATTCAACAAACTGAGAAATTAGTTACGGAAGAAGAACTTACTTTCTTTAAAGCAGCGTTGGACGAAGAGTTAAAACGGATTACTAATTCCTTGAGAATAAAATTGAATGAAGGGAGACACAATTTAATTGAGACCCAAAAACAAATAATAAATTATTTAAATCAAATAAAACAACAAAGCGAGTTTATTGAGAAAATAAGACAAATAAAATATTTAAGGGATCAATTTGAACTGAAGTCTAAGACCAATTTCTTGGAAGTATTGTCTAACAATAACTCTGTTATTTTTGAACCAAAATCTTCATATCCGCTGAAATTATCGATAGATTATTTACAAACAGATGAAGCCTATCAAAGTATATTAAAAATAAGTAAAAAGTTTACGAATGGTCACAAAAATATAGCATTAGCAGAAGCAATAGAGGATTTTTATTTAGTAACCGAAACCGAAGAAGAAATTTTTATCAATTTGGAAGAAGTGAAAAATGGCTTCATGGCTTCAGGTAATAATCTATATGACTTTGTTCAGAGTTATCGTTTCCCTAAGGATGTTTCATTCGAGGAGCGGTTAACTTTTTTCTGTCAGATGATCTCACAATACGAAAACGAGTTTAACATTGCTGATACATACAATAAGAAAAATGAAATAGAGTTCGTAATGGTTTACCCCAAAAATAATTAACTATGAATATTCCTCAAACAGGTGAAATTTTTGAAATACTTAGCAAAGGACAGTTTATTTCCTCCAATAGTGCTGACCATAACTTGCGGAAGTTATATGATATTATAAATGATGAAAATAATTTTGATGAACTGTGCGATTATTTTCAAGCAATAAATTTCATCCTAGAGAGAGGTGATGAGTATTTCTTTTTCTCAAAATCTGAAATCAAAGCTGAACTTGATAGAAAAATTGAGATAGCATATAAATGGATTGATATTTTAGACTTTTTGAAAGCGTATGATAATTCTTTCGGCTCCAACTTTCGTTTTGATTACAGCCATATGGCTGGGCAAATTGGTAGAGATGTAAATCTCAAGGATAAGTTAGAAGGATTAAGAAAATACACTGGTGAAGGAAGTTATTTAGAACGAATAAAAAACCTTGTTGGTTTACTTGTAAAAGAAGGACTTGTCGAGCTGGAAAATGAAATTACTAATCAATATAAAGTTGTTGCTTCCTTCGGATATATGGAAAGATTAGTTAATAGTATTAACATCCCAAATGAATTACAAAATGAGATACCTCAATAAAATAATATTTATAAATAGCGCCACTATTAAATATTCAGAAATATTTACAGGCGGTAACGTGCATTTAATAGGAACCCAAGGTGTAGGTAAGAGTACTATTTTAAGAGCCATCCTGTTTTTTTATAATGCCGATAGCCAAAAGCTAGGAATAAAGCCCGGCCAAAAAAGTTTTTCTGAATACTATTTTCCCTATCAAAATTCTTATATCATATATGAAATAGTTAAGGAAACTGGAGTTTACTCTATTCTCTGTTACAAATCTCAGGGTAAGGTTTGCTTTAGGTTTTTTGAAGGGGAGTACAACAAAGACTATTTTATAAAAGATAACTATGCTTTTGAATCATGGGAACAGGTAAGCAACCAGCTTAATCAAAGCAAAATATATTATTCAAGAAAGATTGACCGTTACGAAGAATACCGGGATATACTATATGGTAATAATGAAGGTAAAAGCGAACTTAAAAAGTTTGCATTAATGGAAAGCAAGCAATATCAAAATATTCCTCGCACAATTCAAAATGTACTTTTAAACTCTGAACTCAAGGCGGAATTTATAAAGCAAACGATTATCCGATCTTTAGAAGATGAAGATATTGTTATAAGTTTAGAAGATTATCAGCATCATCTTACCGGATTTGAAAGTCAACTTTCAGATATAAGAAAATGGACAGAGAAAAACAAAAACGGAGAAATACCGGTAAAAACTCAATCTGAAAAAATTATTCAGCTAAGATCTGCCATTAAATTTTTAGAAAGAGAGAAAATAACACTGGCCAAGCAGTTGGCTTGGGCTTTAAATTCAATTGAAAAGAACACCCCTAAAATTCAGAAAAAACTAGAAACCCAGGAATTAAAGGAAGTACAAATAAAAGCCAAGTTAACTGAACTTGATAGTAAATTTGAGTCCAAAAAAGAAAATATACAGAATGATATCAGTGTGTTTGATAATAAAATAAAGGAAGCAGAAACAAAAGCACAGGAGTATAAAAAAATAAACATTGAAGCTATAATTGAAGCCGTTTCTAAAAAGGACACCTTATTGGTTGAACAAGGAAATCTTAATAAGGAAAAAGGAATATTGACTTCTAAATACGCAGAAATAACTCAAAAATATTCCATGTTGTTAACTGAGCTTCAAAATCAGTTAAAAAGTATAGAAACAGATTGTGAAAAGCAGAAATTGACACTACAATCCGATTTTCTTTCTTTTAAGGAAAACACAACTAATCAATATGTTGATATCATTAAAGAAATCCGGAACAACAGTTTGTTGGCGTTGGACACCGCTAAAAATCATGTTAACGAGAAGAAGGATCAATCTCAAGAACTTCTAATAAAAAAGGCAGAAATTAATCATAAGCGGTTTTATGAAAATGAAATAGAGCAATTAAAAACAACTCTTCAAAAATTTAAAAATGATAAGATAAATGCTGAAAGCCAAGCTAAATTCAACAATGAACAAATAAAAACATTTCAAACGCAATGGGAGACTGAAGAAAACGGAAAAAAAGAAAGCCATAATCTAAAACTGGAAAAATTGAACGATTCTGTATTAAATATACAGAACGAAGTGAAGTCGATTGAAACAAAAATTATGAACAGCAAGGATTCATTTTATGGCTGGCTAAATGAAAAGTATCCAAATTGGGAAAACACGATAGGAAAAGTATGCACGGATGATATACTCTTCCATAATGAACTTTCCCCGGAAATAACAAACTCGAAAGAATTAAACTTTTTTGGAGTAAAGATAGATTTAAGAGAAATAACCAAAAAAGTAAAAACAGTTGCCGATTACGAAAAAGATAAGGAGGAACTAAATGGGCAAATAGAATTACAAAAAAAACAAATACTCGCAGCCAGCGAAACTTTGGAATCTGAAATAATAAAATTAAAAACGAAGTATCAGCCTAAGATAAAAGCAAGCAAGGATTTAATAAATGAGTACAATTATACAATTGAAACTAACACCGCCAAAACTGAAGAGGCGACTAACACACTAAACGATCTAACTCAAAAAGCTGCCAATGAGAAACAGAGTTTATTGAAGGAAATACAAAAACAAATAGATCAACTGGCAGAAGAAATAATAGTAGCAGGAAGGAAGCTAAAAGCATTGGAAGAGCAAATTTCTATTGAGGAGAAGGCAAAACAAGCTGAGAAAGATAACCTGATACGTGAAGAAGAAAGAAAGACTATTGAAGCCAAGGCAGAAATCGATACAACTTTTAAAACAAAAAAAGCCGAGCATTCACAACGAGAACTAGAGATAAAGGAGAAGCAAAAAAAGGAACTTTCCGATAAAGGTGCAAATACCTCTAGGATCGCAGAAATTGATAAACAATTAGAAAAGTTAAAAGCGAAACTTGAGTATATAGAAAATAATTGGGATAAGGTTGTAGAATACAAAAAGGACAAGAGAGAATTATTTGATAAAGAAGAAGAGTTCAAAATTAAAAAGAAGAGTTTACAAGAGCAGCTTATTAATGAACAGCAAAAACATACGCAACAAAAAGGATCATTATTTACTGAACTCACCGAACTTACACGAGTAATTTCAGAATTAAAGAAAATTCTCGAAGATTATGAGGCAGATTTAAATGAGCTGGATTTGTTTAAGAGCAGGAATTCTGAAAGCTATTCTGACCTTAACATTTATCTTTCAGACCCAAAGGAGGAAAATGCCGTTAATAAACCCAGTCGGGAACTAATCCGTGAATTGGAACAAAAAGATTATTCGCGAAAAGATCGTTTGGGTGAAATGAAAGAAACAATAAATAAGTTCTTAGGTAATTTTTCGGAAAAGAACATTTTTAATTTTAAAATTATTTTGATTGATTCAATAGAATATGTTCAGTTTGCGGATGAACTAAATGATTTCATTGAAGAAAGAAAAATAGAACAGTTTGAAAAAAGAATAAATGAACGCTTTGCTTCTATAATTAAGTCCATAGGCAAGGAAACTGGTAGTTTAATGTCAAAAGGAGGAGAAATTCAAAAAATAATTCATAGTATTAATAAGGATTTTGAACAAAGAAATTTTGTTGGGGCGATCAAAAAAATAGAATTGCAATGGGATAATAGTAGCAACCCTGTTGTGAGTATATTGCTCGCTATAAAAAAATTCAATGATGAAAATATAAATGAATTAGGTACTCCAAACTTATTTTCCGGGAATGACCAAGGTTCAAAAAACAAAAAGGCTGTTGATTTGCTTAAAGAACTAATTAAACAAATTACAACCTTTGGAAAGAAAACCATCTCGCTTTCAGATTCCTTTGAATTAAAGTTCAGGATTCAGGAAAATCAAAACGATACCGGGTGGGTAGAGAAGCTCGCAAATGTAGGAAGTGATGGCACAGACATTCTTGTTAAAGCCATGATAAATATTATGCTCTTGAATGTTTTTAAAGATGGAGCATCCAAGAGGTTTAAAGATTTCAGATTACACTGTGTTATGGATGAAATAGGCAAGCTTCATCCTAACAATATCAAAGGGATATTAAAATTTGCTAATGATCGTAATATTCTTTTGGTCAATGGTTCTCCAACGGAAAATAATGCAATTGATTACAAACACATTTATAAACTTGAAAAGGATGAAAAAAGCTTTTCTAAAATAAAAAGAATTATTACTAATCACTCTTTAGCATGAGTTTACCATTGAACATAGCGGAAAAATTAAAACAGATGCTTGATAAGGTTGAAATACCATCAAGTAAACTCAAACATGCTGTAATAACCCGACTAATTGAGGATGGTGTAATACAAGTTAGAAATATTGGTAAAAGTAAACGAATGTATTATGTAAATAAGCCGGAAAGTTTAACTGCATACATTGCGAATCACTTCGGAATTTCCAGTTTAGAGAATTATATTGAGTATCAAAAAAATGCTACAGGAACAAGAAATGAATCAGTTTTAATAAGTTCGGATTCCAAGCTAAAGCAGGTTAGGACATTTAAAGGATTTCTAGTTAATTGTTATCAACCAATTGATGCGCTTCTTTTTGAAAGGCTATTTATAATTAATCCTTTAGAAGGAACATACACTTTTATATATGATTATGAGCATTTTAAAGTTCCGGCCAACGTAACAATTGTCGGAATTGAAAATCCGGAAAACTTTAAAGAAATTAAAAAGCAGAAGTCCTTATTCAATAATATTTCTCCCCTGTTCGTGTCGCGATATCCGCAAAACAAAGACTTAGTAAAGTGGTTACGAAAGATTCCCAATAAATATTTGCACTTTGGAGATTTCGACTTTGAGGGGATTAATATTTATCTTAATGAATATAAAAAGCACTTGAATGAAAAAGCCTCATTTTTTGTTCCGGATCATATCGAAAGTTTATTAAAAACTAACGGAAATAGAGAGTTATATAATAGGCAACTTGAAAGAAGGCCTGACGAAAAACAAATTACAGAAAAAGAAATTCTAAAATTAATTGCACTTATTGACAAATATAAAAAGGGATTAGAACAGGAAATATTTATTACGAATTCTATTTCTATTAATACATAATGAACATGAAAATTTTACATACAGCCGATTGGCATTTAGGAAAGCGATTAGAATCGTTTTCGAGATTTCAGGAACAAATTGAGGTATTAAACGAAATTTGCGAAATTACTGAACGAGAAAACATAGATGCAGTCATTATCTCAGGTGATTTATTTGATACTTTTAGTCCTCCAATAGAGGCGGTAGAGCTTTTTTATAAAACCTTAAAACGTTTAGCTAATAATGGTAAACGGGCTGTAATTGCAATTGCAGGAAACCACGATTCCCCTGAAAGAATTGAAGCGCCTGATCCTTTAGCACGGGAATGTGGGATTATATTCGCTGGATTTCCGAACACTACAGTAGTACCCTTTAAACTTGAAGGAGGAATTAATGTATCTAAAAGTGATAAAGGCTTCGTTGAGATCTACCTGCCAAATATTAGTTTCCCTTTACGACTAATATTAACACCTTATGCAAATGAAATTCGTTTAAAAACATTTCTTGGAATTGAAGATCCTGAAGCGGAATTAAGAAATGTATTGGCATCGCAGTGGCAAGGAATTGCCGATAAATATTGTGATGAAAAGGGAGTTAATATTCTTTCTGCCCATTTGTATATGATGAAAAAAGGTGGGATAGCACCCGAAGAACCTGAAGATGAAAAGCCTATAAATATTGGCGGAGCGCAAGTCGTTTACACGGAAAATATCCCGAAACAAATACAATACGTTGCATTAGGGCACCTACATCGGAAGCAATTGGTTGATAGTATTCCTTGCCCCGTTTTTTATAGTAGTAGTCCGCTTGCTTATAGTTTTAGCGAAGCAAATCAAGAAAAGTACGTCATAAAAATTGACATTGAGCCTGGAGCATCTGCTAAATTTGAGGAAATACCATTAAGTAAAGGAAGAAAATTGCTTCGAAACGAATTCGATAATATAGATAAAGCAGTTGCTTGGCTTTTAATGAATCAAGAATCACTGATTGAGCTCACGATAGTTTCAGATACATTCTTAACCGCGGATGAACGTGGTCGATTATACGGGTCTCATTCAGGCATCATCAATATAATTCCTGTGGTTACAAATGTGGATTCTATGGAAGATAATGCGACCAACATTGACATAACCAAAAATATTGAAGATCTCTTTATTGACTACTTCAAATACAGAAATGGTGGGCAAACGCCTAATGACAGGATAACTAAATTATTTAAAGAGGTTTTAGCAACCGAGGAGGAAATATGATACCATTAAGTTTAACATTAAAAGGAATATACTCTTATCAGGAAGATCAAAGTATAGACTTTACAAGATTAACGGAAGCTAATATCTTCGGTATTTTTGGTGCTGTCGGAAGTGGGAAGTCGACAATATTAGAGGCGATTTCGTTCGCCCTCTATGGCGATACTGAGCGTTTAGACAAGCGTGACAATAGGAATTATAATATGATGAATCTAAAGTCAGACGAACTCCTTATTGACTACGTTTTTAAAACAGGATCAATAGATTCGGAGTATAGATTTATTGTTAAAGGAAAACGAAATAGTAAACAATTCGATAAGGTTGGAACTTACGACCGTACCGCACATAAAAAAGAAGGTAATGGGTGGATGCCGATTGATATAAATACAGTTGAGAGTATTATTGGCCTTAGCTATGAAAACTTTAGAAGAACAATTATTATCCCTCAAAATAAATTTCAGGAATTTCTTCAATTGACAGATGCGGATCGTACTAAAATGATGAGAGATTTATTTCATCTTGACAAATACGAACTGTTTAATAAGGTTTCTGTATTAGATCAGAAAAATAAATTAGATAAAAATACTGTTGATGCAAAGCTCACACAGATTGGTGAAATTACAACTGAGCAAATAGAAATAAAAGAAAATCAATTCAAATCGCTTGGCGAGACAATTCTGATAGATGATAAAATTGTAAAGGCAAAGCAAAAAATAGAATTAGAACTGAAATCTCTTAAAGAAACCTTTGATAAAGTTACTATTCAGACAAAAAAAGTAAATGATCTAGAATTAAAAGAGCCGGTAATCAAACAACTTGAAAAGAACATTCAGGAATTTGAAAAGTGTCAAATTAATTTTAAAGGCATATTAGAAAATAACAGAAATCTTAATCAAAAAATTAAAGATAAAACTGAAGAAATACGACTGCAAACTTTAAAATATAATGAAAGCAAACTGTTAATTTCAAAAAAGGAGAATGATTTTAAAGTTATCAAGCCGCGTTATGATAACAGAGATCAATTAAAATTGAAATCCGAAGAGTACGAAAAAATAATTGGCATTATTCAATTGGAAAAATCAAAAGAAGAGCTCAAGGAAAAAATTAAAACAGGTGATATATTCATAAAGGACAAGGAAGATTTACAAAAAAAATATGGCTTACAACAAAAAAGCCTCAAGGCTGATTTAGTCAATCTTAAGAAGGAATTACCTGATTTGAACGAGCTATCTGCAATTAAAGATTGGTTTACTTTGAGAAAAGGAATTATTAAAGGCGTAAAAGACTTAGAAAAACAGGAAGTCGAGATACTTGCAGATATTAAAGCTACGAGTAAAAATCAAAACAAAATTATTACCCCAACGATAATTAAACTTTTGCCGAATTTGCCTGAAGATTCTGATGTGGTTGATTATATAAAAAATTTGAAACTAGTTAAAAATAAAATCAAAAAGCAAATTGATGCATTAGATCTTACATTACAACATTTATCGGCTAAAAATAAGCTGGAGGAGTATGCAAAAAACTTAAAAAACGGTGATCCTTGTCCAATATGTGGTTCTAACGAACATCCTCATATACTTGACTTGAGTGACGTTTCAAAATCTATAAAAAAGGCAAATCTTGAAAAATCCGGCCATAATGATAATATAGTGCTGATCGACCAAACTATTGAGGACTTAAATACCGTTTTAAAACAAGTTGAGACATATACTACCAATATTGATAAAGTGCGAAAAAAAGGCTTGGTGGAAAAATCTAATTTAGAAAAACACATCAAACTATTTAAATGGCGGAAATTTAATAAGGAAGATGAAGAAGCTGTGAGTAAAGCTTTTAAAGATGCTGAAAGGGTACAAAAACAAATCACATCAACGGATAATGATCTCAATAAATTAGATCTAGATATAAAGAAAAATACTGATCTGAAGGATAAGGGTGAAACCAAGCTAAAAACAATACGCGAAGATCTTTCGGGAAAAACGTCCTCAATCGAACTTCTAAATAAACAACTTAAGCTCTTAAAATATTCTGAATTTAAGACAACAAAAATAGAAACTTTACAAAAAAACATTTCAATTTTAGCTACTGAATTCAAGGAGATTGAAAAATCTTATCTATTAATTGAAAAAGAAATAAAGGAATTAAAGGCAATAGAGCATACTCTGAAAGGGAATATTGATAGCGAAACGAAGGGCTTAATTGCAGATGAGAAGAATCGGAAAGAATTAGATGAGAAAATCCGGAAGCAATTGAAGGAACATGGATATAATTCTGTTGAATTGGTTGAAACAATATTGAAATTGAATCTAAATATTGAACAAGAGAGAAAAAAGGTAACTCTGCACAGGCAAGAACTACATTCATCAATAGAATTGCTTAAAGCATTAAAGGAACAAGTTGGGGATAAAAAATACAGCGAAGAGGAACACGCTAAATTAAAAAAGGACATTCAAAGCCTAAATGAAAATCTTGATGTATTAAAGGGGCAGAAAGGGAGCATTGAAAATGAAATCAAATCACTCAAAGAAAATTTAAAAGTATCTGAAACTCTAAAAAAAGAACAAGCTGAGTTATTATTGAGAGAGGCGGATATTAATACTTTAAAGCAACTTTTTAAAGGAAGTGGCTTTGTTAATTACGTATCGTCTGTTTATTTGCAGAACTTATGCAAAGCCGCAAATGAAAGATTCCATAAACTCACGCGTCAAAAATTAAAACTGGAAATAACGGAAACAAACAACTTTCAAGTTAGAGACTTTTTAAATGATGGCCAAGTTAGAAGTGTTAAAACATTATCCGGAGGCCAAACATTTCAAGCTGCACTTTCTTTAGCCTTAGCTTTGGCTGATAACATTCAGAAACTAACAAAATCGAATCAAAACTTTTTCTTTTTGGATGAAGGGTTTGGTTCGCTTGATAAGGAATCCTTACAAATAGTATTTGAGACTTTAAAAGCGCTCCGTAAAGAAAATAGGATTGTGGGTGTAATCTCTCACGTAGAAGAAATGCAACAAGAGATAGATACATACTTAAATATTCTAAATGAAGAAGGAATAGGTAGCGTAATTACAACCACTTGGGGTAAAAATTAGAAGAAATGAAGCTTAAGAACAACTTAATTATAGAGGGTAAGTATCTAGGTGTGAAATCATCAGAAAGAGATAATTTGTTATATTTATAGACTCCATGCTGGCAAAATTAAGATTAGATCAGACTAAAAAATATGAGCAGGCTCTTGCGACTTGTGAAATAGCAAATATGCTAGTTGATTTCATATTTGGAAGAAAACACTATTTACGCGTAGGTTCAGAACAAGGTGGAATAGCCAAATGGGATGATATTGTTATTGAAAAAGAACAAAGTTCACAAATTCATATTCAAGCAAAGCGGCAAACTTCCGACTTTGGCGATAAACTGGATGAATGTGTTAGAAATAAAATTTTATCTGGTGCTAGAAAAGATGAGCTAAGAGATTTGTCTCCATTGGATGAATCGATAAAAAGTCTGGCAGATTGGTCTAAAGACATTGATATAACTAATGTTGATCCAAAAAGAGAATTTTGGATTGAGCTACCTGAATTAAACACCCAAATAAAAAAGGGACTTCTAATAAGGCATTTAAAAGATTTGTGTGAAGTGCAAATTAAACCTGCCGTAACGACTGCTTCCGGACTTGCAAGTCAGGCCGCTTCGGAAACGAATCTTAAAAATTGTTTTGATTGGCTAACAACCTGGTGTGATTTTAAAGATTGGGATCACATCTTAAAAGCGTTGCAATTACTTAAAGTAAAAAACTCAGGAACTGAGACTGAAATTGAAAGCAAAACTGAAGAAAAATTGAAGGAAGTATTTATTTCGGATAAAGTAAGAGATGTGCGATTAAAAATTGTTTCTTATACGAATGAGAACACTACTTTTTCAGGCGCTATTAGCCCGCGTAATCTATTATTTGAACTCAAGGAAAGTCTTCGTTCGGATATCATTGCTTGGACACAATTTGAAAATAGCAGTATGCAGTGGAATATATCCGGAACTCAAGATTTAGAATTTAATAGCCAGATTGAAAGATCTAAAGTTATTGTTCCAAAATTATGGACTAACGTAAATCCTAGTCGCTTAAAAGTTTATGCACCATTTAATAAAAATTGTAAGTTATCAGAAGGTTTACTCCGTATAGCAATTCACCAAGGCGGTTTGGCTATGACACAATTTACCGACAAAAATGATTGGGAACATAATTTAAAATCAAAAATTGGTGGCACTTTAGGAGTTTCTGAAAATGATACGGACAATCTTAATATTATAGAAAACACCGAAAAATTCCTCTCTTCTGAGAATAGACCATTAATTAATCTTGCTAATCAAGAAACCGATGCCGAAGAATTACATAGCAATATGCTTTTAATTACGTGGGAAGCTGTGAAAAAGACTATAGCTGATAAAATAAGATCAATCAATGTAAGTCATTCGAAAGAACTAAAGGATGCGATTGATGTCCGTTGGGGTGCTTGGGTGGCTAAGTTGGAGATTTCTCCCGAAGAACAAAAAATGCTTTTCAGAAATATGCTCCATCCTAGTGCGGAAGGGAATGCTATTAATGGTGATATGCGTGTTGGTTTGAAGACAGTTGGCTTACTGACGGAAGGTCTACTGCTGCTGTTAATAGTTTCGGTATGTATAGATAACGATGGAAAAGGCGATTGGAAAAAACTTACTGATGAGCATCTTGCTAATACAATTGCCTTACAATATTGGAGTGGAGTTTCCGGACAAGAGCCTAATGTAAAGGAGATCCTAAATAATTGCGGAGACATCATAGGGAAGGAAAATGTTGACTTATTAATATTTTCTAAAATTCATGCTTCCCCTAGCGAAGTTTTAGGATTAAAAATTGGTGAACCCATTCAAAAAGAAAACACATTGGCGGAAGGTAAACAGTTAAAGATGTTAGTTACTCATAATATCCTATTACGCCAATTAATTGAAAAAGGAGAAATTCAAGGGTTAAGAACATATTTCGATTCTATGATAGTCAAAAAAGAAAAAGTTAAATAATACATTATGAAAATAGAGGAATTAAAAAAGTCTATAGATGATTATATAAAGGATCGGTTTCAATTAGAAACGGCAGAAGGCATTTCAAATTTATTTTGCAGTCTGGATGAGAAAAATTTAGCGAAGAAGAGTATTCTACGCATCCAACGCATTAAACAAAACGAAAACGGTAATACTTCGAATTGGAAAACTTTGCTGATTGTGGAAATACAGAATAAAGAAGAAATACAATACGCTTTAGAATGGTCTGCCATTGTAAAAGATGCCTTACTTGACCCAGAAACAGCCGATCTTTATTTATTTATCGTATTTGAAAAGGATAAAGCTGATATTTCAATTGAGGAATGTTATAACATTGAATCTTCCGAACAATATTGCAGGAAATATGTCCAAAGACCAGATAAAACGCCATTGGAATTAATAGAAAGAACTTTTTTGAGCAAATTAGAAGATGCCGAACAAGAAGCTGATGCTGTTGATCCGATTAATTCAGTTATGGCTGCAACGGCAGAAAAACATCCTTGGTTTACGGATGAAGAACAAAAAAAATGGCGTACAGCATTACTATCTGACAACTCAGGTAATGAATTAGTAGAACTTCTTACTTCAGAAACAAAGAATTAAAATGACCCATTTAAACAAAATAACAATACGTAACGCGAGAAGATTCGGTGAGAATGTTGATATTGACTTTGGGAAAGGCGCTACTATTTTATTAGCACCAAATGGTACTGGAAAAACAACGGTTTTTGAAGCAATTGAATTAGCATTAACCGGGAAGTTAGAAAGGGTTGGTCACCCTCCTTATGCTTTAATCCGCGACTTGCAAACTGAACTAGATATTCGGTTGGACTTTGATAATGATCTTTTTTGTAGGGTTAATTGTCAAATGGGAAAAGATCTCGAATTAAGTGGAGATCGCACCAAATTATTTGGAGATAAAATTGACTCTGTACCTTATCTTTTGCGATTAACACATTTACTGGAACAACGAGGTAAGGATTGGTTCGTTAGTGCTGAAGAGAATGACGCTGGTTCACGATTGGATAAGTTGTCAATTGGAAGAGAATTGAATCATATTTTAGGTAAAAAACAAAGCGTTTCAACAGCTCTTACAAAGGAGCAGAGTAGACTAGAAGATAAATTAACGAAATCAAAGGAAGCTTTAGAAGAATTTAAGAAACAGCTCGACCAAAAAAGCAAACTTGCACTAAATGTTGAACTTGTTCCATTACCTGAAATACTAACTCAGCTTAAAGCAATATGCGGTTTAGCCAACTTGACTATAGATGCTAATGTAGAAGCAACTGTAAATTCAGTAATGGCATTTTGTGAGCAAACAAAGTCTGTTATTAATCAAAACATAAATGACAATTTACAAAAAGGAAATCAATTCTCCGAATTAGACAGCCTTATAGAATTGTATACAAACAATATACAAATGTTGGAAACAAAGACCAACGAAAACAATGACAGAGGTATTATATTATCGCAAAAGGAGGTTTCCTATAACAATAATCAAAAAGAACTTGATCAAAACAATATTCAATTACAAGCTCAACAGAACAGCTTGCTTAAGCTAAAAGAGCTTAGAAATTATTTTACAGAAAAGGATTCGATACTTAAAGAAAAAGCCCAGTTAACAACTGACATTAAAGAGTTAGAAGAGGCTCAAAAGATCAATAGGCCAAATTTAAAGGTTCTTGAAGAAGGGTTGGAAAAAACAAATAAACTTTTCGACTCTCATAATCTTATTAATTTAGAGATTAAAAAAAATGATAACGAAAGGATACAAGTAACAAAGCTTGAGAATTTTCAAAAGCAATGGGTAGAAAATTCTTTAAAAATAAAAAAAATTCAAGAGGAAGTTATTCCATTTATTGAAAAACAAAAATCAGCTTTCGAGGTTGAAATAGCCACTATAAATATTGATCTAGGAAAAGCAGCTACAATTCATTCCGAAAAAGAAGTCGTGCTTAAGGCTTTAAAACAAGCTTCAGGAGAGATACAACAAGCTGTAAGTATTATTGCCTCTAACATAGCCGATGACGCTAAAGATTGTCCTGTTTGTGAAGCTGAATACAAACCAGGGGATTTAAAGAGAAGAATAACAAATGCGTTAAACAAAATTAATCCACTTATTGCAAATGCAGTAAATGAAGAAAAATTAGCAATGGAAGTTGAAGAAGGAATTAAAAATAAACTTAAAACTAATAACACGGAATTAAAAAAATTGATTGATGATTTGCAAGCTCAGAAGAATCAATTAATACAATTTACAAACTTTTTGGAAGAAGAAATAATCCCGAATTTCCCAAATTGTAAAAACGCCAACGATGCGTTTAACTTCATTGAAAGTAAAAATAAAACATTAACAACAAGGATTGAAGAGTTGCGTTTGCAAAAGTCAGGTTTAGAAATTGAACCAACTATTGACGTAATTAATGAAGCGAAATTACAAAAATCTGAATTGGAAAGGCAAATCACGGCTCAAGGAGATAAAATAAATATTTTGACCGAAAGGATTATTAAAACAGAACAAGCTCTTAAAGATTTAGCATCGAAACTCGAAAATCAATCAATAGAAAAAATCCATTCAGATATTCAAATTATTGGAGAAGCAATTGAAAAAATCAAAAGTCAATTACAAACATTTGTAAATTCAAAAGAATCTCTTGAAAAAGAAATTAAAGAATTAAAAAATAACACAATTGAAAGTGCTGAAATCATTGCCAAAATAAAAAGTCAGCAGGATGGAATACAAAACAAGTGGATTAATGCAAAACTCCTTGGTAATCCATTAAAAAATGAGTTAGATGATGCAAAAAAAGCACTTTCTATCGGAGCTGGCATTTTAAATGATGCAAAAAATAAATTGGAAAAGATTGATCAGGAAATGTCTCGTTGGCGTAGTGCAGAAACTTATCAAAAACTAGATAAGGAAATTAAAGACAAAATTACTCCTCATACTGAAGACACCTATTTGAAAAATGCACAAGATATAGTTAAAATATGTGATGAGGAATTCATAAATTTTACTACTAAACAAAAAACGCTTAATGCTTTTTTTACCAATGCAAAAAAAGAGTTGGATACAATACACAAGCATATTGTAGCGGTTAATCCGGTTTGGAAAAATTTATTAAAACGAATAGTTGTTGACTCAAGATTTTCGGATGGAGATCTTCTAAATAGTGGAACATATAGAAACAAATCTTTTGCCCAGATTAAAGCAGCACTTCATAATGATTCAATTGATGTTACAAAAATTGCCAGTGAAGCACAATTAACCGATTTGCAATTAACTTTTATGTTGACAATGGCGAAAAAACATCAATGGACGCCTTGGAAAGCTTTATTGCTTGATGATCCAACTCAACATCATGACTTAGTACATGCTTCGGCTGTATTCGATTTATTACGCGATTATATTGTGGATTTGGATTTTCAAATTATGATGAGCACACATGATTCAACTCAAGCCAATTTTTTCCACAGAAAGTTGCAAAATGATGGAATTGAAGCGAAAATTTATCGATTAAATTCGGCAGACAATGGTGTAGTCGCTGAGCGCATTAAGTAACAAAAAATATTTCTGCAATATCACTAATTTCAATGAAATTAGTGAACCAATATACTCTTGGTTATTAGATAATTTTCACTTTAAGTTACCTGACTCTTTCTTTGTTGAAATTTGGAAGCTATGCTCCAACAATTTCCACAGCATCTAATTTCCAAAAAATCCTCTCCCACCTTGCTCCAAGTAGGAGCTAAATCCAAAACCCATATCGTTACTTTGTTCCTGTCAATGACGATAAGGAACTGATAAATCATTGACGATAAACAAGACAATAATTGACGGTAAAAACCAAAACAAAGAGAGAAAGTAGACGGTAATTGACAGTAAAAAGGATTAAAAAAGGAGGATAATATGAGCAATAGCGGAGAAAATAAACAACAGAACGAGCAAAAAAAGGATGAAACAAAGGATTGGATGGAATTAATCCAGGACTTTATTAAAAATCCGGTTACAACTGGAGTAGCCGGATTAGCAGCCGGATTTTTTATTGGAACATTTAAAGCAAATAAGGATATAGAAGCTATGAAGGAAGAGCATAAACGACAAATGAGTGAACGAGATCAACAATTTTCTAAACTCATCCGGCAAATACAACTTACAAATAAACTCATTGCTTCAAAAACCATGCATTCATTGCCAAATGGAATCGATGAAGAGGAAGAAGATCTTGAAGATGAAAATACTATACCAATGGAAGAAGATAAAAAGACAAAAGTATATAAGAGCGTAATCAAAAAAAAGCATTTTAAACTTGAAGGTTAAATTAAAAAAGAAAAGTGAAATGAAGACACCAATAGAAAAACAAAGCGTAAAAATTCCGATTGAAATATTTTTAGACGTATGTAAAATGATAAGGATCGGAAATTTAAATAATAAGATTATTGGCACAAATGAAGTAATGGGGGAAGTTGTTTTGGAATTAAGTTATTCTAAGGAAAACAAAATCCAAAAATCAGCTATGCATAACATCCATGAATCGGTAAGCGAATGGAACGAGCAACGTTATGGAGAAGAAAATCCGGATGAAATTGCACTTAATTAATACAAAATAAAAATGAACTGTTTACATTGCCATAAACCTATAGAAGGAAAACGAAGTACAAAGAAGTATTGTAGCACCACCTGTAAGCAATATGCTTACCTAAATAGAAATTTTAGTATGCCTAATGAACTGAAGCTTGTTCCCGATGGCAATATTAAAAGTCAGATTCTTGAAAATAACGAAATCGTACCAAGAGTTGAAGAACAAAAAAACATACAACATATAATAAAGGAAGAAGAGGAATACCAATACATCACACCTGAAATTTTAGACAAAATTCAGCACGGTTACATTTCTTTAAGCATTGGCAAAAATTATTTTTCTAATAATACAAATAACGGAGGCCGGATTACGAATAATAATTTTCCCGCTTTCTCTTATTTCGTTCCAAGACTTCGTTGTATTATCGAGAATTTATTTCAGATCAGTTATAAAAGCAAAGTTCATTATAAAACTATTAAGGCTATCAGTATGGCCTTAGAAGAAATGCTGAGATCGGAGCAAATCAAAATGTTTCCAAATGATTTTCCATTCATTGATGATTTTATAAAACTGTTCGATCAATTTCTTCCTTTATCAAGAGCCCTAGAAGGAGATAAAGAAGGCATAAAATTCACCTTGAATAAAGCGGCAATAGTAAGGTATATTATGATTTTGTATCTCATAAGGGATTGTACTAAGAAAGAACCGTTTAATAAATTGTTTCCGGAGGTATGCAAAAACTAGGTGAAATGGGAGGTCGCGAAATTGGCATATTTAGGGCGCATTAGGGGTATTTCTTTATTCCAAAAGATGTATGTAAATTAGCTACCATATTGATAATCAATATATTGAAGCAAAACAGGAAGTATTAAAAATAGGTTGAACCAAAAAGTAATAAGACAAAAAAGCGTATGAAAAGTGAAGGCGAAAATAATAAAGGATTAACGGTTGAAAAACTTAGGATGATAAAAGGTTATGAAAATGTAAGTGATGAACAAGCAAACAAGATTGTATTATCAATTAAAAAACTGGCTGTTCTTTTATGCGAGCATCTTTCAAAACTAAAAAAGAAAAATGAGATCGATGAATTAAATGATTCAGTCTGTGCGAAAATAATTACGTTGAATGCTGAAAATAATAATTCAGAAATTGAATACAAAAAACAAGCATAAAAAATAAATAATAAAAAGGAAGGGGGCAAAATGACAGAAGAACAAATAATCGACAATCGGTTTGGGCGGTTTGGCAAAAAGGAAGTAAAGCAGTCTACGTCAAACTTAGCGGTAATGTATACAAGGGTTTCCGGCAAAGGACAGTTTGATAAAAACGAGTCTTTGGAAACCCAGCGAAAATCAATTGAAGAATATGCAAAGCGCAATAATCTTACAATTGTTTCCGCCTTTGGTGATACTTATGAAAGTGCAAAAACTGATGCACGGAAAGAGTTTCAGCGAATGTTAAGTTTTGTAAATACAAGCAAAGGAAAGATTAGCACGATCTTGGTTTATAAAATGACTCGCTTTAGTAGAACAGGAGGTAAAGCAATTTCTATCGCTGATGAGTTACGAGAGAAACATGGGGTTCACATTAAAGCAGTAACAGAACCAATTGATACTTCTAATGCAAGTGGTGTTTTATTTCACGATATGCAACTTTTGTTCGGGCGGTGGGATAATGATCAACGCAAGCAAGTTGCAATGGCAGGAATGAAAGCCAAATTTGAAAAAGGAATTTGGGTTGTAAAACCACCACAGGGTTATGATATTGTAAGAACAAGTGGTGAACGTAAAATTGTAGTGAATGGCGATGGCAAGAAAATCAAAAAAGCTTGGGAATGGAAACTAATGGGTATGAAGAATGAAGAAATTGTTTTGAAGCTTCAGGCTATTGGTGTAAAAATGTACAAACAACAATTACACAAAATTTTCATTAATCCATTTTATTGTGGATTAATATCACATGGAATGCTGAATGGAAAAGTAGTTGAAGGGATACACGAAAAAATGATCTCTAAAGAAACCTTTATGAAAGTAAATGAGGTAATTTCATCTTCGACTAAATTCGGAGTACCTCATAAAGCAGAAGATGTAAATATTCCACTTAAGGTTTTCATTAAATGCTCGGATTGTAATCAGCCCTTTACAGGCTATATCGTAAAGAAGAAGAACTTGTACTACTACAAATGCAGAACAAACGGCTGTAAGTGCAATAAAAGCGCAAAAGAAATGCATCGTTTGTTTTCAGAGGAACTTGAGAAATATGAAGTAAAGCCGGATTTGACCGAAGCGATCAAAATTGAACTCGAAAACACCTACCATGAACTGAATAAAGATTCGGTTGAAAAGGAAGTGATCCTTAAAGCGAGAATTGTCGAACTAACCAAGGATATTGAAACGCTTGAAGAGAAGCATTACATAAAAGACGAGATGCCCAAGGAAACCTTCGATCGTTTTAGGGTAAAATACACTAAAGAATTTGATAAAATCCGGAAGGAAATGGCAACTTGTGGGATTTCCATTTCGAACCTAAAAGAAATGATAAATGAAGCCGTAATTCTTTGCCGAAACCTGCGCCAACTGTGGCAAGATGGAGGCATTGCATTAAAAGAAGGATTGCAAAATTTAATCTTTCCGTCCGGTTTGGTATATGACAAGAAAAATGGGGCATTTCGAACCTCTGAAATCAACTTTATAATTGCACAAATCGCCCGACACACGGGCGATTTTGCTATAATAAAAAAGGGACTTAGTTCTCTTTTTGAGCCTAAGTCCCTTTCAGCGGAGAAGGCGGGATTCGAACCCGCGGTACCTTGCGGTACACAAACTTTCCAAGCTTGCACGTTCGGCCACTCTGACACCTCTCCGTATTATTTAATCTGGGCCTGTTTCAGCCAATTATATCCATTTATTGTTTTAAAAAACTGTTCTCTTTTATATGCTTCTGATCTTGTTTTAAACTCCTCCTTATAATGAAGCACCAATGGTCTTCTGCTTTTTGTTGCCCTTACATCTCCTTTATTATGTTTGGCCAATCGATTTTCTATATTTTCCGTACTGCCGTAATAATATTTTCCGTCTTTTTCGCTTCTTAATATATAAGCATAATACATAAACATCCATTTCATTCATACCCGTGGTACCTTGCGGTACACAAACTTTCTCCATAGGAGTCCTTCGGACCAAGCTTGCACGTTCGGCCACTCCCCGAAGGGGTCCTTCGGACTGACACCTCTCTCCATAGGAGTCCTTCGGACCGTTTTTAGGAATGCAAATGTAAGAAATTTTAGCTTCATCCATTTTTTGTCCTTTTAAATAATTTGATTTAACTTTATTCTTCAATTCGTTTCTTTATAAAATTTGAGAATAATAAGATCATATCAACTCATCCTCCTACTACCTGCATTCTGCTTTTTCGGTTGCAGCGGATCCCGTTCCATGCTTAACTCTGGAAAAGTTGTTCCGAAAAATCAAGTGCGGATCGGAAAAAATTACACCTTTAATATTTCTTCCGCTCCCATTGCACAGTCAGTTAGAGGCTCCTATAATTTAGGAAACAGTCTTTCAACAAAAGACACCATTTATTATGATCAACAAATTGAACATATTAATGCAGCACTTTTATCGTATTGCCTGGATCCTATTGGATATAATGACGAATTGTATTTTAGATATGGCCTGGGAAAAAGAATGGATCTGGGTTTTAAAAGTTCCGGAGGGGCCTATGCGTTTGATATGATGTATCAATTTTTAGGCTCAAATTCTAATTTTATTGATTCAGATAAGGGGGGCTATTATGGAAGTGTAGGCTTACAATATTCCTGGCAAAACTTTCGCTTTTTGAATTATCCGATGTTTGATAAACTGGAACGGATCTTTGGATTGGAAATGTCACGTAAAGATATTACCCTTCCTGTTATTTTTAGCAAATCCTTTGGCCCTGAAGAACGTACCGGCTGCTTTTCATTTGGTGTTGTGTACTCGCAGAGTTTTATCAAATATAAAATAACCTCAAAAACTGTATATGCTGTAAGTGATGCTACTCATCTTTCTCCCGAATTAGTGGCTCCCATTAATGCCAAAGTAAATTATGGCTCTTATGGAACATTTTTAAATGTAAAGATCGGGAGGCGCTATGTGTTCTTTAATTTCTCTTTGGCTGCCTATTACCAGGATTATGGCAAGTATTTATTGCTTGGCGGAAATACACGAACATTAAAAGGAATCAGCATTATTCCTTCCTATGGAGTTCAGTTCAATATTCTGCCGAAAAAGAAAAAAGTTACCGGAACACAGGTTTAATTTTTTATTTTCTCCTCATAAATTTTCATTTTTAGCTGAGTTTGATTACTAATTGATTTAAAAAATGGGAACGGCACTTTAATTAGGAGGTTGTCGTTTTGAGCCCTTCGGCTGCGCTCAGGATAAAACTGCGAAAAATATTTTTTTATTAGCAAGATGCTTCATTCCACTCAGCATGACAAAACAACAAACACCTGATTTCATAAACAGCTCTGTTTGTTAATGTTTTCGAGGCATTAGTAGAGCCTGTTTAAATTTTAATAAAAGAATCGATTACGATATTTTTAACCATTCTGTCATTTCTGACCGTAGGAAAATCTCAATAAAATTAGGCTAAAAATGAGATTTCTCTCTCTGGTCGAAATGACATATAATACATTTTGAGTAAAATTTAAACAGACTCTTAATCTAATCCAGGCTTATACTCTTTTCTGAAGATTTTAATCAAAAATGTAATTGATTAAATTCATTGCTCTCTATCCTGTCCTCAATTAATTTTGTTTCCGATTAATACGATTTTATTTTTTTTGAAAAATTTAATTCTTACCAAAAAAAATTTAATAATTCAAAAATGACAACAAAAACACTAACTAAAAGTGAATTTTTAAAGAAAGAATCACTTGAGCAACTTTACGATGAATGTAAAGTATGGCTCTCAGAAATTGAATTATGCATAGTAGATATGAAGTTTAATCAGGATATTTTTGATGAGTATTATTCTGACATGACAACTGTTCATAAACTTGGCGAATTGAATTTCCTTAAAAAAGAATTAAATGCTCTTTCGGTTAAATTAAACAACATGCAAAAAAAAATAATTGGACAAGAAAAACAAGTGTTTGAAATTATTGAAAATGCATTTTCACATGATGAACAAGCTTTCCGCGATGAGCATGAAAAACTACAGGGGACTGTTCAATTATTGCAAATTGAAATGAAGGAACTAAAAAAGAAAGTTTTTTTGTATTCAGAAGAAGTGATGAAAAAAAAGAAAAAAAAGGAGAAAATATTTATTGAGTGATCTCTCCGCGAAGACTTCTCTTTAGTAATTTTTCTATTTCTTTTCTATTTTTGGCTGAGCCTAAAACATACATTAATTTTGTAACAGCCGCTTCGGTTGTTATATCAGCTCCACCTATTACTCCAATTTTTGCAAGATCGGCACTGGTTGTATATTTTCCTTGCTCAACCGAGCCTGCATTGCATTGAGTTACATTTAAAATTACGATCCCTTTATCAATTGCTTTTTTTAATGAATCGATAAACCATTTTTGCGTGTTTGCATTTCCTGAACCAAATGTTTCTAAAATAATAGCTTTCAGGTTTTTTGTATTACTAATTGCTTCTACCACATTTTGTGTAATTCCCGGAAATAATTTTAAAATTGTAATGTTAGAATCAAGCGAAGTGTGAACTTTTAATTTAGTGGAATTGAATTTTTTGAGGGCACTGTGATTATATTTAATATGCACTCCTGCTTCAGCGAGTATCGGATAATTTGCCGATTGAAATGCCTGAAAATGTTCTGAATTAAATTTATGTGTCCGGTTACCACGATACAATTGATATTCAAAATAAATACAAACTTCTGAAATTATTGGTTTACCATTTTCTTTTGCTGCAGCAATTTCAATTGCTGTAATTAAATTTTCTTTTCCATCTGTACGTATTGTTCCTATTGGCAATTGTGAACCTGTAAGGATCACCGGTTTATTTAAATCCTCCAACATAAAACTCAATGCCGATGCAGTAAACGACATAGTATCACTTCCATGCAAGATCACAAATCCATCTACCTTCGAATAATTTTTCTCGATTAACTTTGCAAGTTCAATCCATACTTCGGGTTGCATATCACTTGAATCGATTGGCTTTTCGAACGAAACAGCAGAAAGTTCCACCTCAAATTTACTTAGTTCGGGGATCTGCTGGGTTAAATGTTTAAAGTCAAACGGTTTTAATTGTCCGCTTTTTACATCTTGCATCATTCCAATTGTTCCACCTGTATAGATCAATAATATTTTGCTTTTCATTTCTACGAATACGAATTTTAACGAATCTACGAATTCTTATTACAATGCAAAAATGTTATGTAAAAAGACCCTCATTTACCGAAAACATCAATAGAATTTTGAGTAGTTATCGCAGCAACTTCCTCCACAGTAATTTTTTTTATTTCTGCTATTTTTTTTGCAACCAGAATTAAATAATCAGGGTCATTACGTTTGCCACGATGCGGCATTGGTGCCAGATAAGGAGCATCTGTTTCCAAAACAATATGTTTAAGATCAATTGCCTCCACCACCTTATCCAATCCCGAATTTTTGAATGTTACCACCCCTCCAATACCTAATTTAAAATTTCCTGATGCTATTACTTGTTCTGCCTGTTCAACATTTCCGCTAAAACAATGGAATATCGCTTTTAAATTATCACCCTTAAATTCAGATACTATTTCCATTACTTCATTAAATGAATTCCGGGAGTGAATCACATAAGGCAAATTATATTTTTTTGCTAACTGAATTTGTTTTCTAAAAGCTTCTTGTTGTTGCGAAAAAAAAGTTTTATCCCAATAGAGGTCGATTCCAATTTCTCCGATGGCAACAAACTTTCGTTTACTTAACCAATCTTCTGTAATTTTTAATTCATCAAGATATGTTTCATTTATGGAACAAGGATGAATCCCCATCATCGAAAAACAATTTGAAGGAAAATTCTTTTCCACTTCGAACATTCCTTCTATTGAAGCGCTATCAACATTAGGCAGGAACATCCGCTTAACACCTGAATCAATAGCTTTTCGAATTACCACATCTCTGTCAGCGTCAAACTCTTTTGAATAAAGATGGGTGTGGGTATCGGTAAAGATCATACTGTTATACAGATTAAAAGAAGCATGTTATTGTGAGGAATGATTAATTATTTCGCCATCAGCTTACTGATGTATTTTCCTAAAATATCAAACTCTAAATTTACAATTGTCCCTTTACGGATGTATTTAAAATTAGTGTTTTCAAAAGTATAAGGGATGATACAAACAGAGAATGAATTGGGCTGAGAATTTACTACTGTTAAGCTTACTCCATTTACACAAACAGAACCTTTTTCAACAGTAATATTATTTTGAGATGTATCATATTCAAAAGTGAACATCCAACTTCCATCTGTTTCTTCAACACTTGTACAAACTGCTGTTTGGTCAACATGCCCCTGAACAATATGTCCATCAAGCCGATCACCCAGTTTCATACAACGCTCTAAATTCACTTTATCACCAATCTTAAATAATCCTAAATTAGTTTTTTTCAGGGTTTCGTCAATGGCTGTAACCGTATATTTATCTCCCAGAATATTTACCACCGTTAAGCAGGTGCCATTATGAGCAATGCTTTGATCGATCTTTAGTTCATTAATAAAACTTGGTTTGATGGTGATGTGAAGGTTGCTTTGCTCTTTTTTCAAATCAGTTACTTCGCCTGATTCTTCTACAATTCCTGAAAACATAAATTATTTGTTTGGTGCAGTTTTATCATTGATGAGTTGGACAAATCCTTTTAAAACTCTTTGTTTTATACCTTCCACACGTATTTCATTGACCACACAAATGTAATAGTAGGTTCCATCGGAACAAACAGATTTTGTATCTGCGTTTTTTCCATCCCATAAAATATCAGGATTGTTTGTACTAAACATCAGCAGGCCCCAACGATCATAAATTTTTATATCAATATCTTTTACATATCTGTATGGCAGCGGAATGAACAACTCATTTATATTATCTCCATTGGGTGTAAATACATTTGGTAATTCATACACCGGACAATTATCCACACAGATCTTAGTGATGACAGGGCTTTCGTTTCCAAAAGAATCTACTGCTGTAACAGCATAACAGCCGGCAACTGAAGGGATCCCTTCAAAATAATAAATATGTGTAAAAGTAGTGTCATTCATGTTTGTAGTAGAATGGATCACTGTCATGGCTCCATCAATTGTAGGTGAAAAATAAACATTATATTGAACCGCATCAGTGCTGCAATATGTATTTGGATTTGTCCAGGTAAGCACATTTTGTATGATGCCACAATCACTGTTCACATTAAAACGAGGCTGACATGGAGGAACAACATCAATTGGTGTTTCACATTTTATTTGTGAACTATTATACAAAGGACGTGGTAAAACAGGATCAGAGTATTGACCAATACTAACTACTTTGTAACAATAATTTGCACCATTTACTAAGCCTGTATCCGAAAAAGATTGGGTTGCAGAACTATCTATAAAATTAAATATTCCTGAGCCTGAACTTGTTTCGCGATAAATATAATATTGGTAATTTGTCCAGGGAACAAACTCTTGCCAGGTCAGGTCAACTGTATTGCCTGCCGAAGAAGGTGAACTCGACAAATAAATGGATGATGCTGTATGAGAAGAACCTTTCAAGATTCCATTCGAATAAAAATCAACACGATAGGTATAAGCAGAATCCTTTGTATTCAAACCAATATTAATAAAACTCGAATCATTCAATTGCCAGAATGATGGAGCTGAATAGGTTGCAACTGTTGCAAAAGATAAACTTCCGGTAAAACCCTGGGCCTTCATTAAATGATATTCGTATGGTGGCGGATTTGCAACTGTATCGAGATTAATACCTGTTGCTAATGGTTTAACCCAATGCACATAAATGGAATCGTTTGCTCCGGTACTTATCACACTTACATTTGTAATAATTGGAACATCGCGTACCAATTGTGCGCAAATATTTGTGGAGGCATAACTTTGTGAGCCATCAGCATAATAAGCAACTATGATATATGAATAATCAACACCATTCACTAAACCTTGTCCATTGTTATTATCAACAAATGAAGTAATGGATGGCCCCGTTGAACCAACCAAGGTATAACCTGTATAGGATGGAACACCTGTTTCGCAAGGATTATGCAGCCATGGATCACAAGCGTCCTTCCTATAAATATAATATCCAACCAATGGATTACTTCCTAATGTATCATTACATTGTGCATCATTCCAATCTACAGTAATACTTGCTCCGCTTGAACTTGCTGACAAACCCGTTGGAGCAGGCGCAATCACTTTGATAAATACAGATTCAAAATCTACCAATTGAATAGAAGGATCCCCGTCTGTGACTTTAAAATTAACTGAATAGGGTAGCAAGCGCACCTGATTACAATTTGGTGTCCAGTTAAATGTCCCAAAAACCGGACTGGGTGAAGGAGTTGATGTAAATGATGCAGCAGGATTTAAATTGAAGGGTCCTCCGGTAGCAAATAATGAAAGGGTATAAGGTTGTGCATCAGTAGCAGAAACATTAAAATTCAAGTTGGTGCCGGCAACCACACAGGTATCATTTATATGCTTTATTTCAGGAGAAGTATTTGTGCAAGTATTTTCAACATCGATCTGAATATCCCTCAAAACAGATCCAATGAAATAACGGATTGGACTTCCGGGTAATTTTCTGTATTCCTTTATTAAAATGGCAACATTGAACAACCCGTCAGTAGCAGGGGAACACCAGACCAGATCACCGGTCAAGGGGTCGATATCCCCTGCTGACAAATTAGCTGGTAGCGTATAACCAAAGATCGGTTGTCCATTTCCATAACATGTTGTTAAACTATAATATAAACTATCGTTTTCTGGAGAATCATCTGCACCGGGATTGTGCACAAAACACACTCCCTTACAAGCATGGTCAATTGGAGGATACCGAAGTATTGGTGAAGAATTGCATCCCAAAAATGGATTAATAACCAACACTGATCGAAGAAAAAAAGATTGATTAACTGAATTGGGAATATTCTGGATGCCTGCATTTCTATTAGGATCTTCCATGGTAATAACATAAGTACCGGAACCGGAATAAATATGTTCCACATAATATTGGTTAAATTTTGTATCTGAGGTGATCATTACACCATCATGTGTATTTGGGCAAAGTGTGCCTGGAAAACCAGAAGGATTTATTCTGGGAGCAATTGCGCTATCTCCATCACCAAAAAGAACAGTAAGTTCGCAGCGATCTGCTGTTGTATTATAGGTATTCGTATAGGTTGTAACTGTTATTCCGTACCTAAATCCTCCTAAACATTGATACGTAATTTCTCCTGCACGATTGTGTGTAGCATAACCATTGGCAAATCCAATCAGAAAAAGAAATATAAAGACAACTATTTTTTTCATTTTCGGCAATTCAACATAAAAAGAACTCTAAGGTACAAATTTTATTTTAAAATTCTTTTGATTTAATGAACTATCAATGGTGATTCTTTTGGTAACCATGATTTTTTTTTGATGTTTTTTTTATACTCAATTAACTATTATTCACTATTTTAGCTTCCCGAAATTATAAAAAGTCATACATGAAAAAACTTGTACTTATTTCAGCATCAATTTTAGTTTGTCTTAACACTACATTCGCGCAAGATCCCTGGTTAAATAATGTAATGGGTGGTTTTGACAATAACACGATGAACACCCAAAGCAATGGCTTAAATGTTTTTAACAACCAGTTATAACGCAACAACTCATTTTTCAATTTATCCTAATCCATTTAAAGAAAATGCAAGCATTGGATATAACATTTCAAAAAGCAGCGGATGTGACATTAGAAGTTATGAATGTATTAGGTGTAAAAACAAAATCACTAGTAAATTCAAGGCAATCAGCCGGAAATCATAAATGCAACCTGAGCAATCAAAATGTTCAATTAAGTTCGGGTATCTATTTTATCACACTTACTATTGATGGAAAATCAAGTACACAACGGATTGTGGTGATGGAGTAAATAATTTTGTTCACAAAAAACCTGTAGGAATAAAAAGTCTTGCAGGTTTTTTATTTATCCAATTAGTAAATTCGAGATGAAATTTTTATTTGTTATTCTTCTTTAGTGTTTTCATTTTTAAATACCGTTGCTTACTAAGTAAAATAGTTTACTTTAGCCATTCAAATCCCAGACAAATGATAAAAAAAATTACTACTACCCTATTTTTCTGTTTTCTGATCTATTCTTCTTTTAGTCAATGGAACCAACAGACTGTCGGAAATAACTCTTTTACTTCCGTTTATTTTACAAGTGCAACAAATGGTTGTGCTGTAAATGCCGCAGGAGGTATTTATACAACTTCTAACGGAGGCACAAACTGGTCATTACAAACAACTGCAAGCAGTTCTATGTATTCGGTTTTTTTCGGAAGTGCCACTAATGGTACAGCCGTTGGTGCCGGTGGAACAGTAATGTCAACTACTGATGCAGGAACTACCTGGACGCAAAACAGCAGTAGTCAGGGATATGCTTTATCATCTGTATTTTTTGTTGATGCAGATACCGGATATGCAGTTGGAAATAATGGTACTATTATTAAAACTATTAATGGGGGAAGTTTATGGCAACAGAGAGCCAGTGGAACAATTAATAACTTAAATGGAGTTTTTTTTACAGATGTTAATACCGGTTATGCCATTGGTAGCAACGTAATTCTTAAAACAACTGACAGAGGCAATTCATGGGCATCTCAAGCCAGTGCTATTTTAACCTCCGTTTATTTCACCAACGCAAACACCGGGTATGCTACCGGTTATAATGGTTTAATATTGAAGACCATTGATGCAGGACTCTCATGGAATACACTAACAAGTGGCACATCCAATGCTTTATATTCAATCAGGTTTGCAGATGCAAATACAGGATATGCTGTTGGTGATTTGGGCACAATTCTTAAAACAAATGATGCAGGTGCCACATGGGCTTTGCAAAACAGCGGAACTACCAATACTTTAAATTCTGTTTTCTTTACCGATTCTAATAATGGTTATGCCGTTGGTATTTCCGGAACCATTATTAACACAACCAATGGCGGTTGTTCTACTCCTGCTGCTCCAACAGCCTCAGGCCAAACAATTTGTAGCGGTAACACAGCAACTTTAACTGCAACCGCACCGGGTGGAACTTATCAATGGTATGACGCACCATTAACTGGAACACTCTTAATCACAGCTACAAGCTATACAACTCTTGCTTTAGTTGCAACTACAACTTATTACGTTCAAACAACAATAACTGGTTGCATCAGTCCAAGAACAGCGGTAACTGTTACCGTCAACCCTGCTCCAACAACACCTGTACCTTCAAGCAACAGTCCTGTTTGTTCTGGAACTAATCTGAGTTTGACAGCTAGCACAATCGCAGGCGCAAACTATTTTTGGACCGGACCAAATGCCTATACTTCATCTGCTCAAAACCCAACGATTTTTGGAGTATCAGCTGCTGCTTCGGGATCATATTCCGTAACCGCCACTGTGGGTGGTTGCACAAGTTCCGCAGGAATAACTTCTGTTATAGTAAATCCCCTGCCAATAATAACAAGTGTGAGCGCTGCAACTATATGTAGTGGAGGCACCGTAAATATTTTTTTAACAAGTAATCCTGCATCTTCCTTTACCTGGGTTGCGGCAAATAATGCAAACACAACTGGTGAAAGTACCACAATGCAATCAACCGGCACATTAAATAATACAATTACTAATAGCACATCGGTGGCACAAAACATAACTTATACTGTAACTGCAACTTCCTTGTCCGGAGGTTGTACAATGGCTCAAGGGGTTACTGTTACCATAAATCCAATACCAGTAGCAACTACAACACCATCTTCACAAACCATCTGTTCGGGTGGCAATACCTCAATTGTATTAACAAGCAATGTAGCCGGAACTACTTTTTCATGGATAGTTACACCATCGAATGTAACAGGAGCAACATCAGGAGCAAGTCCAAGCATTAATCAAACATTATCTTCCCCATCTTCGGGAACAGCTATTTATTCCATTACCCCAACTGTAACAGGTTGCGCAGGATCGCCAACTACTGTGACTATTACAGTGAATCCAAATGCTAATATTACTTTCACATCAGCAGTGGGAACAGATGCACAAGCTTTATGTATCAATACACCACTCACTAATATTACCTATACAATTTCCGGAGGTGGAACCGGTGCCGGCATAACAGGTTTACCACCTGGTATAACAGGTTCTTTTGCCGGAGGGGTGTTTACAATTTCAGGAACACCTACCGCATCAGGCACATTTAACTATACAGTAACTACCACAGGTACGTGTACACAGACAACAGCAACCGGTACAATAACGGTAAATCCTACACCACCGGCTCCAACAGCCCTAAGCCCTGCATCTTATTGTCAGGGAAATATAATTGCTGATTTAACAGCAACAGGAACGGGTGGAACATTAACATGGTATTCAGATGCGGGATTAACAATTCCAGTAGGAACAGGCAGCACTTTTGCATCAGGAGCTACAAGCACAAGTACTTTTTATGTTTTAGAAACTTTGAATGGATGCCAAAGTACAGCAACAGCGGTAAGTATAGTAATAAATCCAAGTACCGGTATTTATGGGCATGTTTCTTATTCATTAGGAGATGTGACCTCCGGTAAAATGATTATTTATTTAGAGAACGGTCTGCTGTTCGATTCTGTTCAGGTCGCAACACTCGATGCAAATGGTATTTTCAATTCTCCCCCGCTTAATCCCGGGAATTATTTGTTAAAAGCATTCGCAGATACATCTTACCATAATCTTACCCCTACCTATAATGGTAATGTATGGGACTGGAATGTGGCAACTGTTATTGTACATGATTGTAGTATGACTGACACTGCAAATATTGCAATGGTTGAAGTAACAGCTTTAGTTTCTGGACCAGGCTCCGTAGGAGGGATAATACAAGAAGGCATAAGCTTTGGCAGGCAGGAAGGCGATCCCATTCCGGGACTTGATGTAAAGCTTGGAAAAAACCCGGGTGGATCAACCAATATTGTTGCAAGTACACAAACAGATGCTGACGGATACTATTACTTTGATAACCTTCCATTAAATAGTGTTGTTGGGGGATCCTACATTGTTTATGCTGATATTCCGGGATTAGGAATGACAGCATCCTATGATGTAATACTGGATCCAACTAATCCTACCTATGATAGTTTAAATTACGCGGTTGATTCAACTTCTATCTATCCCACTTATTCTATAACTGTTGGAATTAGTAATCCTGCAATCGCAAAAGAAAATAAATTTAAAGTATTTCCAAATCCATTTAAAGGAAATGCAAGCATTGAATATAACATTTTCATTGAAGCGGATGTGACATTAGAAGTTATGAATGTGTTAGGTGTAAAAATCAAATCACTTGTAAACTCAAGGCAATCAGCCGGAAATCACAAATGCAGTCTGAGCACTCAAAATAATAATTTGAGTTCGGGTGTCTATTTTATCACACTTACTATTGATGAAAAACCAAGTACCCAAAGAATTGTAGTGATGGAGTAAATAATTTTGTTCGCAAAACTAAAACCTGCAGGTATAAAAATTTTGCAGGTTTTTTTATATTCGAATTCAATAATTTCATGCTTTAATGAAGAAAAAGGTTTAAATTAGCTTTTTAAATACCTATTTCTAAAATTACAAATTCTAATTTTAATCCCATGTTAAAAAAACTACTCCTTTCAACCATTACAGCAATTTTTTGCATCGCAAATATTTTTGCCCAAGGCTTAGATTTTACAGCAAGTCCTACTAGCGGCACTGCTCCACTTTTAGTTACATTTACAAATACCAGCACCAATCCAAATGCCTATAAATATATATGGTATTTTGGCGATGGGAATATCGTAACAGATTATAATACCACTACTATTACTCATATTTATAATGTGGCTGGTAATTATAATCCTCAATTTGATGCGTATGATATTTCTGATTCTTTGTTAGGAAGTGTTTTAATCGGGAGTTCAGGAAATATTACTGTTCAGAGTGCACTTTCTGTTACCGCTGCCTCTTCAGATGTTTATTGTAACGGTGCAGCTGATGGAACTGCATATGCAACCGCAAATGGAGGCATTGCTCCGTATTCTTACAGCTGGTCTCCCGGCCTGCAAAACACGCAAAACATTTCAGGCTTAAGTCCGGGAACCTATATTGTTACCGTAACTGATTATTCCTTCTCGCAAGCTTCAGATACCATTGTGATTAACGAGCCACCTCCCTTAAGCCTTTCCTTAACAACTGTTAATCTAAGTTGTAACGGATTATATAACGGTTCAATAACAGCAATAGCAACAGGTGGAAAACCAAATGGAGGAACTCCGGGATACACTTATGGTTGGACTCCATATGTTGGTGTAGATTCTACTGTAAACAATCTGCAACCCGGAAATTATTCGGTTTTGATAACAGATGCCAATGGATGTAAAGATTCCGCAACCACAACCATTACTGAACCAACCGCAATTTCTGTTGTCATCAACGGAGCAACCACTGTTTGTTCAGGAACAAATACGAATTTAACAAGCGTTGGAAGCAGCGGAGGAACAGGGGCTTATACTTATTTATGGACACCCGGTAATCTTAGCTCAAACAACATTAACGTTACCCCAACTTCAACTACAACTTACTCACTGAATATTACTGATGCGAATGGATGTGTGGCGCTGGCTACACAAACCGTTACTGTTAATCCCTTGCCACCAGTAGTAGCCAATGCAAGTACCACCACTGTTTGTGCAGGAGATCCCGTTACACTAACCGGTTCAGGAGCCATTTCTTATACATGGTTAGGAGGAGTAACAGATGGAATAAGTTTTATACCACCCACCAGTACTAGTTATATAGTAACAGGAACAGATACAAACAGTTGCACAGCTTCTGATACGGTATTTGTAGTCGTAAATAGTTCACCTACAGCAAATGGTGGATTGAATCAGAGCGCTTGCATAGGTAATACCGTTGACTTTATTGGAAGTTCTGCCGGAGGAACAACTTATTTCTGGAATTTGGGAGATGGTAATACCTCCGCCATTCTAAATCCATCACACATTTACAACAGTTCAGGAAATTATTTAGTAACTTTTGCCGCAACAGCCAATGGTTGTAGCACAACCGATAGCATTTTAATTACCGTTATTCCAAGTACAGGTATTTATGGACATGTGTCTTATTCCTCAGGCAATGTGTCTTTAGGAAAAGTAATTATTTATTTACAGAACACTCTTCTGTATGATTCTGTTCAGGTAGCAACACTTGATGCAAATGGTATTTTCAATTCTCCCCCGCTTAATCCTGGAAATTATTTGTTAAAAGCATTCGCGGATACATCTTACAATACACTAACTCCTACTTATAATGGTAATGTATGGGATTGGAATATAGCAACGGTTATTGTTCATGATTGCAGTATGACTGATACAGCAATTATTACAATGGTTGAAATAACTCCACTTGCTCCAGGCCCTGGTTCTATTGGTGGGCTTATACAGGAAGGCACAGGCTTTGGCAGGCAGGAAGGCGACCCTATTCCGGGGCTTGATGTAAAACTTGGAAAAAATCCTGGCGGACAAATTATTGCAAGTACCCAAACCGATGGAAGCGGATATTATTTCTTTGGAGATCTTGCATTGAATAGTGTGGTGGGAGGATCATATATTGTTTATGCTGATATTCCGGGATTAGGAATGACATCATCCTATGATGTAATACTGGATCCCACCAATCCTGATTATGATAGTTTAAATTACGCAGTTGATTCAACTTCTATCTATCCTGTTTCATCTTCAACCGTAGGAATCGGTAATACAGCATTCGAAAAAGAAAATAAATTTAAGATCTTTCCAAACCCATTTAAAGGAAACACAACAATTGAATATTCTGTTTCAGCCGAAACGGATGTGAGGTTGGAAGTGTATAATGTGCTAGGTGTGAAAATCAAATCAATGATAAATTCAAAACAATCAGCAGGAAATCATAAATGTTTTCTGAACAATCAAAGCAATCAATTAAATTCGGGTGTATATTTTATAACCCTTACCATTGATGGAAAAGAAAGTACACAGAGGATAGTGGTAATGGAGTAGTAGTTTAAATATTAATTTTAAACCAGCAGGATATTAAACCTTGCTGGTTTTTTTATATCTTGCACACTTTAACATTTATGCATGAATTTGATATTTATGAAAAAAAAAATTCTTCTTTTATTCGCGGGTTTCACTTTTAATTTTTCAGTCGCCCAAACAACATCTCCTTCTATAATTTCTTCATCGGGTACAAATTTTAGCAATGGCACATCCCAGCTTGATTTCACTTTGGGTGAAACCACTACCTCCACAGTAACTGATGGAACTACAATTTTATCTCAAGGATTTCACCAACCAAACTTACTTATTACATCAATTAACAGTGAAACGAATTACAATATTACTGTTTTTCCTAATCCTGCTACTGATGTGTTGCAGGTACAATTCGACAAATTAAACCAGTTTGTAACCATTGAGTTGTATTCTGGTGAAGGAAAATTACTTCGATCACAGCAAGTGTCAACCGGAATTAATTACCAATTAAATATGAGTAGTTACGCTTCTGGAACATATCTTCTTACAGTAAAAGATGAAGCTTCAAAAATGAAAACATTTCAAATTATAAAAACAAAATAACTAACAAAAATCAATTCATGAAAAAATTATATTCTCTATTTATTTTCTCTCTAACTGCATTAATTTCCCATGCCCAGGCCCCACAAGGTTTTAATTATCAGGCAGTAGCTCGTAATTCTTCAGGGGTTGCTCTGTCTAATCAGGTTATTGGATTACAAATAAGCTTGCACCAAAGCACAATAAACGGTACTATTGTTTATACTGAAACACATGCTGTAACATCTAACAATTTAGGTTTAATAAATTTAGTTGTAGGCAACGGAACTGCAACGGTTGGGACCTTTAATGCTATCAACTGGGCAAATGGTCCTTATTTTATAGAAGTCAGCATGGATATTACCGGAGGATCCAATTATTCATTAATGGGAACTCAACAATTAATGAGTGTTCCATACGCATTGTACTCAGAGCGTTCCGGAACAGCCGGGCCAACAGGGGCTAACGGAATAACAGGTAATACCGGACTAACAGGAGCTACAGGAGAAATTGGATTAACCGGAGCCACAGGGGCTCAAGGTTTAACCGGAGTTACCGGAGCACAAGGTATTATGGGAGCCACCGGTAATACCGGAGCTAATGGTCCAACCGGGGCTGCAGGAGAAGTGGGAATAACGGGTGCTACAGGAGAACAAGGTTTAATCGGAGTTACAGGAGCACAAGGCCTTGTTGGAGCAACAGGAGCGACAGGAGAACAAGGTATTATGGGTGCAAATGGGAACACAGGAACTAATGGTGTTACAGGAGCGATCGGAATACAAGGTCTTATTGGAGCAACAGGAGCGACAGGAGCACAAGGTATTATGGGCGCAACAGGGAACACAGGAGCTAATGGTGTTACAGGAGCACCAGGAATACAAGGTATTGTTGGAGCAACAGGAGCGACAGGAGCACAAGGTAATATGGGCGCAACAGGGAATACAGGAGCTAATGGTGTTACAGGAGCAACAGGAATACAAGGTATTGTTGGAGCAACAGGAAACACAGGAGCTAATGGTGTTACAGGAGCGACAGGAATACAAGGTATTGTGGGGGCAACAGGAGCGACAGGAGCACAAGGTATTATGGGAGCGGCTGGAAATACAGGAGCTAATGGTGTTACAGGAGCACCAGGAATACAAGGTATTGTTGGAGCAACAGGAGCGACTGGAGCTCAAGGTATTATAGGTGCAACAGGGAATACAGGAGCGACAGGAATACAAGGTGTTGTGGGGGCAACTGGAAATACTGGAGCAACCGGACCTCTTGTAAGCGGGACAACAGGGCAAACATTAAGACATGATGGAACCAACTGGGTTGCAAATAGTAATCTTTACAATGATGGAAATAAAATTGGTATTGGAACAATCTCACCTAATTCATCTGCAAAAATTGAAATATCTTCTACAACCAGTGGAGTCCTTTTTCCAAGAATGACAACAATTCAGCGCAATGCAATAACTTCACCAAGTGAGGGGTTACAAATCTATAATACTGATATTCATTGTTTGGAAATATGGAATAGTAATGGATGGATCTCATTATGTGGTGGTAGCATACTTTATAATGGTCAGGCGATAGTTGGTTCAATTCCAAATTCCTGGACACAGAAAACCAACTTTGCTGGGACATCAAGATCTCAGGCTGTGAGCTTTTCTATTGGGAACAAAGGGTATATCGGAACAGGTAATGATGGCATTGCTCCCTATAAAAAAGATTTCTGGGAATATGACCCAAGTAACAATTCTTGGACACAGAAAGCGGATTTCGGAGGAACTGCCAGACATTATTCTGCAGGGTTTTCCATTGGAAACAAAGGTTATATTGGTGTTGGGCAGGATAATTTCGGAAATAAAAAAGATTTTTGGGAATATGATCCAGGTAGCAATACATGGACGCAAAAAGCAGATTTCGGAGGAACAGCCAGACTTTGGGCAATAGCGTTTTCAATTGGCAGCAAAGGCTATATTGGTGCTGGATGGGATGGTTCAAATAAAAAAGATTTTTGGGAATACGATTCGAGTAGCGATATCTGGACTCAAAAAACGGACATTGGAACAATCTACAAAAATTTAGGTGTTGGGTTTTCTATAGGAAGCAAAGGATATATTGGCACAGGAACCGGTGCAAATCAAAAGGACCTTTGGGAATATAACCCATCTACTAATACCTGGACACAAAAAGCGGATTTTGGCGGAACCGGAAGAACCGGAGCAGTAGCTTTTTCGATTAACACTAAAGGGTATATAGGAACTGGAAGCGATGCAGGAGTATATAAAAATGATTTTTGGGAATATGATCCTAATTCAAATTCATGGTTACAAAAAAATAATTTCGGAGGAGTTGGAAGATATTTAGCTGTTGCGTTTTCTATTGGGAATAAGGCTTATATTGGAACAGGTGAGGATGGAGCCTTTAAAAACGATTTTTGGGAATATTGCCAATAAACAAAAAGATCGTACCTCCTTCTAATTTCAATGGAAAAACTTGATAATTGGGGAGTATTAAAAATAAAAAACTAAGCACTCTTTGAGAGCTTTCGAATCAGCTCTATCACAACTAAATGAATGCTGAAAAAAAATTTTTATATTTATTTTTTACCTTATAAAGATCCGGATAGAATAAAATAAGTTGTCAGAATAAATCATTTATAGAACAAACACTAAATAGAACAGCAATACTGAATAGTAAAACAAAAATGAAATCTTGCAGTTTCCTGTTTTTTTACCTTTACTATTGATGGGAGAGAGTATTCACAAAGGATAGCCGTGTTGGAATAACTCCAATTTTATAGAATTTGATAATTACCCTGCCATAGTTTAGAACTTTGGCAGGGTTGGAATAGCTTTTCTTCTTATAAAAGAACCTCTAAAGAACCTCTGTTCTGCATAAAAACAACACCTCTGAAATAAATTGATTTCCAATGCTTCTGATTTTTTTTAAATTTTATATTCTTTACGATATGTAAATAAAAAGGTCTATTTTTATCTAAACTAAAAAAAAACATGAAAAAATCTATAAAACTACTCAGCACATTAATTATCGGGCTTGTACTCACGCGAGGAAGCGCTTATGCCCAAGCAGTCGCCTCTTTTACAGCAAGTCAAACAACTCTTTGTTTAGGGGATACACTTTTTTTTACGAATACTTCCACTGGTGCCATCATGTACAATTGGAATTTTGGTAATGGAAATACAAGCACAGCCCAAAACCCTATTGTTATTTACCCGGTTGCCGGTAGCTATACAGTTACTTTAATTGCTTCCGATTCAATTCTACAAGATACCGCTTTTGTTACAATTACCGTTAATCCGATTCCTACTATTTCAGTTACAGGAGGCACAACAATTTGTTTCGGCAATTCTGCATCTCTTATATCAACCGGAGCTACAACTTATCTGTGGAATACAGGTGCAACAACTTCAAACATTGTAGTTAGCCCCACCACCTCCACTACTTATACGGTTACCGGAACAACAAACGGTTGTTCTAACAGCAATACAGTATCAGTAATTGTAAATGCTTTACCACCGACACCTACAGCAGGAAGCAACAGTCCAGTTGTTACAGGACAATCTTTAAGTTTGACTGCAACGTATTTTACAGGTGCAACTTATAATTGGACTGGCCCTAATGGCTTTTCCTCCACTTCTCAAAACGACACCCTTCCTTCTGTAACATCTGCGGCAGCCGGAGTTTATTCTGTTACAATAACCGATATTAATGGGTGTACTTCAACCGCAGGCACAACAACAGTAATTATTAATAGTGCCATTGCTGTTTCTGCCACATCTAATAATGTATTGTGCTTTGGAGGAAACAGTGGTTCTGCAACTGCGACCCCGACAGGTGGAGTGTTACCCTATACTTATAGCTGGTCTCCTTCTGCACAAACTGGAGCAACAGCCACAGGACTTGTTGCCGGAACTTATACTGTTACTGTAACTGATGCAAACTCTGCAATTGGCACAGCAACCGTTACCATTACCCAGCCGAATGCAATTGCTATTTCTACAAGCGGAACAGCTACAATCTGTTCGGGAGCTAGCGCTACTATTACAAGTTCTGCAACCGGCGGAACCGGTTCATATACTTATTTATGGAGCAACTCTTCATCTGCAAGCTCCATTACGGTTTCACCAACCAGCACCACCTCCTATATTGTTACCATAACAGATATCAATGGTTGTTCAAATAGCGATACAGCATCAATTACGGTTACACCAAGCACCGGTATTTATGGACATGTAGATTCAGCAAATGTGAATAGTATAGTTAATGGAACAGTAGTACTTTATAAACATATAACTTCTCTAATATCTTTCGATACACTACAAGTTGTATCTTTAAATACAAGCGGGGATTACTATTTTCCAAATATTAATTATGGCATGTATTTAATAAAAGTATTTCCAAATGACACCGTTTATCCAACGGCAATGCCAACTTATTTTGGTAATCAATTTTTATGGACTGCTGCAGATTCTGTTAATCATGGTTGTAATTTTATTGACACGGCCAATATTTCAGTGCAATTTATAGCCGCATTACCCCTAGGTCCAGGAGCTCTAGGAGGTGTTATTGAAGAGGGAGTTGGCTTTGGCCGTGCGGAAGGAGACCCTATTCCGGGACTTGATGTAAAACTTGGAAAAAACCCGGGTGGAGCAAGCAATATCGTTGCAAGTACACAAACAGATGCTAACGGATATTATTACTTTGATAATCTTGCGTTGAACTCTGTTATTGGTGGGTCATATGTAATATTAGCGGATATACCGGGTTTAGGAATGGCGTCATCATACGACATCACTCTTGATCCAAGTCATACTTCGTATGATAGTTTAAATTATGCGGTTGATTCATCTTCTATCTATACTGTACCTACTTCATCTACCGGAATTAGTAATGCAGCAGTGGCGAAAGAAAATAAATTTAAGATCTATCCAAATCCGTTTAAGGGATACACTAACATTGAATATACGCTTTCAGGCGAAGCAAATGTAACCTTAGAAGTTTATAATGTGTTAGGTGTGAAAATCAAATCAATGGTAAATTCAAAACAATCAACAGGAAATCATAAATGCTATCTGAATGATCAATTAAGTTCAGGGGTTTATTTTATTACACTTGTAGTTGATGGAAATGAAAGCACACAACGAATTGTTGTGATGGAGTAATTTCCTATCAAAAATATTTAAATCAAAAAGCCGGTGATCAATAAGCATCGGCTTTTTGATTTTATATATTGTCATCCGCTAAATTTTTCGTTTTTTTGTACCCTCAAAAAATTAAAACAAAAAATGGAAACTTTGAAAAGAACAAAAGTGAAAGAGCTGTTAAATTCTACAGCATATGGAACAGACGTAATTGTAAAAGGGTGGGTGCGTACATTTCGCAACGACAAATTTATTGCAATCAATGATGGTTCTACCATAAATAATATACAAGCAGTTGTTGATTCTACAATTGATGAAACCTTACTGAAACGACTTACAACAGGTGCTGCAATTAGCATTACCGGTGAACTGATCGAATCGATAGGCAAAGGTCAAAAAGTAGAAATCCAGGTAAAGACATTGGAAATATTGGGTGATAGTGATGCGGAAAAATTTCCATTGCAACCCAAAAAACATAGTCTTGAATTTTTGCGCGAAATAGCTCACCTACGTTTTCGCACCAATACATTCAATGCCGTATTTAAGGTTCGTCATGCCTTAGCATTTGCTATTCACCAGTTTTTTAATGAGCGGGGATTTGTGTATTTGCACACTCCTATCATTACTGCAAGTGATGCAGAAGGTGCAGGAGAAATGTTTCGTGTTACTTCATTAGACTTTGATAACCCACCACGAACTGAAGATGGGAAAGTGGATTTCAAACAAGATTTTTTTGGAAAATCGACTAACCTTACTGTTTCCGGACAATTGGAAGGTGAATTAGCCGCAATGGCTTTGGGTGAAATTTATACTTTTGGTCCAACATTCCGTGCCGAAAATTCAAATACCACCCGTCATCTTGCAGAGTTCTGGATGATAGAACCCGAAGTTGCTTTTAATGATCTGAATGACAATATGAACCTGGCAGAAGATCTGTTAAAGTATGTTATCACCTATGCATTGGAGACTTGTGAAGACGAATTGGAATTTTTGAAAAACCGTTTGTTGGAAGAGGAAAAACAAAAGCCTCAGGATGAACGTGCTGAAATGGATCTGTTGGCTAAATTGCATTTTGTTTCATCGAATGATTTTATACGATTAAGCTATACTGAAGCAATTGAAATCTTAAAAAATTCAACACCAAACAAAAAGAAAAAATTCAAATATCTGATCGAAAACTGGGGTGCTGATCTACAAAGCGAGCATGAACGTTATTTAGTAGAAAAACATTTTAAGAAACCGGTTATACTTACAGATTATCCGAAAGATATCAAAGCATTTTACATGCGCCAGAATGAAGATGGGAAGACAGTACGTGCGATGGATATTTTATTTCCGGGAATTGGAGAAATAGTTGGAGGTTCGCAACGTGAAGAGCGTTTAGATTTTTTAGAAAAACGCATGCAGGAAATGAACATACCTACCGAAGACCTGTATTGGTATTTAGATACTCGTAAATTCGGAACTGCGCCACATGCAGGATTTGGATTGGGGTTTGAGCGCTTGGTATTATTTGTAACAGGCATGACCAACATACGTGACGTGATACCTTTTCCGAGAGCACCTAAAACAGCAGAGTTTTAAATAATCTTTGACTTTTAAAAAAATCGTAACAAAATTGTTACGATTTTTCTTTATTACGATAAAAAAAAGAACCTCTATTAGTTCTTTTATCACCTATTTATCATTATTACTTATGAGCCATGGCAATCATTACTGCAATGGCCAATATGTTGTTTATTATATGAAAAACAATACCTGATAACATTCCTCCCGATCTTTTTGTTAGTATTCCGGTAAGTATTCCAAAACTAAAGAACACGGGAAACAAAAACAAATTATAATGAACAGTAGCAAACAATGCAGACTGAATTATATTGGCAAAATTAAAATTTAGATATCGCTTGCACGAATCAAGTATCACTCCTCTAAAGAAAATCTCTTCAAAACAAGGACCTACAAACCCAACTATCAGAAATCCAACACCATTTCCATAATTAGCCAGAAGCGCATCAATATCTGCTCGCGCGGATAATAATATGTTCGGAATAGATGTTAGTTCATCTATTTTAACATCAAAAAACTTAATCCCAATTTGTAAATAAATACCGGAAATAATTTTAAAAACAACAAAGCAAGCAACTGTAATGGCAATATTTTTTCCAAATTTCCAGTATTTTGATGTCAATACTTTTAGATCAACTTTATATAATGCTGTGAAGCCAAAAAAAGCTGCAACCGATATAAATAGAAGAAATCTCGCTCCTTCTTCTTCTGAAGAAATACTCGAACTATATCTTGTTCTGGCGACCAAGGAATTTATGTGTTCCGGATTAATAAGTTGTGCAGCGAATATTGCAATTAGATACCCTGAACTTATCCACCAAAAGCTTTTTAATCCCCAACTGAATTCATTCGTTTTGATCTGATCAATTATTTTCCATTTATGTCCAATAAAATAAACAGGTAAAATCCAGATAGATGGTATAAGTATTAATACAATTATAAAAAGAAGCAAGGTTAAAAGCCCAAGCATGTCATGCATTTTCCATGGCAAAAAAGGATGTTTAAAAAAAAGCCTTAAACGATAAATCGCCAGCGGATCTGAGGAATATCCATATGCTCTGTATGCACAGTAACTTCCAATACAACTATCGCCATTTTGATATTGCATATCATACAAAAAAAGGCGAAGAGAAGCTTCATCCGGATTCCAATTTTTTAAGGTGTCGGCAACTAAATATTTCCTTGCTAATGCGTATTCTTTTATGTTCTCCATGGCCTTTGCCATCTCTTCGTTATTGTTGAAAGAAGAATCTAATTGAGTAATTGAATTATACAATTTCAGAGCATCGGAGTAATCCTCAAGCTTAATAAATAATTTTGCTTTTTGACTTAGTTGCCAGATATCTTTTGTAGTATCTTTATTTCCTTTCAAAACAGCTAATGCCTCGTCCTTTTTTTTGAGTTCAATTAATATCCGAACATAATCAAGTGATGCTTTATATTGTTTATCATAAAAACATGCTTTAACCATAAACGTATAGGCTTTTTCATATTCGGAATCAGAATAATAATGAGTTGCCATTTGAAAATGCATCTGACCCAAATTAGCTTTACTCCATGTTTCAGAGGTTTCCTGTATAGATATTTTTGCCTTTTCAAAAGTCTCTTTTAAGTCATCACCATATAAGTAAGTAGTCTGAAAAACGAATACATCAGGATTATTGGGATAATGCTTTGAAAGAGCCAATGTGCAACTATCAAACAAATCCTGATGGGGGTTATAATCTTCCTCGTCATCATATTGTGCAAATTGAATAAACTTGCATTTTTCAATTTGAATTAATACATCATCTGAATGCTTCAGAAGATAATCATCGTATTCCTTGATCACATTATCGAAAATAGTTTTTTGGCTATTACTAAGCTCTTCGATAAATTTGTTATGATCAAGACTTGGATTAGTAGATGTATTTTGCGAAAACAATGTACATATCAACAAGAGAAAAAATAGAGAAAGAAAATATTTATAATTCATAAATTTTTTATTTTTTATGTAGTTAAAAACAAAATTTAACGAATAAACAAAACACAAATGTATTTTTAATTACTCCTCAAATTTTATTTTGAAATTTTAAAACTTCCGAAATTTACATCATTATTTTCTCGTATTCTATTAAATTGAGCTACGAGTGATGTCTATAAAGCAATCTAATTTTTAATCTAAAAAGCAGCCAAAATAATTGCTTCTGCCCTTTTCTTTTTTATATCTTTATTCGTTTTTAAAAATAACCTTTGAAACAATTATTTAAAATAGTATTTCTTTTTCTGTGTTTCACAACCAGCACTTTTGTGAAAGCACAAACCTACGACTTCCGTAATTTTAATGTGGAGGATGGTTTGGCGCAATCGCAGGTATTATCTATTTGTCAGGATCGCAACGGCAATCTTTGGTTTGGAACAAACAGTGGTGGGGTGAGCAAATACGATGGCAATAAATTTACCAACTTCACCGAAAACGACAGCTTGGTTAACAATGTTGTTTTTTCCATCACCGAATTAAAAAACGGGTCAATTTTATTTGGCACCAATGGCGGATTAAGTGTTTACAACGGTAAAAAATTTACCAATTATACTGAAAAAAATGGCCTCCCTCATAATCGTGTTTTCAAAAGCATCCAGGATAATAATGAGAACGTTTGGATTGGAACTTCAAAAGGAGTTTGTCAATTTAAAAATAATAAAATCGTTCCTTTCGCAGAAGATACCCTCCTGAACAAATCCACTGTAATTACTATTTATGCTGACAGATCAGGGAATATTTGGTTTGGTACTGCCGAAAATGGTGTAACAAAATACAATCCTCAAAACAAAACATTTATACGCTACACAAAAAATGATGGATTAAGAGAAAATCTGATACGAGCTATCAATGAAGACTTACAAGGCAACATCTATGTTGGAACAATTTCAGGAATTAGTGAAATTACCACTGGAGGAAGTATCCGGAAAGTAAATATTAAGAACGAAGAATCAGAAGCTTTTTTATCAATTGTGCCGGATAATAAAAACAATTTATGGTTCGGAACCTCCATGGGAGTTTTTAAATACAAAGGATTCTCCTATAAGAATTTTCGTGAAAAGAATGGCTTACCCAGCAATAAAATATTATGTGCATTTCAGGATCGTGAAGGGAATTTATGGTTCGGAACAGATGGTTTTGGGGTTTCAAAATTTTCAGGTGAAGCATTTGCTTCCTATAGCGTAAGAGATAGTTTGCCGGGAGATTATATCAAATCCATTTTTCAGGATTCACAAAAAAATATTTGGCTCTCTGTAAAGAGTTTTGGCGTTTGTAAACTTCAAAATAATAAAATAATAAATTACAGGAATAACCCCAAAGATGTAAAAAATTCACTTGCTGATAATGAAGTACAAACAATTTGTGAAGACAATAAGGGTAAAATTTATTTCGGGACCAAAGACGGTCTATCCATTTTTGATGGAAAATCATTTCACAATTTCAGCACAACGGATGGCTTACCCGATAAAAACATTTATTCGATCGTTAAATCGAAAGATGGAAGAATGCTGATCGCTACTGCTAATGGATTATGCTATTTTACTGGGGAAAAAGCAGAAAGCATAGCTGTTGTAAATGCACTAAAATCAGACAGAAGCGACCTTCAGATTTATTCTATTTTAGAAGATCGTAATCAAAACCTTTGGCTTGCCACTGAAAATGGTGCAATTTATTACAATGGAAAAACCGCTGTACGTTATAATAGTTCCAAAGGATTAACAGATAAGCGTGTTACTAGCATAATACAGGATAACAATGGTTATTTGTGGTTTGGAAGCGATGATGGTTTATTCAATTACAATTATACCTCCTTTGAGAAAATAAATGAGAGCAATGGCCTGGCATCAAATAAGGTTTATTTAATGTTATTGGATAAAAATTTTTTATGGGCCGGAACAAATAAAGGGTTGGACCGAATTAATTTACAAGCCTATCACTCCAATAATAAAATTGAAATAAAACATTATGGAAAAGAAGAAGGCTTAAAAGGAATTGAATGTAATTCGAATGCCACCACTCTCGACTCTGATGGTAATTTATGGTTTGGAACAATTAAGGGAGTTACCATCTACAATCCGCATGAAGATAAAATAAATCATGAAGAGGCCTTAACCCGAATAACAGGCATCCGATTATTTTTTCAAAATGCGGAATCCGATCTGAAAAAATATTCCGAATCAATTGACAGTATATCAAACCTCCCGGTAAATCTAATTTTACCTTATGACAAAAACCATATTACCTTTGATTTCATTGGTATTTGTATCACCAGTCCCAACAAAGTCAAATATCAGTTTAAACTGGAAGGTGCTGATGCCGACTGGTTTCCTCCAACATCAAAAACCGAAGCAACCTATTCATCACTTCCTGCAGGAGAATATACGTTCCATTTAAAAGCAATGAATAATGATGGCTTGTGGAATGCCAAAGATGTAACATTCAAATTCACTATTTTACCTCCCTGGTGGAAAACATGGTGGTTCTACGCACTACTTATTATCATTGCTGTTGCAAGTGTTTATTCCTATGTTACTATTCATACCCGTAACCTTGAAAAAGCAAAAATTGAATTGGAACAGGAAGTTGAGTTACGAACCTTTCAGTTACGTAAAGAAAAAGAAAAAGTAGAAACCATCAATCAGGAAGTGATTGAACAAAAAGCCATAATTGAAGCAAAAAATCACGACATCACAGATAGTATCAAATACGCGAAAAACATACAAGAAGCACTGCTTCCACCCTTACAAAATATTCATAAAGAACTAAACGATGCATTTGTATTATATATGCCAAAAGATATTGTCAGTGGAGATTTTTATTGGTTTGCAAAGCGTAACAAAAAACGATTTATTGCTTCTGTTGACTGCACAGGACATGGTGTTCCCGGAGCATTTATGAGTATTATAGGCAATACCATCTTGAATGAAATTGTATCTGAAAAAAACATCACTCAGCCGGCAGAAATACTAAATGAACTACATGTTGGTGTTAAAACTGCGCTTAAACAAAACGAAAGTGAAAACGAAAGACGTGATGGAATGGACCTTGCCTTATGCTCTTTGAATGAAGACAATACTATTCTTGAATATGCAGGTGCTAATCGTCCACTTTGGATTTTCAGAAATAATAAACAAGGTGATGAAGCATTTGAAATGATAAAAGCCAATAAATTCCCTATTGGCGGATTAGAAATGGAAAACGAAGTAAAACGAATGTTCACAAATCATTCCATACCGGTTGAAAAAGGAGATGTCGTTTATATTTTCTCGGATGGCTTTGCAGACCAGTTTGGTGGCAGCAGAGGAAAAAAATTCATGCTCGGGAATATGCAGAAATTAGTTGCTGAAATTTACCAAAAACCTATTCAGGAACAACAAACAATTCTACAAAATGCATTTATCGACTGGAAAGGTGAGCTCGAGCAAATTGATGACGTTTTGGTGATTGGATTCCGGATCTAACAAAAGGATTCTTTGTAAGCTCAACCTTCATGTTTAAAACCCGCCACAAATTCACAGAGTAAATTTTACCGATCAACAGTAAAAACAATTTAAGAATCTGTAACATTTTTTCTTTGTTATTTCTATCATAAAAACAATAGCAAAATTTTGCTATTTTTGTGTTATTAGAATTAGCGTCAATCTTTATGTTAAGGCAAGTACAAACACAAAAATTATTACAAAAACTATCTCCGCAACAAATTCAATTAATGAAATTGTTGCAGCTTCCAACTATTGCCTTAGAACAACGCATCAAAGAAGAGATGGAAATAAATCCCGCTCTGGAAGAAGGTGCCGAAACAGATGATGAGCCGAAAGATGAATTTGAAAATGAGGAGTTTGATGATGCTCCTAAAGATGACGAGCAACAACGTGAAGATTTTGCTTTAACAGATTATATGGATGATGATGAAGGATCGTCCTACAAACTAAAAGCGAATAATATCAGTCCGGATGATGAACGAAAAGAAATTCCTTTTTCAGTTGGAGTTACTTTTCAGGATATGTTGGAAAGCCAGTTAGGCATGAAAGAATTGGATGATCGTCAATACCTGATTGCCGATTATTTAATAGGAAACCTTGATGACGATGGCTATTTGCGGAGGGACCTGGGGTCCATTGTTGATGACATTGCTTTTTCACAAAACATAAATACGACAGAAAAGGAGTTGGGTGAATTGCTCAAAGTAATTCAGGAATTCGATCCTGCCGGAATTGGTGCACGCGACCTGCAAGAATGTTTGCTCATTCAGTTAAAAAGAAAAGAAGTTCAAAACATGATCGTTGAACTTGCTACTGATGTGGTAGAAAAACAAATGGATGAATTTTCAAAAAAGCACTATGATAAAATATCAAAGAAATTAGAGATCGATGATGAACTTTTGAAAGAAGTAATTCAGGAAATTTTAAAATTGAATCCTCGTCCGGGAAACTCAATGGCTGACGGACAAAAAAGTTTACAACAGGTGATCGCTGATTTTATGATCACCAACGAAGATGGTGAATTGATACTTACACTTAATTCACGTAACTCTCCTGATTTGCGTGTAAGTAAAGCCTACGCTCAAATGCTTGAAGAATATTCGAAAGAAAAAAACAAAAGCGCGAAGGAGGCTTCCACATTTGTAAAACAAAAACTGGATGGAGCAAAATGGTTCATTGATGCCATTCAACAACGGAGCCAGACATTACTCTATGCAATGAATGCCATCATGGAATATCAACGACCTTATTTTTTGGAAGGCGATGAAACACTTTTAAAACCAATGATCTTAAAAGACATTGCCGAAAAAGTCGGTTTAGATATCTCAACTATTTCCCGTGTTGCAAATAGTAAATATGTGCAAACTCCATTTGGTACATTTTTATTGAAAACATTTTTTAGTGAATCCCTTTCTACCGATACAGGGGAGGAAGTGTCCACCAGGGAAGTTAAAAAAATATTATCCGATTGTATTGCTGCTGAAAGTAAAAAGAAGCCCTTGACGGATGATAAATTAACAAAAATATTAAAAGAAAAAGGTTATAATATTGCCCGCAGAACCATTGCTAAGTATCGCGAACAACTTGATATTCCCGTTGCACGATTAAGAAAAGAATTATAATGCAAGAAGATACAGATGGTGTTGTTCCTTCAACAAACGAAGAAAAATTAGCAAAAGTAATTTCCTATTTATTTCATCCTTTGTTAATGCCAACCTATGGCTTTGCATTTATTTTTTTTACAAAAAATTACATTTCCACCTTTACAGCACCTAATCTGAAATGGATAATACTTGGTGTCACATTTGTCTTTACTTTTTTTTTACCTTCCATAAATGCTATTATTTTATTGAAGATGGGACGTATTAAAAGTTTAGAAATGGAAAGCAGTACTGAACGATCTGTTCCTTATATCAGTACTTCATTTTATTACCTGGCATTATTTTATTTATTTTACAATGCCCAATTTCCAAGTGTTTTCAAAATCCTGATCTTAGGAGCCGCAATTTCTGTTTTACTTTCATTCATAATAAATTTCTGGTGGAAAATAAGCGCACACACTATTGGGATCGGAGGTCTTTCAGGAGCTGCATTGGGAATCATCTATCGCTTACAAATAGATATGCAGTTTATGTTAATGATTCTTCTTTTGATTTCAGGGATTGTCGCATATGCCAGGTTAAGACTAAAAACACATACTCCTTCTCAAGTATATTCAGGATTTGCTTTGGGATTTTTTGTTGAACTTTTATTAATGATCTTTTATTGATAAAAAATATCATCCCTAATTCTTTTATATTAATAATCTCAAAAAAAAAAATTTCAAATTCTCTTTTCGACATCACTGCTTCAACGCAGAATGCACTAAATGATTGAATCGGACTATGTGTAGTCATGTTGAGTTAGTCGAAACCTGTGTGAGAGACTCCCACACCCTTCGACAAACTCAGGGTGACCCGGCTTCGACATTCTGCATCTTCACCTGATATAGTAATGTTTATTTCATGCAGAGTTCCGTAAGGGGATGGTTTTTAGAACCAGGAAATTTAGTTTTACATTAAACCTAAGAAATATCCCAACACAACAACCTCAAAAAAAAGAGCCTTGATCTCTCAAGACTCTCTTTTTTTTAGAAAAATTACATCCTATTTTGCAATAGTTATTTTCTTAGTAATTGATTTACCACCATTAATGATATTGATAAAATAAATACCTGAATCTCTATCAGAAATATCCAATTGAATGATATCACCTGAAATAGCTTTCATTTTCCGACTCATAACTTTAGCACCAAGCATATTGTACATGGTGATGGTCATATTTTCATCATCCATTGTTCCCAATGAAAGATTAATTATATTTTTTGCAGGTATTGGATAAACTCTGATATTATCAGCCTGAGAATCTGAATTCGTTATACCTGTTAGTACAGAAGGATTCCATTTATAAATACCACCATCAGTTGAACTTGTGTTGAAACTTCCGGCCCAACCTGTATTGATATCATAAAATGCAACAGAAGTAAATTGAACAGAACCGGTATCTATATTTAGAAAAGTTGAACAATCATCTAAACTATAAGAAGAACCATTGCTTGGGGAAATACTCACATCAAACCAAGTGGATGAAGTTCCCGGAACGAAAGCTAAAGTTGGATGTTTTACAAGATAACCGGTCGGAACAAGAGTTGCCCATGTTGTTCCACCATCATTTGTTTTTCTCATGGTATAAGGAAGAGTATCCAAAACGGCAATACCAACACTTGCACTTTTCATGGTTAATTTAGAAGAAGAATTATATGCACCCGTAAATCCTATTGATGCAACTGTCCAGGTCAGACCTTTATCAATTGATTTAAAAACTCTTCCTTTAGATGATGTAAACCAAACAGTATTTCCTAAAACAAAATATTCATTGGTAATACCCGCCTCATTTGCTAAAGAATTAGGAATGTTTGCAAGAGGAACCTGGGTCCAATTTGCTCCACCATTAGTAGTTGTATAAATAACAAAATCACTGGCTGTTAAAGCTATTGGGTCACCCATACATACTCCATTATTTGCATCAAAAAAATGAACAAAATCAGCCCAACTATTTGTGAATGGCGCAGAAGATTGAAAATTCCATGTTGTTCCGCCATCGGTAGTTTTTACGATCGCTCCACCTGTTCCGGTTATAGGGAACATACACGCATAAGCAGTAGTATAATCAACTGCAAAAAGATTTGAAACACCGTAATTTGCAGAATTTGTAAATGTAATGGAGCCTGGGGTCCACGTAGCGCCACCATCATTTGTCCTGGTTATCTCCCTGATATAGCCTGATGGATTACTTCCATCATAAGCTTTTGCCCAAACTGTGTTTGGATTTACAATATCGATCTCATCCACTCCTCTTGAACCAAAAGTGAATGATGAATTTTGTTTGGTCCATACGGTAGCAGCACCACCAACTTTAATATAACGTTCTTTGGTTTTAATATCCGAACCATTTGCATTGGTTGCTTTCAATGAAACAACATGATACCCGTTTGTTGCAAATGTAATACCGGTAGGATTTTGAAGGGTAGATGTAGAAGGTGTTCCACCATCAAATGTCCATAACCAGGAAGTTGGAGCATTAAGTGATGCATCTGTAAAATCAGTTGGTGCCCCAATAGCAGGAATATTAGTACTTGCAGTAAAATTAGCAATTGGCACCAATGCGTTTAATGGTTGAATACGAACTACCGCCTGACGATCAGAACTAAAATTACTTCCGGTAGGATTTAAAGAAGCCAATCCGAAGTAACCATTTGAACTACCTCCCCAACCCCAATTAATATGATACAAACCTGTGCTGGAATTATATCCATCACAAACAAATTCGTGGCCCCCTGAAGCCGTGCTTGAACCAGCCAACATAATTGGACGCCCGGCAGTAATACCGGCAAATGCAGGAACATCCAATTCAGCTTTTATCATTGCCGTCCATAAGGCTTCATTCGCAAAAGAAGATTTATATTTTGCTTCGGCAGAAGGCTGATACCTAAAATAATTGATAAAAGCAGGCGGCACAGCGGTATTGTATGCTCCCGATCCTGCAGCAGCATATTGCATATCAACAGAAACACCGCAATGATACATTAAAGTAGCTACTGCTAATTTTTGTGCAGCTGTACTTGTACCTCCATAAGTAACCGTCATATTTGCCCAACCATATGTTGTTGCGCCAAAATTTGCTGTTTGCGCAGTATATCCTGCAGGAGTATATGTATGAGAACCGTTACCAGTTGTTGGATAATTCCATTTTTTCATGATCTGTGCCATGGCTGTTGCCACACAACCTGTTGGGTCCCCTCCCGGGCATAAATTATTATAGGGTGCACTTTGATTCCATTTTATCTCACTTGTTCCAGTTCCAAGGAAAGGACCAACAATTGCAGTCACCCCTTTTGGAAAATTTTCTGCAATTAGATCATTCCACAGATTTAAAGTAGTCAGGTTTTTAACATTTTCCTCCACAATACTATTTATTTCCTTCGAATAAGAATTCAAAAAATCCTGTTCATTAGGAGGAATATTGTTCTTATCAAAATAATCTTCCATGGAATAACCAATAACCGGCATAACTTCATCATCCGCAGAAACCATAACAAAACCACCGGAATTAAAATTAAAAGTATAAAATGTTGTTGTTCCGTTATACTTTGTATCAAAAAAATCTTTGATACTATAATCAGTTACACTACCGGAAACATAATGCTTATAAAAATTAATAGCAGCATTTTGTGCCACGTTTACCGGAACGGATTTTGCAAAAACTAATGTGTTAAAAAACACTATAATTAGTGAGAGGGATAATTTTTTAATCATGAGAGATCTGATTTGAGGTTTTTAACAAAATATATTGTCTAAACAAACTTGCAAAATTTTAATTAAAAAAGCAAATTTGTCCTGTTCTAATTGATATTAAAATCTCTCTGAATTTAGGTTTCGGGATCAAAGGTGAAATATAAAACAGTCTTTTTTAAAATCTCATCCAAAACCCTCCCCTTGAAAAAGAGTGGGACAATCGATCTGTTTTATATTTCCATTTTAGTATAAACATCTCCAATCAAAGAAATTGTATTCATAAAAAACAATACATTTGTACTATGTTAAAGGTAACAGTAAACAATAAAAAAGAACACACTATTGTGTTTACCGACTCAAATGGAGGTACAATTGGTGAAAATCCATTTGCATGGGATATAATTGAAGTAAAAAACGGAAGTTTTCACATCATTAAAAATAATAAATCATATACCGTTGAAATAATAAAAGCCGATACTGCTGAAAAAAGTTTTTTGATCAGTGTGAATGGGAACAAGTATCAGCTTCATGTTAAGGATAAATATGATGAATTATTAAAGAGCTTAGGATTGGACACTTTAAGGTCAAAAAAAGTAAATGAACTAAAAGCTCCTATGCCGGGATTAGTGTTGGATGTACGAATTACGGAAGGCGATACTGTAAAAAAAGGTGATCCTATATTAGTGTTAGAAGCCATGAAAATGGAAAACATCATTAAATCACCAACAGATGGCATTATTAAAAAGATAAATGTGAAAAAAGGCCTGGCTGTAGAAAAAAATCAAGTATTGATCCATTTTGTATAAAAACAAATTTCCAATTGGATGTGTTCAGAATAAAACCGTTCCACACTAGGTTTATTATTTCTTCTATTAAAAGTCAATGATATTTATCAAGGATTGTATTGGGTAAATTTCCCCTTGTTATATTTCTTTATTGTAAATTCGTTCAAATTCCTTACTCATAAAAAATAATTTATTATAAAAATGGAAAACAATAATTCGCGCAGAAATTTTTTAAAAAAATCAGCTGCCATTACCATAGGTGCCTTGGCAACAAATGCAATTTTAAATAAAACACAAGCAGCTGTAAATTTAGTAGAAAATGAGATCTTACCTGTTGATGGAGGAAAATACACCTTACCTGCCTTACCCTATGCTTATGATGCTTTGGAACCACATATTGATAAATTAACAATGGAGATCCATCACAGCAAGCACCACCAGGCTTATGTTACCAATTTAAATAAAGCATTGGAAACCATTGATGGCAACGTACTTGGAAGTCCGCAAACATTAGAAAATATTTTCAGTAAAATTGATAAATTGCCGGTTGCTTTGCGAAATAATGGCGGAGGACATTATAACCACTCTTTATTTTGGGCAATGATGAAACCAAATGGCGGTGGTGAGCCAAAAGGTAAATTAGCAGATGCCATTAAATCAACCTTCACTTCTTTTGATGAATTTAAAAAGCAATTTGCGGATGCCTCCATGAAACGTTTTGGTTCCGGCTGGGCATGGTTAGTGTTAAAAGATGGAAAACTTAAGATTGGCTCAACAGCGAATCAGGATAATCCTTTAATGAATTTGGATTCAGTAGAAATTAAAGGAACACCAATTCTTACATTGGATGTTTGGGAACATGCTTATTACTTAAAGAACCAAAACCGCAGAGCAGATTATATTGCATCCTTCTGGAACGTGGTAAATTGGGAAACGGCCGAAAATCTTTTTGCTACGGCAAAATAAATGTAATGTCATTCTGAGCGATGCGAAGAATATTTCTATTCAATTACTCAAAGCCTCCGAAAAATTTCGGAGGCTTTTTTGTTTTTAGATGGATTGGTAATATTAATACATTTGTTAAGAAACATTTCCACTGATTAAGATGTAAAGGCAATTCGTTATGTTTAGGGAGATGTTAGTGCCCATGTTAAAAGACGACAAGTACGACAATAAAAATTTACGGACAGATTAAATTTTTATTCAATTTGACTATCCAACAAATAAAATTAAACTTTACGACATGAAAAGAATTTTATTCAACCTTGCCACATTTTCACTTTTCGTTTTGACAATTAATGCTCAAACTCCTGATTTTGGCGTGCACTGGGGAAATGCAGCAAATGGAACACCTCCTTTAGATTTTACAACTGCTGTTTCAAATTTAAACCCGAACACAGTAAAATGGATACGAACTGAAATATCATGGGCAGACATTCATACTGCACCAAATACATTTAATTGGTTGCAAATACCCATATATATTCAGACACTTACTGACAGCGGTTACAGCATTATCGGCATTTTAAAAAATACACCTTCTTGGTACACAACAAATAATACTGGCAATCCAGTTTATGACCCTTATTTTGCTCCTCAAGATACTGTTGAATGGGGAAAATACGTTGATAGCGTTGTAACAAAATTTCAGAATCAAATTAAGTATTGGGAAATATGGAATGAACCCGATGGAGGATTTTTTCAAACAACAACGCCTTTACAAAAACATATTAAGTTTAAAAACCTGCTCTCTTCTGCATACAATAAAATAAAAAGCATTGACCCTTCGGCTAAAGTTTTGGTTGGCGGATTTACGACCAAAGTTATGAGCATTCCTGGTCGAAAATTGTTTTTGGACAGCTTATTTGCAGTGAACTTTCAGCAGTATTTTGATATTATGAATATTCATGTTTATGAACTTGCTTATGAATTACAAAACATTAACACCACAATACAAAATAATGGGATCAGCAATTATCCTCTCTGGATAACCGAAACCAATACATGGAGAGAACTTGATCCGAACAACAGTGAAATTAATACTGCAAATTATCTTTGCAATTGGATACACGACACACTTATTTCCTATTTCAATCCACAGGTAATATGTTGGTTTAATCTTAGAAATTTTGTGCCGTCTATTCCTGCAGTCTGCGACACTTGCGACCCAAACCTTACGGCATACGGACTATTAAATTCTCAATATCAGTCAACACTTTTATTAAATGCGTATGACTCTTGCTATTCTCAATTGACAACTTCAGTTCCTGAAGAGATTAAAAATAATACAACTTTGCTGATTTTTCCAAATCCATTTTCATCCGAGACAACTTTGCGGACAGATATTTTTTTCAAAGAAACAACTCTCACAGTTTACAATTATTTCGGGCAGACAGTAAAACAAATAGACAATCTCGCTGGCCGGACAATAATTTTTCACCAAGACAATTTACCAAGCGGACTGTATTTTATTCGCCTGACACAAGACAACAAAGTAATTGCAGCAGACAAATTAGTAATCACCGACTAATGCTAAAAAGCGCTGGCACTGACAACACCCAACCTCGCCAACGTTTGTAACGAGGTTGTATAAACTCAGCGTTTATAAGGCGTTAATATCTCAATTTTTTTAGGACTGTAGGATTCGTCACGGACTCAATGAGGCTTTTTTTGTTTTTAGATGCTTTGAAAAAATCTATAGTATATTTTGACGAATAAAAATTTAGAATAAAATTAAAAAGCCGATATAAGCAGAATATGTTTCAATATGTGCTTTTTCGAGAATATAATATTGATTAGTTTCAATACTTTTACTTTTATCGTTGATGTTTATCAAGCCGAATACACCTCTGAACCCAATATCTAAACGGGCAGTTTTGCTTTTATTTAAACCAAAGTCAAGACCTGCTCCATAAGCAAAACCAAAATCACTCTTTTTTACTGCTAAAACAGCTTGAACAGTATCAACTCCTTCTGAGCCGCTTGTGGTAACGGAAGATCCTAAATTTACTCCTAATTGCGGACCTGCAACAACATTTAAATTAACGGTGTTTGCTCTGCCGGTGTTTAATGAAAGTAACAACGGAACGTTTAAATAATTTATATGAATTTTGCGTTCCAGATCCTGGTCCTTATATTTTTGAGAGAGATTATTATAAATACATTCAATCTCCAATCCAACATTATTATTAAAATTTAAACCTAATATCGCACCGCCACCATAACTTAATACAAATTCGCCCTTAATAGTATTGCCACTTGCATTTTGAAGTTTCAGGGAAGAGAATGTCGGCATAAATCGCAAACCAAAAACCCCATAAAATGTTTCTGTTTTTTGTTCAGGTTCTTCCACCTTTGCTGGCGGTTGTGCTGCTGGTGGCGGTGCTGCCGGTGGAGGATTAACAGTTTTCGTAGAATCTTTATTAATATTGATATTAATAACCTGCGCGGTAGAAATTCCTGAAATTATCAGAATTAATCCAAGTAATATGTGTCTTAAAGTTTTCATTTTTTTAGTTTTTAAAAAGATTATAATTATGTTTTCTTATACAAAATTACCACACCCATAAGTGATTATGAATGATGGCAGTCAATAGCGAAGATGATTGAATACACAACCATAGATTAATCCACTCTGAAAATTTCGAAGGATTTTTTGTTTTAGACGGATGGAGAATATTAATACATTTGTTAAATGGATTTTTCAAATTTGCCATTAATGAGACGTATTGTTGAATTTAGCATTGTTAGTTGTATGCATAGAATAAAACACCCGAACTTAAATTCAGAAAAAAAATAAAACAGTATGAATGTAAAAGAAGCATACAATTCCTGGGCAGACCAATATGACAGCAATACGAATAAAACAAGAGACCTTGAAGCGGTTTCCCTTAGGGCAACCTTATCAAATATTGAGTTTGACAGTTGTTTAGAAATTGGTTGCGGAACAGGAAAAAACACAGAATGGCTGCTAACTAAAGCAAATATCATTACGGCTGTTGACCTGTCAAACGAAATGCTTGCAAAGGCGAAACAGAAAATAAATTCTGAAAAAGTCGAATTTTGTCAAGCCGATATTACAGAAAAATGGACTTTTGTAAACAAATCTTATGATCTTGTAACATTCAGTCTTGTTCTGGAACATATTGAAAACCTTGATGAAATATTTCAAAAAGTTTCGAAAGCAACAAATTCAAATGGGATTATTTATATTGGAGAATTACATCCGTTCAAGCAATATTCCGGAACAAAAGCAAGGTTCGACTCAAAAGAAGGACAACAAATAGTAACTTGTTTTAACCACAACATTTCTGACTTTACACAAACCGCAAAAACTAATGGTTTTGAAATAATACATATTAACGAGTATTTTGATGAAAATGACAGAACAAATATTCCAAGAATCCTGACCGTATTACTGAAAAAGAGATGATGAAAAAATTAGGGTAAAAACACGTTTCCCTTTAATCGCGACCAACATTTGCAAATGTTTCTCTCAGCGGTATAAATTTATTTCTAAACATTTGCAGGAAACATTAGAGCAATTAATTAATATTTATAGTTGTGGACATTGAAGTGCAAGTACCCGCATTTCTTTTATCTTCCTTCGTTAGTGGTTATTTTATTAAAAAAATTGCGTATATTAAAGACCGAACTATACATAGTTTAAAACAACAATGCGAAACAAACAGAAGGACATTTTAAAGAGAAGTTTTCCAAACGAAATTTGGAAAGAAATTAAAATAGAATTCAAATCGAGATATCGCTAGTCCATCTCAAATTATGGAAGATTAGTTAGTTTCAAAGACAAATTTGAAAATGGACTTATGCTAAAAGGGTGGACAACAGCGTGATACAAAATATTTGGTTATACTTATTATAAAGAGAAAAAAAAAACAACTATACAAATACCGTTTCGTAAACTAGTAGCCGAATATTTTTTACCCAAACCTAAAACTGGCCAAGTATATGTTATTAACATAGACTATAATAGAAAAAATGACTTTGTTACTAATCTTAAATGGGTAACAAAAAAAGAGTATTTAGAACATTCTGAAAAAAGTCCAAAAGTAATTGCATTTAGAGAAAGAAAAAAAGAACTTTCAAAAAAAAGTAATGGAAAGAAATTGACAATAAGTAGAGTTGAAATTATAAAGAAGAAATTATTTGATCCAAACCGTAAGACGAGAATATCAATCCTTGCAAGACAATTTGGAATTAGTGCATCACACCTTTATCGTATAAGGAAAGGACAAAAGTGGGGACATATAACAATTGACTAATACAACCTGACTGTAACAACATTTATTAAAAGAAAAACTACCCTAACCTTACCTTTTCGGATATGCCTGGTTTCTGAAAGTTTCAAATGTTTTTTTAGCGTACCCTTCGCGCAGTTTTTGAATTTGCCATTCAGTTCAGTACATTTAATAAAAATTTTTCGGTTAAGATAGTTTTGTGCAAATAAGTTCAGCACCCCGCTTAGCTAAAAACCCTTAGCAGTCACTGTATCAACCGTGAGTGCAAACATCAAACAGAGGACATAAAACAAATAAAAAAAAACAAAATAAATTATGACAGAAGGACAAAAATCATTACCAAAATGGATACTTATAGTATCAGGCCTTTTTGCATTACTTGAACTTATGGTAAGTTTATCATTATGCTTTTCACCGCAATCGGTTTTGGAGACAGTTGACCTTAACGCAAAAGGCGTTGACTACTTAATTTATATGTGGGCTACCCGACAATTTGCTCTTGGTTTTATCTTTGGTTTTGCGACATTTAAAAAATCAATTCCTATGCTGACCATTGCATATATTTTCTTTTTAGTAATGTTTGTTGGCGACTTCTTTATTGGAATTTCACAAAAAGAAAATTCACTTATCATTAGTGCTTTAGTAATGTGTATTATTTCTTCAGCATTGATATTTGCAATAAATAAGAGAAAATAATATTTGAATCTGACACTCACATTTTTCGCAAAACATCCGAGCCGGAACTATTAAATGAAAAGACAATAAATAGAAAAAAATGATGGACAGAAAAGAACAATGAACCGCTAACAAAACTTTGAAAGCCCTTAGGGATCATTGGGAGAGACAATCTACACAAACAAAAAAACATTCACAACAAAATTACCACAATGAAAAAAAGGAGAAGTGAGGACAAGTTGATGGAGACTGCCTACGACCTCAGTTTACAGAAGTTCTATCATGGTACCAAGGCCAACCTGAAGCTGGGAGACCTGATTGAATCTAGCTTTAATTCAAACTACGGTAAGAGGAAGAAGGCGTCCTTTGTCTATCTAACCGCCACCTTAGATGCTGCCACGTGGGGTGCTGAACTTGCCTTGGGCGAAGGATCCGGAAGAATTTATATAGTAGAGCCGACCGGCCTGATTGAAGATGACCCCAATTTGACTGACAAGAAGTATCCCGGTAATCCAACAAAGTCATACCGCTCCCGTAATCCACTTCGAGTCATTGGAGAAGTCACTGATTGGCAGGGGCACCCCCCCGAGCTGATCAAAGCCATGAAGGAGCACCTTGAGGAACTTAAGCGACTTGGTATTGAGGCAATCGAGGACTGAGAAAAACGTAAAAATTAATTTGACACTTCAATAACTAAACCAACGAATCGCCAGCAAGGGGGATACAGAGTAAGGCAATTAATTCTCAATCGCATCCCCCCTCGCCCTCGTTTGCAACGAGGGCGTATAAGATCAGCGTTTATAACGCATCAATAACTCAGATTTAATTAGAGTACTTGATGCGTCACAGACGCTCTTTCTAAAAGTCCCCTTTACAAACGAGGACGAGATTCATTAGTCAAAAGTTTTTATTGAAAATAATTCTCAATCGCATCCCCAATCAAATCCCCTTCAATTAAAAAACCATCATGACCGTAAGGAGAATCAATTTCAACAAATTTTGAATTCGGAATATATTGAGCCATAAATTTTTGTTCGGCAACCGGACAAAGTTGGTCGCTTGAGATCCCAATAATTAATGTTTTTGTTTGAATACTTTTTAAAACATCTTCCACTCTACTTCTATTCCTTGCAATATTATGACTATCCATGGCTTTTGTTAAAAGCCAATAAGAAAAAGCATTAAACCGTTTCACTAATTTTTCGCCTTGGTACTGAATGTAAGAAGATGCTTTAAAATTATCCAGTTTATGTTCCGTATCTGTTTGTGTTTTGACAAAAGAAAAATAATTCCGATAGGTTAACATTCCAATTGCACGAGCGGTTTTTAGGCCCTGTGCTCCTGCTTGCTGATTTAATTCTTTCCATGTTTTATCTGTTTCAATTGCCAAACGTTGTGCTGTGTGAATAGCTATTCCCCATGCAGATTCTTGTGCTCCGGTTGCCACCAACACCATTTTATCAAACACATTTGGTTCAGCTAAAACCCATTCTAATGCCTGGTAACCACCCATGGAACCTCCAATAATGGTATCTATTTTTTCTATACCTAAATGTTTCCGTAATATGATATGTGCTTGTACTATATCACGAATTGTAATTTGAGGAAACGTACTGTAAAAAAGTTGCCTCTCCTCCATATTTTCATTTAAGGGACCGGATGAACCGTAACAGGAACCAATAATATTTGCGCAAATGATAAAGTGCTTTTCAGGATCAAACGTTTTTCCTTCACCACAAAGAGAATTCCACCATTCCAACACATCCGAATTTGCAGTAAGAGCATGACAAAACCAAACAACATTACTTTTATCAGCATTTAATTTCCCATAAGTATGATAAACCACATCAAGCGTTTTTAATACCTGGCCATTCTCTAATGTCAGAGGCTGACGATATGTAAAAAAATGTTTATTCATATTTTATTTCCGTTAAAACAGGATCAAGAGTTACCGTTTAGATTTGACTTTTTCGAAACGCCTAAAAATACAACTGACAAACTTATCATAATTAATACATGTGAAATATCATTGAAATTAAAATAGGCATGTACTGATAATTTTGCACCATGTACAAAGGCTGTCAGAAATGATATTAAAATTCCATTTGCTATTAATTTGCTTGTTCTTGGATTTTTGAGATCCATAAAATGAAATATCATTATTGGAATTAATCCAATCGCATTATCAAACACAACAACTAAGAAATTTTGAAAAATAAATACGGTAATTAAAAATACAATTAATTGTACACCATAACTCCGTTTCCATATTTCTCTACTTTCTGTTTTTTGTAAAACGGTATGATAAGTTGCCAGCTGTGCAGAATAAACAGCAAAACCATTTAATACTTGCATGGCGATCCAGAAAGATTTGTATGCCAATCCTTCATGAATTGCAAATAGAGCATGTGAACATCCTCCAACCAGCGTTGAAATTCCAAAGAATAAAAAAAAGGCTTTCCAATATTTTACTGAAACGATCTTGTTTTCATTTTTCAATCGGAAGAAAAACAAAAAACACAAAAAAGTAATGATATAATCGGTCAGTACTGTTACCGGTTCATGTATTGGAAAATCGAATATATATATAGTAGTGTCAATCATTTTTTAGAAACCATGTTCGCAAAAGTAAGATTATTTGGAATAAAAAATCATTTCGGCCGGAGTCGGAAAGTTGAGAATTTGAGAACGAATCAGCTATTTTAAAATATTTAATCAGTCAAGGGTTTGAGAATTCAGATTTTAACTTTCCGAAAGCGCTAAAATCCTATCAAACTCAAAAGGCTTAATAGAAGCCACCGACAATCGGCTTAAACGTATTAATTGAATGTCGGCTAATTGTTTGTCGGCTTTTACCTGCGCCAGAGTAACAGGATTTTTCAGGGCTTTAAAAGGTGCCAGTTCAACAACGCTCCAAGCTGTATCATCTGTTGTTGGATCCTGATAGGCTTCTTTCAGCACCTTTGCTATTCCAACAATTTCAAGACCTTCATTACTATGATAGAAAAATACCAGGTCGCCTTTTTTCATTGCCCGCATATTGTTGCGTGCTGAATAATTGCGAACACCATCCCACACTGCTTTTTTATCTTTTACAAATTGTTCCCAACTGTATTTATATGGTTCAGATTTTACCAGCCAATAATTCATAATCAAAAAATTTTATTCGTTTGTCTTGCTGAACAAGGTGAAGCATCTTTTTTGTTGAGATGGTTCGTTTCAATCAGAATGACCTATAACTATTTTTTTATGTAGCTCTTTTCCTGGGAAAATGAATGTATTTATTGATCACAATTCTGCAATCGAGAATTTGATGTAAATTACCATATTCGGATTTTATTTTCCGTTCGATATTATCAATTCCTTTACTATCAAATTTATCTTGCTGAAGGGCATCTAAAACCAAAAGTTCAAATGCGGTTGCAACCATCCAATCTACTTCTTGTTTGTATCCAATTGCAGCGATTGCATTTGTTCTTTTCAGAAATGTCTGAATAGTTCTTCCTCCGGTATTTAAGGTTTCGCAGGAAGCAAAAAACACTACCTTTCCATCAGCAGAGTCACCCAGTGTTTCAGCCAGGTCTTTTAATGACAGTGTAGTTTTATTAGTTATATAAATATGTCCTTTTTTACCATGAAAGGCCAGATACAATATCGGATATTTATTCTTAATGGTTTTTTGTTTCCATTTTTCAAGAAAAAAGCTCAACTCTTCTTTAGTAGCACATGTATGGTGAATGAAGTTGGAAATGCCACCTTTTTCCAATAATTCAAGAATAGGGAGTACAGTTGATTTATTTTTTAAATCATGTGCCCACAAACCTTCTAAACAGTAAATGCCTTTTTTCATGTGTAGATGTTTGTTTATTACTAATGTAATATTTTAAACAGCAATTCTTTCAACAACTCTCCCTCTGTAACAGAGCCATTTTCAACACCTTTTGATTTGAGATCATACTCGCGTAAATAGGCAAATATTCTTCTTAGTTTATCAACAGAATAACTTTTTGCAGCGCGTTCGTAATCGCTTAAAAAAAATGGATTCACTCCCATTGCAGATGCCAAATTTGCTTTTGATTTGTCAGCCACAAAATGATAGGATAACAGTTTGCAGAAATAACCATACAGCGAAGCAACCGTCATCACTAATGGATGTTCCTTATCATTGGCGGCAAAATAATTAATGATCCGGTTTGCCTTCAAAACCTCTTTTTTGCCAATGGCATTTTGTAATTCAAATACATTGTAATCCTTACTTATACCAATGTTTGTTTCGATATGCTCTATAGTAATTTCTGCCTTCGGAGGAAGATTGATTATTAATTTATCCAACTCATTGGAAACCTTACTCAGATTTGTTCCTAAATATTCAGTAAGCAAAGCACTGGCTTTCGGACCGATAGTATATTCTTTTCCTTTCAAATAATTATTGATCCATGTAGGAACCTGATTGTCGTATATCTTCTTGGAATCAAAAAGAACAGCATTTTTCTCGATAAATTTAGCAATGCTGGTACGTTTATCAATTGTTTTGTATTTGTAGCAAATTACGAGAATGGTTGACTTTTGTGGATTTTCAAGATAGCTTTCAAAAGGCAATTTTACTTTTTCCTTGTCTTTTTGTTTATCGCCCTCTTTTTCTTTTGCAACCAGATCACGAATATTTTGTGCTTCCTTTACAATTATCACCTGGTGTTCGCTCATCATCGGGAATCGTTTTGCTGCACCAATTATATCCGCAGCAGTAACATCACGACCATAAAGTACAGTCTGATTGAATTCTTTTCCCATTTCATCCAACACATTGCTCTCCATATAATCGGAAATAATATCAATAAAATAAGGTTCTTCGCCCATTAAAAAATAAACAGGGCGATACACCTTCTTTTTTAGCTCCGACATTATCTCATTAAATTCCATAAAGTTTGTCTTTTTTGTAGAAAGAAATGCTTTTTTTAGTAATAGTTCATCTATTGCTTCCTCCTTTTAGAGAGGGATTATGGGATGAGATGTTTTTATTCAAATCTCAAATGCTTAACTGTCAAGCCATTATTAATAAGCTCATTCAGCGAATCTACACCAATTTTCAAATGATCATCAACAAAATTCTGAGTTACTTTCAGATCGCTTTCGGCAGTTTTAACTCCTTCTATAACCATTGGTTGATCACTCACCAATAACAATGCACCGGTTGGAATATGATTATGAAACCCGGTTGAAAAAATGGTAGCTGTTTCCATATCAATTCCCATCACACGTATTTTACGCAAATAATCTTTAAATTCATCATCATGCTCCCAAACCCTACGATTGGTAGTATAAACAGTTCCTGTCCAATAATCTTTATTGTGATTTCGGATAGTTGTTGAAATCGCTTTTTGCAGATTAAAAGCAGGTAAAGCAGGAACTTCTGGTGGGAAATAATCATTTGATGTTCCTTCTCCACGTATGGCAGCAATGGGTAGGATCAGATCTCCTAATTCATTTTTCTTTTTTAATCCTCCGCATTTCCCTAAAAATAATACTGCTTTCGGCTCAATGGAACTTAACAGGTCCATTATTGTTGCAGCATTTGCGCTTCCCATCCCGAAATTGATGATTGTAATTCCATTCGCTGTGGCATTTGGCATCGGCATATCCAAGCCATTAATTTTTACATTGTTCCATTCGGCAAACATTTTTACATATCTGCCAAAATTGGTCAGTAAAATGTACTTTCCAAATTCATTTAAAGGCGTTCCGGTGTAACGAGGTAACCAATTTTGTACTATTTCTTCTTTGCTTTTCATGAATGCTAATTACTAATTTTTATTATTTCTATTAAATTTGATTTTTTTACAATATACGAATAACAAATCTTTTGGTAATATTCAGGAGGTGTTTTATTTATTTAACAACCTGTCGTTACTCTACAAACCAAGAATTGCCTGCATGTTTCCTTTTTCAAAGTCCCCGCCCGCACGAATGAATCCATCTTTTTCGGGCGAAATATTTTGTTCGGCATTAAAAAATTAAAATTTCAGGCGAAAATACAAATTAAGGTGCGTTTTATTTGGCTTGTTAGAAATTTTTAACAAAAAAAACAGCCCGGTTTAGAGTAAATTTTTCGTACTATCGTAGTAGCATATGCAAGCTCTTAATTTACCAACATATCAGTTTAAACTGAAAAAAAAAGGATTAAACACACAGATTTTTGACATGTTCAGAAAAAAATATGTCGTGCTTACACCGGAAGAATGGGTACGTCAAAATTTTTTACAATTTTTAGTACAGGAAAAAAAATTCCCCGCCTCGCTAATTGCAGTAGAAATGGGGTTAAAATATAACCAATTACAAAAAAGGGCTGATGTTTTAGTGTTTGATAAAACAGGAAATCCTTATTTAATGGTAGAGTGTAAAGCACCTGAAGTGAAGATCACACAAGATGTATTTGATCAGGTAGCACGTTACAACATGAATTTTAAAGTAAAATATTTAGTGATCACGAATGGACTCAATCATTTTTGCTGCCAAATGGACTATTCAGCTAATAATTACAAATATTTAGAAAACATTCCATTTTTTGAATAAAATTTTTATGTTTTTTTCTTAAAATTAGCCACTTGAGACATAGAAAAAAACAGAGCCTTCTTATACACAGGCGGAGCTTTAAACATAGACTATGGGATAAAATTCATTTTCCAGACAACCCTAAAACACTATGTTCTATGTGGTTAAAACGTATCAAAAGAATCAGTAGTAAATAAAATACTTTAGGTATAATCAGCAATCAATAATTTTTTAACTTTGTGCATTAAACTAAAAAAACTATGGATTTAAGCGGAATTATTTCAATTGCAGGAATGAGCGGACTTTATAAAGTAATTGCTCAAACAAAAAACGGACTAATAGTAGAATCGTTGATCGATAAAAAGCGTATCCCCGCTTATTCAACTCATCGTGTGAGTGCATTGGAAGATGTTAGCATGTATTCAACAGGTGATGATGTTGCGTTGAAAGAAGTGTTACAAAAACTTTATGACAAGGAAAAAGGTGGTCCGGGTATTAATCATAAATCACCTGACGCTGAACTTAGAAGCTATTTTAAAACTGCTTTTGCTGAGTATGATGAAGAAAGAGTTCATACCTCGGATATTAAAAAAGTGTTGAGCTGGTATAACATTCTTCAAAAAGAAGGCTTACTTGAAAAAAAGGAAGAGAAAACAGAAGATGAAAAAGCAAAAGTTAAAGCAAGTGCCGAAACCAAATCAACAGGAAAAGCAAAGGTAAAAGATACCAATACAAAACCTGTTAAAACAGCCAGTTCAAAAGTAAAAACACAAGGCGTAAGAAAAACCGGAGTTGCATAAGCACCGGTTTTTTTCATTATCCGAAACAAAACAGGTTTTCAAAAAACCAACAGTGTGGCACTTTTCCATTTACAAAGCAGCGAAAAAATGTTCGATAAATAAAATACCTTTGGTATAAATTTTTCTACTCCCAAACAAATTATTCAATGGAAACAAATCAGGTAATTATTCCTACTAAGCCTATCCGGCATTTTTTGCCTCAAGAATTAAGTATTGATTCATGGGACAGAATAAAATTATTTTTTCAGGATCTGAAGGAACGAAAAATTTCTTCAGCCAAAGAACTTGAAAAATGGATGTTGGATAGAAGTGAACTGGAGGCTGCTTTGAGCGAAGATATGGCTTGGCGATACATCAAAATGACCTGTGATACTGCCAATAAAAAATTGCTGGATTCCTACAATTTTTTTGTAACTGAAATTGAGCCGCATGTTGCTCCATTCAATAATGAATTAAACAAGAAACTTGTTGCATCGATCTATTTAAAAGAACTGGATCAGAATAAATATCACATTTATTTAAGAGGTGTTAAGAAAGCACTGGAACTTTATCGTGATGAAAATATCCCTTTGCTTACAAAAATTCAAACAGAATCACAAAAGTATGGTGCCATTGCCGCAGCTATGACCATTGAATGGAAGGGCGAAGAAATAACCTTACAAAAAGCTGCAAGTTTTTTAAAAGATACTGATAGAAGTGTACGTGAAGAAATTTATTTTAAAATTCAACAAAGGAGAAATAAAGATAAAGAAAAGCTGAACGATCTGTTTTCTGAATTACTTCAACTTCGCCACCAGGTAGCATTAAATGCAGGATTTTCCAACTATCGTGATTATAAATTTGAAGAATTAGGCCGCTTCGATTATACGGTAAAAGATTGTACAGATTTTCATGAATCAATCGCAAAGGAAGTTCTTCCTTTGGCGGAAACAGCTGATCTGGAGAGAAAAAAAGCATTGAAATTAGAATCCCTTAAACCTTGGGATACCGATGTTGATCTGGAAGGGAGACCGGCACTAAAACCATTTTCAAGTGGTGCTGAATTACTCGACAAATCAATTGAGTGTTTTTATAAAGTCCGTCATTCCTATGGCGAATATTTAGAAATCATGAAAACAATGGGGCATTTGGATCTTGAATCCCGCATTGGAAAAGCTCCCGGTGGATACAATTATCCATTGTATGAAATTGGTGTTCCTTTTATTTTTATGAATTCGGTGGGTACTCAACGTGATCTGGTAACAATGGTACACGAAGGAGGACATGCCATTCATTCATTTGTTACCCGTGACCTTGAACTGGTCGATTTTAAAAGTACACCTTCGGAGGTTGCGGAACTAGCTTCTATGTCCATGGAATTAATTTCGATGGAACACTGGGACGTTTTTTTCAAAAATGCTGATGATCTGAAACGTGCTAAAAAAGAGCAATTGGAAAAGTCCTTAAACACACTATTATGGATAGCTGCAGTTGATAAATTTCAACATTGGATATATGAAAATCCAAAACATACTGTGGAAGAAAGGATGAAAAACTGGGAAAATGTGATCAATCAATTTCAAAGTAAGGTGATTGACTGGAAAGGTTTTGAAGAAGCAAAATCGCGCAGTTGGCAAAATCAATTACACATTTTTGAAGTGCCTTTTTATTATATTGAATATGGAATGGCCCAACTAGGTGCTATTGCCGTTTGGAGAAATTACAAACGTGATCCCGAACAAGGATTAAATAATTATGAGGCTGCATTACGATTAGGATATACCAAATCAATTCCTGAAATATATAAAGCAGCCGGTATTGAATTTAATTTTTCACAGGCTTATGTAAAAGAACTCGCTGATTTTGTAAAAAATGAATTAGAAAAAATTTAGGATCATGGAAAGACCACAACCAACAGAACATCCGGCTTATTATACTTCCTATATTAATTTGGTACCCTCCAATGATATCATAAAAGCATTGGAGAACCAAATGATAGATATTCAATCGGTAATATCTGAGATCCCGGAGGAAAAAGAGAATTATGCCTACGCAAATGGCAAATGGACGATCAAAGAAGTACTTGGTCACATCATTGATACAGAACGGATATTGGGATGCCGGGCTTTACGTTTTGCACGTAGAGATAAAACAGTGATGCCAGGTTTTGATGAAAATGCATATGTAGCCAATGCAAATTTTAAAAATAGAACGCTGTACGATCTGGCGCATGAATTTGCAATTGTACGTGGCGCAAATTTAGCCTTGTTCAAGCAGTTTGATAATGAAACAATGAGTCAGTTAGGAAATGTGAATGGTAATATTATGACCGTTCTCTCTGTTTTATATATGATCGCAGGACATACAACCCATCATATAAATGTTATCAAATCAAAATATCTTTAGTTTTATTAAAAATATTTTATACCGTTTAATTTTCGTTCAAATACTGTTATCGCAAGTGTGGGGTGTCAGTTCGTTAGCCTTCCTTTTTCAGAAAGGAGTATCGAGAACATGAGAAGGCTTATTGTTTCTAATTTCAACCCCTTCTCGATACGCTCCCGGAGTTTATCCTGAGCAAAGTCGAAGGGGTCGCAACGAAGTGACTAGGTATTTTATTTTAGATTATGAGTTAATGAAATCAGAAACCTCTAATAGAAGAAAAATTCCTATTTAATATCCTTCATTTTCTTCGCGAGCATATTAAAGAAATTACCGAGTGGCTTTTCTACCATCATTTTTATCATTGGATTCATATCCGATTCAAATGTTAACTGACCTTTGCATTTCGAAGAATCAACGACAGTTATTAAAACATACAGTTTAAATTCAAAGGGAACTTTTCCATGCGATGTAATACTGATTTTTACGGGAGAAAACTTTTCAACTATTTTCATTCCGATGGTAGCCATTCCATTTATAGTGAATGAACACTCATCTGTTGTTGCTGTCCAGTTAGTAACTTGAGGAGGCATCAATTTTTCGAAATTTTTAAAATCACTCAAATAAGTAAAAATATTTTCAGCAGAATTTTCGATTTCAACAATTTCGCTTTCTAGTTTAAGTGATGACATATGGTGGGTTGATTAGTTTTTAATTTTTTTGTCAGATGTTTTGAGATTTCCTATTAATCCCTAATGTGTTTTGAAAAATATTTATTTCATCCATTCGGCAGGGTTTTCACGCCATTGTTGTACTGATTTTAAATCTTTATCTGTAATATAATTTGATTGCAAGGCTTGTTTAATAAGTAATTCGTAATTACTCAGGGTGATTAACTTACATTTCGAAGCTTTAAAATTATCCGTTGCTGTTTTAAAACCATAGGTAAAAATAGCAGCCATCCCTTTTACTTCACAACCTGCTTCACGTAATGCTTCTACTGCTTTCAAACTGCTTCCTCCGGTAGAAATAAGGTCTTCAATAACAACAACAGATTGTCCCTTTTCCACCACTCCTTCAATCAGATTTGTTAATCCATGTTTTTTTGCTTCGCTGCGAATATAAACAAATGGTAACCCTAATTCCTGAGCTACTAAAGCTCCTTGGGCAATACCACCGGTTGCCACACCTGCTATTACATCCGGTTTTCCAAATTTTTCTAATATTGCTTTTACAAACTCCTGTCGGATAAATGTACGAACCTTTGGATAAGAGAGTGTTACACGATTATCACAATAAATTGGGGATTTCCATCCCGATGCCCAGGTAAAAGGTTTGTTCGGTTGCAATTTTATTGCTTTAATTTGCAGTAGGAATTCTGCAATTTTTAAAGCACATTCTTCATTTTGTTTCATCACACAAATATATTAAACAATTTAGTTTTGGAGTTAACTAATTTTAATTTTTAAGCAATGATAAAAATATTTTCCGGTGATAAATATATATATTTAATAAACGATAAAACCCTTTTTAAAGCAAGTAAAGGAAGCTCTTTATCCCTTATTCAATCCTCTGACGAAATGCGTTTTAATTACGATGAATTAATGAATAGAAATGATTTGACTCATGTCTATTTTTTCAATAAAAGCGAAAAGAAATTAACAAGTTATTTTAATTCCTTATTCAGGCTCATTGAAGCGGCTGGTGGCTTAGTCAAAAACCAAAAAGAAGAATGGTTATTTATTTACCGAAATGGAAAGTGGGATCTGCCAAAAGGAAAAATTGAAAAAGGCGAAGGCATTAAAAAAGCTGCCATTAGGGAGGTTAAAGAGGAATGTGGGATTAAAAAATTGAAAATTCTTAAAGAATTACCTTCCACCTATCATACTTACTTCATGGAAGAAAAAGCTATCTTAAAACGTACCTATTGGTTTGAAATGAGCTGTGGAGATGATTCAAAACTTGTTCCACAAATTGAAGAAGGAATTACGGATGTAAAATGGTTTTCTTCAAAAAATTTGAAAAAAGTATATGATACTACTTATGAATCGATTAAGGAGGTTATGAAAGAAATTAATTAATGGAATGGATTAAAAATTTATTGATTCTTCTTATCGCCAACTCCCCATTTTTTTCCTTTCGGTTTGACGATGTCAAAAAATGTCCTGTCTATATCTTCATCCGGGCTTTCAGCAGGAACCTGAATAAATTTCCCTGCAGGATCTATCAAAAAATAGGTCGGCAACGATTTTATTTCATATTTATTTTTCAACATACCGGCACTATTATCATATAAGAACAACCAATCATATTTTGGATTTTGTGAACAGAAATCTTTTAGTTCGGACGTTTTACTATCGGTTGAAATACTTACAAATTCTATTCGTTCACCATATTTTTTCTTTAAGGAAGGAATTATTTTCAATTGCTGTAAACATGCTGTGCAATTTTTATCAAAGAACATCAGATAGATATATTTTTTTGTACGTAGCTCATCAATGCTATGTGTAAGACCATTTTTGTCAGGCAATTCAAAGAACGGAGCAGTACCACCGACTTTTAATTTCGAAAAGGAATTTAAAATATTTTGGGCAATCCGTTGATGTTCCGGAATTTTACTTTCTTCCACAACTTGCCGCAGCATCGGAACAATATTCTTCCGTTGAAATGCTCCGTCATAATAGCTTTCATATAATCCTTTTATCACAACTAATTCCCGAATAGTATCATTTTTTAAAAAATCATCTTGTCTTAAAACATCCATTGTTCCTTTAAAACTGCCTCTACCATCAATCTGGAATTTCAATGATTTACCTTCGTTCGTAAGCGAATAATTTTGAAGTTTTTGTTTGTAAAAAGCATTAAAAAAATTCATGTATTCAGGATTGTTATAGATAACGGGTTTTCCCTGAAGATAATTTTCATATAATTTTTTTTCGCTAACATTCGTTTTCTCTTCTAATGCGGCAATGGTGTAATTAATATAGGCTTCGAAATACAGATTATTTACTGATGAATAAAAATCATGCATTACCAATTTGAATGAATCGATCTCCGGCTTGGATCTTCTGCTCACAAAAGATTTGTAATCAACACTTAAAAAATCATCGAAGCGTTTATCATAATCCATTGTTAAGGCATTAATTTCTGTTTTGCTTTTCAGTTTGATGGAGATTTTTACATCGTGTTCCAGATTTGGATTTTGATAAGAGCTGGAATCGGGTGGTAGTATCATTACATCATAGTTAGCATTTGGTTCGATATACATCGATGCAATGCTTTTTTCAACCTTTAAAGTAATGTATTGAATTTCCTTACTGTTAAATTCCAGTAAAAAGTTCCCTACTGAATCAATAGCAGAATAAGTAAGTTGTTTTTGTGTATTAGAAATATAATCATTGTTCACCCACACGCCAATCTCTTTGTTTTCATACGATTTAGCAACACCACTGATTTTCACATTTTGAGAAAATGAAACGTTGAAATATAAAATCACTAACAAGAGAACTACTACTTTTTGCATCTGAAATAAATTCTTTTTAAACAATAACAAAAACGTTGCCCGAATATTGTAATTTAATCTTTAAGATTAATTCCTTTCGGAATAAGATGAGAAGCATCTGCACCATTTCGGATAATATCACGTACAATGGTTGAGTTAACTGCAGACAACTCTGGCGTTGGCAAAATAAAGAGCGTTTCTATCTCATCCGCCATAATTTTATTGTTTTGAGCAATGGCCTTTTCAAATTCAAAATCTGCAGAAGTTCTTAATCCACGTAAGATATAATTCGCTTTCATCTTTTTAGCAAACTCAATGGTCAATCCGGTATAGCTTTCCACCCGAATCTTTGATTCGGCTTTAAATACTTTTTTTATCCATTGTTTACGCTTTTCAAGCGGAAAGTAGTATGATTTGTGAATATTTTCACCGATGCCGATAATGATTTCATCGAATAACGGAAGAGCACGTTTAACAATGCTTTCATGTCCTTTTGTGATTGGATCAAATGAACCCGGAAAAATGGCGATACGTTTTTTCATGATTTAAAATCTACGAATTACGAATAAGTACGAATTTACGAATAACGATTAAGTATTTACAAAAATTGAAAAATTTACATTGCCATACTTACGATGTTCTGAAAAATGCCCGAGACTGGACAGGTCTGTATTCGGACCATGTTCTACAATGAGCCAACCATCAGGTTTTAATAGTTTTTTTTCAAAAATAAGTTCGGGTATTGATTTAAAGTTTTCCAGCTCATAAGGAGGATCGGCAAAAATAATGTGGTAGGGATTGCCCCCGTTTTTCAGAAAAGAAAACACATCCGATTTGATCACTTTTATTTGATCCATTTTAAAAGCAGCACTTGTTTTCTTTACAAAATCACAACAATGGAAATGACTGTCAACACATGTAATAGAACCGCAACCTCGCGAAGCAAATTCATAGGACATGTTTCCTGTTCCACAAAACAGATCCAGGATTCGTAAGCCATCAAATTCAAAATGATTGTTCAGAATATTGAATAAACTTTCTTTTGCAAAATCGGTCGTTGGCCTTACAGGAAGATTGTTGGGTGCATGAATTACCCTTCCTTTGTGAGTTCCGCTAACAATACGCATTATGTGAAATAGCGGTTAAAAAGTGTGAAATAAAAATGTTTCGGGAATGTTTGCAGCTGATAACTGTAATCTGCATTATCGGTGCGTTCGCCAAATTTAATATTGCGAATGTATTTTTGTACAATGGAGTAAATGGCTGATTCCTTATCGATTTCTCCTAAAAGAACAGTTTCTATTTTTTCAGGATTCAGTTGCAATTGCTCACAAACAAAAAGTAAATAATAAATAAAATCTTCGGCAGAGTGATGATTGAAGGTATTGTAAAAAAGCAATTTATTTCCTTCTATAACAATGGCTTCAAAATGAGTTGTCTGAACATGCACAAATAATTTTTTGCTTGTTTGATTTTTATTCTGGATCAATAAACTATCGATCAGTCCGCTTGAAAAATGGTGATAGGTAATGTTGTTGAATAACTGATCCAATTTTACTTTTAGTGCGAAGGGCAAAGCAAAAATGTTTTTGGTATCAATACTTTTCAGATCATCGGCAATTATAAATTCGTTGCCTTCCAAAGTTGTATTGAACTTTAAATACATTTTTATTCTATCTTCTTCAAAAAGCGCATTTGGAACCAAAGTAGAAAGATTATTGACCACCGAGCAGGTAACTGCTTTGTATTTATGATTCAGCAGTTTACTTTCTTTTAAAAGTTCATCTAATGAATCACCAATGGCATCAAAATTATAAAGATTTTGAAACGTATAATTTTCAAAAGCAATGTATTTGTTTTTCTCCTTTTCGTTTACAGCCAACAAAACGCCATCCATACCTATTTGAATAACAAGCTGAAATGATGTTGTTTTTTTAACATCAAATGCTTCATCTATAAATGAATTGATCAGTGATATGTTATTTTTTAATGCTATGGTCATTACAGAAAGCAAATATAGTTTTTTTTGCCTTGCAAGGCCTATTCCAGAATAGGAATTTGTGCAAACAGAATGTAGCAGCAAATTTTTATTGTAAGGTTTGATTATCTTTACCATCAATGAATCAAGAAGAATTCAAAAGAATTTTATTACAACATTTCCCATTTGAAACAACAAGTGGCCAAAGTACTTTATTAAGTAAACTTTCCGAATTTATTTTAGGGGAAAACGCTGATCAGATATTTGTTATTAAAGGGTATGCAGGAACAGGAAAAACAACTATTGTTCGCTCTCTTGTTCAAAGCTTACCGGCCTTGAATGGAAAAACTGTTTTGCTTGCCCCAACCGGCAGAGCTGCCAAAGTGCTTGCTAATTATACAAAAAAACAAGCATTTACCATTCACAAAAAAATATATTTTCGTAAACCCAATGCAGATGGCAGACTTGCTTTTCAATTGCAACAAAACTTACATACCCAAACCATTTTTATAGTTGACGAAGCTTCAATGATTTCCAGTTCCGGAGGATTGAATGATGGAGGGATGTTTGGTGGTGGTAGTTTATTGGATGATCTGATCTCTTATGTTTTTAACGGGGCAAACTGCAAATTAATTTTAATTGGTGATACAGCGCAGTTGCCTCCTGTTGGGTTGGATGTGAGTCCGGCATTGGACATTGAATTTTTAAAAGCATCTTATTCTTTTGCGGTTGAATCTTTTGAATTAACTGAAGTGCTCCGGCAAAATGAAAACTCAGGAATTTTATCCAACGCAACAAGCCTTCGAAATCAGATTAAGGAGGAAAGAAATACGAAGCCTCATTTTGTTTTGGATGATTTTAAAGACATTATCCGGTTAGGAGGAGATGAGCTGGAAGACGCATTGAATAGCGCATACAGTAATTATGGAGCAGAAGACACGATGGTGATCTGCCGCTCGAATAAGCGTGCAAACATTTTCAATCAACAGATTCGAGTACGTATTCGCTGGCAGGAAAATGAATTGTCATCGGGTGATTACATGATGGTGGTGAAGAATAATTATTTCTGGTTGCCCGAAGAATCAAAAGCCGGATTCATTGCCAATGGTGATATTATTCAATTAATGCACATCGGAAAAATTCAGGAAATGCACGACTTTCGTTTTGCTGATGTCCGCATCCGCATGATCGATTATCCGGATGAACAGGAATTAGAGGTGTGTTTGCTTTTAGATACCATCATGAGCGAATCTCCTGCCTTATCACAAGCAGACAATAAAAAACTATACGAATCGGTATCGGCTGATTATAGTGATATTGCTGACAAAAAATTGAGATTAAAAAAAGTAAAAGAAGATAAATTCTTTAATGCACTGCAAGTAAAATTTTCGTATGCTGTAACTTGTCACAAAGCGCAGGGTGGACAATGGCCCTGTGTGTTCGTAGAACAAGGTTATTTAACAGATGAAATGATCAATACAGAATACTTACGTTGGCTATATACAGCAGTTTCAAGAGCTTCTCAAAAATTATATCTGGTAAATTTCAATAAAGATTTTTTTGAGTAACCTTATTCGTTATTCTCATCCCTGTAACCAAAGTTGTATCTGAAAGCCGGCATATTTACCAGAGTTCCGTTTCGGTCCTTTGCTTTTATTTTATCGAAATATATTTTCGATGTGCGATCACTTTTACCCAGTAATTGTTGCATTTTATAAGTTAGTGCAGAACCAAGAGTCTGTTCGGTGTAAAAAATCCCTTTAATAGTAACTGCCATCTGAAATTCTACTACTGCACTATCCACAATATTTCCATACTGATCAATGCCAATAAGGCGATAATTTACATCATCAAATTGAATCTTTGATAGCTGTCCTTTTTTTTGAACGGTAATCGTTCCTCTGTTTGATTCATTTGTTTCCTGAGCAAACAAAGAAGTTGAAAAGACAAATACGATTAGTATGGAAATGAGAATTTTCATGGTTATCTATTACACAAATATAACACCATAACAGGAGATCGGTTAGTTATTTTCTTTGAAAAAAAAATTTTAAATAAGGAAATTCAATCAGATTTTTCTATATTTATGAGATATTAATTTTAATCATTTCTTCCATGAAATTAAACATACGAACTTTTATTGCTATTTTTTGCTTTCTGACTACTCTATCAGTATTCGCACAAAACAACTTAAATTCTACATTGTCTTCTCAGGCTGAAAAATGTAAATCAGCGATTTTACACAAGCAGCTACTTTTATCGGACCCTGCCTATGCAGCCCGTATGCAAGCTAATGAGATTAAGATACAACAAATAATTAATTACCCTGCAAAAACTGGGGGTATATATATTATTCCAGTGGTGGTACATATACTTAATAAAGGTGAAGCTATCGGTGTAGGTACAAATATTTCTGACGCCCAAATTAATAGTGCTATCGCAAATCTGAATAATTGTTATGGTGGTGCAAGCCCATATTCAACGGATATCCAGGTTCAATTTCAACTGGCAGTGCGGGATCCTTTCTGTAATGCTACTACAGGGATTGTTCGTGTTAACGCGTCCGGGGTATCAGATTATAATACACAAGGTATTACTTCCGCAAATGAAACAACAATAAAGGCGATAAGCAAATGGCCAAATTCTGAATATTACAACATCTGGATAGTAAGTGAAATTGATAATAATGGAGGGGGTGCCGGGACACAAGGGTATGCATATTTCCCTGGTGCAGGTTCAACTTATGATGGTGCTGTTATTCTTTTTAATTCTTTTGGATATGACCCAACCAATTCATTAGGATATAATTTGAAAACGTACACTAATTATAATTCAACCGCTAACCATGAACTTGGGCATGCATTTGATTTGTATCATACTTTTGAAGGAGATGATGCTGGTTGCCCCGTAAACACCGATTGTACAATGCAAGGCGATTTGTGTTGTGATACGGAAGCTCATCAACGAGTGGATGGTGATTGCGGAGATACAGGAGCTAGCTGCACCGGTCAGAGTTTAACGAATGTTGTTCAGAACATTATGTCTTATTCTTCTGACTATTGTCAGACAAAATTCTCTCTTGATCAAAAAGATCGAATCAGAGCAGCTATTTCCGGCACACGGGCTTCATTACTAACCTCTCCGGGATTATTGGCTGTTACCGGTTCTTCTCCATCTGTTGCTAAAGCATGTTCTCCTCAGTCTATTACACTTACAGGTAATACTGGGATGGGAGTTTACAGTTTAACAATTGGAAGCACTTCTTATGCATCAAGCGGAACCGTTGCAGACGGTGGATTTCGCAATAACTGGTGCAGCAATTTTAGTTTAACTCCCAATACTTTATATTCAATTACGGTAGCCAATGGAACCATTAATAATGAAAAAGTTCGCGTATTTATTGATTATAATAATGATGGTGATTTTGAGGATAGTGGGGAAACAGTATATAATGATAATACAGGAGCATTAACTCATACCGGAAGTTTTACAACATCTGCTTCACCAACCACCGGACAACCGATATGGATCAGGGTTATTTCGGATTTTGTGAATTATACAATTTCAAATTCCTGTTTTGTTCCTACTTATGGACAGGTAGAAGATTTTTCTGTGATTTTTTCATCGGGATGCACAACACCAACAATTACAGGTTCAACACCGGGAAGCAGATGTGGAACAGGAACGGTTTCATTAGGAGCAACAGCGAGTGCAGGAACATTAAATTGGTATGCTGCAAGTAGTGGCGGTACAAGTTTAGGTGCAGGAACTTCTTTTACTACACCAAGTATTTCTTCTACCACCAATTATTATGTGGATGCAACCGACCTTTCTTGTACATCTGCAAGAACAGCAGTGATAGCAACTGTTAATACTTTACCTTCCATTACAGGAACAGCACCAGGGAGTCATTGTGGTACTGGGGCTGTAACACTTGGAGCTAATGCAAGTTCAGGGACATTAAACTGGTATGCCGCAAGCAGTGGCGGTGCAAGTTTAGGAACAGGAAACTCTTATATAACATCAAGTATTTCTACGACTACTACTTATTATGTGGATGCTACAAATGGTGGTTGCACATCATCCAGAACAGGAGTAATAGCAAGCATTAACTCAATGCCGACAATAACCGGAACAACACCGGGTAGTCGTTGTGGTACTGGAACAGTTTCTCTTGGGGCAACAGCAAGTGCTGGAACATTAAATTGGTATGCCGCAAGCAGTGGCGGTGCAAGTTTAGGAACAGGAACTTCTTTCAGTACTCCGAGTATTTCTACGACTACTACTTATTATGTAGATGCAACAAATGGAAGTTGTATTTCATCCAGAACAGCAGTTATAGCTACAATTAATGCTTCACCCACAATTACAGGAACAACACCGGGCAGTCGTTGTGGCACAGGATCAGTTTCTCTTGGAGCAACAGCAAGTGCTGGAACATTAAATTGGTATGCCGCAAGCAGTGGCGGTGCAAGTTTAGGAACAGGAACTTCTTTCAGCACTCCGAGTATTTCTACGACTACTACTTATTATGTAGATGCAACAAATGGTGGTTGCACATCATCCAGAACAGGGGTAATAGCAAGCATTAACTCAATGCCAACCATCACCGGAACAACTCCAGGTAGTCGTTGTGGTACAGGAATGGTTTCTCTTGGGGCAACAGCAAGTGCTGGAACATTAAATTGGTATGCCGCAAGCAGTGGCGGTGCAAGTCTAGGAACAGGAACTTTTTTCAGTACTCCGAGTATTTCTTCTACCACTACTTATTATGTAGATGCAACAAACGGAAGTTGTATTTCCTCCAGAACAGCAGTTATTGCTACAATTAATGCTTCACCCACAATTACAGGAACAACACCGGGTAGCCGTTGTGGTACAGGAATAGTTTCTCTTGGGGCAACAGCAAGTGCTGGAACATTAAATTGGTATGCCGCAAGCAGTGGCGGTGCAAGTTTAGGAACAGGAACTTCTTTTTCCACACCTAGTATTTCTACGACTACTACTTATTATGTAGATGTAACAAATGGAGGTTGCACATCATCCAGAACAGCAGTCATAGCCACAATTAATGTTTTACCAAGTTTAAGTAGTACCATGGCTCAATCTACCTGTACAGATAATGATGGATCCATAAATTTAATTGTATCAGGTGGAACTCCTGCCTATACATACAGTTGGAGTAACGGAGCAACTACAGAAGACATAAGTGGTTTGTCACAGGGAAGTTATACTGTAACTGTTACCGATTCTAAAACTTGTTCGGCACAGCATATAAAGGCTGTTACTCAGAATTGTAACTCTCTTGTTACAAAAATTCGGACAGCAGATTGTGGAATAACATTAGCAACTTTAAATCAATTAATCTACTGCGATGCTGTTACAGGAGCTGTTGCTTACGAATGGGAATTTGTTAGTATTGCAAGTAGTGTAAGTTTTATCAATACTTCTCAATGCGCTTTTAATCCAAATTGGATTATTGGAATTGAATACAACAAAACCTATGATGTTCGTGTTAGAGCAAAAGTAGGATCTTTATGGGGAAATTTTGGTGCAGTATGCCAAATTACTACACCCTCTTCAATCCCAAATACAAAAGTGCGAGCTGCAGATTGTGGAATTACATTAGCTGCTTTAAATCAAGTTGTGTATTGTGACGGAGTTCCAGGAGCGGTTAACTTCGAATGGGAATTTGTCAATACTTCAAGTAGTTTTGGTTATACTAAAACTAATACTTCGCAATGCGCTTTCAATCCTGCTTGGATAATTGGAATTGAATACAACAAAACATACGATGTAAGAGTAAGAGCAAAAGTGGGTACAGCATGGGGTACCTTTGCTACTGTCTGTCAAATAAATACTCCTTCAAGCATACCAGACACTAAAGTACGAGCCTTAGATTGTGGTAGGGTTTTATCAAGTCTCACTCAATTAATATATTGTGATGCGGTTCCAGGAGCGGTTAACTACGAATGGGAATTTGTCAATACTTCAAGTAGTTTTAGTTATACTAAAACTAATACTTCACAATGCGCTTTCAATCCTGCTTGGATTATCGGTATTCAGTACAACAAAACATATGATGTTAGAGTAAGAGCCAAAGTTGGAACTCAATGGGGTAACTTTGCTACTGTTTGCCAAATTACTACTCCTTCGGCACCAGCTTTAGCAGGAGGAGGGAATAATGAGCTAAGGACACCTGCAGAAACATCTAACCCGAATACCTCATTAATAAATAGTATTTCAGTTTATCCCAATCCATCTGATGGGGATGGTTTTAACATTAGTATTAATAGTTTACCTGAAACTGTTTATGATCTGATGATCACTGTTTATGATATTTATGGAAAAACGGTATGCTTAGAAATGTTTAGTGGCAAATCCAATGGAGCAATAGTTAAGTTAAATTCTGATGAGCATTTAGCAAAAGGTGTTTATATTGTAAACGTAAATGTGAACGGTCAATCAATAAATCAAAAACTTATTATAAAATAAAACTTCAGGTTAATATCAGGGAGGGGTGTGCAAGAGCAGCCCCTCTTTTTTTATTTTCTATCTTTCCAATTCCACCACTTTAATTTTTCCTTATCATGTTTTATTTCGGACGCATAATAAACAGCACACTTAAAAACATACAACAAACACCTGTCCTGCACCACTCCCGCAAATTTATTTGATTGATGATACAACCATTCAGGATCTTTATTTTTTAAATCAGTTATAGAAGTGATACCAATATTGATCAGATCATTGGCAATAGAAATTCCAACACCCGGTATTTGGCGAAGTTCACTAATTTGTTTATCCTTTTTTGATAAGGTTTTCATTTGATAAAACTAAAAAAAACCTTTCATAAAATGAAGAGGATTCTAAAATTATTATTGTCATTTGAGCTTACCCAGAAAACTTTTTACTCCCTTGCAATTATGCTTATAATTACAAAGATTCCCCCACGAAGTTTATACTAAGAGAAGAAAAATAGCGAAATGACATCTTAAAACTTATAAGAAAATCCAATTGCCAATACTTCTTTAAATTGTAAACGCGGACCTGTTCCATCCACTGTAACTCCATTAATTTCACGCTTTACAGGAACCGGAATATCATTGTCATAGATCATATTTGTGCTAATGCTTGCCGAAAGAAATTTATTTACTTTTAAGCCGATAAGCGTTTCCCAGTTGACAACAATATTTTGTGGATTTTTTAAATAATTGCTGAATAATTCCAATTTAGTCGCAAAATTTACATTTTTAAAAATATCTTTTTTAAAGGTCATTTTTAAATACCCTCCAAACTGATTAGTTATTGTTGCTCCGTGTTTTACCATAACATAAACCCCTGCAACGCTATCATACTCCGCTTTATCAACACCATAAGCACCTGCATCTGCTAATTTCTGGTCGTTTACAAAAATAGTTTTCCAGGTTAAGGGAGATAAGAACAAAGAAAAGCTGTTATCTGTCGTTTTATAATCCATACCAAGTGAACCTAACAAATAACCAGGTGCCATAAAATGTGAAATTACAACAGAATCATTCGGATAATTATACCCATCGGCAAACTGGCTTTTAAAACTCACTAATGCGGTATAATACCAGTGCTTTAAAAATGCATAGCGACCATATTTTGAAGAGAAATCGATTTTGTCTTCATTTTTCCGTAAAGGTGCAGCACCTGTTTGAAGCATTCCATATGCCAAGTCGAGCGTATTGTCCCAACTGTCTTTATCTTTTTTATAGTTTGCAAATAAACTGACAAGGGACGTTACAGAAAGTGAATTTTCTCCTCCTGCAGCCCAATTGGTAAAGCTTGATTGCGAAAAGTTAAGCCCTATAAGCCCGCCCTTTTTCCAATAACGTATCGTGTCAGCTGCAATGATAGAATCTTTGGCAGTTTTTAATGCATGGATCTTTGTTTGTATCGAATCGACTTTTGCTTTTGTAGAATCCTTTTGTGCAACAACGAAAAAACTTGCAAGGAACATCGTAAATAATAAGATATATTTTTTCATCGGAATTATTTTTTTAGCAGATCGCGGATCTCAGTGAGTAATTGTTCTTGTTTCGAAGGAGGGGCAGGAGCTGCTGCGGCATCCTCTTTTTTCTTTGCTGTATTTATTGCTTTTATTACTATAAATAATGTAAATGCTACTAAAACAAATGAAATAATCTGAGCAATAAAATTACCATATTTAATTGCTGTATCAGGAATTACAAGCTGGCCTAAATCTGCTAAATGAGCCGCTTTAAGAGCGGGGGTTAATATAGCAGGAGTAATGATGTCATCCACTAAAGAGGATACGATTTTACCAAATGCACCGCCAATAACAACTGCAACAGCCAAATCAACAATATTACCGCGCAATGCAAACGCTTTAAATTCTGAAATAAATCCCATATTAAATTATATTTTTTAACATACCAAAAATAATAAATCAATAAATAATATCTGGTGATATCAATCACTAAAAAAAAGAAGCAATTCCTTTTGAAAGAAATTGCTTCTGGTAAAGTATAAAATTATTTAATAATTATGCTGTTACTTTTTTTGAAAGTTTTGCTTGTAAGTTAGCATCCAACGCATTTAAAAACTCTTCGGTATATAAATAATGTTCGCCATGATTTACTTTATTACCATGAATACAAACTGCCAGATCTTTGGTCATTTTACCGGATTCAACTGTCTCAACACATACTTTTTCAAGTGTCTGACAGAAATTGATCAAGTCCTGATTATTATCTAATTTACCACGGAATTCTAATCCGCGTGTCCAGGCAAAAATGGATGCAATTGGATTTGTTGATGTTGGTCTGCCTGCCTGATGTTCACGATAATGACGTGTCACGGTACCGTGTGCTGCTTCGGCTTCCATCGTTTTTCCATCTGGTGTTACAAGAACAGATGTCATTAAACCCAATGAACCAAATCCTTGTGCAACAGTGTCCGACTGAACATCTCCATCATAATTTTTACAAGCCCAAACAAAATTTCCGTTCCATTTTAATGCTGATGCAACCATGTCATCAATTAATCGGTGTTCGTAAACAATACCTGCGGCTAAAAATTTGGATTTATAATCCGCTTGATATATTTCCTCGAAAATATCTTTAAAACGACCATCGTATTTTTTCAAGATGGTATTTTTTGTTGAAAGATACAAAGGCCATTTCTTTTGTAATGCGGTATTGAAACAAGAATGAGCAAATCCTTTGATTGACTCATCAGTATTATACATCGCCATAGCAACGCCATCACCTTTATAATTGAATACTTCAAAAGATTGAGCGGGACTGCCATCTTCAGGAGTAAAACTAATGGTTAACTTACCTTTTCCTTTTGTTACAAAATCTGTTGCACGGTATTGATCACCGAATGCATGACGACCAATGCAAATTGGCGCAGTCCAGTTTGGAACTAAACGAGGAACATTTTTACATACGATTGGCTCACGAAAAACAGTTCCATCCAAAATATTACGAACAGTACCATTTGGTGATTTCCACATTTGTTTCAATTTGAATTCTATCACACGTTCTTCATCAGGAGTGATGGTGGCACACTTAATACCTACATTGTATTTTTTTATTGCTTCAGCAGAATCAATAGTTACCTGATCATTAGTTGCATCGCGGTGTTCAAGACCAAGGTCATAGTATTTAATATCCAGATCAAGGTAAGGAAGAATCAATTTATCCTTAATAAATTTCCAAATGATGCGAGTCATTTCATCGCCATCTAATTCAACCACAGGGTTAGCCACTTTAATTTTGCTCATGATAATATAGTTTTAAATTTGAAGTTAAAATTCTGGTGTGTTTAAAAAGAGATGCAAATATAAGATTTTGAACGAATGAAGCAAACTGACATTCGTCAGTATTTTATCTAAAATTCAATCAAATCAATGTCAATGAGCTCTTGCGAGATGGAAAACCGGGGGATTTAATGCTACATTTGTGTTTAAAATGAAAAAATCAAAAAACGATTTTTAAAAGTATAATGAGAAAAAACAGAGGAATCATTTTTTTATTTGGTTTGATCCTGCTTTTGATCGGACTAAAAATTCCGACCTTAAGCCTGCCTTATTTTTGGGATGAAGCTTGGCCTTACTCAACTGCTGTTCACTTGCTGTTTGAAAACGGACTCAGTTTATTTCCTGGTGCTGTTCCTTTTGATATCTCCAGGGGGCATCCTTTGTTCTTCCATTTTATGAATGCAGCTGCATGGCATGTTTTCGGAAATAGTATTACAGGAAGTCACATTTTTCCTTTATTGATCTCCATCCTATTGATGCTTGTAAATTATATATTTTGTCGCACTTTTTTTTCTGAAAAAGTTGCAATAATTGCTTCTGCCATTCTTTTGGTTCAACCTGTGTTTCTTGCACAATCGGCTTTATTACTTCCCGAAATGCTGGTTGCTTTGCTCAGTCTTTTAACTATTTATAGTTTTTTAAAAAATAATACATGGGCCTATCTACTGTTTGGAACGTTGTTATTACTAACAAAAGAATCCGGAATAGTTGCCATTTTAAGTTGTGGGTTTTGGCAACTGATCGAACTATTCGCAATAAAAAAAAACAAATACAGCTTAAAAAATGATGTTAAAAAAATAGTTATCATTTGCATTCCGATTATTTTAACCTCCTTGTTTTTTATTCTTCAGAAAATCAAAACCGGCTATTTCTTTCTGCCACTATACACCAATGGTGATAATTTTTTGATAAGTTCGATCCTTGAAAAATTAAAAAACTACTCGGCTTATTTATTTATTTATCAAGGTCGGAATGTATTGTCATTCGCTTTGATAATTAGTTTATTGGTTTTCTTTTTAATTAAAAAAATTAAATTAAAAACAGCTCAGTCAAAAATAATTTTGGTTTTAAGTTTTTTTGTTGTTTTCTATTTGCTTTTCAGTTCCGCTAATTTTTATTCTCCACGTTATTTACTTACTATTTTAGTACCATTTATCATCATTGTTTCTTTTTTTGTTACAGAAATCACTTCAAGTAATAAATTACTTTTCTATCCTGCTGTTTTATTAATTCTTGGGGTTGGAATTTATTTTTGTTTTGACAAAAAACACGTAAGTGATCATTCTTTAAGCTATGTTGATGCAATTGCAGTAAGTCAGGAAATGACACGATATTGCCAGAAGGAAAATTTGCAGGATAAAAACATTGTTGCGAATTTTTTAATGCGGACTTATCTTACCGATAAATATTCAGGATATGTATCACAGGAAAATCTGTTTAAAAATGTTCAGGTGAATGCAACTGATAATACAGAATATCTGATACAAACAAACTTTGAAAAACTTGAATTTCTTGAACAATTAAAGAACACAAAAAAGCTCAAATTGATAAAACGATTTGAAAAAAATTATTGTTTCAGTGAAATTTACAAAGTGGAAAATCCCCAATAAAGATTTTTTTGAAATAAAATTGGAGCTAACAGAAACTAATACCCAAAAATATCTTCAAGTGAAAGAAAATTAACCTTTCCATATTTCTCAAGTGTTTTCATATCTATGCTTTCTTTTTTACCTAAAACAAGAACAGTATATTTTTTGTTTTTAACATGGCTCGATTCAAATGCTTTTACATTTTCAAAGGTCATACCAGGAACTTTTTCAAAAACATCTTTTCTTATATCATAATTTAATCCTAAGCGTTGAGCATTTTTGTAGTTAAATAAAATAGCCTCTTTTGTAATTCTTTCCGTCCGTATGCCTTGCAAAATAGATTCTTTGCATGCTTTGAAATTATTTTGAGATTCCGGCATATTATTTATCAGTTCCATCATGCCGGCCATTGCTTCAGGCAGTTTGTCAGCTTGGGTGCCAATGTATGAAAATACATAATTTGGATCCGATTTTTTATCCGAAATAGCATAATCAGCGAAAACAGAATATGCCAAAGCTTTTGATTCACGTAGTTCCTGAAACACAATAGAAGACATTCCACCACCAAAATATTCGTTGAACATTCGTATTGATGGAACATTGTCTTTGTTATACATTTCATCTTTTGAAAGCATTATAATCTCCGCTTGTTTCATGTCATACTCTACCACATAAACGTTTGCTCCTGCTTCCAATTCATTGTATTTAACAGCTTTTGGTACAGGAGTGAGTGTAGCAGGCAGATGCATATTTTTGTTCAACATTTTCTGCACCTCTTCGCTTTTACTGCTTCCATAATAAAGAATATCATGTTCAAAAGAAGTGAGTTGTTTGGTGATGTCAATTAGTTCTTTTGATGTTACTTTTTGTAATTCAGTATTTGATAAAATGTTTGTGTATGGTGAGATTTTCCCATATTTACCATAAGATGAAAGTCCGCCCCAGAGAATTTCATTTTTATCTAATTTTGCATCATCACGTTTCTTTAAAATATCAGAGACTAAATTTCTTAAAGCTTCTTCATCCGGTTTTGCGTTTGCTAATAAATCTTCGAAAAGTTGAGTTGCCTTATCAAAATTTTCTGTTAATCCACTCATATATACCCAAATTTGGTCAGGACTGGAATACACTCCGAAGCTAACTCCTAGTTTATAAAACTCTTGCTGTAATGCTTCTGCCGAATATTTATCAGTTCCCAAATATTTTAGATAATCAATGGCTATTCCCAGTCTTTTATTATTATCAGTGCCCATATCAAAAACATAATACAAGCCAAATGTTTTATTTTCCGTATTTTCAGTATATAAAAGCGGGATATTGTTTTTTACAGAAAGATGTTTGATATCTTTTTGATAATCCAGAAATACAGGTTCAATATCTTTTGCCGGGGAATTTATAATGTTTTTTACAAATGCACTCTGATCATTCCGGTTAACCTGCACAGGTGTGATGGCAGGCTTTGTAACTTTTAGTACATTTTTATCTTCTCCTGTTCTTTTATAAATAACAACATAATTATCAGTACAATTTTTTTGAGTAAAATTGATGATGTCTTGCTTCGAAATTTTAGACAAACGTTCAATTGTGTTTACCGCGTCACTCCATGGAACTCCTGAAATGAAGGCTCCTACAAAGGCATCAGCACGCCTGCTGTTGCGTTCATACATTTTTGTTTCTTGCAACTTCATATCTGTAATAATTGCACTTAAAAGCCAATCCGGGAAATTGCCTTTTTTAACATTGTTTATTTCTTCCAACAGCAGCTCTTTCAATTGTTCGAGTGTTTGTCCTTCCTTGGGGTTTCCATTCAAAATCAAAGAGGAATAATCTTTAAACTCCATATCAAATGCTCCGGCCTGTAATACTTTTTGTTTTTGATTCAAATTCAGATCTATTAATCCGGCTTTGCCATTCGATAAAATTTTACTTAATAACATTATCATATCAGCATCTTGCGTATTTGCACCAGCAAATCGATATCCTAACATTACATTGTCAGCATCTGGCCCAAAAACCTCTTTTATTACCGGACTGGCAATTGGTTTTTCAATAAAAGGTTGATATACCGGAACAGGCTTATTTTTCCATGAGCTGAATTTTTTATCAATTAATTTAATAGTTTCCTCAGGATCAAAATCTCCCGAAAGACATATTGCCATGTTGTTTGGAACATAATAGGTGTTGAAATATTTTTTTATTTCTAATAATGAAGGATTTTTTAAATGTTCAATGGTTCCAATGGTAGTTTGTGAACCATATGTGTTATTAGGAAATAACCCTGCAAATAATGCCTCCCAGGATTTTTCTCCATCATTGTCCAATCCTCTGTTTTTTTCTTCATAAACAGCCTCTAATTCCGTATGAAATAATCTCAATACCGGATTACTAAATCGTTCTGCTTCAATAGAGGTCCAATTATCAAGTTGGTTGGAAGGAATATCATTTACATATACAGTTTGTTCTAACCAGGTGTAGGCATTGGTTCCTTTTGCTCCAATTGTCGCCAACATTTTATCATACTCATTTGCAATTGCCAAGGTGGAAGCATATCCCGAAATGCTGTCTATTTGATGATAAATAAATTTCCTTTTTGTGGTATCGGTAGTTTTGCGGTAAACTTCATAAAGAGTTTCTATTTTATCCAGTTCTACCCGCTCTTTTGCATAATCTTTACTCCCATATTTGTCGGTTCCTTTAAACAACATATGTTCTAAATAATGTGCCAAGCCCGTTGCATCCGTAGGATCATTTTTACTTCCGGCACGAGTGGCTATGTAGGTTTGAATTCGAGGTGCATTTTTATAAACTGTCATATAAACAGTCAGCCCATTTTCAAGCTTGTAAATACGAGCTTTTAAAGGATCGTTTGCTACCGATTCATACTTGTAAACTTTAGCCGCTTGTTGTGCTAAGATGTTAGAAAAATTAATAAAAAACAATAGAATTGCGACAGCAATAACATTAGTGACAATTGATTTTTTCATAATGAAAATTTGATTTTTGTAAAAGTAGAATTAATTGTGAGTATTCAAAAATTCAAATGATGAATGGAATTAATTGTTGATAGATGGGGCGAAATCTTTATGTGAAATTGAGTTAAGAGTACCTAAAAAAAATTGATTCGTAAATGCTAACATCCATACTGGTTTTAAACCATAAAAAAAGATCCTCCGGAAAACCGGAGGATCTTTTTTTTATGGTTTTACATTTATTTTATTTCTGCAAAACCAATCTGTCAAAATATACTTTATCACCTGAAGTTATCCTGTAGATGTAAATTCCATTAGGAAGACTTTCTCCTTTGAAAATTACTTGTTTAACCTCATCAGCTTTCACTTCACCACTAAATAGATCGGCTATTTTAGTACCTGTAATAGTATAAACAGTTACAGTTACTACTGCATCTTTTTTAGTAGTAAATTCTATTGTTGAAGAATATGCAAATGGGTTTGGATATGCTTTTGAAACAATAGTATTCGTTTTGTCACCTTTCGGTTTACCTGTTGAAGTTAATTTTTTAGAACTAGCATCTATGAAGCGACATCCGTCAAATCCTTCATTAATTGCACTAACAGCAGCATTGATCTCCTTTAAGCCTGCTCCTCCGGTTGTTAATCCACCTAATGCACGGTTTGCAAGGTCGAACAAATTGGCTACAGAAGCGCTTGAATAAAGCGAATTCAAAGCAGTTAACACTGATTGTGGTATTGATTCTGTAAGTACTGATGTAAATACAGGTACATCATCTTCTGTTCCACATTTACCATCAAGTCCTGGAAGAGCACCTATTGTTGTAAATGATGTGCCCGGGATAACAAATGCTCCAAGATCTGTATCCAACCTCATGTTGAGGCCTAATGCAATGGTCTGACCTAATAACGTATTATTAAATCTGCCATTATTATTAAGTGGGATTGAAGAATTACAGTTTGCATCAAACAAAGTGTTTCCGGCTGGAAGAACAACACTAGGACCTCCACCAGGCATTCTCAATATCACACAATTTGCAAAACTTTGCATAATGGTTAGAGAGTGTCCTGATTTACCAATTACCAGATTTCCAAAAGGTGCTCCCAATAAACGGGTTACTAAAGCAAGGGATCTTTCGCCTGTTGCGCATGACATTCCTTTTGACTGTCCATAGAATCCTTGGGTTAAGGTACAGAACGGCACTAATCTCACACAAGATCCAACTCCAAAGGTTACGATGCAAGTGTCTTTACAACCATTTGTATTAGCAACAACTAAAGTAAAGGTTGCACTATCTTTTCCGGCTGTATAAGTAATAGAGGAAGACCCTTGACCGGCTGTAATTAACCAGCCATCACCATTAACTGTCCATGTATATGTAACAGCATTGGATACTTCAGCAGTTAATATATTGCCCGTAGATCCACATACTGGTAGTGGGTCAGGAGCAGTCAATAAACATTTTACTGCAGGAGGTTGAGTAAGGGTTACATCCATCTTTTTCTCGCAGCCATTCGCATCTTTTACATAAACGGTATAAGTGCCGGCAGGTAAATTGTTGAATATATTACTTGAACCGAATACTCCACCGCCAAGAGAGAACAGATAAGAGCCAACTCCGCCCGTAGCGCTAGCTGTGATGCTACCAGTACTTAAACCAAAACATAATACGTCTGTTTTTTGAGTACTCAATACTAATAATGGTGGTTCTGAAATGGTAACTTCAGTTGTTTTTACGCAACCATTCGCATCTTTTACACGAACAGTATAAGTACCAGCTGCTAAATTATCAAACATATTGCTTGAACTAAATGGACTTGAATTGATAGAGAATAAGTAAGGAGTTACTCCGCCCGTAGCGCTAGCTGTGATGCTACCTGAGGTTTCTCCATTACACAACACATCGGTTTTTTGGGTGCTCAATACTACCAGAGTTGGTTGAGTAATTGTAACAGTAACCGTTTTTTCACAGGAGTAAGCATCTTTTACATGGATAGTATAAGTACCTGCTGCTAAATTACTAAATACGTTATTTGAACCAAATGCACCTGTATTGATCGAGAACAAATAAGGAGGCACTCCACCTGTCGCATTGGCAGTTATGCTTCCTGTACTTTCACCATTACATAATACATCGGTTTTTTGAGTACTCAATACTACCAAAGATGGTTGACTGATTGTAACACTAACCGATTTTTCGCAACCGTTAACATCTTTTACATGAATAGTATAAGTGCCTGCTGCTAAATTGTTGAATACATTATTTGAACCGAACGAACCTGCATCGATAGAAAACTGGTAAGGGGGAACTCCGCCTGTTGCACTTGCAGTGATACTGCCAGTGCTTTCGCCATTACACAACACATCGGTTTTTTGTGTACTTAATACTACCAGTGTTGGTTCATTAATAGTTACACTAGCTGTTTTCTCGCAACCATGTGCATCTTTTACATGAATAGTATAAGTTCCTGCAGCCAACCCATTAAACACATTGTTTGAACCAAACGCTCCTGCACCTATAGAAAACTGGTAAGGAGAAGTTCCACCCGAAGCACTCGCTGTGATACTGCCGGTGCTGCCACCGTTACATAAAACATCTGTTTTTTGCGTTGACAAAACTAATACAGGAGGTTGAGTAATCACTATTGTTTTAGTTGAAAAACAACCGTTGGCTCCTGTTACGGTTACAGAATATGTTCCTGCCGCTAAACCATTAATATCCTGAGTGGTAGCACCTGTGCTCCATAGATAAGAATATGGCGCTTTTCCTCCGCTAACTGTTAAGTCAATGGACCCATCGCTTAATCCATTACAGGAAACATCTGTATGAGTTTCACTTAATACAGGTGTTGAAATGTTTTGTGTTACCGAAGTAATTGCAAAAGCATTACAACCATTAATTGCGTCAGTAACACTAAATGTATAGGTTCCGGGTGCATCCACAACAACTGATAAGGTGTTGGCTCCCGAAACGATATGTCCGCCATTGCTTGCTGTCCATAATAAAATCGGATTCGGATTGTCCGAATTTGCAACACCTGTTAATGTAACTTGTGTTATAATACAATCCAGACTATCATGAGGATTAATAGATGCTCCGCATTGAGGAGCTGTTGGCAATATCGTTTTATGACAGGTACTAACACATCCGTTTGATTTATCGGTTACTGTTAAAGCCACGTCCACACTTGATCCTGCCGAACCGCATAAACCTGAAGTGAATACAATTGAATTGGTACCCTGTCCTGAAGTAATCGTCCAACCCGTCATGCCGGCTTGTGAAGGCGTAATAGACCAGGAAAGTGTGAATAAATTAAGATCTATAGATGTACTTGTTGAGATTGTATTTCCGGGAGTATTACAGATTACCACAGCCAAAGGTGGATTTGGATCACCTATTGAACATGCCGGAGAAGGATTTACCGTAACTGTTCCTGTTGCAGGATTTGCAATACATCCATTAGCTGCTGTTACTGTAACGGTATAAGTTGTAGTAACAGAAGGCGAAACACTAATGGAAGCAGTTGTTGCTCCACCTGGTGCCCATAAGTATGAGAATGGACTAACACCTCCTTGTACAGTTGCTGTTAAAGTAACCGGACCTCCATTAACACAAATGCTAGGCGAATTAACTGAGACCTGTGGTTTGGTGAAGAAATTACCCATCACAAAATCTTTTAATTCTGCATTTACTGACGCTGATGATCGGGTTTCCATAATGAAAGAACTGAAGCAGGGATCGATGCCAAAGCCTAAGCCGGCAAGGTCAATTCCTCCTTCATAAAATCCACCAACAGGAAAAAAATTAGCAGGTGTGCCATCTTTTTCCTGATAAGGCCAAGGAGAAGGTTCTACGCTACTATTAGTAATGGCGTAAAGGTTGGTTCCTGAAACAGGAACCAGATTCAGGGTTCCGTCAGAACCTCCGCTGCCCACCCATTCGTAAGCTACTATGACAGGTACGCCTCCTCCATTTACGAAATTTGACAACAACAAAATGTCACCAATTGCATGAACTCCGTTGAATGTTCCATCTGCATTTGTTGTTATGGGGTTTTTAAATAACCAAAAACCGATTTGTGCATCCCCACTTACGGCATATCGATCACCGAAAAAATAGATCTTATTACCGCCATAAAGTGCCGCTCCAGCATGAAGGATATCATTCTTGTCAGGTACACTTGCAATATCATAGTGCCAGGTATTAATATCCCCCTGATCTTTAGATCCTACTGTTAATCTATTATCTGCACTGGATGGCGCATCATTTACAACACCGGTTGCAACTTGTGCGCTGCTCGTATTGCTATAAATAAGATCCCAATCATCCGGAGGGTTGGGTAACACTGATATTGCATTTCCATCCAATTCAAATCCTGTAGTGATTTGGGCAACGGATTTTTCTGAAGTTAATGCTATCATAATAAATAATAGCGCAGCAATTATATAGCTGCTTCCAACCTTTAAAGTGTTGAATGGTTTTGCAATGTTAGTTAACCCAAACCAACAATTATGTCGGGAAGAATCTAACAACTTTTGCCTAATAATAATTGTCGTGTTCATTGTCTTGTTTTTTTAATTGTTTTTAATAATTATATTTATGAGGCAAAATTATTCCGAAGTAGTGTCTTGCAAAATGACAAATGTCAAACTGGACAGTGATCTATTTCATTCTGATGCAGAATGATTTAAAGGCTGATTTTTTTGTTCTGATTTTTTTTTCTTAGAACAAAACATTTCAAATAAATGTAAAATTTAATTAAATATATTTGTTAATCTAATATAGATTTCGTAATTTTAATATCAGAAAGTATGAACTGTCCAAAATGTAAACAATCTAACTTCTGCAAAGATGGCATCGCAAACGGACGCCAGCGATATCAATGTAAAAGTTGCAGCTACAGATACACTGTGATACGAAAATCTGATGTAAGGGCAGATGAAATAAAACGAATGGCTTTAGCAATGTACCTGGAAGGATTAGGATACAGGGTCATCGCAAGAATACTGGAAGTAAATCATGTAACCATATTCTATTGGATTAAAGAATGGGGCATACATGCAAAAAAAATCAGAAGCAACGACATTCTAAGGTCAATTGAAATAAATGAATTACATACAATTGTTGCTCAGAAAAAGAAAACAAAAGGATATGCAATGCTGGTAATTGATATTAAAAATGGGGCATCATTATTGTGCTGGGACAGCAATGAAGCTAAAGTAAAACAAACAAAAAAAAGAATATTAGTCAAATAAAATATAAATTGCTTTATAAAAAAATTCCTCATATATAAAACACCTACTTAATCTATACTAATTTAATATTTCACCGATACAAAACAAACAGGTGAATCACACCAGTCGAATAGAATAACAATCAAAATAACACTAATTAGGATTTAATACCCGAACATGTCCCATCTAAAAAGGATGTACATCTTTGCGCTAAAAAACAAAACAGTTCAAATCTCTCTTAACAAATAAATAAAAATGAAAATGAAAACAAAAAAAACAATATTGACTGATCAGCCTAAAAATGCAATTACTGCATTATTCAAATCTTTAAAAAAAATTACTTTAAACAACATGAACAAAAAACTCTTCTTCCTTCCATTTATTTTAATGGTATTTCTTTTTTCCTGTAAAAAAGAAAGTGATCTTATAACACCAGCCACAATTCAAAATGAAACTCAGGCTAAATCTGCTGCCTGCGGAACTACAGAATACATGGAACAGCAACTTTTGTCCGACCCTGCACTCAAAACCCGTATGGGTTTAATCGAACGTGACATTCAGACGAGGATAGCTAATAATAACGGGCTACAAAAATCAATCACCCAGGTAATTACTATTCCTGTTGTGGTGCATGTAGTGTATAACCTGGCTGACCAAAACATTTCGGATGCCCAGGTATTGTCACAGATCGATGCGCTGAATGAAGATTATTCCAGAACTAATGCCGATGCAGTAAACACACCTTCCGTTTTCCAGCCTTATGCTGCAAATGCTAACATTCATTTTGTTTTAGCAAAACGGGATCCGAATGGAAATGCGACTAGCGGTATTACAAGAACATATACTTCCAACACTTCTTTTTCCTCCAATAATTATATAAAATTTGATAGCTACGGTGGGCACAATGCCTGGCCAACTGGTCAATACCTGAATATCTGGGTAGGTAATTTAGGTCTGTGTGGTTATTCTACTTTTCCAGGAGCACCAGCTTCTGTAGATGGTGTGGTGGTCAAATATAATTGCTTTGGAAGAGTTGGTACTTTGCAAACAAGTTATAATAAAGGAAGAACAGCTACCCACGAAATAGCGCATTGGTTAAACGTTTATCACATCTGGGGAGATGCTACTTGTGGTGATGACTTGGTAAATGATACTCCTTGTCAGGAAAAGGCAAATTATGATTACCCTGTATTTCCAAAACTTTCTGCATGCAGTATTAATTCCTATGGAGACATGTTCATGAACTATATGGATTACAGTGCCGATGGTGCCAGAAATATGATGACACAAGGGCAAACTGCCCGAATGAACGCCACTTTATATGGTCCAAGGGCTAGTATTTTAACTTCATTAGGAGGTACCGCACCTGGTACTACAACCACAACTACTGTTTGTAATGTTCCCGGTGGATTGAATGCGACTTTAATCACCCAAAACAGCGCCAATTTAAATTGGTCTTCAACAGGTGCTGTGAGTTACAATCTGCGTTACAAACCAACAACATCAAGTACTTGGATAACTGCTTCAACGGCTTCAACATCATTTGGAATAAGCAACCTGAGCACAGCAACAACTTATGAAGTTCAGGTAGCAAGTGTTTGCTCTTCCACATCGTCATCTGCATTTTCATCATCCGTAACATTTACTACACTGGCAAGTAGTGTACTTACTTCATGTAATGTTCCTGCCGGTTTAAGTGCCACTTTTATAACTAAAAGCGGTGCTACACTAAATTGGTCTTCAACTGGAGTGTCCAGTTACAGTGTTCGTTATAAACCAACAACTTCAACTACTTGGACTAATGCATCAACAACTGGAACATCGTTGGCGGTAAGTGGATTGTCTTCGTCAACCACCTATGAATTTCAGGTGGCAAGTGTTTGTTCCGGAACAACTTTATCTAATTATTCAGCTTTCAATTTGTTTACGACTTTGGCCGCAAAAGGAAATCGGAGAAAATAAGAATGCTATTTAAAAACTGATCAATAAAAAACACGTTAAAAAATTAACGTGTTTTTTATTGATTAATAATTACAATCAATTATCCTAAATGAAAATGTTCGTTTGCCATTTCCTGTATTGCCGTCCCTATAGCTAATGATGCAGTAGCGGCTGGTGATGGAGCATTTAAGACATGTATCGCATTTCCATTCACTTCAATTTTAAAGTCATCGATCATATTCCCTTCCGGAGCAAGTGCCATCGCACGAACACCTGCTCGTCCGGGTTTTAAATCATCCATCTCTAAACTTGGAATTAATTTACGCAAACGTTTTAAGAAAAATGTTTTCGAAAAGGCACCATGATATTCATCCATGGCAAACTTCATATTTTTTGCAAAAAATTTCCAGGTACCACCAAACGAAAGAGCCTCTGCTGTATCTTTTAAAGAGAAATCCGTTTTTGTATATCCTTCCCGTTTAAAAACAAAAACCGCATTTGGCCCACATTCTGTTCCACCTTTTATCATACGGGTAAAATGAACTCCAAGGAAAGGGTATTTGGCATTTGGGACGGGATAAATTAAGTTTCGTACTTTATTTTTTCCTTTATCGCTCAGATCATAATAATCGCCACGAAAACCCACAATAGCTGTATCGATCTTTGCTCCTTCTTTTTTTGCAATTCTATCACTTTGCAAACCAGCGCAGGTAATAATATATGTTCCTCTGAATTTTCCTTTCGGGGTAATAACATCTGTATAACCTTGTTGTTTATCAAATGCAGTAACCTCATGTTCTGTAAGCACCTTGCTTCCCTGAAATTTAGATTGTATGAGATCAACATATTTTCTCGAAACATCCGCATAATCTATTATTCCTGTGCATGGCACCCATAAACCTTCAATACCTTCACAAAATGGTTCTATTTCTTTTATTTGTTTTGAATTAATTTTTTCAATCCCTTCCACACCATTTGCAATGGCATTATTCAATACTTTATTCATGTGTGCCAATTCCGAATCATCGGTTGCTACCACCACTTTTCCACAAATATCATGAGGTATTTTATATTCTTTGGCAAATGCGACAAGTTCTCTTCGACCATCCACACAATTTTTTGCTTTATACGATCCGGGCTTATAATACATCCCGGAGTGAATTACGCCTGAATTATGACCAGTTTGGTGAGCCGCTACTTCTTTTTCTTTTTCGAGAACAAGAATTTTTTTATCAGGATATTTTAGATTGATCTTATAGGCAGATGCTAATCCTACAATTCCTCCGCCAACGATGATGATATCAAATTGATTATTTTCCACAATATATTTTTTTGAACGGATGTAAAAATATGCTATTTCCAACAGTCATACTATTTTTTCAGAACGAAATTTATTAAAATGATTTTAATCATAAAATGGTTAAATTTGCGGTTCATTAAATCAAAATCAAATGAGAACAATTGAGTTTCGTGAAGCATTGCGTGAAGCAATGAACGAAGAAATGCGAAGAGATGAAAAGGTATTGTTGATGGGTGAAGAGGTTGCTGAATATAATGGTGCTTACAAAGTAAGCAAAGGAATGCTTGCTGAATTTGGAGAAAAACGTGTAATAGATACACCCATTGCAGAGCTTGGTTTTACAGGCATTGCTATTGGTGCAGCAATGAATGGGTTAAGGCCTATTGTTGAATATATGACATTTAATTTTTCCTTAGTTGCAATTGACCAGATAATAAATTCTGCCGCTAAAATGATGAGTATGAGTGGTGGACAATTTCCTGTTTCCATCGTTTTTCGTGGTGCTACCGCTTCTGCAGGAATGCTAAGTTCGCAACATTCACAAGCATTTGATAATTGGTATGCAAACTGTCCGGGATTAAAAGTTGTTGTCCCTTCCAATCCATACGATGCCAAAGGTCTTTTAAAATCAGCCATTCGTGACAACGACCCTGTGATTTTTATGGAAAGCGAACAGATGTATGGCGAAAAAGGAGAAGTTCCCGAAGGAGAATATTTAATTCCTATTGGTGTTGCAGATATTAAACGGGAAGGGAAAGATGTTACGATTGTATCCTTTGGTAAAATTATTAAACAAGCAATCGGTGCGGCAATTGAATTAGAGAAAGAAGGTATTAGTGTTGAAATAATTGACCTGCGTACTATTCGCCCCATTGATTATGCTACTATTATTTCTTCTGTAAAAAAAACAAACAGATTGGTGATCGTTGAAGAAGCCTGGCCATTGGGGGCTATCGCTACAGAAGTTGCATTTAAAGTTCAAAAAGAAGCTTTCGATTATTTGGATGCTCCAATATTGCGTGTCACTGCTGCCGATGTTCCATTACCGTATGCTCCAACACTAATTGAGGCTTCCTTACCAAATGTTGTTCGTGTGATAAAAGCTGTGAAAGAAGTAATGTATGTGGATCAATAAAAATATTCTCTAATTTCCTGCTTTTGAGAATCTATGTACCCCATTGTAATAAATCTCTTGAATACAAAGATTCCTCTATGTTGGCCGGAATGAACTAAACAAAAACGTCCCGAAATTTCGGGACGTTTTTGTTTTAGAAAAAGTCTATTTATTAATAAACCCCTTTTGCCTTGATACCAAATTCTACTTTTTTCATAGCAGTAATGTATGCACCAATTCGCATGGTAGTTTTATATTGCTGGCCGTTATTCCAAACACTTTCAAATGCAAGGTTCATGGAAGCATCGTGTTTTTTATTTACTTCTTCTTCAGTCCAATAGTACCCGTATTTATTTTGTACCCATTCGAAATAAGAAACTGTTACCCCACCGCCATTTGCTAAAATATCCGGCACTACAATTATTTTTTTCTCCTGCAAAATAGCATCTGCTTCAGGTGTTGTCGGGCCGTTTGCTCCTTCAACAATTAATTTTGCTTTTATGCTATGTGCTATCTCTTCAGTAATTACATTTTGCAAAGCTGCAGGTACCAATACGTCAACATTTGCAGTTAATAATTCAGTATTTTTAATTTCAACCGCACCGGTAAATCCTTTTAAAATACCACCATTCTCTTTCACATAACGCAAAGCAGATTGAATATCAATTCCCTTTTCATTCCAGAAAGTAGCTGTATGATCACCAATAGCACAAACAGTAATTCCTTGCTCACTTAGCAAACGCGCAGCATGTGAACCAACATTACCGAATCCTTGAACAGCTGCCGTCACTTTTTTAGGATCCAATTTCATCTTTGATAATGCAGCTAAAGTAGCAACCATCACTCCACGACCTGTTGCCGCATCACGACCTAAAGAACCACCTAAGCCAACTGGTTTTCCGGTAACTACACCAGGAAAATCCCCACGGTGAACTTTATTGAATGCATCAAGTAGCCAAGCCATTTCGCGTCCGCTGGTACCCATATCAGGAGCAGGAATATCTTTGTCAACACCAAACACATCCGCCATTGCAACAGTATATGCTTTTGTTAAACGCTCTAACTCGCCCACACTCATTTTACGAGGATCACATTTAATACCACCTTTAGCTCCACCATATGGCAAGTTAGCGACAGCGCATTTAAATGTCATCCAAGCAGACAATGCTTTTACTTCATCATCACAAACATCGGTTGCATAACGAATACCTCCTTTTGAGGGCCCTAATATTGTAGAATGGATAGTACGAAATCCTTCAAAAACTTCTTGTTTGCCATTATCCATCATAATTGGAAGGCTTACTTTCACTTGTTTTTGTGGACTTCTTAAAATATTTGCAATTTCATTTGATAAACCATAAATTTTTGCAGCAACATCAAGTCTGGCTAATACTGCATCAAACATACTATCGTGTTGTTCTGCTGTGGCTGTGTTTGTTTTTGTTGTCATATTTTATATGTTAAGTTTCCTTTTATTTTTTTACAGGAATACTGTTTTGGTCTGCGAATTTATAAAAAATATGCACTCCAAAAAATGATATCGTTAAATAGGGGTTTTCCATCGTTAAATAATCATTTTTTGTCTCTTTTTATCACAACCCATACCCGAATAACGATATAAAGTAAAAAATAACAGCCAAAATATACGACCACAATGGCATTCCCCAAGAACTATCATATGGACGGGCTCCCAAGTATTTGCCTACAGGATATACTGCCTGAAGAAGCATTTTATGCAAAATGTTTCATTAAGTACAAATAAGTAAATACAAATGGTATTGCCATGATCAAGCTATCAAAACGGTCCAAAATACCACCATGACCCGGAAGAATATTTCCTGAATCTTTGATATCCACACTGCGTTTGAAAAGTGATTCTACAAAATCTCCCAAAGTGCCCATTACAATAAGTATGGCAGCAATTACCATCCAATCAGCAAACTGAATGCTCGTGTACCAACCAGAAATAATAAAAGCCACCAAAAAACCTGCTAATGTTCCACCAATACTTCCTTCCCAGGATTTTTTTGGGGATACACGCGGAAATATTTTATGTTTTCCTAAGGTCACTCCTGCAAGATAAGCACCTGAATCATTACTCCAAATGATAAAGAAAATACCAAACAAAAGTTCATGGCTGTAGGTTCCACTATACGTTAAAATATAATTTAATAACGATAATGGAAATGCAACATAAATTATTCCGAGGAAAGTAAATGCAATGTTGGAAAATGGATTTTCTTTCTTCAAAAACAATTCAATAATAAAAACAAGAAAGATTATCGGAATAAAAATTAGTACTATCTGATATTTAAAAACATTCATGCAAACAGCAGTGTTGAGTGCAAAGAACAATGCTCCAATAGCTGTTCCAACAATTTTCAAAGGTTTTGCATTTGCTTTTTCCGACAAGGAATAAAACTCTAACAGTCCTAAAACAGTGACCATTAAAAACAGAATAGAAAATGAAAGTTGATTGTAAAATGTACAGCCTAATAAAACTGCGACAAATGCTCCTGCGGTAAGTGTACGTTTGAAAAAATTATTCACAAGCGATAGATTTAGTCGGCTAATGGTGCATCGTCAATTAAAAACACAAAAATCTCTCTTGGTCCGTGTGCGCCTTGTACCAATGTTTTTTCAATATCAGCAGTACGGCTTGGTCCGGAAATAGTTGAGATCATTGAAGGTAACTGATTGTTGTATTTCCCTTTAATAAGTTTTAATGCATCTTTAATATCGGCCACTAATTGTGATGTATAAGCAACAACAATATGAAAATTAGCATAAACAGGCAATCTGCGACCGGAAGCTTGTTTTGATGTGATCATGACACTTCCCGTACGAGCGACCAAACATTCGCAAAAAGTCAATCCGATGTCTGTTGCAAGAAGATTTTCTTCTTTATCAGAAAAATTTATTTTCCCTTTGATTAGTACCTCTTTTAAATTTGGTTCCAAACAAAAAAGATTTTCCCAGTTATTGTCTTTAGCAATAAAATCAAAATTTTCGATAAACTCAGCTTCATTTTCACAAAAAACAAATTTACCATTGAGTGCCGAAAAATTTTGTGCAAACTGAATCTCCAAAGGTTCTTCAGAAGTAGTATATATTTCTGATTCTTTATCTACATCACCAATTTCTTGTGAGGATTTGTGAGTTAAAGCCTTACGGATTTTTTTTAAAATTTTTTCTTTTGAAGTGGTGCTATCCCGCATAATTTAAAATAACGTGTTTATGGGTTTTTCAGGCTCGCTTTCTGTTTTTGTTTCTTCTTCTTTTTTCTCTTCCGTGCTTGTTTCTTTTTTCTCTTCCAAAGCAACTACCGTCTTTTCTTCTGATTTTAACAATGGTAGATCTTCTTTATCAAAAGGACGTTTGCCAAAAATTGTTTCCAGGTCTTCTTTAAAGATTACTTCTTTTTCAAGTAATTTTGCTGCTAATAATTTTAATAAATCTTTGTTTTTTGTAAGTATTTCTTTAGCACGGGTATAAGCTGTTTCAATCAGCTTGCTAACTTCTTCATCAATTGTTTGTGCAGTTCTTTCGCTATAAGGTTTTGTAAACCCGTATTCATTTGCTCCGGTAGAATCATAAAAGCTAATGTTTCCGATCTTATCATTCAAACCATAAATAGTGATCATGGCGTATGCTTGTTTGGTAACTTTTTCAAGATCGCTCAAAGCACCGGTAGAAATTTTTCCAAAAATTATGGATTCTGCAGCTCTTCCTCCCAGTGTGGCACACATTTCATCCAACAACTGTTCTGTTGTAGTAATTTGTCGTTCTTCCGGTAAATACCAGGCAGCACCTAATGATCGTCCGCGAGGTACAATAGTCACTTTAACAAGGGGGGATGCATGTTCCAACAACCAACTGGTTGCAGCATGTCCGGCTTCATGATAAGCAATTACTTGTTTTTCATGTACTGAAATAATTTTATTTTTCTTCTCTAACCCACCAATGATACGATCTACGGCATCAAGGAAATCTTGTTTTTCAATAATTTTTTTATCATGACGAGCAGCTATAAGAGCCGCTTCATTACAAATATTCGCAATATCAGCACCTGAAAATCCGGGTGTCTGTTTTGCAAGGAAATCTACATCTACAGAAGCATCTAATGTCAAAGGTTTTAAATGCACTTTAAAAATATCTTTACGTTCGTTCAGATCAGGCATATCTACGTAGATCTGACGATCAAAACGACCTGCACGCATCAATGCTCTGTCTAAAATATCAGCACGGTTGGTAGCGGCAAGAATAATTACACCGCTGTTTGTACCAAACCCGTCCATTTCAGTTAATAACTGATTTAATGTGTTTTCCCGTTCATCGTTTCCTCCTTGCGCAGGGTTTTTACCACGTGCACGACCAATTGCATCTATCTCATCAATAAAAATGATACAAGGCGCTTTTTCTTTTGCCTGACGGAACAGGTCACGAACACGTGATGCTCCAACACCAACAAACATCTCCACGAAATCAGATCCTGAAAGAGAAAAGAAAGGAACTTTCGCTTCCCCGGCAACCGCTTTTGCTAAAAGGGTTTTTCCTGTTCCCGGAGGTCCAACCAATAAAGCACCTTTTGGAATTTTTGCACCTAATGTTGTATATTTTTTAGGATTTTTCAGAAAATCCACGATCTCTTTTATTTCAATTTTTGCACCTTCTAATCCGGCAACATCATTAAAGGTAATGTTTACATTAGTATCCTTATCAAATAAGGTTGCTTTCGATTTTCCAATATTGAAAATTTGTCCTCCCCCAGCGCCACCACCCATTCTACGCATAATAACAATCCAGATGATAATCATTATTACTAAGGGAATGATCCAACTGAGCTGATCACTCCACTGACTTCTGTTTTCATTTATCGCATCAACACGTTGATTCGGTTCAAAGTCTTTTTGTGCTTCGTTAAGTCGATCCACAAATTTATCCACACTTGCAATTTTAACTTTGTAATGCGGACCATTTATATGCTTATCAAGTTCATCTTTCGAATATTGAGGCAATTTTAAAAAGTCTTTCTTAATAGTTATTTCAGCAATGTTTTCAGAAGGAACGATCACAATTTTATCAACCTGGTGCTGCTTCAGCATTGTTTCAATAAACTCTGTGGTGCTTTTTTCTTTTAATCCACCACTATAGCTAAAAAATTGCATTGCAATTAATGCTACTGCAATTACACCATAGATCCAATAAAAACTAAATGGCGTTTTCGGCATGTTAGGTTTTTTTGGAAATTTATCCTTAAAACTTTTATTCTCAGGTTTTTGTTCTTGATCACTCATAACTAGATTGTTCTATAAAAATTAATCAAATGCCAATTTAGTAACTTCTGCATCGGCCCATAATGCTTCTAAATTATAAAAATTACGAATTTGTGATTGAAAGATATGTACTACAACAGTCACATAATCAACCAAGACCCATTCTGCGTTTTGAAACCCTTCGGTATGATAAGGTCTGTCACCAACTCGTTTTTTTACAATTTCTTCAACAGAACCGGCAATTGCATTTACTTGTGTATTTGAATCGGCTTGACAAATAATATAATAATCGCAAACACGATTATGAATCTTCCTTAAATCGAGAATGGAAATGTTTCTTCCTTTAACTTCTAAAACACCCTCCACTGCTGCATCAACAAGTTTTTCAATCGCAGTCTTCTCTGCTTTTTTGGATGATACAGGTTTTGTAATTTTTTTTGGTGCTGCCTTTTTTGTGATTACTGCTTTTTTTATTGTAACTTTTTTTACTGCAGTTTTTTTAGGTGCAGTTTTTTTTGCTGCAATTTTTTTTGTAACCGCAACTTTTTTTGCAGCGGGTTTTTTGCTTACTGTTTTTTTTACAGGACTTGCTTTCTTTTTTGCCATTAATTGAATTTCTCTGTTTTATTTCGTTCTTTGCAGAACGGTTATTGTTAGCTACAAAAATAGTGAAATCTTTGCATTAATTTCCATGAAAACTTTATTTGTCGGACAAAATAATATTCATTTAAACTCGGTTGCCTCTACCAACAGTTATGCCAGTGAATTGTTGCGACAAATAAAGCCGGTTGAAGGCACATTAATTTATACTTTTGATCAACAAAACGGAAGAGGCCAACGAGGAAGTGGATGGGAGAGCGAAGCCAACAAAAACATAGCTTTGAGCCTCATTTTGAATCCCTCCTTTTTGCAAGCCGACAATCAGTTTTTGATTACAAAAATCATTTCGCTTTCTGTCGCTGACTTAATGGCAGAATGGCTACATCCGCATAACTTAAGTTCAAAAATAAAAATAAAATGGCCAAATGATATTTATGTTGGTGATAAAAAAATTGCAGGTATTTTAATTGAAAATACACTTCGGGAAAACAATATCCAAAGCTCAATAATTGGTATCGGTATCAATATCAATCAAACAGAATTTATTACAACAAAAAATGCAACATCTCTTAAAACACTTACCAATAAAGAAGTTGAACTAATGCCAGCAATAGAACAAATTTGCGAATTTATAGAAGCTCGATATTTGCAATTAAAAACAAATAAGCTGGAGAGTATCAACAATGCCTATTTGCAAAATTTATATAGATTTGAAGAGTGGAGCAATTATTCCTCAAAGTATCAAGAATTTGTTGGGAAAATTACCGGTGTTTCTTCTTCAGGGAAACTTCAAATGGAGCTTTCATCCCATGAAAAAAAAGAATTTGATCTGAAAGAAATTATATTTTGTTCTTAAGTACAATTCGCTAGCTATCAGATATGTGTAAAATTATTAATTTTTAATACCGCCCAATTCTCGACTCCGCTCGAAATGACCGTGCGCTAGTCATTTCGAGCGGAGTCGAGAAAGTAGAGGGACACAACGAACCGGGAAAACGAATGAATAATTGTTATAAAATGTAAATTCCTTGAATCCTAATTTGGAGATATGCTCAAAAAATATTTCGATAAGATCTTAGTAGAAGCCGGTTGTGATGAATCAGGTCGTGGTTGCCTTGCCGGTCCGGTTTTTGCAGCAGCTGTGATCCTTCCAAAAAAATTCAAAAATTCAATTTTAGATGATTCTAAAAAGTTGAGTGATAAACAACGAAAGCTATTAAGACCTATCATTGAGCAAGAAGCAATTTCATGGGCGGTTGCTGAAGTCGGTGCGAAAGAGATAGATAAAATTAATATTCTTAATGCTTCTTTTTTGGCAATGCATCGTGCCCTTGATCAATTAAAAGTTTTACCTGAAAGTTTATTGATTGATGGAAATCGTTTTAAGAAATACAAAACTATTCCCCATCATTGCATTATTGAAGGTGACGGGAAATATATGAGCATTGCCGCTGCTTCCATCCTTGCAAAAACATATCGTGATGACTACATGGATAGATTGCATGAACAGTTTCCACATTATGATTGGATGAATAATAAAGCCTACGCAACCGAAAAACATCGGGAAGCTATCATTAAATATGGTATTACCGAGCATCATCGAAAAAGTTTTCGGCTGATTCCCGATCAGCTGGAATTCGATTTTTAATTAGCATTCAACTGTTAGTAAGTTCCTTTAAAATCAAATCTTTTCAGCAATCGCATTTTATACTTTTGCCCGTAGATCCCGATTCAAGCTCCAATTTTGGATCTAAAAAACATGTTTAAAAAAATATTTTTCGGAATACTCTTATTAGCCACAATAGCTGCAGGAGTTTATTGGTTTACTTACACCAAAGAAATAAGCACTCCTGTCAGCGAAGGAATTAATGCGATCCCAAGCAATGCTGCACTCATAATTGAGAGCAAACAAGCAAAAAACACCTGGAAAAAATTATCGCAAACCAATATTATGTGGGAAGAATTGCTGGGAACAACTAGTTTTTCGAAACTCAATTCTCATGCAAAATATATTGATTCATTATTAACAATGAATCCTGAAGTTTCAAAACTCCTTGATAATCATTCCATTTTTATTTCTGCTCATCTCTCAGGAGCGAACACGTTTGATCTATTATATGTTTATAGCCTGCCAAATCTTACTTATACATCAACATTAGATGATTTTCTGAAAATCCTTAACAAAAATTCAGAACCGACAGAAAGGGATTATGATGGGGTAACTATTTTAACTATTCATCCTCCAAATAAGGATTCTTTAAGTTATGCTTTTTTAAAGGGAATAATAATGATGAGCTGCAAACAAAACCTTGTTGAAGATGCTATTCGTCAATTAAAATCAGGTGTTTCGATTGCTAAAGACAAAAACTTCAGTAAGGTAATTAATACCGCAGGAAAAAATGTGGATGCTAATGTGTATGTTAATTACAAAACATTCCCGAATCTGATCAACAATTTTATTTTTCCTACACTCAGAAATGAAACCAATGGCTTGTCTGATTTTGCAGATTATTCGGGATGGGACATTACTTTGAAGCCTAATTCATTAATGTTAAGCGGATTTACACAAGCGAACGATTCATCAATCAATTTTTTGAATCTTTTCAGAAAACAAAAGCCACAAGAGATAGAATTAACAAAGGTTATTCCATCAAAAACTGCATTGTTACTATTTTTCGGAATAAGCAACATCAAATCATTTCATCGCGATTATAAAAACTATCTGAGTGCAAAACAACGTTCTCAAAATTATGAACAATACGTTGAGGGGATCAATAAAAAATACAAGATCAACATTGAACGTTCCATGTTCGATTGGATAAACAATGAAATGGCACTGGTTGTAACAGAACCTTCATCAACAGATTTTTCAACCAATGCCTATGCAGTGATCCGTTCGAACAATATTGATGATGCTGTAACTACCCTGAATGGAATAGTTGATTCGGTTGCTAAAAAGGAAAAAGAAAAACCCGATACAACAAACTATAGAAATTACGTTATTTCACATTTAAAATTACGCAATATATTACCACAAATATTCGGATGGCAGTTTAATAAAATATCTGAAAATTATTTTACAGCCATCGATGATTATATTGTATTTGCCAACACCGATGCTGCATTGCGTACTTTTATAACTGATTTTGAGAACAACAAAACATTGGCGAATAATAAAAATTATCAGGCATTTGCTGAGAATGTTTCCGGGGAAGCAAATTTATTTATTTATTCTTCTATTGCCCGGTCAGGCAATATCTATAGTTCTTTTCTTACCGAAGATCTATCAAAAGATATTGAAAAACAATTAGCTCTTCTGCAAAAATTTGAAGGCGTTGGAATCCAATTCACTTTTAACAATAAATTATTTTACAGCACCATTTATTTAAAATACAATCCTGAAGTTAAGCAGGAGATCAGCACCTTATGGGAATCAAAATTAGACACGACCATTAGTTCAAAGCCCTATTTAGTTACAAATCATATTACAAAAGCCAAAGAAATCTTTGTACAGGATGACGCCAATAAAATCTATCTGATCAGTAATACCGGAAAAATAATCTGGTCGAAGCAATTGCATGAAAAAATAATGAGTGATATAGTTCAAGTGGATGTTTTAAAAAACAAGAAACTACAACTATTATTCAACACCCGTTCAGCAATTTATATGTATGATCGCAATGGCAATGACATGAAAGGATTTCCAATTAAATTAAAATCACAGGCAACCAATGCTTTATCGGTTTTTGATTATGAGAAAAATCGTGATTATAGAATTTTTATTGCTTGTGAAAACAAAAAGATCAATTGTTATAAACCTGATGGGGAAGAAGTTTCAGGGTTTAAATCTGATAAAACAACAAACCTTGTTTATGTTCCGCTTCAATATTTCAGAGCCAATAATAAAGATCATATATGTGCCATTGATGTGAAAGGAAAAATATACCTGCTTGATCGGCAAGGAGAAATACGTATTAAAATGAAGGAACAACTTGCTCCCGGAATTCGTAACTTTTTTATTGAAACAGGAAAAGATTATAGCAAATCATACATAATTGCTGCTGATACATTAGGTAATATAATTAAAGTAAGTTTAACAGGAGATAAGGAAAACATCAAATTACAAGATTTTGAAACATCGCCTTACTTTGATTATAAAGACATTAATAATGATAAAACCAAAGAATACATTTTTTTAACCCGTACTAAATTGAAAATTTTTTCAGCTGATAAATCACTGATCTATACTTATGAGTTTCAATCAAAAATATCGGGGTTGCCAATCTTCTTTTTGTTTCCTGATGGAACGGAAAAAATCGGAGTTGTATCTGAAACAGAAAATAAATTGTATTTGTTTAATGAAAATGGTTCTTTATATAATGGCTTCCCGCTTACCGGAAAAACTTCTTTCAGTATTGGTGATATAAATAATGAAGGGATATTAAACCTGATCACCGGTAGTTCTGATAAAAGTATTTATGTTTATCAACTTGATTAACTGATTTTTTTTGTAAGTGCTTTAATTTCAAAAAATTACTACCTTAGCAAGTACAAAAAATTTCAACCATGAAAAATTTCAACTTTAAAAAATCAAGAATTGTAATTGCTTTTGCTCTTTCAACAGCAATTATGATTTTTACATTTCAATCTTGTATCAAGGACAATTTTGATTTAAATAAACTTGCACAAACAGAATGGAACCCAAACATTGCGGTTCCATTGGTATATTCCTCGCTAACGGTACAGGATATCTTAACCAGAGAAGACACCCAGGGTCAAATTATTGTTGGGGCGGATAATTTTTGCACCTTGGTTTATAAAGGAAATTTGTTTTCACTTCTTGCTTCGGATCTGATTGTTATTCCTGCTCAAAATCCTACGCCATACACTACTCCATCTCTTACACCGGCACAAATTGCAGCACTTTCCACCAATGGAACAGTTACCGTTCCTTACAGTCAAACAATAAATTTTGTTTCCGGATCAACCGCCCCTAACCCAAAAGTTGATTCCATGACCTTCAAAACAGGGGATATTGGTATTTCTCTGAGTTCTGACTTTAAATTTAACGGAAACATTGTCGTTACCATACCTTCTGCAAAAAAGAACGGTGTCGTTTTTTCTCAGGTATTGCCTCTTATTTATACAGGAACTGTCCCTGTTTTGGCTAATGCAACCTATAGTCTGGCAGGATATACTTTTGACATGACCATGGGTGGAACAACCTACAATCAATTTGTTGTTAATTATGCTGTAACACTTACAGGTTCAGGAATACCTCCAACAGCTTCTGATGTTGTAACTCTAAATCAATCGTTGAGTAACATGCAATTTGGTAGGATTTATGGAGATATCGGACAAGTCGCCTTATCACCTGATAAAGACACCGTTGAAATTTCAATATTTAAGAACTCTTTGGGGATGGGCTCCTTTACAATGGTTGACCCAAGTGTGAAAGTGGTGATCACAAATTCATATGGTGTACCAATTGTTGCGAGCATTTCACAATTGGATGGCTTTACACCTCCTTTCCTGTCGTATCCAATTACAGGAAGTCCAAATCCACTTCCAATCAATAGTCCTACCTGGGCGCAAATCGGACAAACAGCGACAGGTTCATTTACACTTGATAATACAAATAGTAACATCGTATCCGTAATTAATAATGTTCCAAAAAATGTAGTTTACCAGATCAATTCACTTTCCAACCCTGCTGGGCCAACAAACAATAATTTTGTGCTGGACACCAGTCGCTTTAAAGTTGATATGGAACTTGATCTGCCACTTTGGGGAACTGCAAAAGATTTTTGGTTGGTAGATACTGTAAATTTTAAACTTGATGAAACGATCTCTGAGGATGTTGAATCAGCTATGTTCAGAATGTATAACTCGAATGGATTTCCCATAGATGTGGATATGCAGATTTATTTTGTGGATACACTTTATAATGTAATCGATTCACTGATAGTTCCAAATCAATTAATGTTAAAATCAGGTGTCGTGAGCCCTTTAACAGGAATGGTAACTTCTCCGACACAAAAAGTATATGATGCTTATATTGACAAAGCAAGATTGCAGCTTTTAAAAAACTCCAAATATATGCTGGTAAGTGCTATTGCTTCTACTGCAAATGGAGGAACCTCAAACGTGAAAATTTATTCCACTTACCGTCTGGATGTAAAGCTGGGAGTTCAATTTAAGATCAAAGTAAAAGGCTAACATTTCATAGAATAAAATTTAAAAAAAACTCAGAAACTCTTTTTATGAAAAAAACAATCCACATAGTATTTGTTCTAACCATTTTGTTATTTCAAAATACCGCATCCGCTCAGCAAAGCCTGACACTCTATAATATGGAGGTAGTTCCTCAACGTATGTATGCTAACCCTGCATTAAAACCTACTTATAGCAAGTATAATGTTGGCTTACCCGGTATTTCTTCGCAATACCTTAACCTAAGTCACAGTGGATTTAAATATTCGGATCTGGTAAAACACGAAGCAGATGATTCACTTCATCTTGATTTCGGAAATATGTTAAGCAAATTATCAAAGAATAATTACATGACTGTAGCTTACCATCCAGATTTACTTTCATTCGGTTTTATTATAAAAGAAAAAAACTATTTCAGTGTTAACATTACAGAAAAAATAGATCTGCGTTTTCGTTATCCCAAAAAGTTTCTGGAGTTTGTATGGAAAGGAAACGGAGATCCTGATCTGTTAGGACAGGATGTAAATTTTAATTTTGGATTGAATTTTTCTCATTATCGCGAATATGGTCTTGGTTATGCCCGTGACTTGAATGACAAAATTACCATTGGTGTTAAGGTGAAATATTTATATGGAATGGAAAACATCTGGACAGAAAAATCGGATGTTACTCTTAATACAGATCCAAACTATTTTGCAATTACTGCTAAATCAAATATCATCATTAACACTTCCGGTGTTGATACTAATTCTTTTGATAACCTCAGTGTTTCTAAGTACGCGTTTAAAAAGAAAAACCACGGTATGGGCATTGACATAGGTGGTGTATATAAATACAACGATAAGTTTAGTTTCTCCGGTAGCATGATCGATCTTGGCTTTATAAAATGGAAGGATGCAACAACCAATTATCAAAGTCATGATGCCGATGGATCATTCACCTATCAAGGGGTAGATCTGAACCAGTTTGTAAATAATGATTCCCTGAATCTTGAACAAGCATTTGAAATAATGGGTGATTCATTGTCTAAAATATTTAAAATAGATACCGTTCATGAAAGTTATACGACTAAGCTTTCCACTCAAATTTATCTGGGTGCAAATTATTATATAAATGAAAAAAGCAATGCAGGAATTTTATTTTACGGACAAGTATTCGATAAAGTATTGCATCCCGGAGTAGCATTGTCATTTAACCAAAGAGTTGGAAGATGGCTTAATGTTTCAGCTTCGTATTCAATTTATAATCGCAGTTATAATAATATTGGATTGGGCCTTGCACTTAACGCTGGTCCTGTTCAATTTTATATGGTAAGTGATAATGTGTTGGGAGCAATTTTCCCACAAAACACAAAAAACCTTCATGTTCAGTTTGGTATAAATTTAACAATGGGAAGAAAGCAAAAGGATAGGGATAAAGATGGAATAGCTGATAAAAAAGATGATTGTCCTGATGTTCCGGGCATTGAAGAATTTAAAGGTTGCCCGGATAAAGATGGCGATCACATTCAGGACAAAGATGATTTATGTCCTGATATTGCAGGACTACCTGCATTTCATGGTTGTCCGGATAAAGATGGTGACGGAATAATTGATGGAGAAGATGAATGCCCTGATACAGCAGGATTAGCACAATTCAAAGGTTGCCCGGATAAAGATGGTGATGGCGTTCCTGATAAATTAGATGAATGTCCGGATGTTCCCGGATTACAAGATTTCAAAGGTTGTCCAGATAGAGACAGTGATGGAACACAGGATAAGTTAGATTTGTGCCCTGATAAACCAGGACCTGCTTCAAATGATGGCTGTCCTGAAATAAAACTGAATTTAATCGACACGGATGGAAAAATTTTACGTTCTGCAATTAAAGGCAAAGATGGCTTTTTCAGATTTGATGATCTGCCGGCAGATGAATTTGTATTATTTAAATTGGAGGGTGAAGATACCGATAGCCTCAAAGAAATAAAAGTTATGGTTGGAGGTGTTCCTAAGATGGCTTTTATTGATGAAAAAACCCGTTTCTTCAAATTTGTTATTCTTAAAACAGATGACAATAAATTAAAACGTGAGAATGAGAATGATGTGGCTGTGAAGCTTACAAAAGCTGAAGAAGAAATAATTAAGAAAGCATTTAATAATCTTGAATTTGCATCTGCAAAAGATATTATTAAACAAGAATCGTTTGCATCCTTAGATGAATTGGCCGCCTTAATGGCGAAGAAACCATTATGGCATTTAAAAATTTCAGGCCATACTGATAACCAAGGAAATGCAGTTACCAACATGAAACTATCGCAAAAACGTGCCGAAGCTATAAAAAAATACCTGGTGAATAAAGGTATTGCTGAAAACAGGTTTAAAGTGGAATGGTTTGGGGCAACAAAACCAATTGCCGATAATAAAACAGAAGCTGGTCGTCAAAAAAACAGACGAGTTGAAATGTTGATAATTGAATAGCAATTTTTGAATTTGAAATAAACAGGTGTATTTGATTTGTAATTAAATTTGACTAATAATTTTGAACTAATAATTTTGTGAACTAATAATCAGCCAAAAACAATCAAAAAAATGAAAATGAAAAAACTAATTTTATTTGCTTTGTTGATCACAGCAGTAGCTGTAACCAAAGCACAAGATGCAAAAAGCGTGTTTTCCGCAAAGGAAATAGTTTGGTACGGACTGGACTTTACAAAAGCAACATTCGTTGGCCAGTTTGATCAAGGAATGGGCGCTTTGCCGGCTACAGGCAGTGATATTAAAAACAAATGGATGGGTGAATGGAATTCCCTCATTGCAAGAGAACCTCAAAATTTCAAAATAAAGGAAGCGTTCAGGGCGGATAATATTTACTATGATATGGCACCTATAAATGAGATTAATAGCAAAATTGATCCTGATAAGTGTATGAGTTTTAATGCAGGGAAAATTGAAAGAACTGAAATTGATCCGATGATCAAAAAATATGGTGCTGGTGACAAAAAAGAAGGAATCGGATTGGTATTCGTTGTTGAAAATTTTAATAAGGGAACTCAAATGGCAGATGTTTACGTTACTTTCTTTGATATCGCAACAAAAAAGGTATTAGTTTGTGAAAAAATGAGTGGCAAGGCAATGGGTGTTGGAATGCGTAATTATTGGGCAGGTGCTATTAAAGCTATGCTTAAACAAATTGATGCTAACGAATACCAAAATTGGAAAAAGAAATATTAAAAAGAAATAATTGTTTATGAATTGAGCGCTTTCGGGCGCTCAATTTTTTTAATGACCGATCCTGAATGAGGAAATTATTGTTTTTATTTTTTATAATTAATTTTCTGTTGTTTTCCTGTCATCAGCAAGAAAACACTTCTAAGATTACTCCCCAAACAACTACCATTAAAAAAGATACTATCCATAAAGTTGAAGAATTTGAAGGATTGTATTTCCTTTCAAAACCTGGTAGTAGCGGCATGCTGAAAGTTTGCTTTTCTGAAAACCATTCTTTAAGCTATCCTGTAGAAGACGAAACAATTTCGTTGGATACTCTTTATAAAAAAATACTACCCAATGCATATCCTTATCAAACAATTTATATTAAAGTAAAAGGAGAATTAATAGCAAGTGGTTCAGAAGCTGACCCCTATACATTACAAATAAAATCAGTTTCGGAAACGGAATTAAAAAATTATCAGAACGATTGTATTCCTTATGAATACTGGTGCATGGGAAATGAACCTTTTTGGCAGGTGCAAATTTCAGAAAAAGAAAACCTGATCGATTTTTATGATCCGATGGAACAAAAAACAATTCATTTTAATTATACGAAATCACAAATTAAAAATGGTAGTGTAATTTACTCTGCTAAAAATGACACTAATTCTATCGAACTAAAAATAAAAAAGGAAAAGTGCAGCGATGGAATGAGTGAAAAAAAATACAACAACAGCGTTACTGTTCAACTAAACAAAAAAACCTACAATGGATGTGCTGTGGCTTTTGGTGAATTAATTCAATGATCATTTTAACACAGGCCCCTGATTTAATTAACGATCAGATATTTTAAAACTTCATTTTTCAGGTATTAATCCGATATTTGCAGTTCGAAAAAACCAATATTTATATCATGAAGTTACATGTAATAAACACCGGAAACTTTAAATTGGATGGGGGGGCTATGTTTGGTGTTGTACCAAAATCATTGTGGAACAAAACAAATCCGGCAGACGAAAACAATATGTGTTCCTGGGGAATGCGTTGTTTATTAATTGAAGATGGAAACCGGCTTATTTTGATTGATAATGGAATGGGCAATAAACAAGATGCAAAATTTTTCTCACATTATTATTTACATGGAACTGATTCGCTTGAAAAGTCAATGCATACTGCAGGATTCAGTTTTGATGATGTAACAGATATGTTTTTAACGCATTTACATTTTGATCATTGTGGTGGAAGCATTAAATACAACGATGATAAAAGCGGTTTAGAAACTGTCTTTAAAAATGCAACTTACTGGAGTAATGCCGAACACTGGGAATGGGCAACAAAACCAAACCCAAGAGAGAAGGCAAGTTTTTTAAAAGAAAACATTTTGCCTATTCAGGAAAGCGGACAATTAAAATTTATTGACGGAGACGATTCGGAACAATTAGGTTCTAACATTTCTTTATCCATTATGCGTGGTCATACTGATGCCATGATGTTGCCAAATATACTATATAAAGGGAAAACAATTATTTATATGGCTGATCTGATTCCATCAGTTGGCCATATTCCATTACCGTATGTGATGGGATATGATACTCGTCCATTATTAACGATGACGGAAAAAGAAATCCTACTAAATCAAGCAGCTGATAACGAATCTATTTTATTTTTCGAACATGACGCTGTAAACGAATGTTGCACCGTTCAGCACACAGAAAAAGGAGTTCGTTTAAAAGAAAAATTTACGTTTGCTGATTTCTTTGGAGGATAATTTATTTAACCACACAATTTGGGGCTCCATCTGAAATAGATGCTCATTAAGAAAATTGCAATTTTAGAACGTCAAGAGGGGGTTATTAAAAAAATATGATTGAAAACAAATGTTTTTATAATTTGTTAATCGTTTGATTATCCTGAGCATTTTCAAAATAATAAGTTCAAGCATAAGATGCGCTTACCATTGCTCTATTTTAATTTTAGTACTAATCAAGAATTATTAAAATGCAATTGATACTACTATTTACTTTTCTGAAAAAACCAAATGAAGCTTAATTTTACACCGGCAATTCTGTATTTCCAGCGACCATTTAAAATTGCACATGGTGTGCGTTCATCAACAAATATTGTTTTAACGCAACTTGAACATGAAGGGATAATTGGTTTCGGTGAAGCAAGTATGCCACCTTACTTAAGTGAAACACATGAAACAGCTTTGTCGTTTTTAAATAAAGCAGCAAATCTTTTATCCGGATTTAAAAATTCATTTGATATCGAAATGATCATTAAAGCAATTGACGAACTTGCTCCGGGTAATACAGCAGCAAAAGCATCCGTGGATATTGCTTTACATGATCTCCTGGGAAAACTACAAAACAAATCTTGTTGGCAATTATTTAATTGTGAAAAAGAAAACACTCCTTATACCACCTATACTCTTGGAATTGATGAGCCTGAAATTATAAAACAAAAACTCATTGAAGGAAATTCATTCAAAACATTAAAAGTAAAATTGAATGGAGAGAATGATAAATTAATTATATCAACGATCAGAAGCCTTACTAATAAACCTATTGCTATTGATGTAAATCAGGGATGGAAAGATAAACATCAGGCACTTGAAATGATAAATTGGTTACAAGACAAAAATGTATTATTTATAGAACAGCCTTTACCAAAAGAAAATGTTGATGATGCATTTTGGCTTTATGAAAGAAGTCCTTTGCCTTTATTTGCCGATGAAAGCATACAGCGTTTTGCAGATATTGATAAAGTCAAAAATTGCTTTCATGGAATTAATATAAAGCTCATGAAATGCACCGGAATATTTGAAGCAAATAGAATGATCTCTTATGCACGGCAATTAAATTTAAAGATACTTATCGGATGTATGACCGAAACATCATGTGCAGTTTCTGCAGCGGCACAACTTTCTCCACTTGTTGATTATGCGGATCTGGATGCTCCATTGTTGATCAAAAATAATTTTTTTGATGGGATCGAATTTATAAATGGCAAAATAACATTAAACGATTTGCCGGGTATTGGTGTAGTTCAGAAGGCTTAAGAAATTTTTAAAGAAGGAGGGAGAAAAAAAAGGGCAAAAAAAAAGGCTCTTACGAGCCTTCTTCTTACTTTTTCTTAGCTACTTTTTTAGCTGCTTTTTTTGGAGCTGCTTTTTTAGCTACTTTTTTAGCTGCTTTTTTTGGAGCTGCTTTTTTAGCTGCTTTTTTTGGAGCTGCTTTTTTTGCTACTTTTTTTGCCATGGTTTTTGGTTGTTAAATTATTTGATACGAAGTAAGAAAAATTATTAACACAAAAAGAAAAATTGCTATTTATTTTATTAACACAAATTTGTTGATAATGTTAATAACGTGTTTTGATAATTGTATTTATAAAATATTTTTTCACTATTACTATTTACAGAAAAATTAAATAATATTTCTTTTTTTTACTCACGAGCTCTATACTTATATATTTTACTTATACTACAGAGCGTCTCGTTTTTTTATTTTACAAAATACTTTTTTAAAAAAAATAATTTTTAAGAATATTTTTTTCATTTTTTGATTTCCAATTCAAAAAACATATCCTATTAAAAATTCAAAATAAAAAAAATATTTTTCGTTGAATCAATTTATTTTGCTCTTTCAAGCAAGGCCATGTAAAATCCATCAGCATGATATGCTTCCGGTGAATAACGCTTTTCCCCTACTAAATTCCATTTATCACCTACCAGATTTAAAAACCATTTTACCTGTTCTTCTCCCTCCGATGGAAGTATGCTACACGTAGCATATACCATTTTCCCACCAACTTTTGTGATATCAGAAAAATTCTGAAGGATCTCACGTTGAATAGTTTTGACGCGTTCAATTTCTTCTAAATTCAATTTCCATTTACTATCCGGATTCCTTCTTAACACTCCCAATCCTGAACACGGAACATCCAGCAACAACCTATCTGCAGTATCTTTTAATCGCTTGATAACTTTTGAGGAATCAATTGCACGTGTTTCAACAATTCGAACATCTGCTCTTGTAGCACGTTTTTTTAATTCCAGTAATTTTTTCTCTTTTACATCCAATGCAATTATTCGTCCCTTGTTTTTCATTAAAGCAGCGAGATGCAATGTTTTCCCTCCTGCACCCGCACAAGCATCAACTACACGCATTCCAGGCTGAACATTTAAAAATTCAGAAACCATTTGAGAGGATGCATCTTGTACCTCAAATAAACCTTTATGAAAAGCTTCCGTTCTAAAAACATTTCGTGAAAATTTTAATTCCACAGCATCAGGTGACCACATAATTAAGGAAGAGTCGGTTATTTTTTCTTCTTCCTCTAATATTTTTTGCAGATCCTTAGGGGTTGTTTTTAAAGTATTAGCTCTTAAAACTACTGTCGGTGGTTGATTTAGAGCACGAATAACTTTATCCCATCCCTTTCCTATTTCTTTTTCTCCAAGTGCATCTAACCAATCGGGTATTGATTCACGAATTTTTCGAATCTTATGAAACTTCTCTAATTGTGAAATGATCTTCTTTTCATTTAATCCTTTAAAATAATTACTCTCCGGCAATGAATATCCATCAAAAACCAAATAAGTACCCAATATCATCCACAAATTTTTATCCGTCAGTTTCCCCTCAACACCAGCTGAAGCCATTAATAAACGCCAATTACGAACCATATCATAAGTTACATCTGCAACGAAACTACGTTCTCGTACATCCCATTTTTTATTGGCACGCATTACTTTTTCAATTGCCTTATCAGCATATTCATTTTTTTCGAAAATATCTTTCAGTGCATTAAAGATTGCTTTAATATGAAAGGAGTGGTGTTTTAAATAAAATTCTTTAGTCATGCTACAAATGTACTTATTTATTGCTTTTGGAACTTAGGAAGGATGAGTTTAAAATTGGGACTCTTTAGTAAAATCTATCCCAAAATGTTAATTGTTTTTGAAAAGATGTATTTGCACTCTGTTACATATATTATATATTTGTTGAACAAAACAAACAAAAATAAGCAAATGAAAAAACTAATTTTATTATTAGCCACACCAGCAATCTTAACTATATTAAGTTGTGGTGGATCAAAAAAAGATGATGCCGCTGTTTCTATCCCGGGAATGACAGAGGTGAATTTAAAGATAAATGGCAACCAATTATCAATTATGATTCCTGATTCAACTAAAGGAAAAATGGAAATGGTTGAACAATCATGGGGAGCAACTGAAATTAAAGTTGGAAAAAATTTTCAAATTTCAATTTCAGAAGGTGAAGGAGATATTGCTTTAGCAAAGAGTGATATTACCGGAAATGATGTAAATAAATTTAAACGTTATGTAAAAGATGAACCCACTTTGTTATTTTGGGAGTCGGAAATTACTGCACCGGAGTTTCATTTTTATACAATTGTAAAACCTGGTACTGTTTCTTATTTAATTGAAGATATCAAAGGGGAAGTATTTGATGAAAAAGCTGTTCAAACAATGATTGATGCTGCTAAAACCTTAAAAGCAAAAGAAGCAGAAAAACCAAATTCTTAATTTGGCCTATCCTTAAATTAAAAATGTCCGGCAAATTTTTGTTGGACATTTTTAGTTTAAAAGAATCTTTTTATAGATTTTGTTTCAATATAAATAAAGAGGAGTTTTCTGTATTTTGCCAATCATATCATTTCGACTACTTCGAATCACTCAGCATTAGAGAATTGAACCGTGTATTGTCATATTGAGCCTGCCGAACTATATGTGCATCCCTTCTCCTAAACTCCGCGGAGAAATCTCCTTTTCAGAAATATTTCCATTGAGATTTTCCTTACGGTCAAAATTGACAAAACATTTTGGTACTAATGAAATGGAGTACTTCGTATTTATTCTTTCCCGGTATTTTCCGCAATTTCAACTAATTTATTTATCGTATTCCAATTTCTGGTTGATGCTACCACCTTTAATTTATTTTCAAAAAAATTGTTGGTTAATTTAGTTCTACCATACCCATTCGGACAAAACAAATAAATAGTTTTACCGAAAAAAATATATTCATCCCCATTATAACTACCGTTTTTAATTTTTTCCAAATCGGCAAGTTCCGGCTCTTTCGATAAGAATGTGACATGAAGCTTAGTAACATCCTCTTTTCTTTTATTTAAAAAAGGATTATTCTTCAAAACGGTAATCAACTCTTTTTCCTCTTTCACTAATACAGGAACTTCAAAATGGAAATCAATAGAAATTTGTTTTGATATCTTTTTCTCCAAATCCGGACAATTTGTTTTTTTATCCTGAAAGATCACATTTCCGCTTTGTATGTACGTTTTCACTTTTTTAAAGTTTAGGCTTTCATACATTTTTATTAATTCAGGCATTTTTATCATTTTCTGCCCACTAACATTGATTCCTCTTAAAATAGATATGTAGGTTTTCATACTAAACTAAATGTTTAAGTAGTTTTTTTATAATTCAGAATCGCCCAGCCATTCAATACAAAAGCAAATATAGCAACGATAACAAAATGCCATTTAATATCCTTAAATCCACTTCCTTTCAAAACGATCATGCGCATCACTTCAATAAAATAAGTTACCGGATTCAACTGGGCAATTACTTTTGCCCAGTCGGGCATACTGTCAATGGAAGTAAACAATCCACTCATTAAAATAAAGATCATCACAAAGAAAAAAGCTACTGAAATAGCTTGCTGTTGTGTTTCTGAATAGGTAGAAATAAGCAAGCCAAATCCTAACAGAGCAACCAGGTAAACAGATAAAAAACTATATAACAAAACAATGTTCCCCATCGGAACAATTCCATAAATAAGTCTTGCTACAACAACTAATCCAATGGTAAAAACAAAAATACCAATGATCCAGAATGGAATTAATTTTCCTAAAATGAAATGAATTTTTTTAATGGGTGTTACGTTTATTTGTTCAATGGTACCCACTTCTTTTTCCTTTACGATATTCAATGCACACATATAACCTCCAATCATTGTAACCAATATTGCTAATATTCCGGGTACAATAAAAAATTTGTAATTCATAAATGGGTTATACCAATTGGTAGGAACAACATCAATGACGGGTACAGGATTGTATCGCGAAGGTTGAATTAATTGCAATTGAATATCAGTATTGAAATTTGCAATAATTTTATTTAAGTAGGCTCCTCCCAAACCTGCTTTTACACCATTGATGGCATTTATTGCTATAAATAATTTTTGTTCATTTTCCCTAACCAGATTTTTTTCAAAACCTGCCGGAACTTCCAAAACAAGATCCGCCTTATCTATTTCTACCAGATGTATGGCTTCAGAATAGGAAGATGTATAACCAATTAGTTTAAAATAACCGGAAGAAGTGATGGATGAAATAAGTTTCTGTGAATAGGAAGAATGGTCGTGATCAACTACCGAAATAGAAATATTTTTCACTTCATAATCGGCCGCTAATGGTAATATTATCAATTGTATTAAAGGCATTGCAAATATCATTGGCAAAAGCGCCTTATTTCTAAAGATCTGACGGAATTCCTTTTCTAATAATAATCGTATCGTCCTCATGCCAATCGAATTTTAAATTTCCTTAAACTAATAGTAAGCAGGAACACCGTCATTCCAAAAAGAATCAGCGTTTCTTTCCAAATGGCTGAAAATCCCAATCCTTTTATCATAATTGATTTTACAATAATATAGTACCATTTAGCTGGTACAATATTGGAGATCATTTGCAATGGCCAGGGCATATTTTCAATCGGGAACATAAATCCTGAAAAGAAAACTGTAGGTAACATCATTCCCATCATAGATAATAACATGGCTGCTTGCTGAGAATCAGTTACAGTTGAAATGAGTAAACCCAACGAAAGTGCAGTTATAATCAGTAAGGTACTTTCAGCAAAAAGCAACAATATACTTCCGTTAATTGGCAGGTCGAGTAAATAAACACTCAACACTAAAATTATAGAAACATTCACTAATGAAATTAACAAATAAGGAACAGCCTTAGATAAAATAACCAAAATCGGTCTGAAAGGAGAAACCAGCAAAACTTCCATGGTGCCTTTTTCCTTTTCTTTTACAATAGAAACAGATGTCATCATTACACAAATAAGCATCATCACAAGTGCCATCACACCCGGGACAAAATTAGGTGCACCTTTTAATTCAGGATTATACAACATGCGAACTTCCGGTACAATGCGATAAGGAATTGAATTGTTTTTCAGCAATTCATTTTGGTAAGTTATTACAATGGATGAAATGTAAGTGCTAAGAGTTGTGCCCGTGTTAGGATCTGAAGCATCAACAATGATCTGGATCTGTGATTTATTCAAATGAAGCAAGTCATTGTTAAAATTTGAAGGGAACACAACTGCCAATTTTATTTTCCCTTCTTTAAAAGCAGTTTCAATTTCGTTATGACTCAAAAGTGATTTTTCAACGTCAAAATAGTTGCTTGCTTCTATTTTATTGATGATCTGTTGTGAGGCCATATCTTTTGCATAATCAACAATTACAATTCTATTGTTTTTTATTTCATTGGTCAATGCAAAACCAAAAAGCACGATCTGAGCTATTGGCAATCCGAAAAGCATAAGCAAGGTTTTCCTGTCACGAAAAACATGGTAAAATTCTTTTTTTATAAAAACTAAAAATTGTTTCATTTTTTATAGTATGCTTTTGTAATTATTTCCTGTCGTACTTTCTCGACTCCGCTCGAAATGACTGCGTTCTAGTCATTTCGAGCGGAGTCGAGAAAGCGGGCAGGTATTCTAAAACAGTTACTAGTTTAATCATTCACCTCTTTTTGCTCCACGAGCCAATTCAAAAAACACCTCATCCATTGAACTTGCCGAAAATTGTTTTTTCAAATTCGCAGGCGAATCCAATGCTTTGATACTGCCATCCACCATCATTGAAACCCGATTGCAATATTCCGCTTCATCCATATAATGGGTTGTTACAAAAATGGTTATTCCACTATTCGCAGCCTTATAGATCAGATCCCAAAATTGTCTGCGAGTCACCGGATCCACACCGCCTGTTGGCTCATCCAGAAAAACAATTTTAGGCTGATGGATTATGGCAACCGAAAAAGATAATTTTTGTTTCCAGCCTAAAGGCAATGCCCCCACCAATTTTTTAGTTTCGTTTTGCAAACCCAACGTCAAAATAAGTTCGTTGCTTTTTTCTTTCAGTTGTTTATCGGATAAACCATAAATACCACCAAAGAATCGAATGTTTTCAAGTACAGTCAGATCTTCATACAGTGAAAACTTCTGACTCATATATCCAATATTTTTTTTGATTTTTTCAGTTTGTTTGTACACATCAAATCCGGCAACCGTTGCGATTCCGGAAGAGGGAATAGAAAGTCCGCACAACATTCGCATAGCTGTTGTTTTTCCAGCACCATTTGCACCAAGAAATCCAAAAACTTCGCCCGGAAACACTTCGAATGAAATTTCATTGACAGCAACAAAATCGCCAAATCGCTTCGAGAGTTTTTCTGTTTTTATTACTGCCTCTTTCATTATTGATAATGTCAATTTAATTATTTTCAAAGCCACCTACCTATTTCGACAAACTCAATATGACCAACACGCGGTCAGTCTGAGTTTGTCGAAGACTGGGTGTAAGACTTTTTTTAGAATCATCATTATGGTTATTCTGTACTACTCATTAACTTAATAAAACAATCTTCAATAGTTGGAACTGTTAGTTGCAATTCAATTTTTTTATGTCCTTTTGCTACCAGATAATTTAATAATTCCTTTTCAAAATTTTCAGAATCGAGCTTGAATGAAAGATGCAAATACTCTCCAAAAGCGTAGCAACTAAGCGTATTTTCATAATTGTGTAAATCATTCGACAAGGAATTCATACTATCCGATTTTATTATATACAGTTTACCTGAATAGGCCTTAACAATATTTTGGGGCGTATCGATCGACATAATCTTCCCGGTTTGAATCAATGCGATCCGATCACAAAGAGTTGCTTCATCCATATAAGGAGTAGAAACCAAAATAGTAATGCCTTGCTTTTTTAACCGCTTTAACATTTCCCAAAATTCTTTTCGTGAAACAGCATCAACTCCGGTAGTTGGTTCATCTAAAAAAAGAACAGTTGGTTTATGGATCAACGCGCAACAGAGTGCTAGTTTTTGTTTCATTCCCCCGGATAGCTTTGCAGCTCTTCTTGTTTTGAATGGTTCTATCTGCACATAAATCTCTTTGATCAGTTCGTAATTTTCTTCAATTGTGGTATTAAATAGTGTTGCAAAAAAATGAAGATTTTCTTCCACTGTTAGATCCTGATACAAAGAAAATTTTCCCGGCATGTATCCAACCTGGCTGCGAATAGTTTTATAATGCTTAACCACATCACACCCATCAACTGTTGCAGAACCACCATCCGGGAGTAAAAGTGTAGTAAGAACTCTGAATATGCTTGTCTTCCCAGCCCCATCCGGCCCTATCAAACCAAAAAGTTCTCCTTTGCCAACAGAAAATGAAACATTGTCAACAGCAAGGATACTTCCTTTATTATACGTTTTTGTTATGTTAGTCAGAGTAACCATTACTATTTTAAAAAAACAGGATAAATTTGCGATTGTTCCTTCATAATCCCTTTCAGGGTTTGAAACCTTGAAGGGATATTCCTGAATATCGTGTTTTGCTCAGGTAAAAATTATATTATTTCAGTATTTCTTAAATTAAAATTTGACTTCAGCATACATACCTATTTTTAAGAATCCGTTATTTTTTACTAAAATTTTCAGCGCGTACACCATGTTGGCTCTTTCATCTTTTGTTTGGATCGTTTTTGGAGTAAATTCTGCTTTGTCATTGATCCAAATGATAGTCCCTTCTGTTTCATTGAATTTTCCGGCACCATCATCGGTCAGCACTTTTACTTTCTGATTTAGTTTAACAAGCGGCAGTTGATTTCCTGTTATATAAGCACGAAGAATCAGGTTAGACAGGTCTGCAATTTTATAAAGCGGTTTTCCCGGAGTAGTAATTTCATTTGTTTCAGCATATTTTGTTAAAACAGTTCCGTTCACCGAATTAATTAATTTACATTTCTGTAACTGATCATTCAATTGTTCTATTTGTAATTTTAAAGGCAACACATCTTTATTGATCCCTTCTGATGAAATACTCAAAGTAGATTTCTGGGCTTCAATTTGTTTTTTTAAAATTTCTACTTGCGCAGTAATATCATCCAGTTGTTTTGAAGTGGCCGCACCTGATTTTACAAGATTGGTAAAACGAACTTGTTCCTTCTCAGCTATTTTTAATTGTTCTTGCAAAGCTGCAAGTTGAGTTGAGATATCCGGTTTTTTGCTGAGTAATGAATTGATCTGTGCTTCCAATTGTTTTTTCTTTAAAAACAATTGGATGCTATCCACATAGCCAATAAGCTGACCTGCTTTCAGAGATTGTCCTTCCTGAATATCAAATTGTTTCAGTGTACCTGATGCTTCAGAAGAAATAATAGTTTCTTCTGTTTCAAAAGAGCCGGATGCATCATAACTATTTTTGGAATTATTACACGCAAGAAGCAGGCTTGTTATTACAAACGAGAAAAATATTTTTTTATTCATTTTTGATTTGTTTTTATCATTTGAAAAATATTCTATTTTACTTTCATAGTTGCTTTGATCCATTTGGGAATTAATTTTTTACGTTCTTGCATTAATTTGTCAAAATCTTTTTGCTGTAGATCTCCTAAATTTTTAAGCATCGGACTTGCGACAAATGGAAAAACGGTCAAACTCATCATATTCATAAAAAAATGTACCGGACTTATGTCTGAAATTTTCTCCTCTTTAATTGCTTGTTGAATTTGCTTCATAAAAAATGATTTCATCAGGTTATTATCTAAACTCATTTTTTTAACTATTTCATTCGGATTATTTCTCAATTCGCTAAGAATAAAAAGCGGAATATCGGGTTGTTTTATTAATAAATCAATGTAGTTACTCACCATCGATTCAATTTTTTTCTCTAGCGAAGTTTTTTCGTCATTGAAAACAGAGATCATTGATCGCATAAATTCCTGAAAACTCTCCAACATGATAATGTCAAAAAGTTTTTCCTTGCTTCTGAAATAATAATTGAGCAATGCCAGATTAATTCCAGCCTCCTCCGCTATATCTCTTGTTTTGGTACCGGCATAGCCTTTTTGAGTAAATACTTTCCGGGCAGCATTCTTAATCTTTTCTTCCGTTGAAGGATCTATTATTTCTTTTTTAACTTTCATGATTACAAAATAGCATAACAAAATTAAATTTATATTTTGATTAAAACAATATATTTAATCATTTGTTTAAATATATGTAAAAACAAAAAGGCCTTGCATTCCTTTCCTGCCTTAACTGTGCAAAAAAGAGACTTGAAAAGGATTGGCCACAGGCACATCTGGCTTCTAAAGTCGGGAATAATTACCAAAACATATCTCGTCTTGAGCGTGGGGAGATTAGTCCAACATTGTTTTGGTGTTATAAACTGGCTGAAGAATTTGAAATGAACTTGGGTGATCTCATAAAGGAATTCGGGTTAAAGTTAAAAGGGAGTTTCCTAGATACCTTACACGTGAACTAGATATGGCTTATGGCATTCTTTTACCACCGATAGCTGTAGTGGAAGATGATTGAAATTTTTACCTACTCCATTCGCTCTTTTTAACTTATATTTGCTCTTGCAGTAAAACTGCAAAAAAAGGATATAAAATTAAAATTATGGCGAAGGCAGTAAAAAAACAAGCAAAGGCTAAAAGAAGGGTCAGGGTTGTTGCTGCAGATTATATTCATGGAGTAGCGGATAAAAATTTGGATAAATTGATTGCGCAGAAAAAGAAGTTTAAACTTATTATGACTTCCCCGCCTTATAATATGGATAAGGAATATGAAAAGTCTAATTCCTTAGAAAATTATAAACTGGAAATTGAATCAATTATTAAAAAATTAGTTACTCTACTTGATAAAAAAGGCAGCATCTGCTGGCAGGTTGGTAATTATATAAATCCGAAAACAAAAGAGGTTGTGCCTTTGGATATTTTTTATCACGATATTTTCGCTAAAGAAAAACTGATTCTTCGCAATCGAATTATTTGGCATTTTGAGCATGGACTTCATGCTTCGCAAAGATTTTCTGGGCGATATGAAACTATAATGTGGTATTCGAAATCGGATAAATATACATTTAATCTTGATGATGTTAGAGTGCCAGCAAAGTATCCTGGAAAAACATATTACAAAGGTGAAAAGAAAGGGCAGATTTCGGGTAATCCTAAAGGAAAGAATCCTTCTGATGTTTGGAAAATTGTACGAAGTGAATGGGAGAAGGACATTTGGGAAATCCCTAACGTTAAGGCTAATCATAAAGAAAAAACAATTCATCCTTGCCAGTACCCAATAGAACTTGTAGAAAGGTGTGTTCTTGCTTTAACAAAAGAAAATGATTGGATTTTGGATCCATTTGCGGGAGTTGGGTCAACAATGATCGCGGCTCTCAAGAACAAAAGAAATTCATTAGGAATAGAAAAGTATATAAAATTCATTCGAGTTGGCGAAGAAAGAATGAGTCAGTACAAAATAGGAAATTTAAAAATTCGTGAAATGGGAAAACCTGTGTTTGTGCCTACCGCTAACATGGCTGTTGCCAGAAAACCAGAACACTTTTTATATTAAGAATGACCGATAAAAATAATGACATAACTCTTGCTCTGGACATCGAACAAGTTGGAGAGATTAAAGTACATTCTCAGATTATAAATGATCTGAGCTCTGGTATTTACAGCTCTCCTGCAAGTTGTATCAAAGAATTAGTAAATAATTCATTTGATGCTGATGCGCAAAATGTGATTATTAGAATGAAACCTATCGAAGATAGCATAACGATCTTAGATGATGGAAATGGAATGAATGCAGAGGATTTTGATAACAATTTTGCATGGATTAGTAAATCTAACAAACGAAACAGAGGTGAATTTTCTGCAGCTGGCAGACCATTGATTGGAAAAATAGGTATCGGTTTTATTGCAGTAAATGAGATATGTGATGTATTAGAAGTTGTATCTTCAAAGAAAGGTGAAGCGATAAAGTTTACTGCAAGGATTGATTTCAAAGAAATTCTTGATAGTAAGCCATCTAAAAGCGATGATGAAGATACTTATTTGAAAGGGAAGTTTACCCTAGTAAATGAAAAAGAAGATAAGAACGAACACTTTACAGCAATCAGGCTGGTAGGATTAAAAGAGCCTGTTTTAAAGATATTTAATGATGAGACATATAAAGCTCAAGCGGTAAAAGAAAAAAACAAGGGCTTTGCTAAGCTTTCATTTAAAACTATGAAAGATCTGCTTGCACATCACGCTAGCAAAAGCGTCTACTCTTGGGAAAACGATAGTGAGTATATGCAGTTCATTATTGATTTAGCATCTTACATTCCCGTTGAATATATTGATGGTGGGCCGATTGAAGGAGTTAAGGATAAAACAATTGATGAAATTGTTTCTCTTCATAAAAAATTCAACTTCAAGGTGGATTTTGATGGCATGTATCTTAAAAAGCCAATTTACTTTCCCAAGGATAAAAATAAGAGAGCAGAGCATACATCATTTAAAAAGAAAATCAGAATTGGCGATAGTGATAATTTCATTGCTCTCAAGGGATATTTTTACATACAAAACAGTTTGTTAATTCCTCGTGAACTAAATGGTGTAGCTATTAGAATAAAAAACATTCCTATTGCAGAGCGATTTGGGTTTGACGGCACTTTTTTAAGATATCCTGTTTATATGGAACAGATATTTAGGAACTGGATCTCAGGAGAATTATATATCGAACAGGGTCTTGAGGATGCAATGAATATTGATCGAAAATCGTTCAGGGTAACCCACCCAGATTATATTGCTTTACAGAACTTTTTACATGAATATTTGAAGGAGGACATCTTTAAGATTGCTTTTAAATTATATGATGACGGGAAAAATGTTAGAGATGCCAAAAAGGATAAGGTTAAGAAGGATGCCACAAAGCGAATTTTAAAAGCTAAGAAGGTTACGTATTCATCAAAGCCTAAACCTGCAACTCCCCAAAAAGGAAGTAAAAAAAAGAAGGAGGAAGAAGAAGTTTCTCCTGTTAAAATTGTTACGACAAAAAATAAAGGGACTGTAATTGAGATTGATTCTGTTGCTAAAAATAAGTTTAAAAAAAGTGATTGGGAATATTTGCAAACCATTTTTATCATATTCGAAAATTCTTTCAATGAAAGTCGAGGTGATGCAAAAAAACTAAAGGAGCTATTTTATAAAAAAATAGATGAATGGAAAGCCAAGTAATACTGTATGCCTAAAGCCGTCTATAAACATAACTCCAGCCCAAAAGACTTTATTAGAAAAAAGTGGGTTGCCTTCGCCAAAGAAATATTCGGTGACCAGGAACGTGACTTCAGTATTTTAACATTTCCAGCGGAGGCAATGCAAGATTTGCATCTGTTCAAAGATGAAGGCCTGATTGATTGGGAAGAAGCAGAATCAAAATCCGTTGATGGAACCCCTAATTTTAGAATTATCAAAGGAAATGTGAGATGTTTCGAAAAAGATCCAAAAATTCAAAGAAAGTTAAGTGAAAAACTCATCGAAGCCAAAGTGGAAGCGGACTTCATCCCATACATTGCAGCCAATTATAGTTTCATAATTAGTGGAAAAAATAAAACCTTTCCTGTCGATGTAGTAAATTTGGATTTTGATGGGAGAATGCAAGCCAGTGTAAAGTATCCTTTCGATGCCACAATCAAATCTGTTTTTGAGTTTCAAAAAAAATATAGCAGAAATTTTTCATTATTTCTCACTTGGCCAGTTGCAGAAGGTGAAGATTTAAATGAATATAAAACCCTATTACACGATGTTATTGAAGGCAATTTGAATGATCCAGCTGCGCTTAAATTTAAAGCTTCATTTGAAGCAAGTGTTGGAACTATTGACAAGCTTAAATATGAGCAAAAGTCTATTATAGGTGTTACTAAGGTTGTAATAAAAAAGGCCTCTCAAAACCTTTATACTCTGAACAAACATGAGTTCTACGTCTACGGAGATGAGAAATTGTCTGTAGGAGGAAGGAAACGAATTATTTCTCTCTTGTTTAATTTTACTTATGAAGGCAAGGCTGGACAAGAAAACATTATCTATGCCAAGGATGTAGTTAGTGCAATGAGTACAATTACTGATATAAATAAGGCAAAACCATAAAATTTTTCTTTCTCGATGAAAACAAAAAAAACAAAAGCGAAAGGTAAAAAGAAGGGGAAGAAAAAACTCAGTGATCAAGAAAAGGAACAAAAAAGAGAACAAGATCAACAAGCCAGAGAGATAAGAACCTTGATGACGAATATCGGATTTTCAAGAGTCCCAGGGATTGATGGCAAACATTTTACTTATGACAGCCGTGAGTCAGAAATCGATGACATCTTCTATTATGAAAATATCTTTGTACTTACTGAATACACCATTGGTGATCCAGGAATCCATTTGAAGGAAAAGAAAATTATTTACGATAAAATAAATTTAAATCCCGCTAATTTTTTCAAATTCCTTTTGACTGAGGACAAGTTTAAGTCCTTAAAACAAGTCTTTGAAAGCGTTACCAGCAATAAATACACTGCAAATCAATTGCAAATTCGAATTCTGTATGCTTCAAAACGCAAGGTAGTTAATGAACATAAGGTTTTGGTAACAAACATTCATTATTTTGATTACCCTGTTGTAAAGTATTTTGTGAGCATCGCCAAAATCATAAAGAAGTCCACAAAACATGAGTTTTTTGATTTTCTTGGAATTGACTTTTCGAAGATCGGTGACAATATAAAACAAGCGTCAAAGAGTACTGTAGATGAATTCTCTGGGCATATATTGCCTGAAGAACATAGTTCTTTCAAAGAGGGCTATAAGATTGTTTCATTTTATATTGATGCTGAATCTTTAATTAAACGAGCCTACGTCTTGAGAAGGGATGGTTGGAGAAATAAGGATAACATTGGATTTTATCAGCGGATGTTTGTTGCCCAAAAAATAAAAAGTATGCGCAAATATTTGCACGATGAAAAACGTGTATTCATCAATAATATTATAACAACTTTACCAATTAATGAGATTAGAATATTAGATGAAGGAGGTAGCGAATTGTCAATAGACAATAAAGGAAATTTCACAAATCCAGGTATTACAAGGGTACAGCCAGCCACCATTAAAATATCAAGTAAAGCGAATATTATAGGAATTATTGATGGCCAGCATAGGACATATTCATATCATGAAGGAGATGATGTTTATGAAAAATCTATTGCAGGCTTGAGGGGAATTCAGAATTTATTGATTACAGGTATCCTTTATCCCAAAGACGAACCTGAAGAAAAAAGGATAAAATTTGAAGCTAAATTATTTTTGGAAATTAACTCTAATCAGTCTGGGGCTTCTCCACAATTAAAGTATGAAATTGAGTTTATGATGAATCCGTTTTCAACGGCATCAATTTCAAAATATATAATTAGCAAATTGAACGAGTCCGGTCCATTAGGTGGTCTATTTGAAGAATATTGGTTTGAAAAATCTAAATTGAAAACCACCACTATAATAAGCTTTGGCCTAAAACCACTAGTGAAATTTGAAGGTGTAGATAGCTTATTCAGTTTTTGGGTAAAAAAGAATAAGGAGGACTTGAAAAAAAAGAAGGATGACTATAAACTTCTTGATGAATATCGAGCTTTTTGTGTCGAGCAAATTCGAAACATTTTTATCGGTTTGAAAGCCAATATTGACAATGAAAATTGGAAAGTGAATAGAGTTGCTGGAAATACTATTCTGAGTGTCACTACTATCAACGGTGTTATTAATTGCTTAAGGATTCTGATCGAAAATAAAAAACATGGAGACATTGAGTTATATAAGAGTAAATTTGCCGATGTAAGCAATTTCCCTTTCAAAGGATATAAGTCCAGTCACTACAGAAAAATGGGAGAAGATCTGTATGAAAAATACTTCAAATAATTTACGGGAATTTCATCCGAGAATAGATTTCGATAGTCCTACCTTAAACCATTCAAAAATAATTCTAGGTAGCTTTCCTACGTGGTCATTGACCTTTTCTAATGATGGGAAATTAAATGCGCTTAAGACCATTGAAAGAGTCAAAAATGGCGACATCCAATTCTATTATGGAAGTTCAAATAATAGGTTTTGGTATTGGTATCAAACATTTTTCGACTCAGAAATCTTTCTTGAAAATGTCGCTTCAATAAAAAATAGCCTTGAAAAAAATTCAATTGGTATTACTGATATGATATTCAGCTGCAACAGGAAGGATAAATCTGCTTTAGACAAACATTTAACGGAAAGGACATACAATCATCTTTTTTTTAAATACCCCCAAAAGGGACAAACGATTAAAATATTGTGTTCTTCTAAGGGTGTAATGAATGAAATGTTTCTAAATAGTGCCTTTTTTAATAAGCATCCAACATTAAGTATGAATGAAAGCAAATCATTTGAACTTCAAAACACATTGCTTCAAAGTATAAATGGCAATCCCGATTTAGTAAAAAAACCTTTTTTGAGGGTTATTGAATGTAGTAATGGCGGTTCAATAGAATGCTTTGCGACTCCTTCCCCAGGCAGTCCTTACAGAAAGCTAGCTGATTTTGGCTTGAAATCACAGAACTTGGATGATTACTTAAATAGCTACTTAAAAATGGTATTTACTTGGCTTAGATCGTAAATACAGCTCTTACCAAAGAACAAAAAGGACGCTAAAACTAGCGTCCTTTCTCATTTTTTTCCTCCCACCTTAGACTTGTGTAGTTAAAGCAATACTGCAGAGCCTTTCATTAAAAAAGAGAATATTATAATTTCGCTTTTACTTCCACTAATTCATATCCTTCAATAATATCACCAACTTTGATACCGTTGAAATTTTTGATGTTCAATCCACATTCAAAACCTTTGTTTACTTCTTTCACATCATCTTTAAAACGTTTTAAAGAACCCAGCTCACCGGTATGAACAACAATACCATCACTTATCACACGTACTTTGGTATTACGGGTCACTTTTCCGTCTAACACAAAACATCCTGCAATTGTACCGACTCTGGTAATATTAAATACTTCACGAATCTCAATGTTGCAAACAATTTTTTCTTCAAATTCAGGGGCTAACATTCCCTCCATTGCCGCTTTTATTTCATTGATCGCATCATAAATAATAGAATATAAACGAATATCAATTTGTTCTGTTTCCGCTATTTTACGGGCACCTGCTGAAGGGCGAACCTGGAAACCAACAACGATAGCATTGGATGCCGAAGCTAATAATACATCCGATTCACTGATGGCACCAACAGATTTATGAATAATTTTTATCTGAATTTTTTCAGTCGATAGTTTTTGCAATGAATCTGCTAATGCTTCCACAGAACCATCCACGTCACCTTTTACAATTACATTCAATTCTTTAAAATCACCAATCGCTAATCGTCTTCCAATTTCATCTAATGTAATATGCTTATTTGTTCTGATACCTTGTTCACGTTGTAATTGCAAACGTTTCGCAGCAATTTCACGAGCTTCACGTTCATCTGACATTACATGAAATTTATCACCCGCTTGAGGCGCACCACTCAAACCCAGTAATATTACCGGCATTGCTGGTCCTGCTTCTTTTACAACTTGTCCGCGTTCATTATGCAGTGCTTTTACTTTACCGCTGAAACAACCTGCTAATACAATATCTCCAACTTTCAATGTGCCTGCTTCAACAAGTATGGTACTAACATATCCCCGGCCTTTATCCAGCTCCGATTCAATAACCGTTCCTGTTGCATTTTTATTCGGATTCGCTTTCAAATTAAGCATCTCTGCTTCCAACAACACTTTTTCAAGCAATGTTTCAATGTTACTTCCTTTTTTCGCAGAAATTTCCTGACACTGAACCTTTCCTCCCCATTCTTCCACCAAAATATTTAATTGCGATAATGCTTCGCGAATCTTATCAGGATTAGCTCCGGGTTTGTCAATTTTATTAATTGCAATAACAATTGGAACACCTGCAGCCTGCGCATGATTTATCGCTTCAATGGTTTGAGGCATTACACTATCATCGGCTGCTACAACAATAATTGCAATATCAGTTACCTGGGCACCACGGGCACGCATCGCAGTAAAGGCTTCGTGACCCGGTGTATCAAGGAATGTAATTGTTTTTTCGTTTTCTAATTTTACGTTATATGCACCAATATGTTGTGTGATACCACCTGCTTCACCCGCAATAACATTCGCCTTACGGATATAATCCAATAAGGATGTTTTACCATGGTCAACGTGACCCATTACTGTTACAATTGGTGAACGGGATAATAATTGATCTTCTGTATCTTCTTCTTCTTTTATTGCCTCTTGCACTTCAACACTGACGAACTCCAGCGAGTATCCAAACTCTTCAGCCACAATAGCTATTGTTTCGGCATCTAAACGTTGATTAATGGAAACAAACATTCCTAAACTCATACATGTGGAAATGATTTCGTTTACCGAAATATCCATCATCTGCGCTAATTGATTTGCAGAAACAAATTCAGTAACCTTAATTACTTTTTTCTCTGCCTCTTGCTGATCTGCAGCTTCCTGAATACGTTCACTCACCATATCCCGTTTAGATTTACGGTGTTTGGAAGCTTTGGATTTTCCTGCTCCGCTTAAACGAGCAAGCGTTTCTTTTATTTGTGCCTGAATTTCTTCAGGAGTTAATACTACTTTTCCCGGTTTAACATATTTACCTCTTGGTGTTTGTGGTGTAAAGGTGTTATTCGGATATTGTTTTCTTGGAGCATTATTTACAGGGGTTCCGGTACCACCTGTTGTTCCCGTGGCACCAGGTGTTCCAGGTTTTTTATTTGCATTCCAGGTATCGCCAAGCGTAGCACCGCCATAACTCTTTTTAATGCGTTTACGTTTTTTCTTGTTATCGTTTGCCGGGGTTGCCGGGGTTGATGAAGCAACCGGTTTTTTTCGTTCTTCTTTTACAGGTAAATCTATTTTACCCATAATTTTGGGTCCTTCTAATTTTTCAACTTTTGTTGCAAGAAAATCTTCTTGAGGAAGATCGCTTGATTTTATTTCAGGAATTACTTCAGCTTCAACAACAGGTGCTTTAATTTCTTGAACTTCTTTTTGTTCTTCTACAACCTCATCTTCTTTTTTTGCTTTTGCTTTTCCTTTTGTTGGTTTAGCTTTAGCTTTTTTCTCTTCTTCTTTTGCAGCTTTCTCTTCTTCCTTTGTTAATTTCGTTTTTTTGGCCGGTTTAGTTTTTGTGTTCAGAGCATCCAGATCAATTTTAGAAACTACCGTAAACTTAACATCCGATTTAATAACTTCTTTTTCTTCCTCCGGCTCAGTTTTTTTAGAAACAATTTCTACAGGCTTCTCCTTTATTTTTTCCGGAGGAGGAATATTCTGCACGTTTTTAATTATTATATCTTCTTCCTCTTCAACTTTTTTAACATTAGAAACTTTTGCTTCTTCGTCCAGGGTTATACTTTCTTTTTTTGCGCGAGAGCTGGATGTTACTTGTTTCGCTTCTTCCTTAGCCGCCTTTTCTGATTGATATTCTTTTGAAAGAATTGAATACAGTTCTTCTGAAATTTTTGCCATAGGATTATTTTCTATGACATGTCCTTTACCTTTAAGAAATTCTGTTATTGTAGAAACACTAACATTGAGTTCCTTGGCTACTTTACTTAATCGTTGTACTGTATTTTCTGACATATAATTGTGTAATGGTTGACTGGTTAATTGGGTCAATTGGGTCAAATCAGGCTAACCCTAAATTAGCCCAATCAACTAATTAACTACTTTATTCAAACTCTGATTGCAAAATTGCTTTTACTTCATTTACTGTTACTTCTTCTAAATCGGTACGCTTAACAAGCTCTTCGGTTGATAGTTCCAATACGCTTTTTGCAGTATCACAACCAATATTTTTTAGCTCATCCAAGATCCAGCTTTCGATCTCATCTGCAAATTCTTCAAGATCCACATCTTCAAGATCAATATCCGTATCACGATAAACATCTATCTCATAACCGGTTAATTTACCTGCTAATTTAATATTATGTCCACCTTTTCCTATTGCTAAAGAAACCTGATCCGGTTTTAAAAATACTTCAGCTCGTTTTGTTTCTTCATCAATTTTAACAGAAGTGATTTTTGCCGGACTTAATGCTCTGGTAATAAATAATGTTGGATTACTGGTGTAATTAATAACATCGATGTTTTCATTACGTAACTCACGAACAATTCCATGAATACGGGATCCTTTCATTCCAACACAAGCACCAACAGGATCAATTCTGTCATCATATGATTCTACTGCAACCTTAGCTCTTTCACCCGGTTCACGCACAATTTTTTTAATAGTGATAAGACCATCAAATACCTCAGGAACTTCTAATTCAAATAAGCGTTCCAAAAATGCGGATGATGTTCTTGATAAAATAATTACAGGTGAGTTATTTTTCATTTCAACACGCTGAACAACTGCACGAATAGTATCTCCTTTTTTAAAGAAGTCGGAAGCAATTTGCTCTGATTTAGGCAACAAAAGTTCGTTACCTTCTTCATCAAGTATTAATAATTCTTTTTTCCAGATCTGATATACTTCACCGGTCATTATTTCGCCAACTCTTTCCTTGTATTTTTTATACAAACTATCTTTTTCCAGTTCAAGAATTTTTGAAACCAAATTTTGACGTACTGCTAACACCGCTCTTCTTCCAAAGTCATTCAACTTTACAGGAGTAGTTACTTCCTCGCCCAGTTCGAAATCAGGTTCAATTTTTCTGGCTTCGGTTAAACTGATATGTTTTCCTTCCTCGTAATCAAAACTATCCTCTGCAAATTCATCATCAACGATCGTACGATTTTGCCATATCTCAATATCACCACGGTCAGGATTTACGATAATATCGAAGTTTTCATCTGATCCATATTTTTTTACTAACATGCTTCGAAATACATCTTCAATAATGCTCATCAATGTAGCTCTATCAATGTTTTTTATTTCTTTAAATTCTGAGAACGATTCAATTAAATTAATGCTTTCCATTTTTTTTAGTATTAAAATGATATTACAATTTTTGTTTCTTTGATTTGATTAAATGTTAAATTGATATTATTGATAATTTGTTGTTTTCCTTTTTTACCCTCTACTTTTTCTTTTGTTTTGGTTTCAAGAAGTATGGCTGTTTCATCTACTGAAATTAATTTTCCCGATATTTTTTTATTTTCTTTGGTTGTGATATCTACATATTTGCCAATATTTTTTTGATACTGCCGTAAAATTTTAAAAGGCTCTGTAAGTCCAGGGGACATAACATTCAATTCAAAATCTTCTGATTCTCTGTCTAAACTAAACTCAATGTGACGGCTCATTTCTACGCAATCAACAACAGAAATCCCATGATCATTATCTAACAGAACGATAATTTTATTACCCGGCTTAACGCTAATATCAACAATAAAATTAGTCCCTTCGGCAATTTTAGCGTCTGCTAATTTTTTGATTTTTTCAACAGTAATCATATCAATGAGGCAAAAGAAAGAGGGGACAATGGTCCCCTCTATAAATTATTCTTCTATTACAGATGCAAATGTACGTCAATATTTACAAATTACCAAATATTTTTTCGCAACTTTCTGAACCCCAATTACGTATTAATAGAAAAAAAATGGTTGCTTATCGACATTTTTTGTACTTTTATGGAATATTTCTTTATAGCAATCAAAAAAATGTTTCATTTTATTAAACGATTATGAAAACTTTAACAAAAAAATCCGCAGGAAAAGAAAGAAAAACTTATTGGAAATCTTGTGCCTTATTTTTCTTATCAACGGTTTTATTAAGTATTAATTCTTTTGCACAAGATGTAAGTAACATTAAAAACTCTTTGGCACAGATAAAAGCAGAGCAGGAGCATCAAGCCTTTCAGGAAAAAATGAGTTACCTGTATATGTTTTTAGGTTTGGCATTTGTAATAGGCATTGCATGGTTTAGCACTGTTTATGCAAGAAAAAACAAAAAAGTTGTGGTTGAAACAAATCACCATCGCCATTACATAAAACATCCACACGACCCTCGAAGAAGGCCAAAAGTAACCAGAGCCCGAAGATAAGAGAGCATTCAAAAGTTATTTTACTTTAATTCCTTTTTTATAGGTTGTCTGCATCATAACATTACCATTTTCGTCATAATACAGCCATTCCCCATTAGGCTTACTTTCAACCCGGCCATTTTTATCTTTTACCAAAGTATAAGAAGTCTTACTTTTTAATTTTCCATTTTCATACCAAGAGCTGCAATCTCCATTTAATTTTCCATCGCTAAACCTCTGCTCCATGGATTTTCCACCGGTTTCAAAATAATAGGTCCAAAGACCATCAGGTTTTTCCTCTTTGTAATTTCCTTCGCTATCTTTAAAACCAAAGGGCGTCCAGAATATCCAATGCCCATCTTTTTTGCCTTTTTTATAGCCGCCTTCTTCTTTTATTTTTCCCGAATCAAAATAATATTTCCATGCTCCATCTTTTAGTTCATCTTTATAGTAGCCTGTATAGTTTGGATTATTATTGGGAAACCAACCTTTCCATGTTCCATCCATTTTCCCTGATTTAAAACTTCCTTCATCTTTTTTTATTCCATTGTCATACCAAGAGAACCAAACTCCTTCTTCTTTTCCGGAAACATAATTTCCTTCCTGAAGTTTTTGCCCGCTTTCAAACCAAATTGTCCAAAACCCTTCCTTCAAACCATTTTTAAATTTTCCTTCTTTCCATTTTGAACCATCTTTATAATTATATTTCCAAATACTGTCTTGTAAATCATTTTTATAAAAACCTTCTGATTCCTTAATACCGGTTTCAAACCAGTACATCCATTTTCCGGTTCGTAAATCATCCTTTAATAAGCCTTCCATCACCTGTTTTCCATTCTCATTATACCATTTCCATGTTCCATTTTTTTTGTCATCCAGAAAAGGCCCTTCACTTTTTACTTTTCCATTTTTAAACCAATTGATACATGGCCCGTTTTTTTTTCCTTTTTGGTAGGTAACCTGATAATCCTTTTCACCGGAAGGAGCGTAAAACAACCAATCTCCATCTAAGCGACCATCTTTATAATATCCTTCCCCTTTTTTTGTGCCATTATCATAAACCATAGTAAATTTTCCATTTCCATTGATTACAATGTGCTCTCCTGTTTCTAACCATAAATTCATTAATAATGCTTCATTGTTTTCATAGAGCAATTCTTGCTTTGGCTTTTCATTTTTAAACCAATCCCTCCACAGCCCGGTTTTTTTTCCGTTTTTAAATTGTCCTTCCTGTTGCTTTACATTATTTGAATACCAAGCGGAATACAAACCTTCTGCAAAATTATTTTTAAAACTACCTTCACTTTCTTTTTGTCCGTTTTCATAATAATAAGTCCAGGTGCCCTCTTTTTTCCCGTTTTTATAGCTTTCTGAACTTTTTAGCTTCCCGCTTTCATACCATCCGGTCCAGGTACTGTCCGGTTGATCATTTTTAAAAAAATTTTCTTGTGCTTTATTTCCATTTATATACCAATATTTCCATGTTCCGTTCTTTTTCCCGTTTGAATAATTTTCCTCCGCTTTAACTTTTTTACCGGGATAAAACGAACTAAATTTTCCATTCTCTTTTCCTTCCACAAAAGCTCCTTCTCTGGCTATGTCACCGTTTTCAAACCAAGCAACAAATTTTCCATCTTGCATACCATTTTTCATTTGTTGTTCACTTTTCTTTTTCGTTTGAGCAACATCCCAATATTCTGTAACAAGTTGTGAAAACACACTATTACCGATAGTTGTAATTAATAATAAAAGAATCCATTTTTTCATTTTCTTTTTATTTGTTATGTTTTTAACGTAATTTTTTCAAAAAGATACAAAGTCTGAAAATTTTTCAAAAAAAGAGCTGAAGTTTTTATTGCTTCAGCTCTTGAGATAAAAAAAATAATTTTTAGTTTGTTTCAAGAACTTTGAAAAGTTCATCCAATTTGGGAGTCAAAATAATTTCTGTTCTCCTGTTTTTTTTCCTTGCATCTGTTGTTTTAACAGGGTCGATAGGGAAATATTCACCTCTTCCGGCAGCAGTTAGTCGCCTAGGATCAACTGTACTGTTTTTAGTAATAATTTTTACAATTGAAGTTGCCCGCATTACGCTTAGATCCCAATTATCTTTTATATCCCCTTTTCCTATCATTGGAACATCATCCGTATGACCTTCAATTAAAATATTGATATCTGTATTTTGCTCCAACACTTTTGCTACTTTCTTTAACGCATCCACCCCTTTTGTTTCAACGGTAGTGCTTCCGGAAGCAAATAGTAAACTTTCTTCCATAGAAACATACACTTTTCCGTTTTTCTGGGTAATTGTCAGGCCCTTTCCCTCAAAGCCAAATAATGCGTCAGAAAGTTTTTTCTTTAAATCATTTACCGCCTCATCCTTCTTTTTCAACACTCCTTCTAATTCGGCAACACGTGCCTCGCGCTTTTGCAATTCAGCAGTAAGTGCATCTAAGTTTTTCTTTTGAACATTTAATTGTGCCTCGAGTTGTTTAAGTTCATCCTGCTTTTTCAAAAGCTGTTCCTGAGTTCCTTGCAGTTCCCCGGAAATTTTTTTAGTATCTGCTAAATTCCCCTCCAGCAAACGATTGTATTTATCCAGCAATTGTTCATTGATCTGATTTAATTTATCATATTTTGCTGTTAGATTTCGATAGCTTGTCCCGGTAATAGATGTATCTTTTTTTAAGCCTGCTACTATTTTTTCTCCTTCAATTAATTTGGTTGTGGCTTCATTCAACTTTGTATCGCAACCCTGACTGCTTGTTTTTAAAGCTGCAAGCTCTTTTTCACAATTGTCACGTTTTGCTTGTTCCTCTTCGAGTTTGCGCTGAGGTACACATGAAAATAGTGCAGTGCTTAACAACAAAACTGTAAAATACTTTATGCCGTTTTTCATTTGTAAAATTATTTATGATTATCAGTACAATATTATTAAAAATGTACGCTGGTTTTAGGATCCTAAAGAAACTTTATGCACAAATCAACACCTGCATTTTGTTAATAATTATGAAACAAAAAAAACCACTCCTCTTTTGAAGAATGGTTTTTATACTTATTCTGTAATTTTTTTATTTTTTAGATTCTGCTTTTGCTTCTTTTGATTCAAAATACACATGAGACAAATCTCTGTATTCCATTGCATTGGCGGTAAAATTTTTAACATTGGTTTGAATTAATCGATAATTTTCATCATAAAAAACAGGCATAATTGCTGCGTCATCAATTGCAACCTGGTCTGCCTGAAGATATAAATCAAAACGTTTTTTGTCATCCACCTCTCTTAATGCAGCGGAAAATAACGAATCAAATTTGGCACTTTTATAACGAACCGAATTTAAATAGGATTTATCTGTTATTTTTTCAGGAACATTTTTACCATATAATAAAGATAAAAAAGTTTCAGGATCCGGATAATCTGCTACCCAGGCAGATCTCCAAAACTGAGCCTTGCCAGTTTCTAAACTCTCCAGATGTTCTGCAAAAGGCATCACATTTATTTCCACATCAATGTTAAGATTCTCTTTTAACATTTTTTGAATTACTTCAGCTGTTTGAATATTTCTATCCCCGCCACCACTATTTATTTGCAATGTTAATTTTGGAAAACCATTCCCATCAGGATAACCTGCTGCAGCCATGTATTTACGAGCTTTATCCACATCAAATGAGAACCCTTTTAAACGTTTGATGTCATATTCCTTAAATGAAGGAGGTACGATACCATAAATCCCCGGGATTCCTTCACCTTGCAGCGTGTAATTAACAATTTTTTCGCGATCGATAGCATAGTTAAATGCTAAACGAACTTCTTTTTTATTGAATATTTCCCCTTGATTCTGAAAACCTAAATAGAATGTGCTCATAGCGGGTACTACCTGCATTTCGAAAGGAGTATTTCCTTCTTTTGCATGATCCAGTTCTCCTAAAATATCGGGAATCATTTCGATCGGTAAACTGAACATCATATCAAGATTTCCGCGTTTAAATTCTAACAATGCAGCTTTTTTTTCTTTGATGAACGTAAACTTTATTGCATCTAAGTAAGGTAGTTGATTTCCAAATTCATCAACATTCCAATAATTAGGATTTCTTTCTAAAATAACATTGTCTCCTTCTTTTATGTTTTTCACTTGAAAAGCACCCGTACCAACACATTTTACACGCATATCAACTCCATACTTTTCTTGTGCTTCTTGTGGATATACCCAACAACCGGGAGTACTCAAAATATTAAGAAATCCGGCAAATGAATGAATCAGATCAATTTCAATTGTATAATCATCAATTACCTTAACTCCTGAAACACCTCCTGCTAAAGGTTTTTTATCAATCGTAGATTGGTAATATTCATTAGCGCCCACTACCCGATCCTTAAATGAGCCATTAAACTGCTGATTTTCAGGACTTGAAGTGCAAAGTCGGTCGAAACAATATTTAAAATCTTTTGCCGTAACTTCTCTGCCTTTTCCATCAGAAAAACAAGGGTCATCATGGAATTTTACACCTTTACGAATATGAAATGTCCATTGTGATGCATCAGCATTTTTTTCCCATTTTTCAGCTAAAGAGGCTAAAATCGTTAAATCATCCTGCGAAAGCTTAACCAAGCCTTCATAAACCTGATTTGCGATACGATGTGAAGTTACTTCAGTAATGTTTAAAGGAAAAAGGTTACGAAAATCCTCTACTTCATTCATTCTAAAAACACCTCCGTAATATACGCCTCCGTTGGCTTTACGAGATTCACCTGTAGTGTTATTTCCGCCACCACAAGATGACAAAAAACCAACAACCAATAATGAATAAATTACTTTTTTCATATTTGAAAGATATATTTTATTTATTTCAAGAAGCACAAATATATAGAATATCTGTAAATTTCTTTAAAAATAACAAGAAAAAGTTCTTTGAGGTATTTATAGCGTTTTTTTATAAATCTATCTCCAGAACTACAGGACAATGATCTGAATGTTTTGCTTCCGGCAATATAGCCACCCGCTTCATTTTTGACTCCAGATTAGAACTAACCAAATTGTAATCAATACGCCAACCCAAATTTTTTGCACGGGCATTCGCTCTAAAACTCCACCAACTGTAATTATGTGGCTCTTTATTAAAATGCCGGAAACTATCTACAAACCCCGATTTCATGAATTTATCGATCCAGTCCCGCTCTTCGGGCAAAAAACCACTGCTGTTCGCATTACTTTTAGGATTATGAATATCGATCGGTTGATGGCAAATGTTGTAATCGCCACAGATAATTAGTTTTTGCCGCTCCTTTTTTAATTTAATAATATAATTTTCAAAATCTTCCAGCCATTGCATCTTGAATGCCTGCCTTTCCTCACCACTGCTACCGCTGGGGTGATAAACGCTCAATACAGATACATCACCATAATCAGCGCGGATAACACGGCCTTCAAAATCGTATTTTTCGATACCACAACCATATTGAACATGATCCGGTTTTTGTTTGGTAAAAATAGCCACTCCACTGTATCCTTTCTTTTGCGCAGGAAACCAAAAATGATGATAACCGGCTTCTTCAAAAATGCTTACATCCAATTGTCCCGGTTCTGCTTTTAATTCCTGAACACATAAAATATCCGGATCAGCGGCTTTTAACCATTCCATTAATCCTTTGCTCATTGCAGAACGAATACCATTTAGATTGTATGTTATAATTTTTGTCATTTTTTTGCGTATTAATTAGGTGCAACAAATGTATAAAATGCATTTGTTATGAACCTATATCAAAGATGTTTTATTTATGGTGGTTCCGAAAAGATTATGTGATCGATATTTGTATAGTCTGGGTTAACACAAGTTCATTTTCTGAAACCACCTCCCGAACGAATGAATTCGTTCATTCGTTCGGGTATTTTGTTTCGGTATAATTAGTACTTTTAAATCTGTGATGGTTCGAAAAAAAATATTGCTCTTAGCTATACTATTTATGTGTATTGGCGGATTTGCGCAAAACACCGTCAATAATCGAACTAAATCCTTTTCGGTAATTTCTGATACTGTTAAACTCGACTCCTTAAGTATTGTTCCGGGTTCAATAAAACTTTCCACCATAAATGGAACTTTACTTGATACCTCCTATTATAAAATAAATTATGCAGAGGGGTTGGTCATTTTAAATCGAAAAAAATTACTTGAAGAAAATATAAAAGCAGATATTATTTTTTCTTCCTACAAAACATTTCCCTATCTATTTTCACAAGAAACAAAACATAAAGATGTAAACCGAATAAAGGCAGATTTATTCGGAAAAACTAACCCTTTCAGTTATAATATCGAATCAAAAAATGATGACATATTTAAAATGGATGGTTTGAATAAAAGCGGAAGTATTTCGCGTGGAATTTCGTTTGGAAATAATCAGGATGTAGTAGTAAATTCAAATTTAAATTTGCAACTATCCGGACATTTGAGTAATAATATTGATATATTATTAGCGGCAACAGATAATAATATTCCTATTCAACCCGAAGGAAATACTCAGCAATTGCAAGAGTTTGATAAAGTATTTATTCAATTATCAACTATGAATACAAAATTGATTGCAGGTGATTTTCAATTGACCCGGCCCAGGTCTTATTTTATGAATTTCAATAAAAAAGCACAAGGAGTAAGTTTTTCAACGACACAAAAAATTAATGGAAGTAATAAAGATATTTCCAAACAAGGACTTTACAAAACCAGTTTGAGTGCGGCAGTTTCGAGAGGAAAATTTGCACGAAATCAAATTCAAGGTGTGGAGAGTAATCAAGGACCCTATCGATTACATGGCGCAGAAAACGAAACGTACATCAGTGTATTATCCGGAACAGAAAAAGTGTATGTCGATGGACGACTTATGGACAGAGGGCAAGAGAATGATTATGTAATTAATTATAATACTTCAGAACTTACATTTACAGCTAAACAACTTATCACAAAAGATAAACGCATTGTTGTGGAATTTCAATATTCCGATAAAAATTATGCACGTTCCCTGGTGCATTTTGGAAATGATTATGAACAAGGGAAATTAAAATTACATGTAAATGTATATTCTGAACAAGACAGCAAAAACCAACCCTTGCAACAAGATCTGACAACAGCTCAGAAAAAAATATTATCTGATGTTGGCGATACTTTATCACTTGCTATCAGTCCAAGCTATGACAGTATCCCTTTTTCGAACAGTGAAGTATTATATCAAAAAAAAGATACCTTAATTGGAGCAACTATCTATAAGAATATTTTTGTTTACAGGACGGATAGCACCGCTCATTTTCGTGTCACCTTCAGTAATGTTGGAGTAGGAAAAGGCCATTACAATCAAATTACTTCAAGTGCAAACGGAAAAGTTTTTCAGTGGGTTGCACCAAGTATAACGGGCGATACGCTACACGGGAGCTACGAGCCTGTGATCCAATTGATAGCACCTAAGAAAAAACAAATGCTCACCGTTGGTGCTGACTATTTATTCAACAAATACAGCAAATTATCAATAGAAGCTGCTGCGAGCAATAATGATATTAATACATTTTCATCTGCGAATAGCAATGATGATGTTGGTTATGCTTTGAAAATGAATTTTGATAATGCTTCCCCGTTTAACCGAACTAAAGCGAAAGACTCAACCTATAGTCCACTTACACTGCTTACTAATTTAAATTACGAATATGTTCAGAAATACTTTTCTCCGGTCGAACGTTACCGTAGCATCGAATTTGAAAGAGACTGGAATCGTGGAAACACGACTCTTGCTGATGATCAACATGTTGTAGGAGCTGCTATAGGTGTGTCTAAAAAAGAAATTGGAGCAGCAATATACAGATTCAATGCGCTTTTGGAAGGAACAAGATACAATGCAACAAAACACAATGCCAACATTAACCTTGCTGTTAAAGGGGTTGCAATTTTATACGATGGAAGTTTATTAAATTCAGCTAGCACTACCAACACTAATTTTTACAGGCACAAAAGTGGCGTTTCTCAAAAAATAAAATGGCTGACTCTTGGATTAAAAGATGAGTTTGAGCAAAACAAATTCGCCTTAAACAATAAAGATTCAATCCTCTCCAACAGTTATCAATTCTGGGAATGGCAAGCGTATGCACAAAATTCAGATTCTACAAAAAATCATTATGGAATAAATTACAAGCAACGAACAGATTATAATGTGAAAAACAATTCCGGGAAACCCAAATTAAATGAAGCCGCATTTGCTGAAAATTATGGCGCCTTTTTAGAACTTCTTAAAAATCCAAACAATCAATTAAAAATAAATGCTGCTTATCGAAGATTAAAAATTGGAGATTCTGCTTTAACAGACAACTCCTTAGTTTCAAGAATTGAATACAATTTTAAATTATGGAAAGGAATAATTTACTCCAATACTTTTTATGAAATTGGTTCGGGGTTGGAAGTAAAAAAAGAATTCTCGTACATTGCTGTCGCACCCGGACAAGGTGTTTACACATGGAATGATTATAACAACAATGGAATAAAAGAATTAAACGAGTTTGAAATAGCAGCTTTTCAAGATCAGGCAATTTATATTAAAGTTTACACGCCTACCAGTGATTATGTAAAAACGTATAGCAATCAGTTTTCTGAAATGCTGATGTTAAAACCATCCGCATTATGGGCAACTAAAACAGGATTCCGGAAATTTATTTCCCGATTTGCAAATCAAACAACGTATCGTGTGGATCGGAAATCAAATGAAGACGATCTCACAAAAGCATACAATCCGTTTTTATCAGAAACAAATGACAGCACATTAATTACACTCAGTTCTTCATTCAGAAATACATTATTCATCAACCAGTTAAGCTCCGTATTTGGTCTTGATATTTCTTATCAGGATGTCCGGAATAAAATTTTATTGGTGAATGGCTTTGACACCCACCAAAACACGTATGAAGAAGCACATTTACGTTGGAACATTGTGCAACAATTAACGTGGATCTTAGATGGCAAGAATGGTGTTAAATCAAGCAAATCAGCATATTTCAACACAAGAGATTATGCTATCTCCTATTATGAATTGGAGCCAAAATTTAGTTATCAACCCAACACTTCTTTCCGCGTAAGTGTTTCTTTTAAATACACCGATAAAAAAAATAAAGCTGAATTTGGCGGACAAACTGCCATATTGCAAGATTATGGTGCTGAAATCAAATACAATGTTTTACAAAAAGGAAGTTTAAATTTAAAAGCCAATTTTATTCAAATTAAATTTAATGGAAGTCAAAATACCTCCCTCGCTTTTGAAATGTTAGATGCCTTAAAAGCAGGAGAAAATATTACCTGGGGCTTAGCTTACCAGCGTAATTTATCAAACAATATGCAATTGAGTATTACGTATGATGGACGTAAATCAGAAGGCACAAAAATTATTCATACAGGTGGTGCGCAAGTGAGGGCTTATTTTTAGGTGAAAGAAATTACACCCTCACCCCGATTATCAACACATCATCTATTTGTTCCAGCTCCCCTTTCCAATTATCAAAAGCATCTGCAATTAATTTTTGCTGTTCTTCAATTGGCTTTTCTGAAATTGAAACAAGCAAGTTTTTCAATTGGTTGTATTTGAATTTTTTTCCTTTTGCTCCTCCAAACTGGTCGGCATAACCATCACTGTATAAATAAACAGCATCTCCTTTTTGAAGTTGAATAGTATGATTGGTATAATTATCCACAATACCATCAAGATTAACACCTATTGGAAATTTATCCGCTTTTATTTCAATAAATACTCCATTATTAATGTAGTACAATGAATTAAATGCTCCGGCATATTGCAATTCATTTGTTTCCTTATTTAATGAACACAAGGAAAGATCCATTCCATCCTTCACACCTTTTCCGTCATTTGATTGTCGTAATGTTTTTGTAACCCCTGCATCTAAATGTTTTAGTATTTCTGAAGGTTTTGTTAAATTCATTTCGTTCACGGCTTGTGTCAGTAAATTAAATCCAACTACCGACATGAGGGCTCCCGGAACACCATGTCCGGTGCAATCCACAGCGGCAAAACAAACAGTTTGGTTTTTTTGTTCTATCCAATAAAAATCACCGCTGACAATATCTTTGGGACGATAAAAAATAAAACTATCCGGCAGTAATTTTTTCCAATGTTCAGATGGTGGAAGAATAGATTCCTGTATGCGTTTTGCATAATTGATACTATCGGTAATTTCTTTTTTCTGCTGCGTTATTTCCGTGTTTTGATGCTCTAGCAATACATTTGCCTTTTGTTTTAATTTAGACCTGTTGTAAAACAATCCTGCAAGCGTAAACACTAATAAAACAGCTACAACGAGCATCCATATCCATAATTTATTTTTATTAAGTTCGAGCGCCTGGATCTCATTATTTTTAGTGATCAGTTCAATTTCCTTTTGCTTTTTCTCTGTTTCGTATTTTGTTTGTAGTTCATTAATTTGTTTTTCTGTTTCAGCATTTAAAATAGAATCTTTTACGTTAATATATAGTTTTTGATATTCGTATGCTTTTGAAAAATTTTGCCGGTCAGCAAACACTTCTGCCATTGTTTGGTATTCTTTTTTAAGTAACTCATTTGCCCCGATTTTTTTTGATATTTCGATCGCTTCCTGCATGTATTCAAAACCTTTTTCATATTGTTTCCGGCTAAAATAGTTGGAGCCCAGGCTAAATATAGTAACCGCTAAACCATATTGGTCCTTTAATTGTTTTCGTATTTCAAGGGACTCCTCAAAATAGGTACGCGCTTTATCAAATTCTTCCATCGATTCATATACGCTACCAATATTATTTAATGTAAGAGCTTTCCCGTTCATATCATTCACTGATTCCCGAATGGCTAAAGCTTTAAAATTATATTCTAAACTTTTTTCGTAATCACCTTTTAGTTTATAGACCAGGGCAATATTATGCAAGGAGTTTCCTACCCCTTTTGTATTTTTAATTTCTTCCTTTATTTTTAATGCTTTGTGATGAAAAGCGAGTGCTTGTTCATATTTTCCCTGATTTTGATAAATCAATGCTATATTATTAGTGGTGCTGGCAATAAGTCGTTTGCCATTTATTTTTTCTACTATTTGTAATGCCTTTAAATAATTTTCCAGTGCTTTAGTATAGTCTGCTTTATCATCATATACCAATCCAATATTATTTATGGCGCTCGCTTCTTTTAATTTATCCCCATTTTTCCTAGCTAACAAAAGCACCTTATTGTAATAGTCAAGTGCAGCATCATAATTATTGCTGTAATACTGAGCCAATCCCAAATTATTATTTGCATTTATTTCTCCCATTAAAAAATCAACATTCTGCGCCAGCTGCAAAGCTTCATTTGCATATTTTGTTGCTGTTTCAGGAGCATCAGAAATATATTCATAAGCGATTTCATTCAATATATTTATACGTGTTGTATCTGTTGCTGATTTCAGCAAAACAATTAAGCTATCTGCAATTTTATTTGAGTTTTGAGCTTGCAACAGTTTACCGCTGCCCCCTATTGCAAAACAAAGTATGATCAAGCGGTAAGAAAAAAAATAATTGATTGTCTTTTTCATTTTCATATTAAACTTTTATTCCAATCACTAAAATATCATCCACTTGTTCTAATTTATCACGCCAGCTTTCGAATGTTTTGTCAAATATATCTTTTTGCTCTTTCATTGATCTGTTGCTGTTTTCCAGGAACATTTCTTTCAATGGTTTATATTTAAATTTTTTTCCTTTGTCGCCACCAAACTGATCAGCATAACCATCTGTAAAGGTGTAAATGGTATCGCCGGCTTCTAATTCAATACTTTGTTTGGTAAAACCCAAGGCATTTTCATAATATTTTCCCACAGGCATTTTATCAGCTTTGTATTCAGTTATCACTCCATTTCTATTTAACCACAAAGGATTGTTGGCCGCAGCAAAATCCATCCTTTTGTTTTGCATATCGTACACACATATTACGGCATCCATTCCATCTTTTGCTTCTTCGGCACCTTCCGGATTCAAGTTACGAATGATCTCTTCGCGTAAAATATCCAATATAAGAGCAGGATTTTTTATTTTCCGTTCAATAATAATCTCATTTAAAAAATTAATCCCCAACATACTCATGAATGCTCCCGGAACACCATGCCCTGTACAATCTGCGGTCATTATAAAAAATAAATTATTGTGCTCCACGGCCCAATAAAAATCACCGCTAACAATATCTTTTGGTTTAAAGAGAATAAAAAAATCGGCATTCAAATGTTTTTTAATATATCCTTCACTTGTTAAAAGTGCCCGTTGGATCCTACGGGCATAATAAATACTATCCAATACTTCTTTGTTTTTTTCTTCAACTAATTCTTTTTGATTTTCAACAATTAATTTTTGCCGTTCCACTTCTTTTTTTTGATCGCTGATGATCAGGTGTGCACGTTTCTTGTTTTTGTATCCTCTGAAAATGAAAAATGTTAGCACTGCCAATAAAAACAATCCTGTACTTATTGACCAATTAATAATTTTTTGCCGTTCTGTTTCCGAACGAAGAATTTTATTTTCAGATTCTTTTTTTTCAGATTCATATTTTACCGAAAGTCCTTGCAAATGCTTATTGCTTTCGATATTAAAAATAGTGTCTTTTAAATCTGAAACTAATTTAAAATAGTTGATGGCTTCTTTATAATTTCCTTGTTTAGAATAAAGATCTAACATGTTTTCGTAATTAATCCGGAGTGTTTCTTTAGCATCAGTTTTTTTAGAAATAATTATGCTCTTATTTATAAATTCAATTGCTTTATGAAAATCTCCTTTCTCTTTATAAACCTCCCCGATATTATTTAAAGCCACAGCAATAAGCGATTGATCATTATCTCCAAGTCTTACATCCAATACTTTTGTATAGTTTTCAAGAGCAAGATCAAATTTACTTAGCGAAAAATAAATACTTCCAATATTTTGCAGACAAGTTGCAGCTTCATTTTTTTTTCCTAATTCAAGAAATATTGCATTTGCTTGTTGATAATAATCAATTGCAGATTCAAAATCATTAGAAAAATAAAACACATTTCCAATATTTAAAAGTGTACCGGCATAACTTTTTTTATCCCCGCTTTCCTTTGACAATTGAAGCGCTTTTTTATAATATTCAATTGCCTGTTTATAATTACCTTGTAAACGACATACGATCCCCAACAAATTATAAGTTGTTCCTATACCATTGTCATCTTTTAGTTCATCAAAATATTTTAATGCTTTCAGATAATTATCTACCGCCTTTTCATAATTGCCTTTGTTATGATATGCAATACCCACATTTTGAATACACTTTGCTAAGCCTAATTTATAATCCAGGTTTTGCGAAAGTTTAATCCCTTTCTCAGCGATCTCAATCGTTCTGTCAGGGTCATTTTCTCGGATAAGAGCACATACTTTCAATATCTCATTAACCTTTGAGGTATCTTCTTTAAATGTTTCGATTTGGTTTATTAATGAATCTAATTTATTATTTCCAAAACCCGGAAATGTTAAACAGATCGCTAAGAGAAAGATAAAAACGAAACGTACCATGGAGTAGTATTATTTAGTAAGACAAATATATCAAAATATGGTTATAAAATCTTACGGAGGAAATCGTTTTAAAGTTTGTTGTTCTAATTAATATTTAGTTACTTAGCTTAATAAAATTAATATTAACCTATAAAAAAAATTTATGGCAGCAATTAGAGAAGACAAAAGCGGAACACTTGCAGATATCTATGACAGTGATTCCGGACGTTTAACCGAAGCAGGTACAGCCAACAAATGGGAATTTTTCCAACCGGGTGCTACCATTGATAGAAAAATCGGGGATGGATTTGTTTACGTTAAAGTAACTACCCCTACCGGAAAAGTGATCATTACAGAGATTAAAAATGCATAAAAAGAAAAAGCCCACAGATTGTGGGCTTTTTGCTAAACTTTTATACCGATCAAAAGTATATCATCTACTTGTTCTAACGACCCTTGCCATTTTTCAATAGTAGATCTAAGCGTTTCAGCCTGATGTTCCATGGTTTGATCTTGAATCTCCATTAACAGTTGGTGAAACCGTTTCACCATAAATTTCTTCCCTTTTTCTCCGCCAAACTGATCGGCATAGCCATCAGTAGTTAAATAAATTGTATCACCACTATTCAATGAAATTTCATGATTAAGAAAGCGCCTGTCCTCCTCCATCTGATAACCCCCAATTGGCATTTTGTTTGGTTTTATTTCTTCCAGCTTGTTTTTGCGGATAATGTACAAGGGCCGGTTTGCTCCGGCATACTGTATTTTGCTATTTAAAGTATCAATAACGCAAAGCGATATATCCATTCCATCCCTCGTTTCAGCGTTTTCCAGATCCTGTTTAAGAGATTGACGAACACGTTCATGCAATAAATTTAATATTTCTGAAGGTGTTTCTATTCCTTTTTCATTTATTATTTCGTTCAGTATGGTGTTGCCGATCATGCTCATAAAAGCCCCCGGAACGCCATGTCCGGTGCAATCAACGCAAGCAATTATATTCCTATTCTCATGTTTTGAAAACCAATAAAAATCGCCACTCACAATATCACGGGGTTTAAATAAAACAAATGACTCAGGGAATGATTTTTTTATTTCATTCTTTAATGGCAGAATAGATTCCTGAATACGTTTGGCATAATTAATACTTGATTTAATATCATCATAAGCGATTTCAATGATTGCACTTTTTTGCTGAAGTTCTTCTTTTTGTTTTACTACTTCTGTCGTGCGTTCTGTCACAATTTTTTCCAGTTTAATTTTGGCAAGGGTTAATCGCCTTACACTAATTTTTACGGCAATAACAATTAATAAAACGAATATCAATAAATAAAATATATAAGCCCAAAAAGTTCTATACCAAGGCGGGAGAATTGTAAATTTATAGTGAGCAACCCGGCTTTCGTTTTGATAAACACTTTTAGCTTTTACAATAAATATGTATTCCCCTTCGAATAAATTAGTAAATTGTTTAGACGAACTTATTGACCATGCAGACCATGCTGTATCAAAGCCGATTAGTTTGTAACTGAATTGAGTCTGTTCCTCACGTTCAAAAAATGGCGCAGCATATTCAAATGTCAAACTATTATATTTATAAGGCAGTTGAAGAAACTGGTCGCTTCCCTGATCTAATGAAACAATTCTTTTTGTTTCGCTAATTGGATTGGAATAGGTGCCAAAAAAAACAGTTGAATCTTTTCCTATCGATACTTTCCTGATCAAGGTATTAAATGCTGTTTGATAATCTTTTTTAACATGCGAATCATACCTGATAAGGATATCAGAAAGTCCAATCCATAAGATATCCGGATTATTCTGATAATACGTGTATCCCTTTTCTTCCATCACCATCAAAGCATTTAATAAATTTTTTCCATCGCCTGAAATAGAATCATCAGAAATTAGTGTTTCCTTTTCATTCCAAATAGAATTCATCGGAATTTCTGTAAAACACTTTTTCTTTCCCTCATCTTTGTTTTTATCATATAAAAATATATTTCCGGTACCCCAATTAAGAGCGGGAGTAAATGCGGATATTTTGTTTTTATCATAGACAAATGAACCAACAGCATTACAGAAATATACTTTACCATTATATATCTCCAGATTTATTAATTCATTGGGTAAACCTCTTGTAGTATCGTATCTTGTCAGTTTATAATTAAATGTTCCATCAAATGATACTTTCATTGCACCCTTATTTCTTGTAGTCATCCACAAAACAACTTCCTTTGGATCGATTGAATCATTGGGTATTTCAACAATACTTACAATATCATCTGTTGGGAAATCAAGAAAATGTTTTACTTCCCATTTTAAACTTTTATTTTTTTCAAGAATTTTCAGTCCATCTTTTTCTCCTACATACATTCTATTTTCGCTATTTACCGAATTAAAAATAATATTTGAATAGGCTTTCGTTATTCTATTTGCTTTATTATTGGCTATTTCAAAAACTCCATCACTTGTTGCTGCTAACAATTGATTTTTATTTTGATTAAAATCCCATACCTCAAAATAGGTTCCTTCAATATTCTTAAAAATCAATTTTTCAGCGGTGCTGCTTTTATTCTGGTTGTTTAATTCTGCCTGAAATATACCTGCAGTAGTTCCTACAAATATTTTATTATTATAAATAGAAATTTTAAATATGTTGCCTTTTAATCCGGAGGAATTATTGTAAAAGTAAAGTGGTGAATTGATAGATATTTTACTAATACCATTATTTGTACATAGCCATAATTCTTTTTGTTTATCAACAAACATATTTGCAATTGATTCATCATTTAATCCATCGCTTTTATTTATAATTTTTTGCAGCTCCAGTTTTTGATTCAGGGAAATAATACCTCCACGGGAGTTTATAAAAATTGTTGAATCATTAAACCAGTTCATTCCCAGTACTCCAATATCATTCAACTGTTTTGCTGAAGTTGACAAAACAGGTGTTATATTTTTTTTAATATCATCAATTAAAAAAAATCCATTATCACCGGTAAGCACCAGATATTTATTTTTTGAATGTTTTGGAAATGGAATAACTCCCAATATTCCATCATCTTTCAGCTTTTCACCTTCAGGAATCAGATGAAGTTTATTACCTTCTAATTTCATCAGACCAACCATGCGTTGCCGGATATAAAAATCATCATTTGCAATAAAAGAAAGGGAAGCAAAAGAAAATTCAGGACTGATCGTAGTTATTTTGTTATCCTTCAGAAAAAATAAATTCTCGCTTGATTGAAAAATTACAGCCCCTTTATTATTGTGGATTTTCCATACATCTGAAAAGTTTTTTTCTTTTTCTGTTAGTCCTTTTGTTAAGGATTGAAAAACAAGTTCGCCATTTTTTTGAGGAACTAAAAGGCCGAAATCGCCAACTGAACCAACATAAATAGTTCCTAAACTATCAATGTATAACGACCGTATTGCCACACTGCTTGTAACGGGTATTTTTCGCCATACTTTTCCATCATATTCTAAAATAACACTGCTATTTCCAAAATAAAGCACACCCCTTTTATCCTGTACACAAACCCAGTTTTGAGTAAAACCTTTGTTTTCCTTTGAAGTATAATTTCTTATTGGATAGCCATTGTACTGCGCCTCCAATTTTTGCTGAATTATTAAAGCAAAGAAAACTAATAAGAAAGCGTGAAAAAGTTTATTCATAAAAAAGTTTAAAAACACAATCGGAAACTGTTGATTTATTTTTTGACAGAAATAAAATTAAACTATTTTTTTGGAAACAAAGGGGAATTTTCAATTCTAATGGCATTATTGAATTTTCAAAAACCCAACCAAAAGATAATTCCAACTTATCTATTACCAAAAAATCCCGGAAAATTCACTACTTTTGCAGCCTTCAAAAAAATTAAAAATAATGATTTCAGTTTCAAATCTTTCTTTACGTTACGGCAAACGAATATTGTTTGATGAAGTAAGTATTAAATTTACTCCGGGCAATTGCTATGGTATTATTGGCGCCAATGGTGCAGGAAAATCAACCTTTCTAAAAATCCTTTCCGGTGAAATTGACCCGGCAACAGGCCAGGTTTCTATTACTCCGGGTGAACGAATGAGTGTGTTAAGTCAAAATCACTTTGCTTTTGATGCTTACCCTGTTTTGCAAACGGTATTGATGGGCAATAAAAAACTATGGGATATTATTCAACAAAAAGATGCGCTTTATGCAAAACCCGATTTTAGTGATGCAGATGGAGTAAAAGCTGCAGACTTAGAACATTTGTTTGCCGAAATGGATGGATGGAACGCTGAAAGTGATGCGGCAAATATGTTAAGTGATCTGGGTGTTAAAGAAGAACATCATACAAAATTAATGGGCGAATTAAATGGTAAAGAAAAAGTCCGCGCTTTATTAGCTCAAGCCTTATTTGGAAATCCCGACATTCTTTTATTGGATGAACCAACCAATGATTTGGATGTTGAAACTATCGCCTGGTTAGAAAACTTTTTAGCTGATTTTGAAAATACAGTTATTGTGGTTTCCCATGACCGTCACTTTTTAGATGCCGTTTGTACGCATGTTGCGGATATTGATTTTGGGAAGATCCAATTATTTACCGGTAATTATACTTTTTGGTACGAATCCAGCCAATTGGCTTTGCGTCAACGTTCCGATCAAAATAAAAAAACAGAAGATAAACGAAAAGAGCTACAGGATTTTGTCGAACGTTTCAGCGCAAATGCTTCAAAATCGCGCCAGGCAACAAGTAGAAAAAAATTACTGGAAAAACTGGTGATCGATGAGATCAAAGCAAGTACACGTAAATATCCCGGAATTATTTTTAAAGCAGAACGTGATTGTGGCGACCAGATATTATCTGTTGAAAATCTTGCGAAGGCATCACCCGAAGGAATTCCTTATTTTTCGAACATAACATTTACAATTACAAAAGGTGATAAAATTGCAATTCTGTCAAAAGAACATGTGGCCATTACTTCGTTTTTCGAAATATTATATGGAGAAGACACGCCTGATAAAGGCGTTTGTACGTGGGGAAGTACCATCACCAAATCCTATTTGCCAAATGAGAATACAAAATATTTTACAGATGATGTTAATTTAATTGATTGGCTCCGCCAATTTTCCAAAGACAAAGATGAAACTTACATACGTGGATTCTTAGGAAAAATGTTGTTTTCGGGAGAAGAAACATTAAAAAAATCAAATGTACTTTCTGGTGGTGAAAAAGTTCGGTGTATGGTTTCACGCATGATGTTGACCAATGCAAATTGTTTAATTTTAGATGAACCAACCAATCACTTGGATCTGGAATCAATAACTGCATTTAACAATGCTTTAAAAGACTGGAAACATATTGCACTTTTTACATCACATGACCACGAATTTGTTCAAACAGTGGCCAATCGCATTATTGAGCTTACACCAAGTGGAATTATCGATAAACGCATGACCTATGATGAATATATCAATGATGAAAACATTAAAGCTTTGCGTGAAAAAATGTATCCGAAATTAAAAACTGCAAAACAAAAAAATGGACTCTAATTTCTTAGGGCCCATTTTTTGAATAACCGTTTCCTTTATTTTCCTAATCGTTGAAGATAGCCTTTTTTATCATAAAGCATTTTATCAATTCCTTCCGCTTTAATGATGTAAAAATAAGTTCCGTCCTCATTATTTTTTCCGTCCCAACTTTGATTAACATCGTTTGACTCAAATACCTTTTTCCCCCAGCGATTATAAATAACAATTGAATAAGAGTTGAGATGCTTCGCATTCACAATAAAATAATCATTTTCCCCATCGCCATTCGGTGTAAAAATATTTGGAATTTCCAGATCGCAATCCGGTAGAACATTAACGAGAACTGTATCTGTAACTGAATTACCACATGCATCTATTGTTGTAATCTGATATGTATTTGTTCCTTCTAATGTCGGAGTCACCGAAGCATTTGCTGTGTTCGCATTATTTATTGGATCAATAGCTGCACCTGATAATAAGGTCCAGGCATAGGTGTTATTTCCATAACCTCCTGAGGAAGCAACATTCAATCCATATACTGTTGAAACACAAACCTCCTGATTATCCCCTGCAGATATTGTTAAAGGAGAAACAATAGGAACAATAACTTTTACACTATCCATTCCCTGCCCCGAAACACATTGGCTGGTCCCTGTAACGGTATAAGTAATTGTAGTTGTTGGATTTGCGCTAGGATTTGCAATCGTTGTGCTTGATAATGCTGTAGGCGGGCTCCATATAAATTGAGATGCGCCTGTTGCCTGTAATGTTGTAGATGCACCCGGGCAAATAGTTACATCATTCCCCGCATTCACATTAATAGAGTTAGTGCCGGCATAAATATTAATAAATGCAGTATCTAAACAACCACTAACTGTATCAGTAACAATAACATAATAATTTGTATTCCCGCTAACTATCGCACCTGTAGTTTGTGTATGCGGATTAAAAACTCCGCTTAGCGGCATCCAGGTGTATGTATATTTTGTTGAGTCTGGAGCAGATCCACAATAATGAAAACGAACATTTGGTCTGTTATTAGTTGTAGTTGGCAGACCCAGATTTGGACATTGTGGTGTAACATCACTTATTGAATATAAACAAGATGTAAATGTTGTTGTTGTATAAGGGGAAGAACAATTGTTAGTGTAATTTGATGTTGGTGGCATTTCACTAAAACAAATTTCAACTACCACATTTGATATTCCGTCCCATTCATAAGCCAGATCAAAAACATGGCCGTTCCATCCACTTGCAACATTATAGGTTTTTGGAGTGTAAACATTTGATAAGCCGGTCACCCAATTCGTTAAAGTAGTCAGATTTGTACAACCCATATTTATTGTATATTCGTGATATGCTGTTATTCCAGTAATTGTAGAGACATTAAAATCGATCTGATCAATTTTTCCTCCGGTAATTCCTGCAGCAATTAACTCTGAAGCTTTAAACAAAAACTGATGCTTTGCAGAAGTGTACCAATTTCCGTAAGGTGCGGGATAGCTGGTAGTAGAGTTGGAGGTTGTTCCTGTTCCCACAGTTCCAACTAAAGCAGCACTACAACCTATCGGATTTGTACCACATACTGATGGAACTGAAGTTCCAAAAGTTACCCCAAGTAAAACTGTATCGCCTACACAAACAACCGTATCCGTTACAGTTGAAACCGGATTTGGAGGATAACTTGCAGTTATTGTAATGGAAGCAGTATCAATTTTCACGCAACCCAAAGGACTTGTTATATTCACATAATACGTATAGGTTCCGGGAGAAGAAATTGTTGCAACAGGGTCTGCGATTGTTGTATTGTTTAGATACGTGGAAGGAGACCAGTCATAGGTATATGTCCCGGCAGGAGAACCCACTGCATTAAATTGTATTGGCTGCAACAAGCATGAGCTCGTTGAACTCTGACTTGTTACATAGGAAAAATTTGGAACAACAGTAACAGTAATGGTGTCTTTATTTATACAAGTACCGTTTAAATTGCTCGTTACCTGATATACCGTTGTTACAGTTGGTGTAGCAATAGGATTGGCGCATGGGTTACAGGAAAAATTTGTTCCAACAACCATTGGAGTACCGCTTAATACATTCCAGGAAAAAGAACTTCCACTTGTCGCATTTAATTGGGCACTTTGGGAAATACACAATACTGTATCCGGTCCAACTCGGGTTCTGATGTCCGGGAGAATTGTTATAGTTGCAGTATCTTTTTTAAGGCAACCCAAAGGGCTTGTAATATCAACATAATAGCTATAGGTTCCCGGAACAGTAACATTTGCTGTAGGATTGGCAATTGTAATATTATTCAGATACGTTGGTGGAGACCATAAATAGGTATATGCTCCGGCAGGAGAACCTGTAATATTTAACTGCACAAGTTGCTGCAAACACAAGGTATCAGTAGTCTGAATGGTGACAAAAGAAAAATCGGGAACAACAGTAACAGTAACTGTATCTTTATTTACGCAGGTTCCGCTCAGATTACTTACCACTTCATAAGTGGTGGTAGCATTTGGAGATGCAATAGGATTTGCACAAGGATTGCAAGAGAAATTTGTTCCAACAATCATTGCAGGACCACTTATTACGTTCCATGTAAAAAGGCTTCCACCTGTTCCGGTTAATGTTACACTTTGTATTCCACAAATAATATGGTCGGGGCCCGCTAGAGTTCGAGGCTGAACATTAATGTCATAAACAAATGTTTGTTGCCCCATAACAGGGCAGGCTCCGTCATTAACGGTAACACTAAAACTGGTATTTGTATTTGCACTTCCGCCAGGAGCAGTCCAGGTTATAGTTGCTACAAGCGGGTTTGCTCCTGTTGTGGTAAGTGTTGACCCGGCCAGTACAGTTGAAATATTTGAAACCAATGTTAAAACATCTCCTGCATTTGCATCAGTATAAGTAGCATCAAATGTAAAAGAAGATCCCTCGCACATTTCAATAGAAAAAGGACTTGTTTGAACAGCTGTTCCTGTTAAATTTGAAATTGCACCGGCAGTAGGATCAGGAACAATATTGGAACAACTTTGTACGATAAACTGAATGTCACGCATAACTGTTCCAATCAAATTTCCATTGCTATCATATTCCTGAACCAAAACAACTACTACAAAATTCCCAAGCATGGTTGGGGTAAAAGTAAGCACCCCTGTTATCGGATTAATGGTGATTCCGGGAATTGGAGAACTAGCTGAATACCCTGCAACATAAGCAAGATTAACAGCATTTGCATCCATTGCATTTATCAATGAATAATACATAGAATCACCATCTGTTTCAACAACACCATAATTATAATTTACTTGCTGATTAACGCAAACATAAGGGATTGGCTGAGAAGTAAATGATGGAGAGCTATTACATGGAGCCGTGACACTATTGAGGGTCGCTTGAATATAACTTCCGAAAACATCAGGAGTCTGAAGATTTAAAATTGCTGCATTTCTGCAACAGGTGGTCCAGCTCATTGTCCAGGTATCACATGCAGGAGCGAGTGTTACTGTCCCGGTGAAATGGAAACCCCACATGCCGGGCAGGGTTCCTCCATTACATGTACTATTATTTATTTGTGCAGGACATAATTGAGAAATTTCTGTACCACCGGGATTAATTACATTTACCGTTGCAGTTGCACTTCCTCCACACGAACTTGTAAAAGTTATGGTTTGGTTAGCTCCAGGGTCAAAACCCAAACAATCAACAAACAAATTAAGATTGATCTGATATTGGTTATTTCCTAAACAAACATAACTCAAATCACCGCCTGCGATATGTGATGCCCTTAGGTTTTGAGTTAGCAACAATCCCAATAAAAAGAAAATACAAATTTTATTTTTTTTCACCCTAAATTTTTTTGATGCTAATATAATATAATTTATAGTTTCAAAATAAAAAAACTGAAGAGGGATTTTATATTTCCTCTTCAGTTTTATAATCTTTTTTGAGCTTTTTACGTATTTTCAACAATAAAACATTTAAATATTATCTGGTAAGATTTATTGATCCTTTTTGTTCAAACTTCTTTCCGTCAACACCTACCGCTGAAATCAAATAAAAATAGGTCCCGATTTTCGCATTTTTTTCTTTTGAATCCTTTCCATCCCATTTTCCTTCACCTTCCCATGTATAAATAATATTGCCGTTTTTATCAAATATAACAGCGCTCATATTGGCAATAAACTGGCTTTTAAAAACAAACTCATCATTTATTCCATCACCATTAGGCGAAAACTCTGTTGGAATTGGAGAAATAGATGAATTGCCTGTTACTTCCACCTCCACACTGTCAATTGATGTTTTCCCTTCCGCACTTACAGACGTAAGAATAACGGTATAAACACCCGGATTTTCAAAAACATGGACAGGGTTGGCTGATGTGGTTGATTTTTTCCCATCATTAAATGTCCATTTATTTGTCTTTCCAATTCCTTTGTTTGATAAATTCACAAATAAAGGAACTGTTCCACCAATTGGATAAGCATTGATTAATGCAACTGGTTCTTCAGACAATGTGTTGATAATAGAGTTGATCTTTTGTTTGTCTTTTTTGATATTTCCGATATTCTCACTCGTTATTTGATCAGTTGTTATTCCTGAATTATTTGTATTTTGAATGTTCGAACAGTTCGCTTTTTGCTCAATTTCCTTAACAGGAGCTCCTTTTTCAGTTGTTGCTGATTGTTGTGGTGAAATAACCGTTTTGTTTAATTCGGCATCGTGGGTGGTATTAACCGGTTTTGATCTGCTGCTGTCATCAGATCCAATATTCATCACCAAAACAGTTCCTATAATTGCGGCAATAGACGAAACTATGGCAACAATAGCATTAACGCCAATTTTGTTAAATTTGAACTTTGCTACAACTCCTGAATCCCCTTCTTTTATTCCAGCCTTAATATTTTTCCAAACGTTTGGATTAATATCCGCTTCAAAATTTTCGAACGAATCTTTAAATAAATCTTCTAAATTGTTATTTTTCATGTTGATCACTATCTGTCAATTGATATTATTTTTTGTAAATGTGCTTTTGCTCTTGAATATTGCGATTTTGAAGTTCCCTCAGAAATATCCAACATATCACCTATTTCTTTATGGGAATATCCTTCGATCGCATACAAGTTAAAAACTGTTCTAAAACCAGGTGGTAATGTTTGTATTATTTTTAACAAATCCTTTACCGCAAAATTTTCATTCGTATAATTGGCCGAGGGGAGTGCGAACTCTACACTATCCAAAGCTATATTTTGTTTTAATTTTTTATTCTTTCTAATATTTGTCAGTGCTGTATTGGTCATTATTTTCCGAATCCACCCTTCCAACGACCCCGTTCCTTTAAATGATCCAATATTTTCAAAAACACTTATAAACCCGTTTTGTAAAACATCCTCTCCCTCCTCCTGACTATCTGAATAACGAAGGCAAACGCCCATCATTTTTCGTGAAAACTTTTTATACAAATATTCCTGAGCAAGAGCATTCTTTTGAATACAGCCATTTACTATTTGCTCATCAGTCATAATCGTTTCTGTTGTTTAGATGCAAAGTTGCATTATTTGGTTGCATCCATAATAAAAAAATAAGTTTTTCTTAAAAAGTTTTTGCTTTTCCCTTAAATCTTAGCACTTTTGATGTATGCCAAAAAAGTTCAAAAATAAAACTCAGGGAAAGAACAAAAGTTTTTTTTTCGAAGAAATTTTAAAAGTATTATCGAAAACCCCTAACAAAGCTCTAAATTACAAACAAATTGCTGCAGAATTATCTGTTACAGATCATTCTCAGCGCTTGTTAATTAATACGATCTTATCCGAATTAAAAAATTCCGATTCTATATCTGAACCGGAAAGAGGTAAATTTAAAATAAAATCTATCCAAAAATACATTACCGGGCGGGTTGATATGACCAGCACAGGAACAGCTTATATTGTTTCTGAAGAAACAACCGATGATGTGCTGATTTCTCCAAAGAAAACACTAAACGCCATGCATGGCGATATTGTAAAAGTTCTTTTATTTCCAAAACGAAGTGGCAAACAAGAAGGAGAAATTATAGAGGTTATTGAACGTGCAAAAATAAAATTTGTAGGTACCATACAAATTTCTCCCCGTTTTGCCTTTTTAGTTCCAAGCAACATTAAAGTTCATGTTGATATATATATTCCACTTGATAAATTAAATGGTGCAAAAAATGGGCAAAAAGCAATTGCCAGAATTGTTGAATGGCCGAAAAATGGCGTGAATCCGATTGGTGAAATTATTGAAGTACTTGGTGATGTGGGAGAAAACAATACCGAAATGCATGCTATTCTTGCTGAATATGGTTTACCGTATGAGTTTCCTAAAGATGTTGAAAGAGCCGCGGACCTGATCCCTATCAAAATTACGGAAGAAGAAATTTCAAAAAGACGTGACTTTAGAACTATCACTACATTTACCATCGATCCGGTTGATGCAAAAGATTTTGATGATGCTTTATCTATACAAAAATTAAACAATGGCAACTGGGAAATCGGTGTTCACATTGCCGATGTAAGTCATTATGTAAAAACTTCTTCCATGATAGACCAGGAGGCAATTTCCCGTGCCACCTCTGTTTACCTTGTTGATAGAGTTGTTCCGATGCTTCCGGAAGTTTTATCAAATAATGTGTGTTCCCTTCGTCCGCACGAAGAAAAATTATGTTTCTCCGCTGTTTTTGAAATGACGGAGGATGCAGAAGTAGTTGAGGAGTGGTTTGGAAGAACAATCATTAATTCCGACAGACGATTTACATACGAAGAAGCTCAACAAGTTATTGAAACCGAGGAAGGCGATTTCAAAGAAGAAATTTTAACACTTGATAGATTAGCAAAAACACTACGAGCCAACAGGTTTAAAAAAGGAAGCATCGCATTTGAAAAAATGGAAGTAAAATTTCATTTGGATGAAGCAGGAAATCCAACAGGCGTATTTTTTAAAATTGCAAAAGATTCCAATCAATTGATAGAAGATTTTATGTTGTTGGCTAATAGAAAAGTAGCTGAATTTGTTGGTAAGAAGAAGCAAGAGAAAGAATCAAGAACCAAGAATCAAGAATCAAAAAATAAAAGTCAGGATTCGCAAAAACCATTTGTTTATAGGATCCATGACAAACCAAATCCAGACAAACTAAATAATTTTGCTGAATTTGTTGCAAAATTCGGTTACAAATTAAATATCAAAAACGAAAAAATGGTTGCTGATTCAATGAATAATTTATTGAAAGAAGTGAATCAGAAAAAAGAATCAGGAATGATAGAAATGCTTGCCATTCGAACCATGGCAAAAGCTATTTATACTACAAAAAATATTGGACATTATGGTTTAGGATTTGAATATTATACTCACTTTACTTCTCCTATCCGCAGATATCCCGATGTAATGGTTCATCGTTTATTACAACATTATTTAGATGGAGGAAAAAATCCGGATATTGAAAAACTAGAGGAGCAATGCAAACATTCTTCCGACATGGAAAAACTTGCTGCTGATGCTGAACGGGCATCCATAAAATACAAACAGGTACAATTTCTACAGGATAAAATAGGGCAAGAATATGACGGAAAAATCTCCGGTGTTACCGAATGGGGAATTTTTGTTGAAATTATTGAAAATCATTGCGAAGGCATGATTCGCTTACGCGATCTGAATGACGATAATTATTTTTTTGATGAAGATAATTATTGCTTAAGAGGACGAAAATATGGCAAAGTGCTTACACTGGGTGATACTGTTAGAATAGAAGTAAAACGTGCCGACCTGGTAAAAAAACAACTGGATTTTGCATTGGTTGAAGTAATCGAAGAGAGAAAGAAAAATAATGTTTCAACTTCCACAAAACAGGAACAAACGAAGCGAACAGAACGGCCTAAAAACAAAAACTTTAAAGAGAAGATGAAAGAGGCAACTGAGAAAAACATAGAAATCAAAAAAACGTTTCCAAGCGCAGAGACACAGATCCCTAAAAAACCTTCTTCTCCTGATAAATTATTTAATGACGAATGGGGATTTGAAGTGTAAGTTAAAGATTCAGATTATTTTTTATTTTTCAATAACTTTTGGCACTTTAAAATAATCCGAATCATGTTTTGGTGCATTCTTTAATGCTTCGTCTTGGGTAATATAGTGCCTCACTTCATCTTCACGCAAAACATTTACTTCCTCATTCATGTAAATCAAAGGCTCCACATTAGAAGTATCTAATTCATTCAGCTTTTCCACAAAAGCAAGCATATTATTCATATCCTTAATAATTTGTTCTTTTGCTTCATTCTCAAATTCTAAACGAGCTAAATGAGCAATTTTATCTACCGTTTCATTATCTATTTTCATGGCAAAATTGTTTTTTATTCAAGCTACTAATTCCCAGCGTTATAGTTGTTTAATTCTTTAGAAATAACATCGTAAACTTGTGTTCTCAAAGATAATAAATCCTTTTCACTCATTCCGGTAGTATAAATTGGTTTGTGAACAACAATACGACAAATTCCCGGTCGCCCTTTTGCTTTCAAAAACCCTCCATTTTGCAAAAGCTTCCAATTATTCAAAAATGTAATGGGTACAATAGGAACTTGTTTATCGATCGCTAATTTAAATGCACCATTTTTGAAAGCAAGTAGTTGTCCTGAATTCGAAATGGTTCCTTCCGGAAAAACTAAAATGCTGGTACCATTGTCAAGATATTTTGCCAATCTCAAAAAAGCCCGATGCGAGCTCGACACACTTTTTCTGTCCACTAAAATATGAACATTCTTAAAAAACATTCTCAAAATTGGAACTTTTTCTAATTGTTTTTTCCCTAATGAAATAAAATGATTTTTTATCACAACAAAGGCTAAAATAATATCAAGATAGGATGAATGGTTAGAACAATAAATTGCTGTTTTGGGTAATTGGTTTGCAGGAGTCTCTCTCTTTATGTTCAAAATTATTCCGGGAACAAAAACTAACCAATGACTTAAAAATCTTGTCAGGTTATACGATTTTTTAAAAAATTCTTTTTTATTAAAAAACAAATAAATCAACGGGGAAAGAATGATCAATGCCAATGCAAAATTGAGCATAAATAAGATCTTCCAAAGAGTTCGAGGGATAATAAACAAATACTGCATCTAACGCAAATGTACTAAAAACCAAACATTAATTATTTATTATAAGTAGAAGATTTAGCGGGAGAGGTTTGAGTACAATTTAAACTGGCTTTAAACTCAAACAAAAAACTATTCATCTAGTCAATTATTTAAATAAACTTATCTTTGGCAAAATTTTTTTTATTCGTTTTTTGCTCTTAATTTTAAATATATATGTCAAGAATACTTACGGGAATTCAAAGTACCAATATCCCACACTTAGGAAACATTTTAGGGGCCATTGTTCCAGCAATTGAATTGTCAAAACAAGAAGGAAATGAATCATTATTTTTTATTGCTGATCTTCATTCCTTAACAACAATTAAAGATCCTGCTTTCATAAAAGAAAGTACTGATGCAGTTGCAGCAACTTGGTTGGCTTTTGGTTTCGATACTGATAAGAATATTTTCTATCGTCAAAGTGATGTTACGGAAGTGTGTGAACTGACCTGGTATTTGAATTGTTTTACTCCCTTTCCCATGTTGGCAAATGCACATTCTTTCAAAGATAAATCAGATCGTTTGGCGGATGTAAATGCAGGTTTATTTACGTATCCTGTTTTGATGGCTGCGGATATTATTTTGTATGATGCAAATTTTGTTCCAGTCGGAAAGGACCAAATGCAACATCTGGAGATGACCCGTGATATTGCTGAAAAATTCAATCATCACTATGGTGAAGTATTCGTTATTCCGGAAGGAAAAACAGATGAAGTGACAATGCTTGTTCCTGGAACAGATGGAAAAAAAATGAGTAAATCTTTAAATAATTTCATCAATATTTTTCTTCCTGAAAAAGAATTAAAAAAAGTGGTGATGGGTATCATTACGGATGGCACTCCATTAGAAGAACCTAAAAACCCTACCACTTGTAATGTATTTGCATTGTATAAATTAATCGCAACGGAAGAGCAAGTTGCAACAATGCACGAAAATTATTTGAAAGGGAATTATGGTTATGGACATGCAAAAACAGCTTTGTATGAATTGCTATTAGATAAATTTAAAATACAACGTGAAACCTATACTTATTACATGAATAACCGTTCAGAGTTGGATGCTAAACTGCAAGTAGGAGCAAGCAAAGCACGTGTAATTGCAAAAACAACTTTAAAAAGAGTACGAGAAAAATTGGGATTTAAAATTTAAAAATCTGAGAAGTAATTTATATTGATAGGTAGGTCACACTTCTCTCACCATTAAACTATCCGCGAAAGCAATCAGTTCATTTTTTTTATTCTGCTCAACAGAAATATCATTTAGGAAAGTCAAAGCTATATCATAATGCTTTTGCATTTCATGACGTGCAATTTCACGAACATTTAAAAAATTATAGATGGAAGTTATTGCTGCAACTTTTTCGGCAGGATCAAAATGTGGTGCATTCAACCACAACTGTAATTCTTCCTTCATGAATCGATTACCTTCAACCATTTCCAAAGCTTTCAAAAGAAGAAATGTTTTTTTATTGGCAATGATATCTCCTCCTACTTGCTTCCCGAATTTTTCTGCATCTGCATATACATCCAAAATATCGTCCTGCAATTGAAATGCGATACCAATATGTTTACCAAAGTCGTAAAGTTTTTGAGCATCACTTTCAGTTGCATCTGCCAAAAGAGCTCCTATTTTTAAACTTCCGCCAAGCAATACTGAAGTTTTTAATGCTATCATTTTCAGGTATTCCGGAATAGCTACTTTTTGAAGTTTTTCAAAATTCATATCCAATTGTTGTCCTTCACATACCTTAATTGCAATATCGCTAAAAACATTTAAGAGCTGCGGGAGCACTGCCACATCAGACTTACACAATTCCTGATACGCTCTTACCAACATAGCATCTCCACTTAAAATAGCAACATTGTTATTCCATTTTTCGTGAACTGTTGTTTGATTTCTGCGTAATGGGGCATTATCCATGATATCATCATGCATCAAGGTGAAGTTGTGAAACAATTCAATGGCTAATGCCGGATGCAAAGCCTTTTCAACATTACCTCCAAAAAAATCGCATCCGATAAAAACCAATACCGGCCGCATTCTCTTTCCGCCAAGAGACATAATATATTCGATTGGATCGTAAAGTTCTTTTGGATGTGAGCCATAGCTTTTTTTTATTAAAGCCTGTTCAATTTTCTCTTGATATTTTTTGATTGAGTCCAAAATGTATTATAAAATAAATTTGGTATTTTCCAACACTTTCTTTAACCCTGCTTCCAATAGAATTGGATCACGATGAAGCAATTGTTTCATTTTTGTAGTATCGGGTCTTCTTCGTGTCATATCACCCTCTTCAAGAGAAGGTAAATAAATTATTTTTGATTTGGAATTGGTTAATCTGATGATTATTTGTGCCAACTCCAAAATAGTTGTTTCAATATCCCCGCCAATATTCGCTACATCATTCACAACTAATTTTTTATAAAATGCATTTGTAGTTGCTTCAATATTATCATCTATAAAACAGAATGTCCGGGTTTGCTTTCCATCACCATATAAGGTAATATCATTATTATTCAAAGCTGCCGAAATAAATTTCGAAACAACAAAGTCTTTACTTTGTTTAGGTCCGAATGTATTGAAAAATCTAAAAATAGTATAATCCAGATCGTATTCTTTTTTAAATGATTTTAAATAAGCCTCCCCCACATTTTTTACGATCGCATAAGGTAAACGAGAATTCAATGGAGTTGTATGTTCATTCTGAGGAAACTCCACAGGTTCACCATATACTTCAGATGAGGATGAATAAAACACTCTTTTAACACCTGAATTTTTCGATAAATTTAATATGTACTTGATACCCGAAATATCATTTAATACTTTAACAGGGTTTTCTAAGGTTCTTTTTACCCCAACCATTGCAGCATAATGAAAAACATAATCAAACGAATAAGCATAAAACACGCTTGATATGTCCCGAAATTCATTAACATCGCATTTAATAAACTTAATGTTATTGTGTTTTGAAACAGGTACTTTTTCAAGACTTCCTGTTAACAAACTATCCACTATAACAATATAATTTTCAGGACTTTCAGCCAGCTTTTCAGCTAATGCACTTGGAATAAATCCTGCACCACCTGTTATTAGAATTTTAATTTTATCAATCATAATATTAAATTTTAGTATGAAATCGCATTAAAAAAAACACTAATTATCTGCGAGTTTCATTAAATAATTACCATAACCACTTTTCATTAACGGCTCGGCAAGTTGTTTTAATTGTTCCTTATTAATATATTTCATCCGATAGGCAACTTCTTCTATACAGCCAATACGCAATCCTTGTCGCTCCTCAATTACCTGAACAAACTGCCCTGCTTGAGTAAGTGATGCAAATGTTCCGGTATCCAGCCAAGCTGTTCCTCGATCCAAAATAGCAACTTTTAATTTTCCTTGTTGCAAATAATATTTATTTACATCTGTAATTTCATATTCCCCTCTTGCACTCGGCTTTAAGGTTTTAGCAACTTGCACCACACTGTTATCATAAAAATATAATCCGGGAACAGCATAATTTGATTTCGGATGAGAAGGTTTTTCTTCAATGGAAATTGCTTTTTCATTCTCATCAAACTCTACAACACCATATCTTTCGGGATCAGAAACATGGTATGCAAAAACAACTCCTCCATCAGGATTTTGATGTTGTTGTAACAACCTTCCTAAACCTGCTCCGTAAAAAATATTATCACCTAATATTAATGCAACCTTATCCTTCCCGATAAATTTTTCGCCAATTACAAATGCTTGCGCCAGACCATTTGGAATTTCCTGAACAGCATAACTAAATTTGCAACCCAAATTTTTTCCATCTCCCAATAATCGTTCAAAGTTTGGCAGATCATGTGGAGTTGAAATGATCAATATCTCTGAAATACCTGCCATCATTAATACAGATAGTGGATAATAAATCATTGGTTTATCATATACCGGCATTAATTGTTTACTTACTGCGAGTGTAAGAGGATGTAAGCGTGTTCCTGAACCTCCTGCTAAGATTATTCCTTTCATAAAATAGTTATTAAGTTAATGGAGTCAAAAAGTTAATTATTGAAAATTAAGAATATTAAACACCTCAATCAACCTAATTAATTCATTCAACTTTATTTTTAATTTTCACCCATTTAAATTAGTGTCTCTTCCTCGTCATCTACTTCAATAAGCGGTTCTTGTAAAAATGCTTTATTAGTTAACCGTTTTTCTAATGACAGCAAAAAACATGGCAATAACAGTAAGTTTGAGCAATATGCGATCAGTAGTGTTAAAGAAATTAAATATCCCAAGGCTTTGGTTCCACCAAAACTTGATGCAGTAAAAATTCCAAAACCGCAGAATAAAATAATTGCAGTATAGATCATACTCACTCCTGTTTCGCGAATAGTTAATGACACCGTTTTTGAAATATTATTTTTATTCTGTTTAAATTCCTGCCTGTATTTTGTAAGAAAATACAATGTCCCATCTGATGCTATACCAAAGGCAATACTAAAAATTAAAATGGTACTTGGTTTTAAATGAATATCAAAGAAACCCATCAAGCCTGCTGTAATAATCAGAGGGATCAAACTGGGAACTACCGAAATAATGATCATTCGTGGCGACATAAATAAGGTGTACATGACAATAGCAATCAGAATAATTGCCAGCAAAACACTCTCCAAAAGATTTTCCACCAAAAATTGATTCCCTTTTAAAAACATTAAGCTGCTCCCTGTCATTACCACTTTAAAATTTTTATCTGCGCTTAACCAGGTATTTGTTTCATAATCAAAATTGAAAAGACTGTCAATGCGCGGTTGAAGCTTATTTATCAATTTTGCCATTTCCAGCGACCCTATATCTGCCATTGCAATGCTTACCCGTGTATATCGTTTTGTACTATCAATAAAAGCTGCAAACTGTCCTTGTCGTCCTTTTACATCATTACCTGCAAAATCAGCGATCTTTTGTAATTCGATAGCCCCGGGAAGGCGGTACGATTTTTTCTCTCCGTCATTATATGCCTGATTAAAAAACTTAATTCCTTCTACTACCGAAACAGCTCTTGAAAAAACAGAATCCTGCGCCATCAGCTTTTGAAGTTTATTGATCTTATAGAGTGTACGGCCTCCATCAGAAAAAACTCCATTTGGTTTTTTTGTATCAATACTAATTTCAAAAGGTAATACCCCACGATAATCTTTCTCAAAATATTTTAAATCAAGGAGTACAGGATCTTTCTTAGGTAAATCATCCACCACATAACCCAATGGTTTTATTTTAGTGATCCCGAAAATTGAAATGCCTATTATGATAATGACTGTTATATAAATTATCTTTCGGTGATGATGTACCGAATAATCTATTTTTTCCAGGAGTTTTGTAATAGATTTTGCTTGTAAATGTTTGGTATGTTTTACAGATGGGGCAGGCAAAAAACTAAAAACAATTGGAATAAGCATCATTGAAACCAGGTAGGTAAATATTACGCTGATAGAAGATATCAATCCGAATTCAAACAGCAAGGTACTATCGGTCGAACAAAACACGGCAAACCCAATAGCTGTTGTAATGTTCGCTAAAAATAAAGAAACACCCACCTTTTCAATGGATCGTGATAAGGATCGCATTTTATTCCCGTTCTTTTTGTATTCCGTATGATACTTGTTGAGCAGCATGATACAATTGGGGACACCAATAACAATGAGTAAAGGAGGTATCAATCCTGTTAATACAGAAATCTGATAGCCGACCAGAACCAACAACCCGACCGACCAGATAACACCCACAAATACTACAGCCAGTGAAAAAATAACGGGTAAAAATGAGCGAAAAAAGAAAAACAAGATAATTGCGGTGACAATAAAAGCAAGAACCATAAACAATGTGGTTTCATCCTTTATCTTTCTGGCTACAGCTGTTCGAATATAGGGCATTCCTGAATAATGTACCTCCACACGAGAAAGCCCAACAAATTTATCTACTTCCTTTTTGATATTATCAACTATATCAAATCTTTTTTTTGTATTTAATTGTTTGTCATCAAATGTAATTGCCATTAAAGTAGCATGGGCCGAATCATTATAAATGATGCCTTGATAAAATGGAAGACTTTGAACAACCTGCCTGATACTATCAACTTCTGTTTGTTTTGTGGGACGATGAGTGATGATTGGTAAATTTTCGAATTTACCTAAACTATCATTTCTACGAAGATTTTGAAGACGAGCCACTGAAACAACAGCTTTAACACCATAAACTTCTTTTATTGCATTCCCGAGATCGTACCATTGATTGAAACGATCTAATTTATATAATCCATTATCACTGATACCAATAAACATGACACTTCCATCTTGCCCAAAACGTTTTTTGAATTCTTTATATTCAATAGCAGTGGTATCGTGATCGGGTAATAATTTGGGAGATTCGTATTTAATTTCTGCAGTACGTGCAAAATAGCCCATTACAGCAGTAATTAGACCTAATACAATAATTATTTTTATTCTGTTACGTAAAATAAATCGTGCTATTGATGCCCACATATTTCTAATGCTCTTCTTTAGTATAGAACATCGAAATTAATCATAATAATAATACTGACAAAAAGAGAAATCCGGGGAAATTTAGTGCTTGATTTTCAACATGTTGAAAGAAGCTTTTTTTTGAAAAATATTCTTTGATACATTTTTCAAAAAAAACAAAAATTTAAACATTTAATAAATAATTTCATTTAAGCTCTTTTATCTAAGATTTCTTTCAAATTAGGTCGTAACCGACTTTTATAAACAGCTAATGAATCTTGTTTTTTTCTTCCTTTTCTCAAAGCACGCTGTTCTTCAACCGGTAACAAAGCAATATCCATACATTCCGGAGTGCAACAACCTTTCATTTTTTCAACACATCTCTCACATTGTATAAATAATAAATGGCAATCATCATTTGCGCAATTTACATGTGTATCGCATGGAGAACCGCATTGATGACATTGTGCGATCACATCTTCCGTAATTCGTTCACCAACTCTTTCATCAAATACAAAGTTTTTTCCTATAAATTTTGATTCCAAGCCTTCCGCCTTTATTTGTCGAACATAATCAATAATTCCACCATGCAATTGATTTACATCTTTAAAACCATGATGTTTGAGATAGGCACTTGCCTTTTCGCAACGCACACCACCCGTACAATACATCACGATCTTCTTATCCTTCTTGTCTTTTAATTCTTCTAACACTATTGGCAACTCTTCACGAAAAGTATCCGCATCCGGACAAATAGCACCAATGAATTTACCAACTTCGCTTTCATAATGGTTACGCATATCCACAACAATCGAGTCGGGACTTTCCATTGCATCATTAAATTCTTTCGCAGTTAAATGATTTCCGACATTAGTAACATCGAATGCATTATCATCCAAGCCATCGGCAACAATTTTCGGACGCACTTTTAGTGTCAGTTTATAAAATGATTTACCATCATCCTCTATCGCTATCTTAAATGGAATACTATAAAAACGTTTATCCTTAAATAAATTTTCTTTGAATAATTCCCAATTTTCTAAAGGCACACACATTTGTGCATTAATTCCTTCCTGTGCAATATATATGCGACCTAATATCTTTAAATTGGTCCATTGAGCAAATAAATTATCCCTTAGTTCCTGTGGATTCTCAATAATTACATATCGGTAAAAAGAAACAGTGATACGCTTTGTATCGTCTTCCTTAATCCTCTTTTTCAGTTCATTTTTATTAACTCTGTTTTGTAATAACATAAATTTCAGCTGTTTAAAACATAGCAAATATAAGGATAATGAGCGAAATCATGATTTATGTCAGCAATACAAATTTTTCAGATTAAAATATAATAGTGATATTTAGCCTCTCAATTATATTTGGTATGCGAACGAGCGAGAAAATATTGGTAATTGGTTCATCCGGACAAATTGGAATTGAGCTGGTTGAAAATCTAAGAAACATTTATGGCATTGACAATGTAATTGCCTCTGACATAAAAGTCACAGAACAAGCAAAAGATGGGCCTTTTGAAGTAATTGATGTTTTAAACACTCAAAATTTACTTGAGATCGTCAAACGGCACAATATCAATCAAGTGTATTTATTAGCTGCACTGCTTTCGGCAACAGCGGAAAAAAACCCAAAGTTTGCCTGGGATTTAAATATGATTGGCTTGTTTAATGTCTTGGATCTTGCGAAAGAAAAAATAATCTCCAAAGTTTATTGGCCCAGCTCCATCGCTGTTTTTGGACCGAATACACCAAAAGTAAATACACCACAATACACGATAATGGAACCGAGTACGGTTTACGGAATTAGCAAACAAGCTGGAGAACGCTGGTGCGAGTATTATTATAACAAATACAATGTAGATGTGAGGAGTTTACGTTATCCCGGATTAATTGGCTGGAAATCAGCTCCTGGTGGTGGCACTACGGATTATGCCGTTCATATTTTTCATGAAGCAATTAAAACAGGCTCTTATGAGTGTTTCTTATCCGAGAACACTACTTTACCAATGATGTATATGCCGGATGCAATAAAGGCAACTATTGGAATTATGCAGGCCGATCCGGATAAAATAAAAATACGTTCGAGTTATAATTTATCCGGTTTAAGTTTTTCACCAAAAGATATCGCAATCGAAATAAAAAAACATATTCCCAATTTTAGTATTTCTTATAAATCGGATTCACGCCAATTTATTGCTGACAGCTGGCCTCAAAGCATTGATTCCAGTATGGCTGCTGAACACTGGAACTGGAAGCCTGAATTTGATTTAATTGGAATGACAAATGATATGATAAAAAATTTAAAAAAGTGTACGGAAAGTGAAACCTATATGTAAACCTATTCGTAAAAATATCGGATTTATGATTGGTCGATTTAATACTCCTTTTGGTCTAATTAATCATTAATAAAAGAAAAAGTGCAGTAATTTAGCATAGAAATATAAAATAAAATTATCTACTCCAATGAAAAAAATTATTTTAATATTATTATTCATCACTTGTAAAATTGTAATAGCTCAGTCTTTTGAATTAAACAATAATGACACTATAAATTTTACTGACCTAGCCGGTAAAAAGCAAGGTAAATGGATCATTTTCAACAAAATGGTTCACAAACCAGAATACAAGGATGATCAAAAAGTTGAAGAGGGAAAATATACGGATAGCAAGAAGATTGGTATCTGGAAAGAATATTACCCTAACAACAACGTAAAAAGTAAAATCACTTATGAAAACAATCGTCCTAGTGGTTATGCTGTTATGTACCATGATAATGGAAAGATCAAAGAAGAAGGTTTATGGAAAAATAACCGTTGGGTAGGAGATTACAAACTTTACTATGAAAATGGCCAGGTTCAGCAAGCATTCAAATTTAATGCAACAGGAAAACGTGAAGGAACGCAACAATATTTTCATGAAAACGGACAGGTTATGATTGAAGGAAGTTGGGCTGAAGGAAAAGAATCCGGTGTATTAAAGGAATTTTATGAAAATGGGGACATAAAATCCGAGAAAAATTTTAACGGTGGAACCCTTGATGTTGCGACTACAAAGACATTTGAACCTAAAAAACCTATTGTAGCTAAAAAACCGGATGAAGTAGTAGAAGCCCCACCGGTGATTCCTCAAAAAACTGAAAAAGATAATCTGGGTAAAGTGTTTAACGGTGAAGGTTATTGGAAATTATATAACTCTAATAAACAAGTATCAAAAGATGGTACATTCAGTAAAAACCGCTTAGTTGAAGGGAAAGTGTACTATTATAGCAATGACGGTATCTTAACTCGTATTGCAATTTATAAAGCAGGAAAATATATTGGCGATGCTGTAATTGAAGAATAATTTTTACAGCGTAATTAATCTTAAAAACTTAATATCTTTGGACTTATGAAAATTTCATAAGTCCTTTTTATTTATGCAAAATCAACTTACATTATTCAATACTCTTTCGAGAACAAAAGAAAAATTTGAGCCTGTAAATCCAGGATTAGTTGGCTTATATGTTTGTGGACCAACCGTATATAGTGATGTTCATTTAGGAAACTGCCGAACATTTATTTCTTTCGATCTAATTTATCGCTACTTATTACACCTTGGGTTTAAAGTGCGTTATGTTCGAAATATAACTGATGCTGGCCATTTGGAAGGTGACAGGGATGAAGGAGATGATAAATTTGCTAAAAAAGCAAAACTCGAACAACTGGAACCCATGGAAATTGTTCAGAAATATACGCTTGGTTTTCATGATGTAATGCAAGCATTCAATACGCTTCCTCCCAGCATCGAACCTACAGCAACCGGACATATTTGCGAGCAAATAGAAATGATAAAAGAAATTATTTCAAAAGGATATGCCTATGAAATAAATGGAACTGTATATTTTGATGTTGAAAAATACAATAAAGAATTTCCTTACGGACAGCTTACCAATCGCAAATTAGAAGATCTATTGGAAGGGACCCGTGAACTAAGCGGGCAAGATGAAAAACGTGGCCGACTGGATTTTGCATTGTGGATAGGAGCAAAACCAGAAACATTAATGCGCTGGCCTTCTCCATGGGGATGGGGATTTCCAGGTTGGCACATTGAATGTTCAGCGATGAGCAGTAAATATTTAGGCAACACATTTGATATACATGGCGGTGGAATGGATCTGCAGGCAACCCATCATACCAACGAAATAGCACAATCACAAGCCTGCAACCACAAATCACCTGTAAAATACTGGATGCATACTAACATGCTTACTGTTAATGGAGTTCGCATGTCGAAAACAGCAGGAAATGGGTTTTTACCGGGCGAGCTGTTTACAGGAAATCATCCCTTACTGGAAAAAGGATATAGCCCGATGGGGGTACGTTTTTTTATGATGCAAAGTCATTATCGAAGTACATTAGATTTTTCGAATGAAGCACTTCAGGCATCCGAAAAAGGGTATGCACGTTTGATGACTGCAATCAAAACATTAGAAAAGATCAAGCCTTCCTCGAATTCAGGAATATTTCTTAATGAACGAATAAAAGCATGTTACGATGCAATGAATGATGATTTTAATTCACCTGTTTTAATTGCTGAATTATTTGAGATTACTCGAGAAATTAATTCCGCCAATGATGGTAAAATTTCTTTTTCTGAAAGTGACATAAAAGGATTGAAAAAATTGATGCATAATTTTGTATTTGATGTTCTGGGATTAAAATCAGAAAGTTCGAATACATCGAAAGATAAAGCATTACAAGGTGTTATGGAAATTATTTTAGAGATCAGGAAAGAGATAAAAACAAAAAAAGATTTTGCCTCTTCTGATAAATTACGAGATGATTTAAAAAAGATCAATATTACTATTAAAGATACAAAAGATGGTGCAACCTGGTCGATTGAAGAATAAAATTCAATTAATTATTGCTGTTTCGATAGTCCTGTTTATTAGTTCTTGCGGCACTGAACCTAAAGAAAAGGTTATAGTGCCTGAAGTTGAAGTAAAAAAAATACCTGCTCCCGATTTTAATTCTGATTCAGCCTACTCGTATGTAAAAGCACAAGTTGATTTTGGTCCGCGGATTCCGGGATCTTCAGCACATGCTAGGTGCGCAGATTATCTGGCAGCAAAATTAAGATCATTCGGTATGAATGTGATCATTCAAAAAGGAACCGTTCAAACTTTCGATAAAAAACAGTTCAGTTTGAAAAACATTATCGCATCCTATAAACCTGAACTTCAAAGTCGGATAATGATCTGCTCACACTGGGATACACGTCCCTGGGCCGACTCGGATACAAAAGACCCTGACAAGCCTTTTGATAGTGCAAATGATGGCCCCAGTGGAGTTGGTATAGGAATGGAAATTGCCCGTCAGGTAAATTTGAAAAATCCAAACATTGGAGTTGATATTATACTTTTTGATATGGAAGATTATGGCGAAAGCGGAGGAGATGAAAACACCTGGTGCTTAGGTTCACAATACTGGTCAAAAAATTTACACATACCGAACTATACAGCAAATTTTGGGGTATTATTAGATATGGTTGGTGGTGCAAATGCTATTTTTCCAAAAGAAAGCAATTCTGTTGAATTCGCTTCTGCAGTCGTTAATAAAGTTTGGAAAACAGCAAACGATATTGGTTATGGAAATTATTTTTCATCACAAACAAAATCTTTTGTAGGTATCGATGATCATATTTGGGTTAATAAAGCAGGAGTTCCTTGTATTGATATAATTGAATACAATCAAGCTACAGGAGGATTCGGTGATTACCATCACAAACATTCTGACAACATGAGCATAATTGATAAAACTACATTGAAAGCCGTTGGACAAACATTGCTGGAAGTAATTTATTCGGAGAAATAAACCTCTCCCTAATCCTCCCAAAATGGAGGTGACTAGCGGATTTAAAAATCAAATAAATTTGAAAAAAATACTCATCATACGTTTTAGTTCTATTGGCGATATTGTATTGACTACACCCGTAATCAGATGTATCAAAGAACAAAAGCCGGAGATTGAAATTCATTACCTCACTAAAAAATCGTTTAAAGGGATTTTAGAAAACAATCCTTATCTCACAAAAATTCATATCCTTGAAAAAAATGTAAAGGATGTAATTTCTGAATTAAAAAAAGAGAAATTTGACTTTGTGATCGATCTTCATAACAACTTACGTTCCTCGCGTATAAAAATTAATTTAGGAAAACCTTCCTCTTCTTTCAAAAAATTAAATTTCAAAAAATGGATCCTGGTTAATTTCAAGATCAACAAAATGCCCGCATTACATATTGTTGACCGCTACATGCAGACAGTTGAAAAGCTCGGAATAAACAATGATAACAAAGGTTTGGATTATTTTATTCCTGAAAAAGATGAAATACAAATTACATCACTTCCATCAGTGCATCAAAAAGGGTACATTGGCTTTGTGATCGGAGCGAAACATTTTACCAAACAATTACCAACTGAAAAAATAATTTCAATCTGTAAAAAAATTAACCAACCAATTATTTTATTAGGAGGGAAAGAAGATATTGCCAAAGCATATGAAATTGAAAAAGCTATCGGAACGAACATTTATAATGCTTGCGGAAAATACAATTTGAATCAATCAGCATCCTTGATTAAACATGCAAAAAAAATCATTACACACGATACAGGATTAATGCACATTGCCGCTGCCTTCAAAAAAGAAATTATTTCGGTTTGGGGAAATACAGTTCCTGCGTTTGGTTTTACTCCTTACTTGGCTGATCTGAATTCAAAAATGGTAGAAGTAAAAAATCTTTCCTGTCGTCCCTGCTCTAAAATTGGTTATGATAAATGCCCGAAAGGACATTTTAAATGTATGGTGGATATTGATGAAAATTTATTTTAAACCCCTGCAAAATATGAAAATTTTGCAGGGGTTTCTCATTAAATTAATTTGATTATCGGGTTAAAACAAATCTCTTTGTCATTAACTTACCGTTAATATTAAGCGTAAGTAAATAAATCCCATTAGGCATATTGGAATATGATGAAAGATCCATCGTATATTCATGATCCCCGCTTTCTAAATCGCCTTGTTCAATATGATCAATTAATGCTCCCATCATGTTATAAACATAAACCGAAATAACAGAATGTTCAGCTTCTGTTGCATACTTTAACGTGATAGAATATGATGCAGGATTTGGATAAAGCGTAAACGTTTCAATTGTTTCTTCTTCGGCTTCAAGTCGTTTTGCTATGGTGGAAGAACCCATTGTTAAACGGATATTCGGTCTTGAAGTAGTTTGGGTCCCCGTAGTTGCAGCACATATACCTCCTGAAGCAACATCCTGTTGTTTCATAATGGTGTTGTATGTTGACAAAGTAGAACAATATACTTTTGAATCAGTGGTGTACGAATTATTATCCCAGCATATTTCAATCAACAAATTATCCACTCCATTATATGCGAAAGGTGTTGTAAAAGTATGGGTATTCCATCCTGTAGTTACTGTTTTAGTTGCTGCATATACCGTTGTCATTGAGGTATTGCTTAAATAAGAAGTGGATGAAAAAGAAGCTGCTGTAGTATGACGCATTTTTATGGAGAACCCGTACATTGCCTGTCCGCTTGCATTATAAACATTAAATGCAAGAGCCTTGATATAGCTATTCGCAGAAGTGTACCCGGCAGCTAACAATTCTGTTTTTGTAACAATAAATTGTGTTTTCTCATCCATATAATAAGTGCCATATGGGGCTTTCATTACGTTGGTTCCATTACCTATAGCCAGCAAAGTGGATGATGTAGTCGTTCCGGAAGTGGTTGTAAAATTTGCAGAAGCTGAATAAGCGCTTGTGCTGCCTGAACAAACACTTTGCACTTGAAATTCATAAGTAGTGGAGGCCATAAGACCCGTAAAACCTTTTGAATTTGTGGTAGCTGTTGCGGTTGTCCAAGTGGTTGCTGAGGTAGCTTTAATTTTAACATTATAGCTTGTTGCGCCTGTCGAGCCCCAGCTAAGTGTTGCGGCAGATGCTGTAATACCAGATGCATTTAAACTTGCAGGAACATTACATGCTGTTGTTGCAGGTGAGCCACAAGCAGTTGATGAAAGTAAACTTGCCCGGGTTCCGGAAAATAATGCTTGCATCCTTGATTTTTGTCCCAAAGAAAACATGTTCATGCAACCATCATCAGTATAATCCATATAATTCATGAATTCATCTCCACTGGTTGTATTTGAGCAGGTTCTGTGTGGATATGTAGGACAGCCATAGTTGGACGTTTGCTGCGTAGGTGTATCAGTTACAAGATCATTTCCACAGGAAGCATCTCCCCAGATATGTCTCAGGTTTAGCCAATGACCAACTTCATGTGTTAAAGTACGTCCTTTATTATAAGGTGCAACAGTTGAATATCCTCTGCCAAATGACTTATAAAGAATCACTACGCCATCAGTAGCAACGGGACCTCCCGGAAACTGGGCATATCCAAGTAAACCGCCTCCCAGATTACAAACCCAAAGGTTAAGATAACTTCCTGAGGGCCATGCATTATCCCCTCCTGAGGAATTATATTTAACCCCATCATTATCACTGAAAGAAGTTACGGCAGTGTACTTTCTAATAATACCCGTAGTGGCAGCACCGTTTGGATCTTTTCCTGCAAGGCAGAAATTAATTTCAGCATCAGCGGCTGTGGTTGCAAAAGCAGAAGGAGTATTTATTTTATCTGCATTTAATTTTCTGAAATCCTCGTTTAAAACAGTAATTTGAGATTGAATTTGTGCATCACTAATATTTTGGGATGTTGTATTATAAAGTACATGAACCACTACCGGGATGTTTATGATCGCATTCATGCCACGCCCAGGAGTATTGATAAATTCCTGTGTTGCATTCTCAATTTGTCGCATACGGGTTTCCAAAGAAGGATCTTCCAGTTTTAACCTTTCAAGATTTTCCATGGACCCGCAACGTCTGATTTGTGCGTTTGCCAAAGTTCCAACTAAAGAAACTCCTAACAATAAACAAAGTATTTTCTTTTTCATTTTTATTTTTTAAGGTTATTATTCTGCTGTTTTACAAAACCTAGAAATTAAATTCTGCTAATAAATAAATAACTAGATATTTTAACGGTGGCGAATGTATATTCTGTTTTTTACAAATCAAAATAATTTAAGGGAAAGTTATGAAGAATAAAATACTAACAAGCTATCAAAAGCAAGAATAAATAACTGATAATACCTGAAAAACAAACATTTACCACCAAACTCATGGAATTAATATTTTCATTCTCAGGACTAAAAAAAATTCTTAATCTGTCTTTTTTAATGTTACTTTGCAAAAAAAACTACACGAAATGGGAAAAATTAAGGAGCTCGACAAAATTGATCTTAAAATTTTAAAGCATCTTCAGAAGGATGGTTGCCTGAGCAACCTGGATCTTGCTACTAAAGTGGGCCTTTCTGCAACCCCAACCTTTGAAAGAGTTAAAAAGCTCGAAAAAGCCAAAATCATAAAAAGCTATCATGCGGAAGTGGATGTGGTTGCATTAGGGATGGGCATCCAGACTTTTATGCTGGTTTCCCTTACTCAGACTCAGGGTAATGCCGTTCCGAATTTTATAAAAGAAATCAATTCTATTCCGGAAATCATCGAGTGTCACCATGTTACAGGATCTTCTGATTATGTTTTAAAAATAATGGTCGAGGACATTGCAGCTTACGAGCGTTTGGCAATGGGCACAATTAGAAATATTAAAGAGATCTCTAATATGACGACAATGGTAATCCTTTCAACGATTAAAAATTCAAAGGTTGCTCCGTTGAATTACGAGTAGATTTTGGGGTTTTAATTGAGGAGTTAAATTTTGAATACAAATTTCAATATCTATTAAACCTTTCATCTCTGTTTCAAAATCAAAAATGGTAGAAGTAAAAAATCTTTCCTGTCGTCCCTGCTCTATAATTGGTTATGATAAATGCCCGAAAGGACATTTTAAATGTATGGAAGAGATGAAAGATATAGGGTTTCATAATTTAAGTTTCCAACAAACTAATTTCCAAAAACTTAAACATTTTCAATGTTTTCGGTCATAATTAAAAATGTCATTTTTTTTTGTATTTTCGTAGGCTCAAAAATTACTCCAAATTATGCGTATTCATTTTTCATTGATCCTGTTATTCATCGTACTTTTCAATTCGATATTCGCCAGTTCCGCTTTGTCAGAGGAAAATATTAACAAAAATGACGTTAAATCGGTAATCGCATGGAAATCGGAATCTCCTAATTCTACGAAAGGAACCATGGTTTTCTATATGGAATACAATAAAAAGGGCAACAAAACCATCACCGAAAATTACGATGCTGATGGAACCTTTGTAGAACGAATCCTATACAATTATGACGATTTAGGCAACATGACCGAAGAAGTAAATTACAAACTCTCCTCCAGAATAAAACCTCGCTCCTGCTATTTTGATAAAAACGACAGAAAAAAAACACCAATAGAATTAACTGATTTGATAATCAACAACAGGACCAGAAGGAATTATGATCTAAAAGGAAATAAAACAGAAGAAATAAAATACAATGCGGATGAAGAAATTAAAAGCAGATTCATTTTTGCTTACACAAAAGAAAACAAATTATTGCTTGAAATAAAAACCAATGCTGATAGCACCGTATTGTCCCGCAAAGATTATAAATACGACAAAAATGGCATTTTGAATGAAATAGACTTGCTCCGCTTTTACATCATACATTCTGAAAAGTCATTTAAATATGATGAGAAAAACAACAGGATAGAAGAGAAATCATTTACCTCTGGTAGCGAGTTCAACGGACAAATTAATAGTAATAGCAACAATTCGGTGGAAGCAGATATTATGAATGAGGATGGAAGTATATTCAACAGGACTACCTACAAATACAGTGCAAAAGGAGAGCAAATTGAAAAAACATCCTACAATGTAGATGGAAGTATTATACAAAAATCAACCTATAGGTTTGATCACAATGGAAACACTATCGAAAGTAAAGAGTACAAAGATCATGGAACGATATCCTCCATCAATCAAAGTATTTATGACGAACAAGGCAACCTTTTGGAAATTAAGGAACAACAATCAACACCTTCCAGTGCCGGATATATTGAGTATGTGTACAATGAGTTTGGAAACCTTGAATTTGAAATACGACACAATGCTGATAATGCAATTGAAGAGACCAAAACCTATAGCTATAACGAAAATGGCAATTTAGCAACGGAAAGCTGCGTAAAATTAAATGAAAGCCAAGGGTATAGGAAAACCTATTCCTACAACAGTTCCAACAAAATTACTGAAGAAGCCTGGTTTTTTAACGAAAACTCCAGTAACTCAAAAAAAACCTACCTGTATGATACTAAAGGGAATAAAATGAAAGAAGAAGTTTATGATGTGTTGGATGCCCTGCCGGATGTAATCAATTACAACTATGAATTTCATTGATTTCATTTTGCATAAAGATTCAAACGCATCAGAAAAAAATCCGATTAATTATTTCACATCGGGAGCAAACAGCGCTTTTAATTCAGTTGCATCCTCCGGTTTCATTTTACCTGCTAAAATTAAACTCAATTGTCGTCTGCGCAAAGCGCTACTGAAACGCTGTTTCTCTTCATCTGTTTCGGGAACAAGTGCAGGAACAGGCAATGGCGAACCATTTTGATCAACAGCAACAAATGTATAAATAGCTTCATTACATTTCATTTTTTTTCCGGTCACATGATCTTCTACCCAAACATCAATAAAAATTTCCATGGATGAAGTAAATGCTCTTGATACTTTTGATTCCAATGTTACTATACTTGAATGATTAATCGGATTATTAAAAGCAACACTATTTACTGATGCTGTAACCACCACCCGCTTGCAATGACGATGAGCAGTAATGGATGCAACAATATCCATCCACTGCAATAACCTTCCACCAAATAAATTACCCAAAGTGTTGGTATCATTAGGCATAACGATTTGAGTTTGTATTGTTAATGATTCTTTTGCTGTTTTCGGTTTCATGATATTTTTTTTGCAAAGATAATCAGAATTATTTCGTTTGATGATTCAGGTATATTTCTATTCACCATCTTAAATTCACATTTCGAAACATGCATTTTATCATTTATAATCTGTAATTTCCTTGTACCTTTACGCAAACATTTTTTCAATTTAACGATGAGCTTCTTTTATCTAAAGGCATTACATATCATATTTGTTGTAACCTGGTTTGCGGGTTTATTTTATATCGTTCGTTTGTTCATTTATCACACCGAAGCAGAAGAGAAGGAAGAACCGGAAAAAAGCATTTTGCAAAAACAATATAAATTAATGGAAAAACGACTGTGGTATGGAATAACATGGCCTTCCATGATTTTAACATTGATTTTTGGATGGTGGATAATTTTTGTAATGCCGATTGAGCTTTATTTATTTAAAGCTTTTTTTATTCTTAAACTGTGTTTTGTTGGTGGCCTCATTTTGTACCATGTAGAATGTCATGTAATGTTCAAACAATTGCAAAGGGATTATGTAAAACATTCGTCATTCAAATTACGATTATGGAATGAAGTAGCAACCGTTTTTTTAGTGGCTATCGTTTTTGTAATTGTTTTACAAGACAGGAACAACAGCGGCTTTGTTTGGGGTATTCTCGGATTGATAATTTTTTCGCTTACGTTGGTGATGGCAATAAAAATTTACAAGAAAAGCAGAGAGAAATATGACACTGAAAAAAAAGTGGTAGAAACAAAGAAGGACAACCCTACTCCACTTTCAAAAGAACAAGACTAAATTCCGATTTTTTAAACTTCTCTATTAACAAGTTCGGTTTGGTATTTCCCTTCACCCCTATTATCAATTTTTCTGAATTATAAATTGGCTTTAACTTCGGGTAAATATTTTGGGTAGAACTTAGAAAACACTTTTCATCTCCTGTTTGATCATCATAATCAGTAAAATAAAATTGTACAAAATTTAAATATGTTCCGTTATCCCAAGCATCAATCTGCATAATTTCCCATCCAAAAGGTGTTTTAAAATTCAGGTAATTTGCCCCTAAATAGCTGGTTAATTGTAATTGTTCATCTAATTTTAATAAGGTCGATTCATTATTGTGACCCAGTGAATCAATATAGAGCAATGAAATTTTGTCGGCAGCAATTTTTAAAAAACCAAAAACAATTTTTTCTTTTTTGTCAATATTATTAATAATTGTATCCACATAATTAAATGAAAGTTTATTTAAACGGGCAATTTTATAAAAATCATTTATTTTTTTGGGAGTCATGGAAAGAGCCGAATCTACTGAAACAGAAGCACTCCCTGTTTCATTTTTTGTAGAATCTGAAATATCATTATTGGGCTCGGTTGCATTTGCTAAACTAAGGGTATCCTTTATGGAAATTTGATCCTCTTTTAAAAAATAATTTCCCATTGCTTTTTTTTTCCCTTCATTGATAATGTCATCCAAACTATAATAATACCCTCGCATGTCTTCCGGGAAAACGGCTATTTTTTCACCAATTGGTTTATCAAAATATACAGGTAAAGGATCTTTGCAGGATGCGATAGAAGAAGCAAGAATAAGTATGAAAAGCGTTCGCATCATTTTATTTTATATTTTTAAGAAATAAAATATCAAAGGAACATTGGAGGTAAAGCAAGCTAATTTCTGACTATTTTTTAAATAACCAGGCGTAAGGCTGAAGTTTACGTAAATTTATTAATTCACTATTTGCTTCTTTACGAGAAGCATAGTCACCGCAACTTACAACATACAACCCTCTATCATTTTGACCGATAATGGAAGCAGAAATGTGTTGACTTTGTAAATCGATAACAAATTTTTCAGCGTTCTCCTGAATTTGGAAACAACCTGTCACCAAATGAAATTTCAGATCCACATTGTTGCTTATTTGTTTTGCAACGGATGTAGTGTCCGCTATCACGGGCTCCACTAAATTAGCAGTAACCGGAAGTGATTGTGTGATTATTGGTTTAATTGCAGAAGTATCACTACTATTTATAAGGATAGTTTTCGCATTTGATTTTTTTGCTTCAATCTTAATTTCCGGTTTTGCAATTTCTTTTGAAGCAAAAGGATTTAAATTTGAATAATTAATATTTTTCAGCAAATCTGTTTTTAAAGGGATCCATATAATACCAAAGATCAAAGGAGCCACTAATGCTAAAGCAACATATCGTTTGATATTTATCTTTCGTTTTTCTGCCGGAACTGCTCCTCTGTCTTTAAACTCTTTTTCGATTCGTTTGCCAATGTTATCCCGCTTAATTGCAGGAGATTGAAATTGGGAAAGACCAAATGCATCTATTAAAAAATTGGTAGTATCGGCCTCGAACTGAACGTTTTTTTCTACATCCAAAAACAAGGTGCCAACATCTGCAATTTTTACTTTGCCCCCTTTTTTCAATAGTAAATTTGAATCATTGACAAAAGCCGAGATGTGCTGCAATGCACTTGAATAATTAATACTTTCAGCGGAAGAAATTTGATTTGCCAGAAGCCCATCATTATTTTTAAGATTCTTATTAAAAACGATATTTTTTGATGGTGGTATAAATGAATGTTGAGAAGAATGAATTTTTGCGCAGGTATAATTAGCAACAAAACCTCCTAGTTCAGGAACAATCACACAATCGTGATCATATAATAAATTGCTGATATGTAAATCTATCTTCTGCATGAATCGAAATGCTAAATTACAAAAAATTTGTTAATTTTTTTAAGTCTTCCGGAGAGTCAATTGCAACACTTTCAAAATCAGTTATTTCGACATTTATTTTGTATCCATTCTCAATCCACCGTAGTTGTTCTAAAGCTTCTGCCAGTTCTAACGGAGATTGTGTCAATGATGTAATTTCCTTCAAAACTTTGGTTGTATAGGCATAAATTCCAATGTGTTTGTAAAAAGTATAATTGTTCAGCCATTCGGATTGCTCCTTTCCCCTAATAAACGGCAGGGTCTGACGGCTGAAACAAATCGCTTCTTTAACCTTATTGATCACTACTTTTGGAATATTTGCATTAAACAATTCTTCGTTATTGATTATCTTTTTAACCAAAGTTGCAATTTGCACTTTATCTGAATTGAAGCAGGATGCAACAAGATCGATCTGTTCGGGATGAATAAACGGTTCGTCTCCCTGAATATTTATCACCACATCAGCGGCAGGATAAAATGTTTGTATCGCCTCAAAACAACGGTCGGTACCGCTTTGATGATTTCCACTTGTCATCACCACTTTCCCATCAAATGTTTTTACATGCTGTACAATTCGTTCATCATCAGTTGCAACAACAACATCTGCCAATGACCTTGATTTTTTTGCCTGCTCATATACCCGCTGGATCATCGACTTTCCTCCTATCTCAACTAAAGGCTTCCCCGGAAAACGGGATGATGCAAAACGGGCTGGTATTATTCCAATAATTTTCATAAAAACTATTTATTTGTACGAATTTACTGAATTAATTTCACCTGTTGCATTTTGAAATATTAGAAATTTTTGCTGTTTTTTTTATTAATTTCGCTGCGTGAAAAAAACTATAGCGATAGCTATTATTTTAATATCCTCCATATTCATTGGCGGTTCAAAAGACAGAAAAAGTATAACATGCAGAGAGATAATTTTGCATACGCTTGATAGCATCAAAAACATCAGAACACAAAGCTTACACGTAAAAGCTACTGAGCGAATTGGGAAACGCTTTTTAATTGCGGAATCTTATATCAAACTAAATGTAAGTCCAAAAAAAATATATTTTCACAGTCCTGCAAAAGGTATCGAATTATTATGGGTAGAAGGCACTAATAAAGGAAATGCAATTGTTCATTCCCAATCTATCCCTTTAATAAATTTTGATCTTGACCCATTTGGAAGCATTGTTAGAAAAGACCAGCATCATACCATTTTTGATCTGGGCTCTTCTTATATTGGAAAAACGATAGCAAATACTATTTTAAGCTCTCCAAAAGATTTCGACAAACATTTTTCCTATGCCGGAACACTTACCTGGGATAATAAAGAATGTTATCAAATAATTATCAATTATCCGGAGTATAAATTTATCGAATACATTACAAAAAAAGGTGAAACCGTTACAAGTATTGCACATAAACTAAATACGAGTGATTATAAAATCCGTTATAAAAACAACCTATCCAGTTACTTTGGGTCGATAAAAGAAGGGGAAAAACTTATTATTCCCATCCCATACTGCAGCAAAGTTATTATGTATATTGATAAAAAGATGTACCTGCCAATAAACATAACTGTATATGATGATGAGGGATTATTTGAAGCGTATGAGTTTACAAAAATGCGTATCAACCATTCATTCACATCGGATGAATTTTCAAAAAATTATAAAGGATATGGGTTTTAAAAGAGATTGGAAATAAATTAATTAACATTAAATTAAAAATGAGAGTATCTTTGTAAACTATTTTAGCATCCTAATGAAATTAAAGGCACAACATTTTTATATTTTATTTACCCTTATTGGCTTAAGTATCACGATGTTATCTTTCCGTTTTAAAAAAACCGAAAGCATATCGAGTAACCGTGATTTGATCAATAAAATTTTCGAATCTATTTCTAATATCAAAACCTTACGTTATAACTTGCACTGTCATGAACGTATCAAAGGGAAACTGATGCAAACAGAGTCTAAAGTAAAATTACAGATATCGCCCCGCAAACTCTATTTATCCTTAAAAGGACCGGAAGTATTATGGATACAAGGTGCCAACAATGGTGATGCATTAGTAAATCCAGGTGCGTTCCCATACATAAACTTAAATCTTGACCCATATGGCTCAATTATGCGTAAAGATCAGCACCATACAATTCATGAAATGGGTTTTCAATATCTTGTGGATATTTTAAAAGAACGAATAAATGAGTTAGGTGATAAAGCTGACAGGTATTTTGCAATCACCGGGGAGGAAAAATATGATGGCCGTTCCTGTTACAAACTATTGATCACTTTCCCTGAATTTGCCTGGGGGCCCTATACAGTTAAGAAAGGTGAAAATTTAACCACCATATCTCGCAGACTTAGAATAAGCGAATACCTGGTTTTGGAAAACAACCCTAAACTTAGCTGGTACAATGATGTAAAAGAAGGACAAATCATTCAAATTCCAAATGCTTATGCAAAAATGACCTTGTTAATGATTGATAAAGAATTATTTCTTCCTGTGAGTAACAAAGTTTATGATGACAAAGGGATTTTTGAAATGTATGACTATACTAATCTTCAAGTAAATTCAACTATTGCACCTGAAGAGTTTACCAGGAATTTCTCCGAATATAATTTTTAAGTTAATTCTGATCTCAAATAAAACCCTATTGGAATTGTTTTTTGACCTTTGAAATCAATTACTTTAGAACAAGAGGGGCTGTTTGCAAAGAAAAACGTCCCTAAATAATCGTTGGACTATCTTCAGGACGTAAAAACCTTTTGGGTGGTGGTTTGATTATTAGATGCACTTATTAAATAAAAGGTTGCATTACCTTAAAATAATCTCTTTATATGTAACTTTGCCTGATGTTATTTACCAAAAAACATATTGTATTCATCCTCCTTGTTATCCTTTTTTTGAGTTTTAGCTCTTTTAATAATCCAAAAGACGATTGGCAACTAAAAAAATACGAAAATGGGATTTCTGTTTATACCAGAGACAATGAAAATTCGGCCTTTAAAGAATTAAAAGCCTCTACCTATTTAAATGCTTCCTTATCAAGCACAGTAGCTCTTTTATACGACTGGGATACTTACCCATTATGGGTTTATAAATGCGGCAAATCAAGTACATTAAAAATAATTAATGAAAAGGAATTGATACATTACCAAACAGTTTTGGCACCTTGGCCTGCCGAGAACCGTGACTTTATTGTCAACATTAAAATAGAACAAGATAAAACAACAAAAGTAGTAACCATAAGATCCTATTCTATTGGCCAATATATACCTGTTATGCCTGATCATGTGCGGATTACAAAATTTAATGCTTCCTGGGTACTTACCCCTCAAAAAAACGGTACTATTGAGATCGTTTATCAACTTTTTGTTGATCCTGGTGGATATGCTCCTGCATGGATAGTTAATATGGCTATAGTAGATGGGCCCTATGAAACCTTAAACAACATGAAAACCTGGGTGGCAAAAGAAAAATACATTAAAACAAAAATCCCATTTATTGTTGAGCCTAATTAATATTTTTACAATAAAAGCCTAAATTTGCAGACCTTGCACTCAGGTTTAAATTATGACAAAGAACGCTTCCAAAAATATGTCGGAGACACAAAATTCGGAGACTGAAAAATTTATTGAAATTGAAAAATCAATAGCAGCAAAAAATCCCGGATTATTAAAATTTTTACCTCCTTTTTTGATTCGTTATATAAAACGCATGATTCATCAGGATGAATTGAACGCTGCTATTTCCCGTAACAAAGATCGTTTTCATTTAGATTTTGTTGATGCGGCTGTTGAAGAATTTGGAGTAAAAATTAAAGTTACAGGCGCAGAAAATATTCCGGCCAGTGGAGGAATACTTGTTGTTTCCAATCACCCACTTGGAGGGCTCGATGGACTAGCTTTACTAAAAGTTGTTGGCGCTTACCGTAAAGATGTTCATTTTATGGTAAACGATATATTATTGGCTCTAAAAAATTTTTCTACTATATTTATTCCTGTTAATAAACATGGGCGCAATTCTCCTGAGTATATGGAAAACATTGAAAAGGCATATGCCTCGGATGAATGTTTATTGATTTTTCCTGCCGGTTTGGTTTCAAGAAGACAACAAGGAGGAATAATCAAAGATCTGATCTGGAAAAAAAGTTTTATTGCTAAATCGATCCTTTATAAGAAAAACATTTTACCGGTTTTTATTGATGGCCACAACTCGGATTTTTTTTATAATTTGGCTTATTGGCGAAAAAAGCTGGGAATAAAAGCCAATATTGAAATGTTTTTTTTAGTTAATGAAATGTATAAACAAAAAGGTAAAACGATAACATATATTATTGGTGAGCCAATTTCATATAAAACATTTACTGATGATCATCGCGATACCTATTGGGCAGAAAAAGTTAAGGAGCATGTTTATGCATTATCATCGGGTGACAGATCAAAAATGCTGCCTACACTAAAGTAAATTTTATTAAAAAAAAGAATTGATAGCTATGGAAGATATTATTACAGCCATTGATAAAAAAATTATTGAAGCGGAACTTACGCCTGATAAATTTGTTCGGAAAACAAATAATGGGGATAATGAAATTTACATTATAACCCATCACGATTCACCCAATATCATGCTTGAGATCGGCCGTTTGCGGGAAATAACATTTAGAGGTGCTGGTGGAGGAACAGGAAAAAGTATTGATATTGACGAATTTGATATTGCTGAAGCTCCCTACAAACAATTGATCGTTTGGAGTCCGATAGAAAAAGAAATAGTTGGTGGTTATCGATTTATAAAATGCAAAGATGCTCCTGTAAATGCAGAAGGAATAGTTCAGCTTGCAACAACCGAACTTTTTATATTTTCAGAGAAATTTATTAAAGAGTATGTGCCTTCTACTATCGAATTAGGTCGCTCATTTGTTCAACCAAAATTTCAACCTTCTTCAGAAAACCGTAAAGGGTTATTTTCATTGGATAATCTTTGGGATGGATTGGGTGCAATTGTTATCGACAATCCGGATATCAAACATTTTTTTGGGAAAGTCACCATGTACACTGATTTTAATGCACATGCCCGTGATATGATATTAGCTTTCATGAATTATTTTTTTCCGGACAAAGAACATTTAGTTGTTCCCATAGAACCATTACCTCTAAAAACGGACGTTTCAGAGTTTTTACAATCCTTGGAAGGATTGAATTATAAAGATGCACATCGTATATTAAATCAAAATGTGCGTGCACTTGGCGAACAGATTCCACCTTTAGTAAATTCATACATGAATCTTTCTTCTACCATGAAAACTTTTGGAACATCAATGAATACCCACTTCGGAGAAGTGGAGGAAACAGGAATTCTGGTTTCGATCGCTGATATTTACGAAACTAAAAAAGAACGTCATTTATTGACCTATAAAAAATAGTTTCATCACTATTTCTATGCTTGTGTAATTTTGAAAATCGAGATTGCATTTTAAATACACAAAAAATTTTCCCACAAAAAAATGGAAATTAAAATCGCACAATTTGTAGTAAGTAATACTGATGTAACAAAATGTCCTGCACCTACATTACCTGAATACGCCTTCATTGGAAGATCGAATGTTGGAAAATCTTCACTCATTAATATGATCTGTGAACGAAAAAACATGGCTAAAACTTCAGGGAAACCCGGAAAAACACAGCTTATCAATCATTTTATAATAAACGATAATTGGTATCTGGTCGATTTACCAGGTTATGGATATGCATCTGTATCGAAAGATAAAAAAGAAAATTGGGTCGCATTCATCCAGGAATATATTCTTAAAAGAGAAAATTTAATGTGTTTAATGGTTCTGGTAGATTCGCGTTTAGAGCCACAGAAGATTGATCTGGAGTTTATGGATTGGTTAGGAGAAAATGGAATTTCATTTGTGATCGTTTTTACAAAAACCGATAAACTTTCCAAAACAAAAACAGCAAACAACATCAAACATTACGAAGAAGAAATGGGTAAAAGTTGGGATGAATTACCTCAGCGTTTTTATACTTCTGCTGAAAAAGGTATTGGGAAAGTAGAATTACTGAACTTTATTGAAGATGCTAATAAGCTTTTCAAAAAGCCTTAATATCCTTTATTATTGTTTTAAATTTTTGTATTTAAAAAAGTTGTTTTATTTTAGATACGATTTTCTTCTTGTTTATTAAATAGTAAATAACAAGCTGATCAATGAAAAATTTAAGATCACATGAAAAAACAACTACTTCCTTTTGCTAATTACATTCATAAAACATTATTTGTAATTGGTTTATTTGTAATTATAGCCGGCTCAGTAAATGCATCAACATTATATTCGATTGCAAGTAGTTCATGGTCGGCAGGAGGCACATGGTCACTTACCCAAGGTGGTCCGGCATGCGACTGCACCCCAACAGCATCTGATGTTGTTGTAATTGTTTCTCCATATACAGTTACAAGTACCAGCGACATAACTATTGGACCGGGAGGTAACGCAGGAACGCTTACTATTGAATCTGGTGGCAGTTTAAATATGTCAACTAAAAATCTGGACGTTAAAAGCAGTGGGATTTTTAATTTGTATGGTACACTTTCTGCAAAAGATGTAGAATTTGACAATGGAAGCACTGTTACCACCTTTTTTGGATCGACCATTACAATTACAGGTGATTTTGAAAACAAAAACAATAGCACAGGAATAATTATTAATGGTACAATGGCAGTTGCCGGAGGTTTTAAAAATGGGACTGGGGCTATTATTTCAGGCACTACCGGGGCAATTTCAGTTGTTGGAAGTGTAAGTAATAGTGGGGCTGTTTTTGAAGGGTCAGCGTGCTCTCCCAGCCCATGCACTTTTGCAGGAGGAAGCTTGCCAATTGAGTTAATAAATTTTGATGCAAAACTGAATGAGAAAACGGTTGAATTCCATTGGACAACAGCTTCAGAAATAAACAACGATTTTTTTACGATCGAAAAATCAACAAACGGAAGTTCATTTGAATTTATTGCAAAAAAAGATGGTGCGGGAAATAGTACTTCAAGGAAAGATTATTCACTAACAGATGAAAACCCTACAACAGGTGCATCCTATTATAGATTAAAACAAACTGATTTTGACGGAAAGTTTGAATATTCAAACCTGGTAGCTGTTAATTACGAAAAAAACAGTACAGGGTGTGTTTTAACTGTTTATCCTAACCCTTGCACAAGCGAATGTACCATTGATCTGGCTGAGTGCGACAACACTGAAAGCCCTGAAATTAACGTGGAATTAGTTGATGCATCGGGGAGTAAAGTGTTTTCAAAAGTTCCGTTGCGCGATGATAAAGGGTCGTTCTCGTTTTCATTCGATTCGAAAAATAATTTAAAACCAGGAATCTATATTGTAAGAGGTGTTTCCAGGAAAGAAAATTACACAAAAAAAATCATCATTAAATAATCAAGATCATGATAAAAAAACTATGCTTCTGTTTCTTGATATCCGGTTCTTTTCTTTATTCGGGATGTGGTAACGAGTCAACTGACACAAGCCAATCTACCATAAACGACAGCTTGAAAAAAGCTGCAAGCCTAAAAAATGCAGCATCAACTGATGGTCCGAAAATATTTGCATTACCTGCGCCATTACAGATTGCAACTGCAATAAAAAATGCTAATTGTCCTTACTTCGAAAATTTATTGGTCCCTTCAAGATCTTCACGCATTTATCCTTCTGACTATTTGCGTGCTCTTAACTTAGGAATATACACAGTTGATATTGGTTGTGCAGTTGTAAATAATCAGAGGCAAACAGCATTGAATTATTATAAAATAATTGACAAATTAGTAACTGACCTGAACATTGTTTCAGATGCAATACCACAAAACCGTAAACGGTTCGAACGGAACATAGATAATACAGATTCACTATGCGTTATTTTATTAGAAGGATGCAATGGAATTCAACAAGATTTTCAGGAAAATAAACGGGAACATGTTGGGTGGTATATTACTGCAGGTGGGTATATTGAAAGCTTGTATCTGACATTAAATACAAAAGGGTTACAACAAACAAAAGCATTTAATAATTTGCTTGGTCAACAAAAATTATTTTTGGATAACATTCTTGAAGTTTCAAACTACATGGAAAAAAAACCGGAGTTTGACGACCTTTATTTAAAACTGGGTTCTTTACAGGAATTGTATGCGCCAATAAATGTGACCGTAAAAGATAATACCACAAATCAAGCTATCATATCATGTGTGTATACTGCTGATCAGGTAAAGAGTCTGCTTACTAAAGTAACAGAGATCAGAAATAGTATTATTAAATAATATCTTCTGGTGAAATTTTAAAAAAATTTGCCGCGAAGACGCGAAGTCGCCAAGAAATGTTAAGACCGCTTTATGATACTTAGAGGCTTAATTTTTACAGTTTATTTTTTTTATAGAAGAGATCCTTCATTTCATTCAGGATGACAAATACAAAGCTTTTGTCATAGTGAGCGTAACGAAATATCCTTAGTGGGGAGGAAAGGTTAATCGGGCACCAGAAAACAATTACGGTTTTAAACCACAATATTCACGATTTTATTATGAACCACAATTACTTTTTTAGGCGTTTTGCCTTCTAAATATTTTTGTGTTTGCTCCAATGTCAATACTTCTTTTTCAATGTCTTCTTTTGGAAGAGCCAGATCGTACTCTTGAAAAAAACGGGTTTTTCCATTGAATGAAATTGGATAATTGAATGCACTCTCTACCAAATATTCTTCTTTGAATTCAGGAAACGTTGCATACGTGATACTATCGGTATGACCGAGTTCTTGCCATAATTCTTCTGCAATATGTGGAGCATAGGGTGCAATGATAATTGCCAAAGGCTCTACTATTTCACGTTTGTTGCATTTCAATTCTGTTAATTCATTTACACAGATCATAAAATTACTTACCGAAGTATTGAAAGAAAAATTCTCAATATCGTGAACAATTTTTTTGATGGTTTTGTGTAGAACTTTTAATTCCGGTTTTGTTGCGGGTTCGTTACTTACATTCAATGCCTCTCCGTTATGGTAGAGTCTCCATAGCTTACGGATAAAATTGGAAACACCTGAAATACCATTGGTATTCCATGGTTTTGAAAGTTCGAGTGGACCAAGGAACATTTCGTATAAGCGTAAACAATCAGCACCGTGTTGTTCGATAATACCTGCTATGATAAAATCTCCATAATGCCGATCGTCAGGACTAACAACATTAAGTTTCGATTTAGACATTTTTTCAATTTCTGGACGAGTCTTAAATTTATATCGATCTAAATCATTTGTTCTTTCGTGATTTGTCCAACTTTTTCTTTCCCAGTGCCAAAATGCTTCATCACAAATTAATATTGGTTTATAAATTGGCTCAGCCATCTGCCATAATTCAATATTTAAAACAGAATTTACAATAAAATTGACATCAGCATAACCAGCTTTCTTATTAGTACCTATTACACAGTTTTCAATCTTATCAAAAAACTCAAATTCTAAATTACAATCTGCACTTATATATATATGTTGGTGAGGAACACCATATTTTTTGAAGACTTCATTTATTATGACTCCATCCTTTTTTATTCTTAAAATCAGGTCTCTTTTTAATGTATCGTAATGTGCAGATTGTTTTGGTTCAATTAACAGTTCTAATATATACTCACTCACTCCCTGTATCATCCCCTGATTGATCAACTTCTTCGCAGGTTCTGTTACAGGAATTAATCCAAGATCATTTAAAAATTTTGTCCAGAAACGAACGTATAATAAATGTCCGGTTGCATGTTCGGCACCACCAATGTATAAATCCACATTTTGCCAATAATCAACGGCTTCTTTACTTACAAAAGTTTTCTCATTTTTGGGATCCATGTAACGCAAAAAATACCAGGAAGAACCCGCCCAACCGGGCATTGTTGAATGTTCGTATTCAAATTTATCTTTGTATTTCCAATCTTTCGCACGTGCCAATGGTGGTTCACCACTTTCGGTTGGTAAATATTTATCTACTTCAGGAAGTACTAAAGGCAATTCATTTTCATTCAATACTTTCGGAATTCCATTTTCATAATACACCGGAATGGGTTCTCCCCAATAACGTTGTCGGCCGAAAACTGCATCACGTAAACGGAAATTTGTTTTGCCTTTTCCTAATTCTTTTTCTTCAATTACTGCAATCGCTTTTTTGATCGCTGCTTTCACTTCCAATCCATTGAGGAAATCGGAATTAACTAATTTCCCTTCTTTTGCATCGTATGATTCTTTTGAAATATCTCCACCGGCAACAACTTCAATTATTGGTAAATTAAAATGTTTCGCAAAAGCATAATCGCGTGAATCGTGCCCGGGGACAGCCATTACTGCGCCTGTTCCATAACCCAGCAATACATAATCACCGATCCAGATCGGTATTTGTTTTCCAGTAAAAGGATGAATAGCATACGATCCGGTAAATACTCCTGTGATTTTTTTCACATCAGCCATACGTTCCCGCTCGCTTCGGTTCTTCGCGAAGGTGATGTATTCTTCTATTTCTTTTTTATGTTCTTCGGTAGTTAATTGCTTAACCAGATCATGCTCCGGAGCAAGCGTTACAAAGGATACTCCGAAAATGGTATCAGGTCTTGTGGTAAATACTTCTATAACCTCAGCCCTTTGGTTCCCCGAGGGGTTAGGGGAGAGGTAAAACTTTAAACTTGTTCCTTCTGATTTTCCGATCCAGTTACGTTGCGCTTCTTTGATACTTTCTGTCCAATCGATTCCATCCAGATCTTTCAATAAACGTTCAGCATAAGCAGTAATTCGCAAACTCCATTGTTTCATTAATTTGCGTTCAACAGGATAACCGCCACGTTCAGAAACACCTTCTTTCACCTCTTCATTTGCCAATACAGTGCCTAATTGCGGACACCAGTTTACCATCGTATCGCTCAAATAAGCCAAGCGATAATTTAATAAAAGATCAGATTTTTCTTTTTCAGAAAGTGAATCAAAGTCCTTAACCCGGCCATCTCCAAAGGAGATGGAGGCATTTCGAAATTTTTCAGTAAGTGTATCAATTGATTCAGCTTTATTTGTTTCGGGATTGTACCATGAATTAAAAAGCTGAATAAAGATCCACTGCGTCCATTTGTAATAATTAGGATCTGAAGTACGAACCTCTCTGTCCCAATCAAATGAAAACCCTATTTTATCCAATTGTTCGCGGTAACGGGCAATATTTGTTTTGGTAGTTATATCAGGATGTTGTCCGGTTTGAATAGCATATTGTTCAGCAGGCAAGCCAAATGAATCGTAACCCATCGGATGCAACACATTAAATCCTTTCAATCGTTTATAGCGGGCAAAAATATCAGAAGCAATATATCCTAAGGGGTGACCAACATGCAATCCTGCGCCACTTGGATAAGGGAACATATCCAACACGTAGTATTTGGGTTTAACCTCAGCCCGGCCCTCTCCTTGAAAAGGAGAGGGTGGATTTTCGGCTTTAAATGTTTTATTCTCATGCCAGTATGCTTGCCACTTTTTTTCTATTTCTCTGAAATTGTATTCCATTTATAATATTCGTTCAAAATTTGAGCTGCGAATATACAAATTTGGACTTGGAATTACTAAAACCACAGGTTAATGGGAACGCAGATTGGCTATGATCAATCTGATAAAAAAAGACTAATGGTTCCAATATGATAGCGCAATTCATCTATAACAATCTTAATAATCATAAAAATCAGCGTTCCTATCCTTTTCCTAAGGTTATTAACCCTCCATTGTTTATTTCATAATGAAATCCGAAAATGAAGCGAAGTTTTATTGAGTAATTTTAGCGATGGATCAATTGTAGGAATCAATCTCTTTCATCATCTAAAAAAAGAAAATTGTCTGATAAATATTCAAAACGCAGATTAACCGGTGCTTCCATCACAACAATAGTAAGCCTTTCGTTGGTTTTATTCATGTTGGGTTTATTAGGTATTATTATCCTTAATACCAATAAACTATCCAATAATTTAAAAGAAAACATTGGCTTTCAGGTTATCCTGAATGATAATGCGAAAGATGTGGATGTCGCCAAAATGCAAAAAACACTGGACGCGTCTGATTATGTAAAATCTACTGAATTTATTACCAAGGATGAAGCTGCAAAACGTTTGCAACAAGACTTAGGTGAAGATTTTATTAACTTTTTAGGTTACAACCCTTTACTTTCCTCTATAAATGTGCATTTAAAAGCAGAATATGCAAATCCGGATAGCCTTTCATGGATAGAAAAGGAGATGCTGGAAAGCAAATTGGTGAAAGAAGTTATTTATCAAAAATCATTGGTGAGCATGATCAATGAAAATGTTAAAAAGATCAGTCTTGTAATTTTAGGATTCAGCTCCTTACTCATGATCATTGCATTGGCATTGATAAATAATACCATCCGTCTTTCGATCTACAGCAAACGATTTATTATAAAAACAATGCAATTGGTTGGTGCCACCCAAGGTTTTATCAGGCGACCTTTCGTTTTGAACGGAATAAAACACGGCATCTATGGTGCCGTCATCGCCATTCTGATGCTGATCGGAGTTTTATATTTTGCCCAAAAACAATTACCTGAATTAGCAGAGTTGCAAGATCAAAAAATGCTTGGCACTTTATTCGGATTGGTTATAGTGCTTGGTATCATCATTTCCTGGATAAGTACTTCTTTAGCGGTAAGTAAATATTTACGACTTCGGTCGGATGATCTGTATTATTGATAGATTATTTTTTTCTTTCTTTTTTCTTTGAACCAAAAATGCATTGTTGGTATTTTTACCTGAACTTGCATGTCCCAGAAAAGATTACCCTGCTTTCTCCCATTCCGACCAACCTAAATACTTTTAAGACCTAAAAACTGCGCGTAAATAACCTTTTTTCGCGGAGTATGAATTTCTTATTTTTATTGAAAACAATGAATTTCCTTTCATAAAAAATCATACATCTTAGTGATAACAATCATTCTTTTATATATTAAATAACAATTACTTTGATAGCACTATTCTCTAACGAAAATTACTATCATGAAAAAAATAATTACACTTTCTATAGCATCTGCTGTAGTATTAGGTTTAATGTCATTTGGAGTTTTAAGATCAAGCGGCATAGCCAACCAAACCGGTGGTCATGGAGAAGGTGGATGCACCTGCCATTCATCCCTTTCTAATGCAGCAGTTACTGTAAATGTAACCGCATCCGGAACATTGCTTACACTTGGATATGTTACAGGCACAACATATACCATTAATGTTACCGTTGCAGAAGCGTCTCAACCTTTATTTGGATTTGATTTTCAAGCATTAAATGCTTCAAATGCAAGTGTTGGAACATTAATCGCAGGCCCTTCAGGGGATAATTCATTATTAACCGCCGCTTCTCTTGTTAATGTAGTTCAGAATGGTGCAGGGGCTTTTTCAGTTGGTTCTCACACCTTTACATTTACATGGATTGCTCCTGCATCATCAACCGGTGCGGTTACTTTTTGGTATTCGGGAATGGGTTCTAATAATGGTGGAACCAAAGATTCCGGAGATCATTGGAACAGTGGTTCTAAAGTAGTTTTACCTGCGGCATCTTCATTATCAGTTTCGATAGCAGGCAGCAATGTAACATGTAACGGTGCAAGCAATGGATCTGCAACGGCTACGGCAACAGGAGGAACACCACCTTATAATTATTCATGGGCACCAAGCGGTGGTACAGCAGCAACTGCTAGCGGATTAGCAGCAGGTACTTATACCTGTACTGTTACCGGTGGAGGAACAGCAACACAAACTATTACTATCACTCAGCCTGCTGTAATGTCAGCAAGCACCACTCAAATAAATGTTCTTTGTAATGGAGGCAGCACGGGTTCTGCAACAGTAACACCAAGCGGAGGAACCGGACCTTATACTTATTCATGGGCACCGAGTGGTGGAACAGCAGCAACCGCAAACGGATTAGCGGCAGGAACTTATACCTGTACAATCACAGGATCCGGTTCTGTATCTTGTACATTAGCAAAAATTGTTACCATTACTCAACCTGCTTCATTAACATCAACTATCAGTTCACAAACCAATGTTTTGTGTAATGGTTCCGGCACCGGATCTGCAACGATCACAGCCGGTGGCGGAACAGGTACCTATACGTATTCATGGGCACCAAGTGGTGGAACTGCTGCAACTGCTATTGGATTAGCTGCGGCTACTTATACCTGCACCATTAAGGAT
>MEPB01000036.1 GCA_001769385.1 Bacteroidetes bacterium RIFCSPLOWO2_12_FULL_35_15 | reverse complement strand
CGTGCAGCAGAATTAGGTGTTGCCAATAAAGAACTTGCATTTCAAAATGATGAGAAAGAAAAACGTGCAGATGAGTTAAGCATTGCCAATAAAGAACTTGCATTTCAAAATGATGAAAAAGAAAAACGAGCAGCAGAGTTAGGGATTGCCAACAAAGAGCTTGCTTTTCAAAACGATGAAAAAGAAAAACGTGCAGCAGAGTTATTTATTGCTAACAAAGAACTTGTATTTCAAACCGGAGAGAAAGAGAAACGAGCTGCGGAATTAGTAATTGCTGACATAGAACTTGTATTCCAAAACAAAGAAAAAGAAAAGCGTGAAATAGCAAATAAAGAACTGGAAGTATTAAGTAATTCTGCGAAATTAGCTTCTCAATATTCTCTGAGCCTTATTGAAGCGAGTCGCGATCCTCTCTTTACAATTAGTCCTAAAGGAAAAATTACTGATATGAATCAGGCAACAGTGAGAGTTACTGGAGTGTCTCGTGATAAATTAATTGAAACTGATTTTTTTGATTATTTTACAGAACCGGATAAAGCACGTGAATGTTATCAGCAAGTTTTTGCTAAAGGTTTTGTGGTAGATTACCCTTTAACCATACTTGATGGTAAGCTGACAGATGTATTATGTAATGGCTCCGTTTATAAGGATGATAGAGGAAATGTATTAGGAGTGGTGCTTGTGGCAAGGGATATAACTGAGCAAAAAAGAATTGCAACCGAATTGATCGAAGCAAAAGTATTTGCAGAGTTAGCAACCGCAATTGCTGAAGAAGCAAAAGGGAAAGCTGAAAGTGCTACACGAATAGCTGAAGATGCTGTAAAAGCAAAACAGCAATTTTTGTCTAACATGAGTCATGAAATTCGTACACCAATGAATGCAATCATCGGATTTACAAAAGTGGTGATGAAAACTGATCTCTCAGTAAAACAAAAAGAGTATTTATCTGCGATAAAAACAAGTGGCGATGCATTGATCGTGCTTATTAATGATATTCTCGATCTGGCAAAAGTAGATGCCGGAAAAATGACATTTGAAAAAACGCCTTTCAAAATGAGGTCATCCATATCAGCTATGCTTCATTTATTTGAGACAAAAATTCAGGAAAAAAATTTGCAGTTGGTGAAGGAATACGACAACAAAATTCCTGAAGTGCTAGTTGGGGACCCTGTACGTTTACATCAGATCATTTTAAATCTGGTGAGTAATGCTGTAAAGTTTACAACCAAAGGGAAAATTACAGTAAGTGTTCGTTTGTTGAAGGAAGATGAAGAAAAAGCAAGCATTGAATTTTCTGTTACCGATACAGGAATCGGAATAACAGAAAATAAAATCGAAAAAATATTTGAAAATTTTCAGCAGGCATCCAGCGGAACTTCAAGATTATTCGGAGGGACAGGATTAGGACTTGCCATTGTTAAGCAGTTAGTTGAACCCCAAGGAGGAACTATTCATGTGAAAAGTAAAATTGACGAAGGTTCAACTTTTAGTTTTATTTTAAGCTTTCAAAAAACAAACGCCCAAGCTGAATCAGAAACAGGAATAGTAGAGTTGGATACAGAAATTAAAAACATAAAAGTATTAGTGGTAGAGGACATTGCACTCAATCAATTACTGATGAAAACACTTTTGGATGATTTTGGATTTGAACGTGATATTGCGGCTAATGGACAAATAGCCATTGAAAAATTACAAACTAAATCCTACGATATTATTTTGATGGATCTACAGATGCCGGTAATGAATGGTTTTGAAGCTACCGAATACATTCGGAACACGATGAATTCGAAGATTCCGATTATTGCTTTAACTGCCGATGTAACCACCGTAGATCTTGCAAAATGCAAAGCTGTTGGCATGAATGATTACATTGCAAAACCTGTTGATGAAAGGGTATTGTACAGTAAAATAGTTGGCTTAGTATCGAAACCTACTCAAATAAAAAAAAATGAAGTTAAAACTATTAACAGTATTGGAATGACAAAAACAAGATGCATCAATATGGCTTATTTAAGCCAACGTACCAAATCTAATCCGGAATTAATGATGGAAATGATCTCGCTTTATTTGGAACAAACCCCTCCATTGATTATAGCAATGAAAAAGAGTTTTTCAGATAAAGATTGGACCGCATTGCATGGTGCAGTGCATAAAATGATTCCTTCCTTTTCAATAATGGGGATTCATGCAGATTTTGAAAATATGGCAAAAAAAGTGCAGGAATTTGCTGTTACACAACAAGAGATAAAGGGGATCCAGGATTTGATTTTACAGCTTGAAAATGTTTGTACACAAGCGTGTGCAGAATTAGAAGAAGAATTTAATACGATTAAAAATACTCAAAAATGAAAAACGAAAAAATTAAACTTTTTCTGGTAGATGATGATGCATTGTTTTTAAAATCATTGCAAATAGAATTTTTGGAGCATGCCGATTTTACTATTGAAACTTATGCAACAGGCGAATTATGTGTCGCAAATTTATCACATAATCCGGATGTAATTATTTTAGATTACCATCTGGATGGTATTGATAAAAATGCGATGAACGGAATGGCAACCTTAGATAAAATAAAAGCATCAAATCCTGATATTCCTGTTGTGATGCTATCGTCACAAGATAAAATTGATGTGGCTATAAACTGTATGCATCATAGAGCTTTTGATTATGTGGTGAAAAGCGAAACAGCTTTCATGCGCTTACAAAAGATCATTACTACCATTTTCCGGTATAAGAAGATGGAAAAAGAATTATCCTGGTACATGGATAGGATGTAAATTCTGCAACAAAAAATGTCCGCCCGTGTCGGTACGGACGGGGAGAAAGAATGAAGTTGGTACATGGATAGGATGTAAATCTCTTTTTTTTACTTGCTTTCATACCTCTCAAAGAGGGTATAGTACCAATTTCTAAATTTGTTATTTTCAAATCTTGCCCTCACATTAGTTGACTTCATTGATATGCTTTATCGATTCTTTTGCGATCATAGTGTGCTTTGCCTGTACTGAGCATTTGCCAAAGTATCGAAACAGGTATGCACTCTTCCTTTAAAAAACTCAGCGCACTCTTTACAATTAACATGCTTCAATTCGCCTAAAGAGTGGTATGTCTTTTCGACCATTTTGCTTTGAAGCAGCCAATCAGGAAATGATGGAGGCATAGCAATTTGGACCATATTATTAGCAAAAATCCTATAATAAATTTATATGGAGTAATGTTCTTTCTATCTATTAAATTTGCATCTTTGTAAGGCAATAAATCTATTGCCACCACCTTTAATAATCGAATGGGTTATTTTGAATGACGAATCTGAAAGAGAGCTGTCAATACCCAATCATCTTGAAGTTTAATACAAATTTATTTTAATAGATAGATATGATGAAAATAGTACCTCCTGTTCGAAAGAAAAAACCATCCATCAAAAAAGAAATAAAAGTAAAATCTTTTCCGGTAGTTGCTATTGGTTCTTCAGCCGGAGGCCTGGAGGCAATGAGCATTTTATTGAAAAATTTACCTGCAAATACTGGGATGGCATATATTTATGTGCAGCATCTTAGCCCTGACCATAAAAGTTTCCTCACTTCTATTTTATCCAAGATCACTAAAATGAAAGTGCAGGAAATAGAAGACATGGAGCACATGGCTCCGAATAATGTGTATGTGATTCCCCATAATAAAGAAATTGAAGTGATTAACGGACACATTCAATTGCTTCCTCGTCCGAAAAAAGTTTCTTCGAACCTTTCTATTGATGTTCTTTTTTCTTCACTTGCTGAAACGCATAAAGAAAACACTATTGGTGTAATTCTTTCGGGTTATGCAAGTGACGGAACAATTGGCTTGAAAGCAATTAAAGATGCCGGAGGGATAACCTTTGCGCAGGATGATTCCGCAGAAGCAAGCAGCATGCCTGAATCAGCTATTGCTAAAGGCGTTGTTGATTTTGTTTTATCTCCTAAAGAAATTGCCAAAGCGCTAGCCACTTATAGCAAAAATGGTTTTCGGAAACTTGAGATTAAAGGGAAACAGAAAGAAGTAACCCTTGAAAATAACAACTCCGGTCTGAAAACTATTTTCGAAATTTTACATAAAAAAACCGGTGTGGATTTTAGTCATTATAAAATGCCTACTATTAAGAGACGATTGAACCATAAAATGCACTTGATTGGTGTAAAAACAATCAAAGACTATGTAAAACTATTGCTCAAAAAAAACAAGGAGGTAGAAATGCTTCACAAGGATTTGCTCATAAATGTAACCAGTTTTTTTAGAGATGAGGAAGTCTTCAGGTATTTAAAAACCACTTTGCTGCCTAGGCTTCTTAAGAATAAAAAAACCGGAGAAACACTTCGGATGTGGGTGCCTGCCTGCTCCACAGGTGAAGAGGTATATTCTATAGCAATGTTGATCACCGAGTTGCAGGATAAAAAAACAAAAAAAGTACCTGTTCAGATTTTTGCTACTGACCTTAGCGAACAAGTGATCCGCGATGCGCGGATTGGAGAATATTCAAAAAGTGATGTGAAAGCTATTTCCAAAAAGTATCTGGATCGTTTCTTTACTAAATCGGGCGACAATTATCAAATTGTTAAAGAGCTTCGTGAAATGTGCGTGTTTGCACCTCACAATATTTTGCGCGACCCGCCATTTTCACGCATGGATTTTATAAGTTGCCGCAATCTTCTCATCTATTTTGATTCTGTTGCACAGAAAAGGGTATTTGCTACTTTGCATTTTACCTTGAATGAAGGAGGATATTTATTACTTGGTAAAGCGGAAACGATTGGAATATCATCACAGATTTTTAATCAAATAAATAATAAATTAAAGATCTATTCACGAAAAAAGAATACTGGCATGCGAAAGATACCTGATCTGACTCCGCATTTTCCAAACACATATTTTAATAATAAGAAAATAATCATTCCCTCTAAAATTACAACTGCAAATCCAACAGGTATAGAGAATGCTATTGACTCTGCTCTTCTCACTCATTATATGCCTGCATGCGTAGTTGTAAACAAAGATATGGATGTGCTTCAGTTCAGGGGTCCTATCTCTTTATTTCTAGGACACTCTCCGGGTAAAGCCAGTTTGAATATTTTAAAGATGGCCAAACCTGAATTTGCTTTTGAACTTCGTAATGCAATTCAAAAAGCAATAAAAACAAAACAATCCATTTACAAATCAGGCATTGAAATAAAAATTGAATCGGGATTACGAATGATGTCTTTGGACGTAAGTCCCCTGAAAATTGAATGGGACGAACCCTTGTTGCTGATTGTTTTTACATTACAGGAACAGGTAGAAAAATTTATTTCAATTGATAAAGGAGGAAAAAACAATTCAACACAGAAAGATCGTATTGTAAAAAAGTTGACGGAGGAATTGAATAAGACTCGTGCCGAAATAAATTCCATTATTGAATCGCAGGAAACCACCAATGAGGAATTACAAGCGGCCAACGAAGAAGCTGTTTCATCGAATGAAGAATTCCAGACTTTGAATGAAGAACTGGAAACATCAAAAGAGGAGATTGAAGCAACAAACGAAGAACTTCTTTCTACCAACCAGAATTTACAGATACGCAACGATCTTCTCTCCGAGTCGCATGAATATTCAGAAGCAATTATTGCTACTCTTCATGAGCCAATGCTTGTGTTACATAAAGATTTTCGAGTAAAGTCGGCCAACAAATCATTCTATAAAAAATTTCTTGTTAAAAAAGAAGAAACCGAAGAAATGTCTTTGTTTGAATTGGGTAATAAGCAATGGAATATTCCAAAACTGCGTAAGGTACTCCATGATATTCTTTCTAAAAATAGTAGTTTCGAAAATTTCGAAGTTACACATACATTTCCCGGCATAGGTGAAAAAATAATGTTGTTGAATGCACATCTTATTATTCAAAAAACACATCGTGAACAATTAATTCTTCTCGCAATTGCCGATGTAACGGAGGTAAGGAGATTAGCGATTGAACTCAATGTCAAAGAAATTAAAGTATTACAAAACGAGGAAAAAGCGAAACGAGCAGCGGAGTTAATCATTGCTAACAAAAAACTTGTTTTTCAAAATAAAGAGAAAGAAAAACGTGCAGCAGAATTGATCATTGCGAACAAAGAACTTGCTTTTCAGAACAAAGAAAAAGAAAAACGTGCAGCAGAATTACTCGTTGCAAACAAAGAACTTGCCTTTCAAAACAAGGAAAAAGAAAAAAGAGCGGATGAGTTAGGCCTTGCCAATAAAGAACTTGCTTTTCAAAACAAAGAAAAAGAAAAACGGGCTGAAGAGTTAAGCATTGCAAACAAGGAACTTGATTTTCAAAACAAAGAAAAAGAAAAACGTGCAGCAGAATTACTCGTTGCTAATAAAGAACTTGCTTTCCAAAATGAAGAAAAGGAAAAACGTGCAGCAGAGTTATTCATTGCTAACAAAGAACTTGTATTTCAAACAGCAGAGAAAGAAAAACGTGCAGCAGAGTTAGCAATTGCAGATATTGAACTTAACTTTCAAAACAAGGAAAAAGAAAAACGGGAAATTGCAAATAAGGAACTTGAAGCTCTTAATTATTCTTTAAAATTAGCTTCGCAATATTCACGTAGTTTGCTCGAAGCAAGTTTAGACCCCCTTGTAACAATAAGTCCGGATGGGAAAATTACCGATGTGAATGAAGCATTAATTAAAGTTACGGGAGTTCCAAGGAAAAAACTGATAGGGACCGATTTCTCAAATTATTTTACAGAGTCACCAAAAGCCCGGGAAATTTATCGACAGGTTTTTGAAAAAAGTTTTGTTTCTGATTTTCCATTAACCATAAAACATGAAAACGGGGATTTAACGGATGTGTTATACAATGCTTCCATTTATAAAGATGACAAAGGAAAGGTCCTTGGAGTTTTTGCAGCAGCGCGGGATATTACCGAACAAAAAAATGTTGAAAATAATTTAGAGAAAAGTTTAAAAGAAATTTCGGATTATAAATATGCACTTGATGAATCTTCTATCGTTGCCATCACTGACCAAAAAGGAGTTATCAACTATGTGAATGATAATTTCTGCAATATTTCAAAATTTAAACGCAAAGAATTGATCGGGCAGGATCATCGTATTATTAATTCAGGTTATCATTCGAAAGAGTTTATCCGGGAGTTATGGACTACAATTTCCAGCGGAAAAATATGGAGAGGTGAATTGTACAACAAAGCAAAGGATGGAACCTTTTATTGGATGGATACTACTATTGTTCCTTTCCTGAATGAAGAAGGGAAACCATACCAGTATGTTGCTGTAAGGACAGATATTACCGAACGAAAAAAAATTGAAAAGGAATTTACAGAGGCAAAAGTTTTTGCAGAATTAGCAACTGAGATTGCTGAAGAAGCAAAGAGAAATGCTGAAAGTGCCACACTGATAGCAGAAGACGCAGTGAAAGCGAAACAGCAGTTTTTATCAAACATGAGCCATGAAATTCGTACCCCAATGAATGCGATCATCGGATTTACAAAAGTAGTGTTGAAAACAGATCTCACTGCAAAACAAAAAGAATATTTGTCTGCCATAAAAGTGAGCGGGGATGCATTGATCGTACTTATTAACGACATACTCGACCTTGCAAAAGTAGATGCAGGGAAAATGACATTTGAAAAAACACCTTTCAAATTAGCTTCATCTATTTCATCCATGCTTATTTTATTTGAAACAAAAATCCAGGAAAAGAATTTGGAGTTGGTACAAAAATACGATAACAGAATTCCTGAAATTTTGGTTGGGGACCCTGTTCGTTTGCACCAGATCATTTTAAATCTGGTGAGCAATGCAGTAAAGTTTACAAACAAAGGGGAAATTATAGTTAGCGTTCGTTTGTTGAATGAAGATGAAGAGAAAGTAACCATTGAATTTTCGGTTACAGATACAGGAATTGGAATACTTGAAAATAAAATTGAAACAATTTTTGAAAATTTTCAGCAAGCATCCAGCGATACGGCAAGATTATTTGGGGGAACAGGTTTAGGACTTGCGATTGTTAAACAATTGGTAGAAAAGCAGGGTGGAAGCATTCATGTAAAAAGTAAAATCGGGGAGGGTTCTTCTTTTAGTTTTGTTTTAAATTTTCAAAAAACAAAAGATAAAACTGAATTAGAAACAGGGATTTTAAAATTGGATCCGGAAATTAAAAATATTAGTGTATTGGTAGTTGAAGACATTGCACTCAATCAATTACTGATGAAAACAATATTAGATGATTTTGGTTTTGAATGCGATATTGCTGGTAACGGAAAAATCGCTATCGAAAAATTATCCCAAAGGGACTCCTTGGGAGCAAACAAATCGTATGATATTATTTTGATGGACCTACAGATGCCAGAAATGAACGGGTTTGAAGCCACAGAATACATCCGGAATACCTTGAATTTAAAAACTCCTATCATCGCTTTAACAGCAGATGTAACTACCGTTGATCTTGAGAAATGCAAAGCTGTAGGTATGAATGATTACATCGCAAAACCTGTTGATGAAAGAATCTTATATAGTAAAATAGTTAGTTTGGTAAAGAAATCTGATCATAAAAAAAACAGTTAATAAAAAAAATATGTCAGATTTGACTAGTTAAATCAAACAGTAATTGAAATATTTGAATTGTCTTTTCAATGTGAACATAGTATAACAATTATATTTATAAAGAAAACCAATGTGTGCTGTCCGTCTGAGTTTGTCGAAGACTGTGCGAAGAAATTGTTGGACTAAAATATATTTCAATTTGGTATTAGTCTGCAGTAAAGGTAAGAGCTGGAAGGAATCGTTTAGGTGATTAATATTATGTATGCTGTAATTGATTTACAGGAATAGAGGATTCATTTATCGTATTTACTGATAAGAAACCTGTGAGGGGGCTGAAATATCAAAGCCTCTGAAGCCGAAATCTGTCGTTTTTACAGGATTTAGTTTTATTGAATTGTTCTTCCCCCCTGGCACAATAGGATAATAAGCAATTGAAATCTGAAAAGTGCTTAATATAAGATATTCATTCTTGATCAAAACTCCAATGCCGAAAGAGGAATATAAAGGACTTCCGGCAAATCCACTTTTTTCTGTTCCTAACATTCCAAATGAACACACAATATACGGCCCAAATCGAAATCCAATTAAATTCCAGGGAGCATACGATTGTAATTGAAAAGTAAAAAGAAATTTTTGTGTGCCAGTTAAACCAATACCATTAAATCCTCTTATTCCGGCTTCACTATTTAAACTTAAATTATCAGATCTTAAACGATTATGCCCAATTGTAAATTGTGGTTTTATAAATTGCCGTATTTGCCAACGACCGATTTTGAAAATATTGCTAAAATAATTTATACCGGTAGAAAAACTTCCTTCTTCAAATTTAGACTGTTTTAAAAATGTTCCATATTCCAAATAGATATTAAAATATCCCCAGCTATGATATTTTGCCATATAAATACGTGAACCTACATACCATCTGGAAAGGTTGTCTTTTATTTGGTAGCCACCTACTAAAGAATAAGATCGTCCAATGGGTACATCTTCTGTAGAACCATATCTGAAAATATACTTATCCTGCTTATATAGTCTTTTTGAAAGACCGATGCCGACAAGGTAAAAATCCTGATTAGGATGCAAATGCAATGTGTCAAAACGTTCTTCTGCTCGGGTTACATAATGCACTCTTAAATAACGTGCATTTGTTATAATACTCGTGGAGCGTTGTTCTTCAGAACGGCCCTTAAACAGTTGCCAGGATCTTCCCAGCCAAAAATCCTCCGAATTACTTTTATAAGTCTGGGTAAATTTTACGGAGTCAAAACCTGTTAAGATTTCGTGGTTAACTTGTTGCTGAAGAGAAATACCTCCCGCCCAGGATGTGAAAATTGAATAAAAGGGACGGTTTAAAGAAAAGCTTGTCATATAGTTTTTATGCTCATCAATATTATAATGTATGGATGAATTAATATATGTATTATAAATATTTGGAATATAATAAGTGGAAGAATTTGAATTTTCACCGGTGAAATAATTCTGTTTGTATTTGTTTTGAAATAAATGTCCTGTCCCTAAAATATTTTTTTCCTGCAAGTCAATCATAAAACTTGTAGGTGATGCATCTCCGGTAATTATTGCACTCCATCCATCATATACTCTCACATAAATATCAATGGAATCGTTAAAGAGAACGTTTGAAATAAATACTTCTCTTACAAAATTTTGACTTCGAACTAAACGTTCTGATTCTTTAACTTTTAATGAATCAAAGGTGTCGTATTTTTTTACGAGCATAATATTTCGTATTTTAATTGGAATCGTTTTCACGTGTAAAACATTGCCGGCCCTGGGTAAAAATTCATGTGGAGTAATACTTGTATCTTTTGTATCATAACCGAAAGGATCATAGGTAACAATATGAATATCACGGATTATTTTCCCTTCGCAATTAGCATATGGAACTTGTTTTGCAACAGATCTGGTTTTTTTTTTGGGAGAAACAGGAGGAGGGCTTTTAAATCTGAAAAATGATTTATAAATAAATTTAGTGAATGGGCGTTTATTGGAATAACCTTCGATCTTTTTGTAAATATACGTGCTATCTTTTAGTACAAGCTGGGCTTTTAATGACCCAACCAGAAACAAAAAGAATGAAGAAAGAATTATTGCACGTAACATTTTTAAAGAATTAAATTATTTTCTTTTTTGCAACATCTTTGCTCCTTTTTCGCTTTTTATAGCAGGTTCAATTCCGCTGAGGACAGATTGCATTGAGTAATTAAGAAAGTATCGGTAAGGATTGTGTTTAGCATAAATATTGGATATTCGAACAATACCATCTTTTCCGGGATTGCTATCATGAACAACTAATTTATTCGCTAAGAATGTTTTCAACTTGGATTGCAGGTTGTTTTTTTTGTCTTCTTTATTCAGCATTTCTATTTTAAGATCATGGTATTTGAATATCATTGTTCCCTTTGATGAATTCTCATGAGCAATAAATGAAAAGCTGACATGGTCTATTTGACCACTTTTAATTGATATCTGTTTTGCCGGTTCAATAATTGGATTAAATGAGTTCATTGGCATTCCTGACATGCTGCCTGAGCAATAAAAAAATTCTCTGGTAGATTTTAAAGGAAATATATAAGTTTCATTAAAATTACCTTGATTCTGAATAGATCCAATTACACTGGCTTTAATGTTTTCATCACCTAAATATTGTGTAGTGTCATTTTGTACTCCAGTAATAATAATGTTAAATTTATTTACAGATAATTTCCCTGTACTGGTGGCACCAGGATTTAACACTTCAAAATTTAAGGTTCCGTTTTTCATCTCAATTGTATCTACCGCCACAAAAAAAGGAAGCCCCTTTACCATTGCCTGAAGAGAAGGTCGATGGATAGGTGCTAAAGGCAATGTATTATCCCGAAACACATCAATTGCACACCCGGTAACATCTACTTTATGAATAACAAGCCAATTGTATTCGAAAAATAATTTGACATCCATTTTTTTGCAGATCACTTTTGAGGAAATGACTTTCGCACGGCTTACCTGTCGGCCGGCCTCATCAGCAAATTCTTTTTTGCTAAAGTTAGGAACCAGTTGTAATGAATCAACGATCAGGGTTGAATCAAAATAACTGGCATATAAACTTTTTCCATAAATCATATAAAGACCATTTCCCAGGTGATACGAAAATTTGTTCATTACTATTTCAAATTTTTCTGCAATAAACAATCTGTTTTTTTTGTCTGTTTCAGAGTTCACATAAAAATTATTAATTGATATGCTGTTATCATTCGTTGAAAAAACGGATAAGGAATCTGCTCCATTTTTATAAATATTGAATTTGGAATTCATTATATCAATATGAGCTATTGAAATTGAATTCAGCTTTTTTGAAAATGCTGTGTAGATGGAAAAATTAATTGAAGAGGGATTCACTTTTTTTTCAGGAAATCGTTCCGAACCCTGGAATATGGAAATCTGAGGTTCTTCAAACTCAATTCTGTCAATCAACAGATCTTTTCCTTTTAAATACGACAATATTGAAAAATCAATGATTTTGAGCACTTTGGCTTTAAAGACATATTGCGCTTTTGAATGTGCTACATTTTGTTGCGAAGGACCAATACCCGGGTTATTTAAAGTGATCGTATGGGTGAATAAGTTAATAGTTAATTCATCCAGGGATAGGGCATATTCACCATTGGTGGATTCAGAGACCTGCTCCTTCATGTTTTCAATTATTTTTTTATTGAAATAAAAATTTAACCAGATTCCAAAACATACAAAAATAATTATGAAAAACAAAAGGACATAAACAGTAATATGAATAATTTTTGATATTGGAACAGTTCTATTCATTATACAAATTTGGGAACATATTTCTATAAAAGTTTACACAATATTTGTTATAAGTTACATGATTCACACATTGCAAAAATTGCTTCATAAAAGCGACTACATTTGTTCTGTATAGGTTATTTATAATCATTGCCCGATTTGTTTAAGGCTATTGTATTCAGCTTATCCGAGCGATGGCATATAAATATCGTTTCAATTAAAATTTAAATCAATGACTTGAATCAATCAAGACATACATTTTTTACAGAATGAATAAAGTCATTTCTTTTTTTAAAAAAACGGTTAAGTTTGTCTTGTGGATGATAATAAGCCTTGTGTTATTATTCATTGTTATTGCTGTTCTTATCCAGATTCCCGCCATTCAAACAAAACTTGTTCATTCTGCAACTTCGTTCATCAGCAACAAAACCCATACAAGGGTTGATATTAAAAACATCAGCATCGCATTTCCTAAATCAGTTGTTATCGAAGGTATTTACCTCGAAGATGTTAAAAAAGACACTTTATTATATGCAGAAGAAACAAGAGTAAACCTCTCATTTAGCGACTTATTAAATAAGCAGATACATGTAAGTTCTTTTACATTAGAAAAAGTGAATCTTAATTTGAAGCGTACCGAAACGGATTCCTTATTTAACTATGACTTTCTTCTTACCGCATTTAATGATACTACGAAACAAAAAAAAGCAGAGCCTGAAAAAAAATCTAAATGGGAATTCAGCATAGATAATATTAGTCTGAGAAATATTCAGCTACATTACAAGGATGAATACGGAGGAACGAATATGGCTGCAAATATTACACATTTAAAATTAAAAATGGAGGAAATTGATTTTGCAAAATCACTTTTTAGTATTGACGAATTATTAATTGAAAAATTAAAAGGGAAAGTTTTGCTGAAAAAGTTAGGAAAAACAAGTGAAAATAATTCAAGCAGTATTTTACCGAAAATAACTGCAAATAAGATACAGATCAATAATTCAAATTTTATTTATGCGGACTCCATTAACAAACAATCTCTTACCGCGGAGATTAATCGGATTAAATTAAATAATGCAGCTGTAGATCTGCAATCACAAATCATCACGTTAGATAATTTGTTCTTGTCAAAAAGTAAAATTCAGTATTATAGAAATGAAAATGAATTGCCGGATACAATTGTTGTGACTGAAACAGCCACTGAAAAAAAAGATTGGAGAGTTTCAGTGAAAAGCATAGATCTTGATGATAATGCGATTGCATACTGGCTTGAAAATAAGCCCGAAATAAAAAATGAATTTGATGCCTTTCATCTCGATCATAAACATGTAACACTCGCGGCAACCCACTTTCAGTATTCAATGGATAAAACGGAAGTCTCGATCAAAAAATTCACAACAGTTGATCAGAATAATTTTTCCATTACAAAATTCGAAACAGATTTTACTATGGACCAACATTCCATAACAACAAATAACCTTAAAGTTAAAACAAGCAATTCTTCTATCGATGCTGATTTAAACATTTATTATTCTTCATTAAGTGCATTAAAAGATTCCATACAATATATGATCGTAAATGCAGATGTTAAAAATGTAAGTGTGCAAAATGCTGATATTCTTTACTTTAGCCCACAACTTATTAAACAAGATTTTTTTAAAAATGCTAGAAATATTACAAAAATTTCCGGGATTGTAAATGGACCACTGAATAATCTGAAGGGAAAAGATCTTATAATTCACACAGGAGTTAATACAATTGTAAAAACTGATTTTATTGTTCAAGGGTTACCGGTTGTGGAAACGGCTTATTTTAATTTTCCTAATCTCAAAGTGAATACCGGGAAGAAGGATATTGCGATGATGGTAGGTACTTTAATTCCTAAAAGCATTGCACTTCCTGAAAACATTAGTATGCAGATTGTTTTTAAAGGACAGTTAAAATCTTTTGTTGCAACAATGGGTATGGGCTGTAGCTATGGAGCTGCAAATGTATTTGCAACTATCGATAAAAATGAAAATTTTACCGGCAAGGTGACCGTAACAAATTTTGATCTTGGTAGTTTGTTAAAAAACGATACGTTGTTTGGACCGGTATCATTAACTGCTGAAACGAACGGACACGGCCTGGATAAAAATACGATTAAAGCAAAAATTAGTGCTGAAGTATCAAAGATCTATTTAAATAAATACACCTATCATCACCTTAACGTTATGGGTAACATTACCGGGCAGGAGTTCGAAGGGAAAATAAATCTGAATGATGCTAATGCGGTATTTGACTTTGATGGACTGGTAAACTTTAAAGCCAATCAGGAACACTATAAATTTAATTTCAATCTGAAAGGAGCGGATCTTCAAAAACTCAAACTGACAAAAGATGATATACGTGTTGGAATGATGGCTGTGGCTGATTTAAAAGGTGGATCGGTGACTAAATTAAATGGTTATGCCGGAATTACTGAGATCATTGTTGCTCATAATGGAAAAGAATATAAGCTCGATTCTTTGGTATTCGCTTCCATAAATGAACCAAACAAAAGTGAATTAAATGTCAGCAGTGCAATTGTTGGCATCATCTATAAAGGCGAAGTTTCTCCAGTTAGTCTTCCTAATGAGTTTAGCAAATTCATTACTGATTATTTCCCATTTTCTGATTCACTAAATCGTAATGAGAAAATTGAAATGCAAAATTTTAATTTCGAGATACACTTAAAAAATCACCCGATCTTATCAGAAGTTTTTCTGCCTCAATTAAAAGAATTTGATCCTGGATTAATTATAGGAAGTTTTGATAGCAAGAAAAAGGAACTGAAACTAAATGCTTCTATTAAAAAAATAGTTTATGGAACTACCGCAATCAGCAATTTACTTATAGTTGTAAATTCAGATTCAAATGCATTGAATTATAAAATTTCCAGCACTATTACAAACTCCCAATTCAAATTAGATAATTTTTTAGTGGAAGGAAAACTAGCTGACAAAACAATATTTTCAAGTATATCTTCTATTGATTCGATCCAGAATAAAAAACTCCTGATCCGTTCTCAAATTACTAAGAATGGGACTAACTACAAACTTATGCTTGATCCCAAAGAGTTCTACTTAATGAATGATCGCTGGGATATTGCAACTGATAATTACATTGAATTCGGCAAACAAGGATTTTTGATCCATCATCTCTTTATCAATAAAACAGAAAGTCAGATCAATATCGCCTCTGTTCATGATCAGTTTAATCACGATCTTAACATTGCTGTCAAAAATTTTAAGCTGGATGAGATTTCCGAAATCGTAAAAAAAGATACGAGTTTAATCAGAGGAAATTTGGATGGAAATGTATTGCTTAAAAGAATTAATAAAACATATGGCATCATCGCAGATGCGAAAATAAGTAACTTAATTGTTCGGGAAGTACCTGTTGGAAATTTATCTGTAAAAGCTATGAATCCTACCCAGGAGCGATTTAATATTGATGTGAATTTGGCTGGTACTGATAATAATCTTACAGCTACCGGTTACTTTATTCCGAAAGGTGGCGATAATTCGATCAACATAAATACTGCGATCCAATCACTTTCTTTGAAAACGGTTCAAGCATTTTCCTTTGGAGCAATAACAGAAGCATCTGGGAATCTTACCGGAAACTTTTCGATAACAGGTTCAGCCATAGCACCTGAAGTTATGGGCGAATTAACATTCAATAATGTCTTTATCAAACCTGCTGCATTAAATAATCAATTACACCTGAAAAAGGAAACGGTTCAGTTAAAAAAGGATGGAATTTATTTTCATGCATTTACAATTTTAGATCCTGATCAGCATACAGCAATAATTAATGGTGCAATTAAGATGGAACATTTCAAAAATTTTATTTTTTCATTAAATGTCAATACCCATGATTTTCTAGTATTCAACACAACTGCAAAAGATAATAAAATATTCTACGGCAGAATGATCATTGATAGCAGGATTGATGTGAATGGGCCATTGTCACTGCCGATTGTTAATGCCAGAGTAAAAGTGAAAAAAGGTTCGAATTTTACATTTGCTGTTCCTGAACAAAAACTAACAACTGATATAGGATTAGATGTGGTTGAATTTGAAGATTCAGTAAAAATTAATTCAATTCTTTATGGAGAAAAGAAAAAAGAAAAACAAAAATCAATAATAACCGGATTTGATATATCCTCCATTATCGAAATAGATAAACAAGCAACACTTAGATTATTACTAGATCCGTCTTCTAACGATTCATTGGTAGTTAAAGGCGAGGCGGCATTAAGCTTTTCCATTGACCGAAGTGGAAAAATGAGCCTTACCGGTGCATACCATATAAATGATGGCAGTTATATCGTTTCAATGGAATCTGTTATAAAAAGAAAATTCAATATTGAACCGGGAAGTACCATTATCTGGAATGGTGATCCCTTAGATGCAGATATATCCATAAATGCAATATATTCTGTTCGGGCATCACCAATCGACCTTGTGACCGATCAGGTCGGAGGATTAAGCGAAACTGAAAAAAATGCTTATAAACAACGCTATCCATTTTTAGTTTTACTGAAACTACGCGGAGCAATATTACATCCTGAAATTAGCTTTGAAATACAATTACCTCCGGAGGAAAAAGGAATTTTAGGAGGAGCTGTTAACGCTAAATTAAATATGCTAAATGAAGATCCATCCGCGTTAAACAAACAGGTATTTGCACTATTGGTATTAGGAAGGTTTATTCAGGAGAACCCATTACAGACTGAAACAAGTGCAACAGCAGCAGCTGTTAGAACTACTGTGGGTAAATTTTTGTCCGCACAATTAAATCAATGGAGTTCAAAAGTGGTTCCCGGAGTTGAATTAAATTTTGATGTTCAATCCTATGATGATTATGAAACAGGACAAGCTGAAGGAAGGACACAAGTCGATATTGGAATAAAGAAACAACTTTTTAACGAACGATTAACAGTTCAGGTTGGAGGCGTTGTTGATGTAGAAGGCGAAAAAGCAAAGCAAAATTCCGCAAGTGAAATCACAAGTGATGTTAATGTAGAATATAAAATAACAAAGGATGGTCGTTACCGATTGAAGGGCTTCAGACACAATCAATATGAAGGTGCTATTGAAGGGGCTTTAGTAGAAACAGGTGCAGGGGTTTTATACGTGCGCGATTTCAATAAATGGAAAGAATTTTTTAAATCGCCAAAAAAACTTAATGATTCATTGAAAAAAATAAGTAATGACACGATCAGGTAAAAATAAATATTATTTGACAATATGTCGTTTTGTTAAAGGTGTTAAAAGTTTCCTCACTTTCCCGACTCCGTTCGAAATGATCACTCCTGAAGTCAGGCGAAGGGTTAAAGTGTATGTGTGGGGAGGTCATCTTGAGTTTCTCGAAAGAAAGAGAAAGCCCTCACACATATTTCGACAGACTCAATATGACTGCACACATTTCGCTTCAGTCAGTTCGAGCGGAGTCGGGAACCATGTAAAAGAGTATTTTGTGAGAATAAATTTCTTCAATAAACGATTTTGCTTTTTAGTTTTAACCAGCTTGTTCTTATCAGCATGCAGTGGTACAAAGCATTTGCCATCAGGTGAGAAGCTTTACACAGGAGCAAAAATAAAATTAGAATCAGCAGTTAAAATAAAAAAGAAGCGATTTATTAAAACGACTGCCGAGGTTGCTTTGCGCCCAAAACCTAATAAAAGTTTTTTAGGCATGCGTCCTAAGTTATGGAGATATATGAAAGCCGGAGAAGACCCTAAGAGTAAATATAAAAAATGGCTGAAAAAAACCGGTGAAGCTCCTGTATTGATGAGTAGTATAAAACCTGGTGTTACATCCTCTGTCATCGATGCTAAACTTTTTAATATCGGTATTTTCAAAAGTTTTACCGAATTCAAAATCGTAGAAAAAAAACACACTGCAAAAGTAATTTACACAAGTCATATTCATAAACCATATACGATTGAAGGTCTGATTTATTCTATTTCTGATGATAGTATAAGTCATTTGATTCTTACCGAAAAAGAGAACTCCTTAATTATACCAGGTGAAGATTATAATTTGGATAAATTAAAAGCAGAACGAATAAGGATTGACGGTTTGTTAAAAAACAAGGGTTATTTCTACTTCAACCCGGATTATTTACTTTTTAAAGCAGATACATCTGTTGTAAATCAGAATGTAAAATTTAAACTTACACTAAAAGACAGTATCCCGAAAAATGCACGGACTGTTTATCGAATTAATAATGTGTATATAGATCAGGACTATTCTTTAAATGATGAAACCGAAAAAATTAATAAAGAAACTTTCAGGTATCAAAATAATATATTTTTCGGAAAAGAAGCAGAAATGAAAATCAGGCCAAAAGTAATTTTGCGATCAGTTTATTTAAGAAAGCAGGAGATTTATTCACGAAAGAATCATAACATAACTCTTAATCGATTAATGTCGATGGGTAATTTTAAGTTCGTGCGAATAAAATTTTCTGACAGTGACACTTCAGCTACCGGATATTTAGATGCAACTATTTTAATGACACCGATGCCAAAACATACGTTCAGGGCTGAACTGGATCTTGTTTCAAAATCAAATAATTATATGGGACCACAAATAAATTTAAGTTATTTGAACAGAAATACATTTGCCGGAGCTGAATTACTAAATCTTGCTATGGCAGGATCTTATGAGGCACAGTTTAGTGGAAAAGATAAAAATTTATTTTCTTATTCTTTAAGTCCACAAGTTGAGTTATATTTTCCACGTTTTCTGGTTCCATTTTTTAAAATTAAAACAAACAGTATGTATGTTCCAAAAACCCGTTTTTCACTTTCTTATAACTATTTGAAAAGAGTCAATTATTTCGATATGCGTACATTTCAATTCATTTATGGTTTTAAGTGGAAAGAAGATATCAAAAAAGAACACGAATTAAATCCGATAAGTATAAGTTATACCTCAATAGCAAATAAATCGGCTGTATTCACTGAATTACTTGCATCAAATTCATTTCTTAGAAAAAGTTATGAGGAGCAATTCATAGCGGGAGGAAGTTATTCGTTCACATATAATGAACAAGTTATACCGGAAAAAAAGATGCAATATTATTTTCGTTTATCAACTGAAGTTGCTGGAAACGCATTTTCATTGGCAAATTCAATGGCTGGAGAAAAAATATCCTCAGATCATCCCTCAACAGTAATTGGTTCAATTTATTCGCAATATGCGAAATTAAGTTTAGACGGGCGCGGGTATTATAATTTTAGAGATAAAAACAAATTAGCGTTAAGGATTTTTGCAGGTGCAGCTAAACCATACGGCAACTCTTCTGTTTTGCCTTACACGAAGCAGTTTTTTAGTGGCGGCCCCAGCAGCATCCGAGCATTCCATATTAATTCAGTGGGCCCGGGAGCATACCATCAGAATATCGATAATAAAGGTTTTTTACAATTAGGAGGTGATATAAAACTAGAAGCGAATGTCGAATATCGTTTTACTATTATTCGTTTTTTTAAAGGTGCTTTATTTGCTGATGCAGGAAATATCTGGTTATTAAAATCTAACCCGGCTAATCTTGTGAGCCCTTTTTCCCTTTCAAAATTCAATAAAGAGATTGCAGTGGGAGCAGGGGTTGGATTAAGAATTGATGTTTCCTTTTTTATTTTACGATTCGATTTTGCTACTCCATTAAGAAAACCTTGGTTAGAAGAAAATAATAGATGGGTGGTAAATCAAATGAATTTTGGAGATCCTTCCTGGAGAAGCGAGAATCTGATTTTAAATGTAGCGATCGGATATCCTTTTTAGGTTGGATAAATTTATTGGAACATCTTTATTTATTGATTGAAGAAGGTGTTAATTATGTAACATTTTTATACAGTTGTGTAATGCTTTCTGCAATTAGTGTGTCCACCTTTGTTCTGTTATTTTAAAATCAATCTACATTTAAACTCATGAAAATATGAAAACGATTGGAATTGTAATTATTGTACTGGGAATACTAATGATGGTATATACCGGTTTCGATTATGTAACTACTAAAAATGTAGTTGACCTTGGTCCTATCCAAATAAACAAAGAAACAAGTCACCCTGTTCAATGGTCTCCTGTTATAGGAGGAATTCTGCTTGTTGTCGGGATTGTTATTATTGCGACAACAAAAAAGATCAGTCGTTGATAGAAGCTAGGGAAATTGAATAATGTGAAAGGACAAAATAAAAAATGTGTGAATTATATAACTTTTTTGCAAATTTATGTAACCGTAAAATGTATATAGATGTGCAACTTGCAGTGTGAAAATATATTCACATCTGACCCGTCAGTAGCGGGATTATAAATAAAAAAAATGAAAACAGATCGGATTATTCAAGATGACGTAAAGGCTAAAATTAAAATATTAGTTGTAGAAGATAATCTTCTAAGCAGAAAATATTTAGGATTTGTGTTAAAAAACTGGGGGTACAAATTTGATGAATGTTCAAATGGTAAATTGGCAATAGAAAATATTACAATTCATAAATATGACCTTATTTTAATGGATATTCAAATGCCCGAACTTGATGGACATGAAACGGCCAGATATATCCGAAGTAATTTGAAACTTGGTTTGCCAATTATTGCAATGACTTCCCATTCAGATGAGGAAGAAAGAGAAAAGTGCTTGTTTTCCGGAATGAATGATTATATGGCAAAACCTATCAACGAAGAGGAACTTTATAATATTATAACTAACTACCTTTTCACAACTGTTGTATTGAATAAGGAAAAACCTGTAAAAACAGAGTTACTGCCTGGAGCGGAAAATTCTCTAAAGGTATCTCTGCAATTGCAGGATAGCATCGATAATTCTAAAAAAATAATCAATCTTGATTATTTGATTGAGATATCAAAAGGAGATACAAAATTTGTAAATGAAATGGTCAAAATATTTCTAACCGAAAACCATGATGAAATCAGATGCTTAGAAAATGCTATTGTAGAAAATAATTTCGAAGGGATTAAAATAGGAGCTAATAAACTAAGATCTTCAATACCTTTTTTTGGACTTGATAAAGTAATTGAAAAGGAAGTTATTGAACTTGAAACATTAGCTACAGATAAAATTGATATAGAAAAAATAAAAATACTATTTTCAAAAATTAAAAAGGCCAGCGAAATGGCCAATATCGAATTGCAATCCGTTTAATCAGATAATCATTCAAATTTAATTTTAAAAGCAATTTCATTTTTTCAAATGGTTGCTTTTTTTTAGTGAAAATAAAAGTGTGAGTATGCTGTTTCAATAAAAATAAGGAATCAAATTGTAATAAAGTTTATCCTAAAAATGAAGTGTGAATTATATAACGAATTTTAAGAGTTATGTAATATTTATTGCACCTAAGCTATTGACCTTTACACTGTAAAAAACAGTAAACTAAAAAACTAAAAAAATGAAAAATCAAATAAAAAAAATTATCAGAACTTCAGAGAGTAAACTGATCAAAGTACAATTAGATTATAGAACAATTATAACATTGTCAAAGTTGTCATCACTTGATGCCTGGCTTATTAGATACCCGAATGCAAAAGTAATGACCACTTAAAAAATTACAATATGATTAGTATGAATCGTTAACCGTTCTGCATAAATGCAGAGCGGTTTTTTATTTTCAAAAATAAAAGTGTGAATGATATAAGTCTTTATAAAATTTGTGTAACATAAATATTTTTAAAGCTAAACAACTTTGCAGTGTGAAAATTTATTCACATCTGTTCCGTCAGTAATCGGGAATTAAAAAACTAAAAAAATGAAAACAAAAAAAATAGTAACAGCCTTTGCAATGGTATCGGTTGTTTTATTGGCAGCATGTAAAAAAGATCAAACGGAACCAACACCTACACCCACACCAAATCCAATTGTAATTCCTGTTCAAACTACTTCACAGGCAATGGTGCCAATGGCTGGAGCGTCCACGTTAGCGGTACTTGCAGGCTCTTCTGTTACAAGCACCGGAGCAACCGTGATTACCGGTGATTTAGGTTTAAGTCCAGGCACTTCTGTTGGTGGCTTTCCTCCGGGAATATTAAATGGGACATTACACATTAATGATGCAATTGCCACACAGGCAAAACTTGATCTAACTGCAGCATATAATGATGCAGCCGGTAGAACTGCAACAGATATTGTAACATTATCGGGTAACATTGGAGGACTTACTTTAACTCCTGGACTTTATAAGTCAACTTCTTCATTGGCCATATCATCAGGCGACTTAACTTTTGATGCAAAGGGAAATGCAAATGCTGTCTTTATTATTCAGATTGCTTCTTCGCTTACTACCACATCAGGACGCAAAGTTTTCCTCAGTGGAGGAGCGTTGGCATCCAATATTTTTTGGCAAGTTGGAAGTTCTGCAACTTTTGGAACTACTTCGGTTTTTAAAGGAACAGTTATGGCCATGCAAGCTATCACATTCAATACCGGAGCAACACTTAATGGCCGGGCATTAGCCAGAAACGGAGGAGTTGTGTTAGCAGGAAATACCATTGTGCAACAATAAAATTTCTAAAAATAAAGAGAGCGCTGCTTAGTAGGCAGCGCTTTTTTTTTGTTTTTATAATTTTGATTTCAAATAATTACTCTTCAAATTTATCTGCTAAAATCTTTTATGAAAATTATTTTTTTACGTAACAAAGGTGTGAATGATATAACTCTTTACTAAAGTTGTGTAACACTATACTATTAAATAGCACACAACTTTGTAGTGTGAAAATTAATTCATATCTGTCCGTCAGAAACGGAAATTTAAAAACAAAAAAATGAAAACAAAAAAAATAGTAACAGCCTTTGCGATAGCAGCGGTTGTTTTAATTGCAGGATGTAAAAAAGATAATGCAGAACCTACACCAGCTCCTGCAGCAACTCCAATTGTGATTCCTCTTCAAACTACCGCTCAGGCAATGATTAATCTTCAATCATCAGCTAACTATGTCATTCTTGCCGGTTCACTGATATCAAATGTTCCAACATCTGCAGTTACCGGAAATATTGGATTAAGTCCGGCAGCCGGTAGTAAAATTACCGGATTTGGTGGTGGAGAAATAACAGGAATTATCTATACAGTTGATGCTTCCGGTCCTGCAGGTTCGGTGCCAAATGCTGTTGGGCTTACAGCAGCTAAAGGCGATTTGACAACAGCTTATAACGAAGCTGCCGGTCGAACTTCTACGGACATTGTACTTCTTGCAGGAAATATTGGTGGCTTAACACTAACCCCAGGTTTGTATAAATCAAGTGGTTCACTTCAAATTTCTTCGGGCGACCTTACGTTTGATGCACAAGGTAATGCAAATGCTGTGTTTATTATACAGATTGCTTCCACACTTAATACCACATCAGGGCGTAAAGTTATTCTTAAAGGAGGAGCTTTGGCTTCCAATATTTTTTGGCAAGTTGGTACTTCTGCAACTTTAGGAACTACATCAGTATTTAAAGGAACAATAATGGCTGATCAGTCGATTTCGTTAAATACAGGGGCAACAATAGAAGGTAGGTTATTAGCCCGAATAGCAGCCGTAACAATAAATGGAAGTACTGTAGTTACACCGTAATTATAAATATTGTAAAAAAATTAATCAAAAGAATACCTCGCAGATCTGCTACGGGGTGTTTTTTTTGCCGCAGATTTTGCGCTGTTTTTTTTTAGTATTAAATATACATTAAGCATTGCTAGTTTTTATTACTAGGGAAGGGAATACTATTGTTCAACAGTAAATAATTTCAAAATAAAAAGAAGAACGTTGCTTGGTAAACAACCCTTTTTTTATGCTGTAAAGAAATATTCCAAGAAAGAAAATGTGTGAATTGTGTAAGTAAATTCAAAAGTTGTGTAACACTTATTGTAATAAAGTTGCGCAATTTTATACTAAATCATGTAATTATTAATTTTCATGAATTTTGAATAGATTGTACAATTCCATTAACCTGATATTAATTCCATAAATGAGAAAATTGAAAAATATTTTTAAAAAACAATTAAGTCCTGATGAAATTAACCTTAAAAATCTTCGA
>MEPB01000035.1 GCA_001769385.1 Bacteroidetes bacterium RIFCSPLOWO2_12_FULL_35_15 | reverse complement strand
TCCTTCCTTCAATCCTTTACCTATATTAGATTATAGGTTGTTTTACCAACTATTTTTTGCTATTATACCCATTAAAAAATATTAACAGAAAATTTACACTCAAAAGTCAAATTAAAAAATTAAAATCGCATTTCAAAACTTTAGAAATCGCCTTATCAAACATTCCTGGTAAATATTTGCTCAACCTAATAAAAAGCAGACTTGAGAATTTGTCACTTATTTTTCAGTTAAATTTAGATTCCTTTACATATAAACTGTCAAAAGAAGTGGATATTTCGGAACTAAATTATTTAAAGTCACGGGTTATAAATTATATAAAATAAAATCTGCCACTAACACCACCTCTTATAAATGCGGAGCAAGTGCAAGCTGCAAATGTTTGTCACAGCGGTATAAATTTATTTCTAAACATTTGCAGGGAGCAGTTGTGCTTTTAATTTATATTTGTGGTAACGGAAAAGCAGAGTGCAAGTAAATCCACAATCTTTTAGCTTCGTTCGTTACCAGTAATTGTTGCAAGTCGCTTCCTTGACTTCTCACACCCCAACCTTATTTTGTTGGCACAACGTATTGATTTTTACCTTTTGACATTTTAGTGTTTATTTGAAATTGATTAAAATTCTTTGTTTATCCTCATTCTCTTTATCATTCTTATGGTAGAGTTCAATAAGGATTATTTTATTTTCTTCTTGAAAGTGGGCATAAATTAATCGTAAACCTGAATTTACACCACGACCTTTTAATGCTTTACAAGCAATCTTTTTTACTTTGATAACACACGTTTCCAAACCTAAATTATCAATACGAAAACTAAACGGTGGTCTTTCATTTGGAGCAGCTGTTAATACTTGTTTTACTACTTCCAAATCATCGTTTAGCGTTCGGTATTTTTTTAAAAGGTTTTTCAAATCCTTTTTAAATTCAATCAGTTCATCAAAAATCATTGTTCCTCGATTTCGTCCCCGTAATTTCTTACAGAGAAGGGAGCATCTCTATAAAAAGCTAATTCATAATTTATTTCTTCCCCTTCTTTGGAAGCTACCCAAGGCATATCCTTATGAGAATAATTGCTTATTGCGGCAGCCGACCAGTCAGACAGTTGTTCAATAACTTTGTCAATGACTTCTTTTTCACTTGCTCTCAATTCTTTTAAATCTGCTTTCGTAAGCGGAATGTAACGAGTTTGTATTTTGCCAAAATATTCTGTTTTTATTCTTTTTATCTGTCCGCTTTCCATCATTTGACCGATAATAGTATCTAATTTTTGTGGAACAGGTCCGTAAGGTAACTTACGATATTTGGCACCAGTTAAATGCTCTTCATACAATTCGTAATAGTTGAAGTCGGAAAAATACAGCAGTTTGTAAAGAACTGTTTCTCCAACATTTGGTTTACCTGCACATCGTTCTAAAATATAGAGTAATACATTTTTAAACTTGCTGACCTTCAGGGTTGGAACAGAAATACGTTCATCTGCTTTTTTTATTTTTGATTCGGCTTTACCTTCAGTATCTTGACTGACAGAAAAATCTCTAGACATAAAATCATCTAAGGAAAAACCTAAGACCATTGATAATCTTTGAAATTCAAGAACATCAACACTTCTGTTTCCAAGCTCTATCTGAGCCAAAGACGGTCGGGATATTTTGACACTTTTTGCTAAATCTTCCTGAGACAACCCCTTCATTTTACGAAGTTTGGCTATCCTTTGACCAATTTGCTCTTGTGACAGTTTTATGTTCATATCAATTTATGTTTTATGTTTAACTGGACAAAGATAGACATTGTTTCAAAATGAAACAAATAATTGTTCTGATTTATTAAACTGGCAATTCCATGGCTCATTTGCAGGCACATGATGAAACTTGAACTGTACGACACGACAAAGGAATAACAATAAAACGCTAAAACCACCTTGTAAGCCTCCCTTTTTTTAGTACACTAGCTGAAAAGTGCAAGTAAATCCGCACTTCATTTAGCTGCATTACTGAAAACAATATTAAAACTCTTTAACGAGAAATTTAAAAGACTATAAAATCGCTGAGATATCTGTAATGACAGCAGAACAGTTTTTGAAAGGAAAGTAAAAGAATGCCTTGGCCATTAACATCGACTAAAAAAATTGCTTCATAGTAAATTTGAGCAGTTGAGTTCGCATTAAAATATTGCTCTTGCAATTCTCTCTTTCTGCAGAGAAAATTAGGTTAAAAAATCTCCTCCTCTCTTGGTTTTTTTTAACTGCAATTTTTTTTTGCATTTGCCATCTTAGTTCAGTACATTTAATAAAGTTTATCGGTCAAGACATTTTTGTGCAAGTAAAACCGGACTTTTTTAGCAGTGATCCATTAGAACAATCAAACGGGTCATGCAGTTTCATGGCAGACAAACTATTTCAAGTTTGACAACGACAAAAATAAAAACTAAAATACAATGAAAAAAAATTTTCTTCCTCTGTTTTCTTTTTTTCTATTCCTTTTTTCTTCTTTGTATCTTTCCCCTTCCCTTTCCGCACAATGCGCTCCTCCCTGGAATTGGCAAAATCCGCTGCCTCAGGGAAATCATTTGAATGCTGTTTTTTTTCCGGCATCCGATACCGGATTTGCAGCGGGCAACTGGGGAACAATTATTAAAACATTTGATGGAGGAGCAAACTGGATAGTGCAAACAAGCGGAACAACAAATGATTTATATGCAGTTTATTTTATAAATACCAGCATTGGTTATGCAGCAGGCGATGCCGGAAGAATTTTGAAAACCACCAACGGAGGATTTGACTGGACAATTCAAACGAGCGGGACAACTCAGAATCTGCGTTCTGTTTTTTTTACCGATGCCAATACGGGTTATTTGGCGGGAGCAAACGGAACAATTCGTAAAACAGTAAATGGAGGAACAAACTGGACAACGCAAACAAGCGGAACGACCCAGTCATTACGCTCCGTTTTTTTTACCGATGCCAATACGGGCTATGTATCGGGTGCAGGCGGAACAATTCTTAAAACCGTTAATGGCGGAACAAACTGGGCTGCGCAAACCAGCGGAGTAACAGGTACTTTATATTCTGTTTACTTTCCGGATGCCGATACCGGTTATGTATCAGGGGCAGGGGGAACAATTCTTAAAACCGTGAATGCCGGAACAAACTGGGTTCAACAGACAAGCGGCACAACTTATTCATTGTATTCAGTATATTTTTCTACTACCAGTAATGGCTATGCAGTTGGCAACGGTAATTCACTAAACGGAGCCGTAGTTCTTAAAACTTCTGATGGCGGTGCAAACTGGATTCTTCAAACAATCCTCGGAACTTTGACATTAAACTCAGTTTCTGGTACAGGCACTGATACTGTCTATGCCGCAGGAGAATTTGCTGTGGGTTTAATTCTTAAAACCATTGATGCCGGCACAAACTGGAATTTTATTTCGAGCGGAAGTTCTTCTCACCTGAACGCTGTGTTTTTTGTAAACAGCAGTTTAGGCTACGCTGCCGGTGCATCCAACAATGTTCTTAAAACTGTAAATGGGGGTGCTGCCTGGACGAAATTAAATGTTTCAATGTCCGGCACCATAGAGGATGTTTTTTTTACATCAGCCGATACAGGATATGCGGCAAGCAGCTCATCCATTTACAAAACAATTGATGGCGGAGCAAACTGGGCTGCACAGCAAATGCCTTCAGGAACTAATGTATTATATTCGATTCATTTCACCGATGCAAACAACGGTTATGCAGTTGGCGGAACCAGCAGCAGCGGGGAAAGAATTATAAAAACCGTTGATGGCGGAGCAAATTGGATTGCGCAGCAGCCCCCCGGAACACCGTTTTTAAGGTCAGTATTTTTTACTTCGAAAGATACCGGATGGACATCGGGCTCAGGCGGCACAATTTATAAAACAGTAAATGGCGGCACCAACTGGACTGCACAGACAAGCGGCACCACGCAATACCTGTATTCTCTTTTTTTCCTCTCTGCAGATACCGGTTATGCGGCAGGCGGGTTTGGAACAATTCTTAAAACCGTTGATGGGGGTGCCAACTGGGTTCCGCAGGCAAGCGGAATATCAGGTTCAATTAATTCAATTTGTTTTCCCGCTCCTAATATCGGCTATGCATCCAGCGGAGGAGGCATAATTCTGAAAACTATAGATGGAGGCAACAACTGGACTGCGCAGGCAGTGGGCACAAATTATATTTTAAACTCAATTTATTTTACAGATACTAATACCGGTTATATCGCAGGCGATAACGGAACCATTCTTAAAACAGTTACAGGAGGAATTGACCAGATGATTACCACTAATCAGCAGATTGGAATTTGCAGTGGTGACAGCCTGTTCCTGCAGGGTGCATATCAAACCGCATCAGGAATATATTACGATACTATTATTTCCCCGGCAGGATGCATAAGTGTGCTTCAAACTGCTCTCTCCGTAAATCAATCCTACTCTGTGCAGTCAACTATAGCAATTTGCAATGGGGATAGTATTTTCCTGCAGGGAAATTACCAAACAACGGCAGGAACTTATTACGATACACTTTCCACCGTATGTGGTTCCGACAGCGTTTTAATAACAACACTCGCTTTAAATTCACAATTCATCACTCCGGCTGCATTGACAATTTGCAACGGTGACAGCATTTGGGCAGGAGGAAATTACCAAACCTCCTCAGGAACTTATTACGATACGCTGCAAACGATTTATGGCTGCGACAGCATAATTATTACAACCCTTACTGTAAAATCCGTTTCAAGTTCCTCCTTGAATCAAACCGCCTGCTTCAGCTACACATGGCAAAGTAATACCTATACCCTTTCGGGAACTTTTACCGATACCATTCTCAACGTTACGGGCTGCGACAGCGTGATGACGCTGAACCTTACGATAAACACTGTGGACACCTCCGTATCTGTTTCCGCTAATTCGCTTACAGCAAACGCCATAGGAGCAAGTTATCAATGGCTTGACTGTAATAATAATTTTGCTGTAATTCCAGGCGCAACCAATCAAATTTATTCAGCAACAGTAAGCGGAAATTATACATCTGCTATCACTCAAGGCGGATGTACAGATACATCGGCTTGTTACAATATTATCATAACTAAAATTTCTGAATATAGCAAAGGAGACAATTTCTCTGCTTATCCAAATCCGTTTTCCTCACACACAACTTTGCAGACAGACTTTTTTTTAAAAAATGCAACTCTCACTGTTTACAACTCTTTCGGGCAGGCAGTAAAACAAATAAAAAATATTTCCGGACAGACAGTTGTTCTCTCGCGTGACAATCTTCCGAACGGATTGTATTTCATTCGGCTGTCAGCGGACCATAAAACTTTAGCCATAAACAAATTAGTAATTGTGGACAAATAATTTCACCCTGAAAATTGCTTTTGCATAACGTTGTTTCTCTCACGTTGACAGTACCACCGAAAATAAAAAATTGTACTTTGGGTAATATAAAATATACAATATCATACACTTCAAAAAACCTAACCCACTGTATCGTATATTTGACCGTTATGTACTGAGTCAACTAACAAAATTAGTGAAGAGAATATGAAGTTAACAAACAACATCGATAAATTGGGAACAGCAGGACTTTTTCTGACTGCACTTCTTTCTCCTTGTTGTTTTCCATTATTTGCGGTTGTTGCTTCTGCACTTGGACTTGGTAGTTTTGAACTTTTCGGTGGCTGGACCATGTGGGTTTTTCAGGCAATGGCAGTCATATCAATCGTTGGACTTTATCTTAATTATCGAAAACACAGAAATAGTTTACCAACAGTTATTGCCATTATCTCGGGCGGCCTAATTATTTATTCGTATAATTTTTACGACAATGATAACTGGACAATCTTGCTATATATGGGTATGTTCGGACTTTTATCAGCAACCGGAATTAATTATTACATCAACAAAAAATCCATGACATGTAAAACCTGTGCAACTAATAACGGCAAGACGGTTGAATTACAATCAACATTAACCTGCCCAAACTGCGGACACAAAAAAACGGAGTTAATGCCGACCGATGCTTGCGTCTATTTTTACGAATGTGAAAAATGCAAAACACGGCTCAAACCATTGCCAGGTGATTGTTGTGTGTATTGCAGCTACGGAAGCCTAAAGTGTCCGCCTATTCAGGCTGGAGAAAATTGTTGTTAAGCACTGGTTATGGTGTAACAAAAAAAAGCAAGGCAGAAAATGAATAGAAAAAATTGACATTTACAATGAAGAGCATATTTTCTGATAAGAATAAGACTCCTGCTACAAATGATTTAATAAAATCCTTAGGAGATACCTACCAATTCTGGCAAGTGATTTTTGATTATGTCATTTTGAAGTACCCAAAAGGAGTTGAAGAGTGGAATTATTCAGGAGATAAATTCGGTTGGAGCTTTCGGGTCAAAGATAAAAAACGGATACTGATTTATATGTTACCTCGGGATAAATTTTTTAAAGTAGCATTTGTATTTGGACAAAAAGCAGTTGATTTAATTTTGAAAAGTCCTATTTCAAACGAGATCAAATTGGAACTTCAATCGGCCAAAGTATATGCAGAAGGGCGTGGAATCAGAATCGATATTAAAAGTGTATTGATCATGCAAGACATTAAGAGATTAATCGACTTTAAATTATCAAATTAAAGAAGGGGAAATAAAACAAGGGATATCCGAAAAAATGACAAAACAAAAATTGCTTAAACATATTTAATAAACTTGCAAACTTGTATCAGGACAAATTTATGGATGTGAATTTGTATGCCAATACCTTCAATTTTTTTTGCAACTCTATTAAAAAAAATGCTGAACTTTTAGAGATCGCTTGTGGCAGGCAGGCATGTGTAAATTAAGGGTTATAAACAAAGGACTTTATTACAAAATTAAATTGGAGTCAATCCGGCAAACAAAGTAATTATTAAATTTAAGCAAATGAATTCAAACACTACTTTATTAAGTAATGATGCAGCTGAGATAATTGTTGTTGAACGAAACATATTGTTCTGGAAATACCACGAAGAAAATTATGTTTCTAAAAAGGATTTTCTTGAAATGTTATCAGTAACGAGAGTTTATGTTGAAAAATTCGGAAAGTGTTATTTTATAGTAGAAGCACCGGTTTCGATGAATTTTGATATAGAAACGTGGAGATATGTCAGCGAAACAAATTACGAAGATGAAATTGCTTTGGCAACCGCCATGTACACAACAGGCATACAACATAACATGATGGGCAAGTCCTATGAAAGAAAAGTTACTCCGCAGGTTCCTTTTAAGATTTTTAATAATTTCAACGATTCTTTGAATTGGATCAAAGCCATTGCACCACATCAAAAATAGATGGAATATCAAGGCGATTGCCGGTCAATCTTTTTTATGAATTCTTCGTCAAACTATTTTTTAAATCTATCTTAAACCCGACAATAGTTACATCATCCACTTGTTCAAGCATTCCTTGCCAATCTTCGAAGATCTTTTTGAATTTTTGCGATTGCTGATCAATCGGCATTTTTGCAGTTTCAGCCATCAATGTATATAAATTTTTATTCATTAATTTTTTACCCTTTGTTCCTCCAAACTGGTCGGCAAAGCCATCGGTAAACAAATAAATCATATCACCTTTTACATATTCCAGATCATAACATTTAAAAGGGTCAGTTTTTATTCCGTTACCGATCGGCATTTTATCCGCTTCCAGTTTAATTATTTTGTTATTCCTTATTATTATTGGAGCATTATAAGATGCTGCGTAAGTGATTTTCTTTTTCGAATAATCAATACAAAGCAGAACACCATCCATCCCATCTTGCTGTTCTTCATGTGATAAGTTTTGTATCAATCGTTTTCGTACATAATCCAAAATAAGATTTGGTTCCACTTTGTTTTTTTCATTAATTGCTTCATGCAAATAAGAAACATTCAACAAACTCATAAATGCTCCCGGAACACCATGCCCTGTGGAATCACAAACGGCAACATAAAATTTATCATCTTTTCGTGTTGCCCAATAAAAATCACCACTTACAATATCTTTTGGTTGATAAAAAATAAAAAAATCAACAGGTGAATTTTTTCTGATGTAGTTGAAGGTGGTTAGTACAGCATGTTGGATGCGGCTTGCATATTTAATGCTATCTGTTATCTCACTGTTTTTTCGGGAAATTTCATTTTTTTGAATATTGATCTGCTCAATCAGTTTCTCTAATTCTAAATGTTTTATTCGTTCAAATTCTGCTTCTCTCCTAAGGACTTCAATTTCAAATTGTGTTTGAATATTATTTATTTTTCGGTTATTCACTTCATTAAACAATTCATTATGTGCATGGTTATGCTTTTTGAACCATTTGAATGCTTTTGAAATATCTCCTTGTTTTTCTTCCAGTTCAGAATAGGCTAAAAATATTTTATGAAGATCTTCTTTTAATCCTTTTCTGTATGACATTTCCAATGCAATATTCAAATGAAAATCTACTTCATCCAGAAACACATCCGATTCAATCAATACTTTTGCAATATTCAAATGAGTGGAAACAGATAACAGATCATAATTCAAAGCATCCGTTAGATGTAAACTTTTATAAAAGGAGGTAATTGCTTCTTTATATTGTTTTTTTCGAAAAAAAAGTATTCCCTTATTATGATGTGCCAGGGCTCGAAATTGACCAATGGCACCGGGATTGTTTAAACATCTGGTAAACCATTTATCCGCCTCCACAAAATCTCCCATATCCATATATGTTTCGCCAATGTGATTTTCAGAACCGGCAATGCCTTCTGTATCATTGCTATCAATGCGTAGTTGCAAACACAACTGATTATATTTTAATCTGCTTTCATTATCTCCCTGGTACATAAAAAGAACAGCGCCAATAATATTTAATGCATCGGCTTCTCCTTTTTTATCTTTTAAGAGACGAAATAATTTAACTGCAAACATTGATTTTTCCAGGGATAATGGATATTCCCCGAAATGCCATAAGCAATATGCAAGCGTTCGTAAACTCTCAGCTAATCCTTTATCATACGATTTTATGATAGAAATTTGTTCGGTATTATTGGCAAATTTCCATGATGTAACTAGGTTTGAACGTCTTATGTCCCAGGCATTTTGATTGAGTTGGTCAATTTTTTCAATTGAAATATTCTCATTGATCTCGTTTGCTATTTCTCTCATTTCAAGCACTTCAGTCATAATGGATTTTAATAACAGGCGTATTCTTAGTAAGAAAATAGTTTCAATCTCTTAATTATTTTTGTTCCTAAATAATTACGTGTAACAAATTTAAAATCCTCAAATAAGTAAGGATCAAAAGTAAATTGAGTACAAAAGTCTTTAATTAATTGTTTATAAACATTGACAATAGTCATATTTAAGAATCAAAATTAATTTGATATATGAATTGTTTTTTCTTAAAACAATTCATTTCAGGGACTGAAAAATATGATTACGAACAGAAAAGATGGTATAAATTTAATTAAGTGAAGAGGTTGCAGAAATCTATCTGCTAAGTGCCATTTGCTTAGGGGCAAATGTTTTGCACTAGATTCTGGGATTATAGTGTTACGTTTAAATTCCACATTGATCATTGCCAGTGACAATAAATCTTTTTTTTATTTGCGAATCTGTGGCTACTTAGTCCTTTTTTTTATTCTTGTATTGAAAAGATAAAAATTTTATCATCAGAAAAAGTTTTAAGAAAAACTTTAACTAAAACGAGCCTGTTGGTAAACTAGGTTTTATAAACTAATCTGTTTTCTTTCTTCTAAAATCCAGCGGCACAATGAGTTTAAAGCTAATGTTTCTTCCCATATTGAAAACTCCTGTACGACCACTTACATTATTTACATCTCCATATTTTAACCGGCTGAGATGACTCTGATATCCTATGTCAGTAATATTATTCGCATTGATGTAAATCGAAAAAAGTATTTTATTTTTTGATAATATATCCGTACCCATCCCGCAATTTAAAAGAGTGTATCCTTTTGTTTCGGTTTCTGTACCAAATGCAGCATAGAATTTATTTTGACTGAAATAATAATCAATACCAAATTTAAAGTAGGAGTTCGAGAAATATTTTCCTAATTTCTTTTTTGAAATTTTAAGTTCAGAAGTATATTTAGGAGCAGGCGTAAAAGGAAGATATTTTGTTGAATCCGGTTGATTCTTTTGAACAGCCTGAACATACGAAAAAGAATTTTCGAAATGCAACCATTCCAGTTTGCGGGTGTGTATGTCAATAGAAACCTCTCCACCCGATAAATTAGCATTTCCGGAAGAATAGTTGAACGTGCTGAAACCATCTGTAAGTGAATCGCCACCTGAGGCGCTATTGAGTTTACTCAAAAAAATGTAATTACTTATATAATTGCTGAATAAATCAATTTCGGCAGTAATATAGTTTGAATTTAATCCGAGGGCATAGTCAAATTGTAAGCTGCTTTCGGCTTTCAATGTTGGAACACCAATAATATAATTGAGTGAACCTTCATGGGTGCCATTGGCTGAAATCTCAGCAATGTTAGGTGCACGAAAACCTCTTGAAATATTTATTTTTGTGAAAACGTTTTCAGTTAATTGATACGTTGCCCCGATGCTTCCCGATACTCCTGAAAAAGTAGAATTGAATGCATTAAATTGATGAAAGCTGCTTGTATCAGGGCTATCAACTTTTTCCCCTGCGGCATTCAGAAACAGATCTTTTCCTTTTTCGTTACGCCTGTCATAACGTAGTCCTCCGCTGATATCTAATTTTTCGATAGTTTTTTTTGCTGTAAAAAAAACTCCCAAATCAAACAAATTATATTCGGGAATTAAAAATTCAACGCCTTTGTTTTGCGATGTTTGTCCCATTCCGTTTGCTCCGAATGAAATAGAAAGATTGTTTTTTTCGGGAAGGATGTATCGCAAATCATAATTAATGGTATTGAGTAAGAAAAAAAGTGCGTAACGATTAACATTCAGAATGTCGGCATACTCTTGTCGCTGGTTTTGTTGCCAGCCAATTGTTGCTTTTAAACTTCCGTTACGAATAATGAAACTATTGTTTAACACCACTTTGTAGTGATGGATTTTTTGATAAGGTGTTAGTGGCGTGTAGCTTTTAAAATCGCTTTCACTGGCAATGGTGGCATCTGCCGTAGAATCATTAAGTGTGATGGGTTTTAAGAATTTTCCGCTTACGCTGTCGCGCTTCCCTTCTACAATACCGGGGTTTAAATTATACACACTAAAATGCAAATGCGAATAGCCCCAGGATTTGTTAAAACCTATAATTCCACCGAAGGTATTTTCTTTATAGCCCGAATTAAAAACATAACCATCATATTTATTCTGATACGAATGTGCCATTTTATTGCTATAACGAATATCCCAGATAAAGCCTTTTTGATTTCCTGCAAAATTTGCGGAATAGGCAATTAAGCCATTGTTTGTTTGGTAGTTTGCCAAAATGTTTCCCATGATTTTTCCATCGGGTAAGGTTGGTGCTGATAACATATTAATAACCCCTGCCATGGCATCTGATCCATATGATAAACTTGCGGGGCCTTTTAAAATTTCTACTTTATTTACAGCAAACTCGTCAATTTCGATCCCATGTTCATCACCCCATTGTTGTCCTTCCTGACGGATACCATCAATAACCGTTACTACTCGATTATAACCTAAACCACGAATAGCAGGTTTTGAAATTCCTGCACCGCTTGTTACTTGCGAAATACCGGGCTGGTTAGCAAGTGCATCAATAATATTTGTGGAGGAATTCTGTAACAGCTGGATGGGTGATATAGTTGAAATAGGAGTTGGTGTTCTGTTTTTTTCAGCAGCTTTGGATAAACCTGTTACGACTATCTCATTCAGTTCCGCAATTGATTCTTCAAGTGCAAAATCTTTTGTTGTAGTTACTGAAAGGTCAATGGTTTCGATAATTAATTTATATCCGATAAAACTTACTTGCACCAATACTCTTGACTGTGGAAGGTTTTCAATTTTATAAGTCCCATCAGTTCCGGAAGTGGTACCGGTCTTTAAATCTGTTATGTATATGCTTACTCCGGGAAGTGGTTCGCCTGTTTTTTTGTCGGTAATTTTACCTGACAATGTTTTTTTTTGGAAACTAAGGGTGTTTTTTGAATAAAAAGTAGTGGAGAATGAGCTTGAAATAAAAGCGATTATTCCAAACATTATTAGAAATGTTTTTTTCATTCTGGTGTAATGTTTTTTCAGATCAATAGTATTTACTCCCGGAATGGCAGGTGTAAACAACCGTTAATTAACGGAAGAAAAATTAAACCAAAGAAGGTGGGGCACGAAGAGAATGGAAATGTTTTTCCTGAAGAAGGATATTGTTTTGTGTGAAGAAGAAATCCAGATCAGCTGGTTTACTTATGAGTAGATCGGAGTGATGGAAAGAAGGCAGACCATTAAAATCATTGGTGAAATCACATATTTCGCAATGGTGCTCTGGTGAATGAAAATGCTTATCAGAAGAAATACAATGCGTTTCATTGATATGCGAAAAATCATGTATCCCTTTTTCAGCAAGTGGAAAAAGGAATACAAGTAAAATGAAAACAGAAAGTATGTTTTTTAATTTTTGCATTATTCAAAGTTAAACATTATTTGATAAATGTGCAAAGCTCAATTGTATTGCGAGGGTTATATCATTAGCTTATATAAAATATACCAATTAGTTCCCTCCCTTTCGGAGAGGGATTATACCAATTACAAATATATTTTGGTCCAACAAATTCCCGCGCACAGTCTTCGACAAACTCTGACGGACTTCACGCATTGGACCATTTTATAAATATAGTTGCTATTAAGCGTGAGGTCAGAAAAAAAACTTTTTTATATAAGCTAATAGTATTATTTATTATAAAAATGAAAAGCTCTGAAAATAACCTTTTCAGAGCTTTTTTAATAATGAAGAATACTTTACTATTTGTATTTATCGGCTTTTTCAATATTTCCAAGCTTCAAAAATAATTGTCTTAAACGTTGTTTCGTTGCTTTGTCAGGAGCTACTTCATACGATTTTTCAAAATTAACAACTGCTTTTCCCCAATATTCTTTTGCTTTGACTTCGTACTCTTTTGTTTTTTTTGTTTCGCTGATTGGTAATGCATTTAATTTTTCATTCCATTCATTTCCTTTGTTAAAATACAAAACACCTAAGTTGTAATTTGCTATTTCATAATCAGGTTTAATTTCCAGAGCTTTTAAATATTCTTTTTCTGCATTTTCAGAGTCATTTGTTTTTTCATACACATTTGCTAAAACAGAATGTAATACTTCATTGTCGGGTGAAATTTCAATTGCATCGAGTAGTTTTGTTTTCAGAAGGTCGGTTTTCTTTTGTGCCAGATAAATATTGATTTCCAGATTTATTAATTCTGCATTGTCTTCAAAAAGAATTTTCCCTTTGTCAATATATTTCAATGCATTAACGGTGTCTTTATCAGTCAAACAGATCTTAACCATATTGGTATAAATGATGGGATCTTTATATTTTATTTCTATTAGCTTATCGGCAAACTCTTTTGTTTTTTCTTTGTTACCCGATAAAGCATTTATTTTAAAACGGTTATATAATAAACCTTCTTTGGTAATGTTATTTCGTTTTAATCCTTGTTCAAAATCATAAGGCAAAGCAGCATCCAGAAGATCTAATCCTTTAAGTGCTTTATCAAATTCTTTTGTTTGGGTAAGATATTGAACTTTATAAAACAAAGCAGCAGAGCTTTGAACTAAACCTCCTTTTACCTGATCTTTATAAATATTGTCTTTATCTAATTTCAGGCAGGTGATATAACTCTCCACCGCTTTTTCCTGTGCTTCTTCATCTAATTTATTTTCCTCAGGTTTTTTTGATTCATAAATAGACTGATAGATCATTCCTCGGTACATCCATAATTTTGCACTGCTTTTTGTGGCGTCATGAATAGCGGCAGCATCGGCTGCTACTTTTGCTCTGTCGTATTCCTGATTTCTTAAATAATTATTTGCGTTTTGAACCTGGTTATTTTGTGCACTAACTAGTGTAACAATACAAATTAATAGGGCGGAAAAAATTGCTTTCATCTGAATATTCTTTTTATTTATTTAACGCATACTGTAATTTATACAGTATGCGCCTTCAATTATTATTCCAATTTATTTTTAATCAACAGTGATTTTTTTAAGCTTAACATTTTTTAATGATTCTTTTGTTTTGGCATCTTTTGCGGCTTTGTCCAGTTGTGCTTCAATTATTGATTTATCACCAACTATAACTGTTGTCAGTTTATTAGGATCGAAGTATTTTTTTATTTGTTGGTTTACTTCTTCTTTGGTGATGTTTTTTAATAACTGATTTTGTTTAGCTGTATAATCTTTATCTAAATTATATCGAACAATGTTAGATAAGAATGTCGCTTTTTGGTAAGGAGCTTCATAATTTAAAGCTTCTTCATTAAGTAAGGAATTTTTTGTGAATTCCAGCTCTTTATCTGTAATACCATTTGCTGTAAAATTGTTATATTCTTTAATAACCTCTGATAAAGATGCGGCAGTTGCAACCCGTTTTACTGAAGAGCTGATCATAAACGTTCCAGTATATTTATTTCCATTAACACCAGAGTATATACCATAAGTATAGCCTTTTTCTTCACGTAAATTTAAATTTAAGCGGCTGTTAAAGTTTCCTCCTAAACAAAAATTAGCGATACGGTTTTTATAAAAATCACCGGTTGCATCGTATTTCAAGGAAGTATTTCCCATCATTATTACAGAAGATGGTGCGAAGGCTTTATCAGAAATGAAAAACTGTTGTTCTGTAGCAGCAACAGGCTCAGGAATGGGTTGGATTTTCACTTCTTTTGTTTGCCATTTATTTAAAAATTCAATTTTTGAAGTGATCTCTTTTTCATCTATATCACCTACAACTATTAAATTGGTCACTGAAGGAGAATAAAAATTGGTGTAATAATCTTTTAGATCGTTTAATTCAATATTTTCTATTGATTTTGAAGTAGGTTGTAAACCCAACACAGAGCTTCCGTAAAGTGCAAAATTGAATGTTTTGGTAGCTATTGCACTAGCACTTGTTTGTTCATTTCTGATACTTTCTTTGTATTGTTTTTTTGCTAATTTAAAATCCTCGTCTTTAAATCCCGGACTTAATAATTTCTCTTCTAAAATTTTTAAAGTAGCATCTAAATTTTTCTTCAAACAAGAAACCTGAATTGTAGAATTCGTTTTAGAGGCACTAAAAGAAATATTACTTCCTAGTTTTTCCAGTTCGGCACTTATTTGTTCGGTGGAATAATTTTTTGTGCCTTCATTCATGATACTTGCTGTAAGTTCAGCAATACCAATTTTCTTTAGTTGGTCAGCCGGTAAAACAAGACTTCCTCCATCAATATTCAATACCATTGTAATTTCCGGTGTTTCAGTATTTTTTGTTCCAATAACACTGATACCATTTTTCATTTTAAATGAATAGAAGTCAGGAACTTTTACAAGTTTAGCTGATCCTGCAGCCGGCCTAACAGATCTGTCGAACTTGTCGGGAACAGGAGTATAACTTAAGCCTGCGTATTCAGGGTTAGGAGGGAATGTCTCTCCTCCATGCGGATTGATACTTTTTACTGAATCTTTTTGATTCATGATAGGGTAGGTGTTTAAAATAGCAGCGCCTGAACCCTTAATGTATTTATTGAATACTCGGCTAATATCTTCAATTGTTACTTTATTATAACGTTCAATTTCATCAGAAATAGTTGATGAATGTCCCAATAAACGTTCCCACTCAGAGATAGTGGCATTTGTTTCAAAAACGGTGGAGATTCCATTGTACTGATTTGATTCAATTTGTGCTTTTGCTCTTTGCAATGCTTCAGCTGTGATCTCGGTTTTTTCGAATTCGTCAATAGTAGTTTTTACTTTTGCATCAAGGTCAAGGAAAAGTTTTTCTAAATTAAAATCATCAGGAGGATAAGCAAAAATCTGTATAGAATATTCACCTGCTAATTCACTTGATTGGTGGTTAACACCTGCCTGAACCGCTAATTTGCTTTTCACAAAATTCTTGTAAAAAATTGAATTGTTTCCACTTCCCATCATAATACCTAAAAGGTCTAAAGCGGGTTCATCTCTGTGGTACAAAGGCACTGTTGGGTAAACGCGCAGATTCAATGGGAAATAGGTGCGGTCTTTATAAGCAGTATATTTATCTGTTGGAATTATTACCGGTGTTTTTGGTAATTTTTTTACCTCCGGGCATTGTTTCAAGGTGCCAAAATATTTATCGATCATTGTTAAAGCCTCTGCAGAATTAAAATCGCCTGAAACTGCTATAATAGCATTGTTTGGTCCATACCAGCGTAAAAAGAAATTTTTAACATCATCAACACTTGCCCTGTTCAGATCATCTACATAACCAATCACCGGCCAGCTGTATGGATGCCTGTCAGGATATAAGATTTTGTTTATTTCTTCTACAAAAGCTAATGCGTAAGGCTGATTTTCTACGTTTTGAGATTTTTCATTCTTAACAGCATCACGTTGATTTTCGAATTTTTTTGTAGTTAATGAATCTAACAAAGACCCCATCCTGTCAGATTCTAAATACAAAGCTGTTTCCAGATAATTTGAAGGCATAGTTTCAAAATAAACGGTTTTATCTCTTTCGGTAAATCCGTTCATTTCTCCTCCTGCAGTGGAGATGATCTTAAAATGTTCCTCATCGGCCAGGTGTTTTGAACCTTGAAACATCATGTGCTCAAAAAAGTGAGCAAATCCTGATTTTCCAATACTTTCGCGGTTAGATCCAACTTTGTAAGTAACCATCACATTGATCACCGGATCAGAATGATCTTCGTGCAATAAGACTGTTAATCCGTTTGATAACTTCCATTTTTCATAGGGGATTACTACTTTATCTGCTTTCGCCTCCACTTTTTCAATTAATTGAGGCTGAGCCATAGCTATGGTTAAACAAAAACAGCTTAAAATACTTACGATTAGTTTTTTGATTTTCATGACACTGATTTTTATACGATGAGATTTAGGTTGTTCAATTATTTTTTACGGATTCAAATGTACAAAAAAGAACGAATTATAAAGTGTTTGAAAAATTACCCTATTTTATTTAAAAATCAGAGCAGCGCTCAAACTCGTATTCCGATAATTGTAACATCATCCACTTGTTCTAAATTTCCTTTCCAGTTTTCGAAGTTTTCACTTAAAATTTCTTTTTGGTTTAATAAGTTGTGATAATTATTTTCTTTCAATAGTTGCTCCAATTGTTTATGCATAAACTTCTTTCCTTTGGATCCGCCAAACTGATCAGCATAACCATCGGTCATTAAATAAAAGGTTGTTCCGGCTTTTAATTCGATGTTATGGGAAGTAAAGGATTGAGGGTTTTCTGTTTGTCCAATAGATTGTTTGTCGGGTTTTATTTCATGAAAAATAACTTCCTCCTGCTTCGCGCTTTCAAAAGTATTTTCATTCAAAGAGCGGATTTGCTGCGTGTACCACAAAGGATTATTTGCTCCGCTCCATTGTAGGGCAATCAGCTTTGAACTTTCAGCTTCAAACTTTAAACTTAAAAGGGAAATATCCATTCCATCTTTTATTTCTTCACCACTTTTCGCAAATGTTTCTAAAACTAACTCACGAGTTTTGTCTAATATTTTTCCGGTATCAAATAAATTAAATTCATTAACTGCTCTGTTGAGCGCATTACTACAAACCACACTTACCATTGCACCCGGTACACCATGTCCTGTACTGTCAGCGGCTGCAATAAAAATAATTTGAGGCACTGCATTATTTTCTTTTTTTTCATTAACCTCTGCCTGCAGTGCAGGGTTACTCGTTTTCAAATCTTCAAATGGAACAACATGCATCCAATAAAAATCCCCGGCAACAATATCTTTTGGCTGGTAAAGTAAAAAACTATCGGGCAGGTATTTTATTATTTCTTCATCCGAAGGTAAGATGGCTTGTTGCAATCGTTTTGCATAAGTAATGGAATCAATAATTTCTTTTTGATGTGCTTCTACAAGGTGTTTTTGATATTCAACTTCTTGCTTTTGTTGCTCTACACGATTTTTTTGCAATTCGATGATATGTTTTTGTTTACGTGTAACACGTAATGAACGGAAAATAAAACCTGCGAAAAGCACAACCAGGACCAAAGAAACGAGTACAAAAAGTAAAACAATTTTTTGTTTTCTGCTTTTTTCTTCAGCTAATGCTTCTTGATTTTCTAATTCTTTCTTGTGTTCTGCCGTTGCAATGGCTTCTTTTTTTTCAAAATCATAGGTCATTTGACTCTGCAATGTTTTGCCACGTGTTTCTTCATTGTTTAAACTATCGCGATAAAAAATAGATTGCTTGTAATTTTTATATGCTCTTTTGAAGTCCCCTTTTGCACTATCCAAATCAGCTAATGTGTTGTAAACAAACCTTAAACATTCTTTATGACCGATTTCTAATGCTAATTTTTTTGACTTGATAAGATATTCTTCTGCTTCTTTGTATCTTTTTTGTTTGGAGTAAAGGTCACCAATATTACTATAAGACAAAGCAATTCCTTCTTTGTCCCCTATTTCTTCTTCAATTTTTAAAGAAGCTATTTGGTTTTTTAATGCATCTGAATAATTTCCAAGTATTGTATAAATATTGCCAATGTTATTATATGACGCAGCCATGCCTGTTTTGTCACCAATTAATTTTTTTATTTTTAAAGATGCAAAATAATTGTTTAAAGCCTCCTGATAATTTCCTTGTTGTTTATATATGATTCCAATATTATTGTAAGAAGCTGCGATACCATATTTATCATTAATTTCTTTTTCAATTTTCAATGATGCATAGTGATTTTTTAATGCTTCCGAAACATTGTTTTGATCAGCGTAAAAAACTCCAATGTTATTATATGAAGCAGCGATGCCAATTTTATCATTTATAGCTTCTCTGATTTTTAACGCAGCAAAATAAAATTTTAATGCTTCCGGATAATTGCCTTGTGCGTAGTAAATTGCCCCGATATTGTTGTATGAAGAGGCAACACCTTTTTTATCGCCTATTTTTTCTGAAATTTTTAAAGAGGTTTGATAATGAATAACAGCTTGACGGTTATCGCCTTTGTCCTCAGCAAAAAAACCAAGATAGGTATAAGTGGTAGCAAGTCCTTTTTTATAATCAATTTTTTGTGATAACTCCAATGCTTTTTTCAAATACTCTTTTGCCTTTTCATCATCTTCAAATTCAAATTGTAAAAAAAGAGTATGGAAGGTGTTTACTTTTGTGCTGTCTTCTGGTGCACGTTTAAGAAAATGAAGAAGAGAGTCAATCTCAGCATTTTGGGAAAAGCAAAGCGAATGAAAAAGGAAGAATAAATAATAAAAAATAACAGGAAGGAATCGTTTCTTCATAAACCTAATTTACAATTAAATTTTAATTCCAATAATTGTAACATCATCAACCTGTTCCAAATTCCCTTTCCATTCATCAAAAGAGATCGCAAGTTTTTCTTTTTGTTCTGCAAGCGGTAAATTAGAAGTGGCAATCAATTTTTCTTGCAATTGCTTGTATTTATATTTTTTCCCTTTCGAGCCGCCAAACTGATCAGCATAACCATCGGTCATTAAATAAAACGTTGTTCCGGCTTTTAATTCGATGTTATGTGATGTAAAGGATTGAGGATTTTCTGTTTGTCCGATGGATTGTTTATCGGGTTTTATTTCATGAAAAATAACCTCCTCCTGCTTCGCACTTTCAAAAGTGTACTCATTCAAAGAGTGGATTTGTTGCGTGTACCACAAAGGATTATTTGCTCCGCTCCATTGTATGGCAATCAGCTTTGAACTTTCAGCTTCAAACTTTAAACTTAAAAGGGAAATATCCATTCCATCTTTTATTTCTTCACCACTCTTCGCAAATGTTTCTAAAACTAACTCACGGGTTTTGTCTAGTATTTTTCCGGTATCAAATAAATTAAATTCATTAACTGCTCTGTTGAGCGCATTACTACAAACCACACTTACCATTGCACCTGGTACACCATGTCCTGTACTGTCAGCGGCTGCAATGAAAATAATTTGAGGCACTGCATTATTTTCTTTTTTTTCATTAACCTCTGCCTGCGGTGCAGGTTTACTTGTTTTCAAATCTTCAAATGAAACAACATGCATCCAATAAAAATCTCCGGCAACAATATCTTTTGGCTGGTAAAGTAAAAAACTATCGGGCAGGTATTTTATTATTTCTTCATCAGAAGGTAAGATGGCTTGTTGCAATCGTTTTGCATAAGTAATGGAATCAATAATTTCTTTTTGATGTTCTTCTACAAGGTGTTTTTGATGTTCAACTTCTTGCTTTTGTTGCTCTACACGATTTTTTTGCAATTCAATGATATGTTTTTGTTTACGCGTAATACGTAATGAGCGGAAAATAAAACCTGCGAAAAGCACAACCAGGGCTAAAGAAACGAGTACAAAGAGCAAAATAAGTTTTTGTTTTCTGCTTTTTTCTTCAGCTAAAGCTTCTTGATTTTCTAATTCTTTCCTGTGTTCTGCCGTTGCAATGGCTTCTTTTTTTTCAAAATCATAGGTCATTTGACTCTGTATCGTTTTGTCACGTGTTTCTTCATTGTCCAAACTATCGCGGTACAGGATATAAAGTTTGTGATTTCTAAAAGCTTCTTTAAAATCTCCTTTTGCACTATCTAAATTTGTTAATTCACTGTAAGAATCTCGAAGTAATTCTTTTTGCCCTATCTCTTTCGACAATTCCTTAGCTTTTATCAGGTATTTACTTGATTCATTGTGTTTTTTTTGAATTGCATAAATATTTCCAATATTAATATAAGAACGAATAATGCCAGCATTGTTACCTAATTCTTCTTCTATTTTCAAGGAAGCAAAGTGATTTTTTAATGCATCCGAATAATTGCCGAGTGAGTAAAAAATACCGCCAATATTGTTTAATGAATTAGCAATTCCATCTTTATCACCTATTGATTCTCTTATTTTAAAGGAGGTGGTATAATTTTTTAATGCTTCGGAATAATTACCTTGGTCGTCATAATTCATTCCTATATTATTGTATGCCGTGGCAATGGCACTTTTGTTTCCTAACTGTTCTTTTATTTTCAAGGAAGCAAGGAAATTTTTAAGTGCTGCCTGATAATTGCCTTGGTGCTCATAAACAAGTCCAATATTATTGTAAGAGCTCGCAATACCTTTTTTATCGCCCATCTCTTCGTCCATTTTCAAAGAAGCGAAGTAATTTTTTAATGCCTCCGGATAATTACCCAGATTATAATAAATAACTCCAATATTATTGAAAGAAGAGGCAATGCCTTTTTTGTCAGAAATTTTTTCAGAGATTTTTAATGATGCCTGATAGTGAATAACAGCTTGCTGATAATTTCCTTTATCTTCTTCCAAGAAACCAAAATAGGTATAGGTAGTTGCAAGTCCTCTTTTATAATCAATCTTTTGAGATAACTCCAATGCTTTGTTCAAATATTCCTTGGCTTTTTCATCATCTTCAAATTCAAATTGTAAAAAAAGAGTATGGAAGGTGTTTACTTTTGTGCTGTCTTCCTTCGTTGTTTTAAGAATAGTTAACAGGGAATCGATAGTTTTGTTTTGCCCATGGAGTTTCATGCTATTCATCAAAATTGCAACAAATACAAGAGGGAAATACAATTGATATGTTAGTTTTTGTTTCAAGTATTGGAATAGAAAAAATTAGTTCATAAATATTTTTATCGAACCGAACAAATCTATCAAATTATTTTAGATTTAATTTGAGTTTTTTGAACATCGATAAATTTTAATTTGATAATGCTTATATATGAAATTAAATAAAATCACTATCTTGTTGTAATGGGGGCGAACAATAGAAATAATAGCATTGTGCTTTTTGATGGAGAATGTAATTTTTGCAATTCATCAGTTAATTTTATTATTCGTCACGACAAAAAAGATCAATTTCGTTTCGCGGCACTTCAATCAGAAATCGGAAAAATTTGGATTAAAAAAGTTGATATCGATGATGCTATCGATAGTATTATTCTTATTGAAAAAGATAAGATATATTTAAGATCAACTGCTGTATTGCGGATTTCGAAGCGCCTAAGTTTCCCATATCCATTACTTTATGCATTTATATTTATACCATCTTTCCTCAGGGATCTCCTATATGATCTTATTTCAAAAAATCGCAGGAAGTGGTTTAGAAAAAAAGAAACCTGTTTAATAATGTCTGAGGAAAAAAAAGCTAAATTTATTTTGTAATAATTTTGTGTTTACATATTAAAAATGGGTGCTACAAAAGCAAAGATCAATTGACAAAAAATATCTACTTTTAATAAAAAAATAATAGAAACACGTTTTTGAAGTTTCAAAAAAAGAGGGTATCTCTTTTTGGTTGGGATTATTTTAATTTCTTTTAGTGCACGTCATAAAGAAGGAACGGTTATGTAACGTTCATCGACATGAGTACCATAGCCTTAATTCAAACAGGTCCGGGTACAAAAAAAATTGAAGTCTCAGTTGATCCTTATGAGATAGCAATTCGCCCCTAATAATAAATTTTATATGTACTTTTGTCGGTTTTAAAACTTGATGAATTCTGTTGAGGATTTTAAACTTGGACATTAGTTTTGGTGTAATCAAAAATAGTAATTTACATAAGCTGATTGTTGAATAATCAAGTGTGGAATTTTTAGTCCGAATGAAGAATATAAAATTAAATATAAGAAATAAAAATATGATAACAGGCTTGTATCAACGCGTTTTGAAAATGCTTTTTTTATTCTTTTTTATCTGGAAATTTAATTGCGGATTAGTTGCACAAACATCAGTTAATTTTTTGGAAGGACCTGCAGTAGAAAAAGCAATTCATGAAAACCTCCAGAAAGGATTACCTGAATACAAAGGGATCAATATACAATACACCATTACAATAGATCAACCGGAAGAAGCTTCAAAGTATTCGGGAGAAATTATTTCTGAAATAAAAAATATTGCAGGCGTTATTGATATTAATATCGATATACAAAACAAAGCAGTTATTGTAAAATGCTCGAGAGAAAATAGCTCGGAGCAATTCCCGATAATAAAGGAGATAATGAGTCGAAATAAAGTTCCGGCAATCGATTATGTTGAACGGATGTATAAAAATTAATTTAATAAAATAAAGGATCAGGCAAAATTTTTAAATTTAGTACACATGCATTCATATTTATTAAAAAATTATTCGAATCAAATTTTGCTTCATTTTTTTTCAAAAAAAATTGCAATAACTATCAGTAGTATATTTTGTTTTATAGGACTATCAATTGCGCAGCCTGCCAATGACGACCCTTGTAATGCGATAGTATTAACTCCAACAGCATCTTGTATTTACACAACATATACAAATGCTGCTGCAACTCTTTCATCAGGAGTTCCTGCACCGGGATGTGCTTCTTATTCCGGTGCGGATGTCTGGTTTCAGGTAACAGTTCCTGCCACAGGTTTATTGGTTTTTGATACACAAACAGGTGTATTAACAGATGGTGGTATGGCTATCTATTCAGGTACATGTGGAGCGCTTACCTTAATTTCTTGTGACGATGATTCGAGTCCAAATGGTTTGATGCCAATGATTTCTACAACTACTCTAACTCCGGGTGATACAATTTGGATCAGCGTTTGGGAATATGGAAACAATAACAATGGGACATTTGGGATATGTGTTACAGCTCCTCTACCTCCTCCTCCCTTAACAAATGATGATCCTTGTAATGCGATTACAATAACTCCAACAGCATCCTGCGCCTACACAACCTATACAAATGCCGGTGCAACACCATCTGCTGGTGTGCCTGCACCGGGATGTGCCTCATATTCAGGTGGGGATGTTTGGTTTAATGTGATTGTTCCTGCCGGTGGAATTTTAAACTTTGATACACAAACCGGTATAATAACAGATGGTGGTATGGCAATTTATTCAGGTACATGCGGAGCTCTTGCCTTAATTTCTTGTAATGATGATGGGAGCCCTAATGGCTTGATGCCAATGATAACAGCAACAGGTTTAAGTCAGGGAGATACTATTTGGGTTAGATTTTGGGAATACGGTAATAATAACAATGGAACATTTGGAATTTGTGTTACAGCACCACCACCACCACCCATAGAACTTCCATGTACCAATTTAGGCTTTGAAAGTGGTTTTACAGGATGGTATGGAACAGTCGGAAATTCGGTTAGTGGTTTGGCAGGAGCTTCAACACCTGTTTATCAGCCTACAGTTTATAATACAACCGCAGGCACAAATTTTACCCTGGTAACTGCCGGTACAGATCCTATAGCAGGATTTCCCCTTGTTTTCAGCGGAACAAACTCTATTCGGTTGGGTAATTCTGCAACTTACGAGACTCATAATGCTGCATCAATTCAACAAACTTTTCAGGTTACTGCAACAAATACAAATTTTACTTATAATTATGCCGTAGTTTTTCAAGATGGCGCCCATCCTGATTATGAGCAGCCCTTTTTTAAAGCGGATGTGTATGATCAAAACGGAGTCCCGGTTTCCTGCGGATTATATGAAGATGCTGCTCCAGGTACCGGATACACTCAAACAACTCCCACTTCTGATATTTGGTATAAGCCCTGGACTACAGTTAGTGTTAACTTAAATAGTTATATCGGGCAAACGGTAACTGTAAAGTTCACAACTTCAGATTGTTCATTGGGGGCTCATTATGGATATGCCTATATTGATTGTTCCTGTTTTGCATATGGTATCATTAGTCCTGCTGTAATTTGTCAGGGAGCATCTGCAATCCTCTCTGCACCTGCCGGATCTGCCGCTTATTTATGGAGTCCGGGTGGTGATACTACCTCTACAATTACGGTTAGTCCTGCAAGTACAACTACTTATACGTGTGATATTACAACTCAGGGAACAGTGCCATGCTATTTCACTTTAACTACTACTGTAACTGTTAACTCTGCTCCAACTGTTACAGTTGATGCGGTGACTATCTGTTTAGGAGATTCCACTACATTGACGGCTACACCTTCTTTAGCAGGAGGAACATACTTGTGGGCACCGGGTGGAGCTACAACACAATCAATACTAATTTCTCCACTCAGCACTGAAACATATACGGTGAGCTATACAAATGGATGCGTTGTAACGGATACTGCTTTGGTTACAATTAATGATTGTTCTTGTACCGTTACAGCAACAAATAATGGCCCTGTATGTCCCAATGGAACCTTTGGTTTAACAGCAAGCAATGTTGTTGATGTAGTTGGTTATTCTTGGGTTGGGCCATCTGGATACACTTCCAATACACAAAATCCAACAGGAATTCTTGCTTCCGCTACTTCTGGCACTTATACCTATACAATTACTGCCACAACGGCTCTGTCAACCTGTATTGCAACTACAACTATTACAGTTAATCCAGATGCACTGATTACTTTAACGTCTGCTGTCGGAACCAACGCCCAAGCAATTTGTGCCGGTTCGGCCATCACTCCGATCTCTTATTTATTGACAGGAGGAGCCACTGGAGCGAGTATATCAGGGTTACCGGTTGGTATTTCAGGGTCCTTTTCAGGAGGTGTATTTACAATCAGTGGAACACCAACAATATCATTTAATTATACAATAACCACAACGGGAACTTGTGCGCAAACAACAGCAACCGGAAGTGTAATTGTAAATCATAATGCAGTTATCGCCTTAACATCAGCAGTAGGAACCAATGCTCAAACCTTGTGCAGCAATACTGTTATCACACCCATTACGTATTCTGTAACAGTTGGTGGAACAGGAGCCGGTGTAACGGGATTGCCGTCTGGTGTAACAGGTTCCTTTTCAGGAGGAGTATTTACGATCACTGGAACACCAACCGTAGCGGGCACATTTAATTATACAGTAACTACAACCGGAGTTTGTACTCAGGTAACAGCAACCGGAAGTATAACAGTTAATCCCGGTGCTGTGATCACCTTAACATCAGCAGTGGGAACAGATGCACAAACAGTATGTATCAATACCGCTTTAAATTCAATTACCTATTCAATAACAAATGGTGGAACAGGAGCAGGTGTAACAGGCTTGCCGACAGGTGTAACAGGATCTTTTTCAGCAGGATTGTTTACAATTAGCGGAACTCCCTCTGGAACAGGCATTTTTAACTATACAGTAACCACAACTGGAGCTTGTACCCCTGCAACAGCAACGGGAAGTATTATTATTGATCCGGATGCTATAATTGCTCTTACCTCAGTTGTTGGAACTGATTCACAAACTTTGTGTGTTAATACTGCAATCACTCCTATTACTTATTCTGTAACAGCTGGTGGAACAGGAGCAATTATAACAGGATTGCCGACAGGGGTAACAGGTTCATTTTCAGGAGGAGTATTTACAATAAATGGAGCACCAACCGCAACAGGCACGTTTAATTATTCTATAACAACAACGGGAGTTTGCACTCAGGCAGCTGCAACAGGGAGTATAACTGTCAATCCAGGTGCAGTGATCACATTAACATCAGCAGCTGGAACAAATGCTCAAACTATATGTATCAATACAGCATTAAATCAAATTACCTATTCAATAACAAATGGTGGAACAGGAGCCGGTATAACAGGATTGCCGGCAGGTGTCACAGGATCTTTCTCAGCGGGAGTGTTTACAATTAGTGGAACTCCTACTGTAACAGGAGCATTTAGCTATTCTGTAATCACAACAGGCGCTTGTACCCCGGCTACAGCAACAGGAAATATACTAGTTACTCCGGATGCATCCATCGCTTTAAGCTCAGTAGTGGGGACAGATGCGCAATCCTTGTGTGCTAATACAGCATTGACGACTATTACCTACAATGTAACAGGTGGTGGAACAGGGGCAGGTGTTTCAGGATTACCGACAGGTGTAACAGGTTCTTATTCAGGTGGAATATTTACAATAAGCGGAACCCCGGCCTCAACCGGCACATTTAATTATTCAATAACTACAAGCGGAACATGTATTCAACCAACAGTAACAGGAAGCATAATTGTAACTCCGAATGCTGCCATTGTTTTAACCTCAGCTGTTGGAACCAATACCCAGACTTTGTGTGTTAATACAGCAATGACTTTAATTACCTATTCTGTATCCGGAGGTGGAACAGGAGCAGGCATTACCGGATTACCGAATGGTATAACAGGTTCTTATTCAGCTGGCGTATATACGATAAGCGGAACACCAACCACCACAGGCACCTTTAACTATACCGTGACCACTACAGGAACTTGTGCTCAAACAACCGCAATAGGAAGCATAATTGTAAGTACGAATGCAGCCATTGCTATAACCTCTGCCGTAGGAACCAATGCTCAAACCTTGTGCATCAATACTGCGATCACACCCATTACTTATTCAGTAACAGGAGGAGGAACAGGAGCAGGTGTAACAGGATTGCCTTCCGGGGTGACAGGCTCATATGCAGGGGGAGTTTTTACAATAAGCGGAACACCAACAACATCTGGAACATACAACTATACCGTAACCACCACCGGAGGTTGCAGTCAGGCAACTGCAAATGGTAATATAATTGTGAATCCTTTACCGCCAACACCGGTTGCCGGAAACAATGGCCCCATTTGCGAAGGCGCACAGTTAAATTTAACTTCCAATATAATTTCAGGAGCTACTTACAGTTGGATGGGTCCGAATGGATTTACTTCATCAATTGAAGATCCAACAGTAAGCGTAAATTCAACAATTGCAATGTCTGGAACGTACTCTGTTACCGTTACTGTGGCTGGTTGTACAAGTTTGCAGGGAACAACTTCTGTTTTTGTTAATTCTAATCCAACCGCTTCATTCACAACTTCACCTAATCCTGCAACTGGAGCAAGTCCATTGGTTGTTAGTTTTACAAATACAAGTCAAAATGCAACTTCATATTCATGGGCCTTTGGTGATGGGAGTACTTCATCATCTGCAAATCCTTCAAATAATACCTATACAACGGGAATCTACTCTGTTGTATTAACAGTATCGGATAATGTCACTTCCTGCACAAACAGTACGAGTGCAACTGTAATTGTTTATGACAATTATTCTATAATAATTCCGAATGTGTTTACCCCCAATGGAGATATCACCAATGATATTTATAAAATAACTGCAACAGGAGTATCAACATTTGATGCGGAAATTTATGACCGGTGGGGTTTAAAAATGTATGAATGGCATGATGTTTCAGGTGGTTGGAATGGTCGTGCAAAAAGTGGTGCAGAAGCAAAGGACGGCACTTATTATTATATTATAAAAGTAACAGCTTCTGATGGAACCGATCATGAATACAAAGGATATCTGACGCTTTTGAAATAATAATTCAACAAAGTTTCTCTTTTTGTTTTTCGATCTATATCGATAAAATAAAAAAACCTCAATTTGTAAATTGAGGTTTTATACCAAAGGGAAATATAAAATAGTCCTTTTTTAAAACCTCACCCAAACCCTCTCGTTTGAAAAAAAGAAGAGGATGATTCGACTATTTTATATTTCAACTGGGATTATTTTTTATTGAATGGATTACAGGTTGAACATTATTTTTTATTGAATTTTAGTTTCAAGATTTTTTTTTCATAATCGATTATAGCATTATATTTCACAAGAATATCGCTGCCCAAAACACCTTCAATAGGTTTTAACCCTACTTGTTTGTATGATTTGTTTACATGTGACAGATCTAACAATACAGTTTCGTAATTTAAAATTTCAATCGCCCCGATTTTCATTTTTTTTATTTTTGTCATATGGCTTTTCATGGTACTTGTGCCCAAGCCGGTTGATAGTTTTTCATTCTCATCGAATATTTTATTCGTAATAAATTTTGTAATTCTTGTTTTATCAAATACTGTTTTTGACGCTCCTGTATCGATAATAATAGTTGCAGATTTTCCATTGATAATTATTTTCATTGTCAAATGAAATCCTTCATCATTGATGGAAAGTATTTTAAAAGGAATTTTTGTAATCACAAGAATAAATTTAATTGATTGTAAAAAAAAGGCTTCGCAAAAAATGCGAAGCCTTATGAAAAAAATATAAACTATTAATGAGGAACTGAAGTGTTCATTTTATCTAACACGTCCATCACTTCTTTCACCGCTTTCGCAGAGTCTGCAAGTAATTTTTTCTCTTCATCATTTAATTTTAATTCAATGATTTTTTCAATACCGGCTTTACCTAATACTACCGGTACTCCAAGATAAATGTCTTTTAAACCATATTCACCGGTTAACCAGGCGCAAACAGGAAAAATACGTTTTTGGTCGCGAACAATAGCTTCTACCATTTGTGCTGCAGCAGCTCCTGGAGCATACCATGCTGAGGTGCCAAGTAAATTAACAATTTCTCCACCACCTTTTTTAGTACGGTCGATAATTGCATCTAATTTTTCTTTTGAAATAAGTTCAGTAACCGGAATTCCTGCAACAGTGGTGTAACGTGGCAATGGAACCATGGTATCACCATGCCCTCCCATTAATACGGCCTGGATATCTTTTGGTGAGCAATTTAATTCATCTGCCAAGAATGCACGATAACGGGCAGTATCAAGAATGCCTGCCATACCGAATACTCGTTTCGAATCAATTTTTGAAGTTAAATATGCGCAGTAGGTCATTACATCCAATGGGTTGGAAACAATAATAATAATTGCTTTAGGCGAATGTTTCAGAATGTTTTCTGTAACAGTTTTTACAATACCTGCATTTGTTGAAATAAGATCATCACGACTCATGCCTGGTTTGCGAGGTAATCCGGAAGTAATTACAACAACATCAGAGTTCGCAGTTTTTGAATAATCGTTTGTTGAACCTTTTACACGTGTATCATACAAATTAATTGGCGCAGTTTGCCATATGTCAAGGGCTTTTCCTTCGGCATAATTTTCTTTAATATCCAGCAAAATCACTTCATTTGCTAATTCCTTGTGAGCTATCACATCAGCACAAGTTGCGCCAACGTTACCTGCCCCTACGACTGTTATTTTCATAATATTTATAGGTTTTTATGGGTTTAAAAATTTTACGCTAAAATAGAAAAGAAATAGTAATGGAACTATGATTTATAACAGTTTTTATTATGCAAAAAAAAGGATGCAACTTTTCACCCACTTTTTTCATCTTGGAATTACAATATAATTAAAAAAAATTATATATTCGTAAATTATGAGAATTGCGCCACATTTTTTCTTTTAATTTGTAATTCTTAAAATAAGGCATTTAGTGAATTTATAGTGCCAGGAATGATTTTGAAACTTTCGGAAAACAAAAATTAGAACTCCAATTTTTTATGAAAAAGTTTTTTGTAATTACCATTATTCTTTTTGTTAATATCGCCATTAAGGCACAAGGGGGAGACTGTAATACTGCCGAGGGTTTTTGTACCGGTACAACATATACCTTTCCGGCTTCAACAACAACAACAGCTCAAACTGGCCCAAATTACGGTTGCTTGGGATCTCAACCTAACCCTGCCTGGTATTATCTTCAAATCGCTAATTCCGGAAATCTTGTTCTCGATATTAGTCAGACAGATGCTTCAGGGGTAGGGCAGGATGTTGATTTTATTTGTTGGGGCCCATTTACATCTCCTTCGGCAGGATGTGCATCCGGTTTAACTAGTTCTGCAGTCGATTGTAGTTTTTCGGCGGCTGCAACTGAAACCTGTACTATTCCAAATGCTGTTACTGGTGAGTTTTATATTTTATTGTTGACAAACTATTCCGGACAACCCGCTGATATTACCTTCGGACAGAGTAGCGGAACAGGCAGTACAAATTGCAATATTCTTTGTTCCATGTCTGGCTTAACGGCTGTTCCGGGAGCTTGTAATCCTGCAACAAATACCTTTGCCGTTACCGGTGTTATCAATTATTCCGACCCTCCAACATCTGGTACTCTAACAGTTACAAATACCTGTAGTGGAGTTACTCAAGTGTTCAATGCGCCATTTGCAGCCACATCCGTCAGTTATTCTTTAGCCGGTTTGCCCTCCAACGGAGGTACATGTTCTGTTACTGCAACTTTTTCGGGTGATCCGCTTTGTACATTCACAACAAATTTTACAGCACCTGCTCCTTGTACAGTAAATTGTGGTATTACAGCAATCACCGCTGTGCCAACAGTTTGCAATGTTGCTACGCAGCAATATGATGTAAGTGGAAATATTACTTTCGTTAATGCTCCCGCAACAGGCACCTTAACGATTTCTAACTCCTGCGGAGGAACACCGGTTGTTCTGAATGTACCATTTACTAGTCCTGCGGCCTATTCATTTACAGGACTAAGTGCAAATAGTGCAGCGTGTAATATCACAGCTACATTTTCTGCTAATGTTGCTTGTACATTAACGCAAGCCTATACAGCTCCTGCGCCATGTCCAGTTTCATGTTCAATTACTTCATTAACTGCAACGCCAACTACTTGTAATATTGCTACTCAGCAATATGATGTAAGTGGCAGTTCAACCTTTGTCAATGCACCGACCTCAGGCACTTTAACATTCACTAATTCATGTGGAGGAACACCGGTTGTTCTAAATGCCCCATTTACTAGTCCTGTTGCCTATACATTTACAGGATTAAGTGCAAATAGTGCAGCGTGTAATATCACGGCTGCATTTTCTGCTAATGTTACATGTACATTAACACAAGCGTATACTGCTCCTGCACCATGTCCTGTTTCCTGTTCAATTACTACTTTAACGGCAACGCCTTCAGCTTGCGACCCACTTACGAATAATTATATTGTTACAGGAAATATCTCATTTGTAAATCCACCCTCTTCGGGAACGCTCACTGTTTCCTCCTCTTCTGGAGGTAGCCCGCAAATATTCAACGCTCCTTTTGTGAGTCCTTATACATATTCATTAGGTGGATTAACATCCGATGCAGCAACAGGTATTGTAACAGCGGTTTTTTCTGCGAACACAGCATGTACGTTGACTCAAACATATATTGCACCTGCATCCTGTTCTTCCTGCCCTGTTACAGCAGGAAATAATGGACCGTTTTGTCCCGGTCAAACATTAAATTTAACAGCTACATCTGTTGTAAACGCTACTTATAGCTGGACAGGGCCGAATGGATTTACATCTGCACTGCAAAATCCAATACTGACTAATGTAACTTCTGCAATGAATGGAAACTATACTGTTTCAGTAAATGTTGCATCACCGCTTTGTAACAGTTCGTCCATTACCAATGTTGTGGTAAATCCAAATCCGGTGGTAACCGTAAACTCCCCAACAACTTGTATAGGTGTTTCTGCTACAATTACTGCAACAGGTGCTGCAACCTATGTTTGGTCAACTACTGAAACCACATCAGCCATTACTGTTCCTGGAACAACAGCAACATATACTGTTATTGGAACAACCAATGGATGTACCGGCACAGCTGTTTCAACTGTTACTACAACACCACTACCAATTGTAAATTTTTCAGCAGATAAGCTAAACGGATGTAATCCCATTTCTGTAGTATTCACAGCAAACACAGCAGGTAACACAGGTGCAACATACAATTGGGATTTTGGGGATGGAACCACAGGAACCGGGGCAAGCTCCTCTCATTTTTACACCAGCAATTGGTGCCATACAGTTATTTTAACTGTTAGTTTTGCGGCAAATTGTTCTACTAAAGATTCTATTCCTTGTATGATTGATGTTTCTCCTCAACCGGATGCGAATTTTTTAATTTCACCAAGTGAAATAGATATATTGAATCCAACAGCATTTTTTACAAACATGTCAACTTCTTCATCAATTTGGGTATGGAACTTTGGTGATACTACATTCTCCTCGTCTCAAAATCCGGAACATGCTTATCCTCAAATCGGTACATTTCCGGTTACACTTTATTCTTCAAATTCAGATGGATGCATTGATTCTATTACCTATTTTGTTTTGATCAATGACGTTCTTACTGTTTATGTCCCTAATGCATTTACCCCTAACGGAAATGGTGTAAACGATATTTTTAACATCTATTCCCATGGGATTGATTCCAAAGATTTTGAACTGCTAATTTTTGATCGGTGGGGAAATAAAATTTTTAAAACGAATGATCTATATGAAGGATGGAATGGCGCAATTAATAATCATGGCGATGTGGTTCAGGAAGATGTTTATGTATATCATGTAAATTATCGAGATCTAAAAGGTAGGAAAAAGAAGTTGATCGGTCATGTTTCTATGGTAAAATAACAAACTTGTTGAAACAGTGCATTGATTAAATTGTTCTTTTATCAAAATAGATTATCAATAATTTATTTTGATTGTAATGTCTTTCTATTAATTTGGATCAAAATAAGAATGTATGTATTGCATCAAATCAGTATAAATTTGAAATAAATTACTATATAAATAAAAAGGCGCGACAATGAAAAAATTATTAATTCTGTTTGTTTTTATATCAAGTACTTGTTTCTCACAAGTAGGACCTGTGTTTAATTTTGAAAAAAATAAAGCATATAAAATAACAATGAAAGGCGCTGACAATCTTGTTAAAGCTGATAATATTGAAAGGCAAATGGAGAAATTACAGCTTGCTATATTTTCATTTGTTGACCCAACAACAAGTATGGGTTATTTTATTGTCGATAATTTAAATAAAATTCAGGAAATTGAAAAAACATTGAACAATGAAAAAGATTTTTCTTTCAGCAGTTTTGAGGAAATTCCTTTAACCGAAGAAAGTTTTTTAGAAATGTATATGAAACGTGGTGGTTTTGAAAAAGCAGAATTTTCAAAAAATATACCTAAACAAATAGTAATGGGTCCTTATCAAGAATTATCTTCAAGCTTGTATCTAAAAGCTTTAATTGTTTGGGAAAAAAAATATAAAAATGCCTTTAATAAACTACAAGGATTGCCCGAACACTATCCTGTTTTTTTTAATACAGGTAATCCTGAATATGATAATGCTAGGTATGGTCAGGCAAAAGAAGATTGGATTAAAAATTATCCCGATGAAGTTGAGAAAATTACAGGTAGAAGTTATAAAGATGCTACTGGTATGGAACATTCAAAAGATATTGAAAAAAAGAAATCTTCAAATAAATAGATAAATAAAATATGAAATCTATAAATAAAATGACGAACAAAACTACTATACATATCTCAAAAAAGGTAGTGTGCTTTTTTGTATTACTATTTATAAACTATTTTTCTTTTGGTCAATGTAGTGTTAATACTTCCTCTTATGGTTCCGCAACAGCGTCAACTACAACAGGTACAACAGTTTCTATCAGCACTTGTAATTACCAATCAGAATATAGTACTGTTAGCGGTTTTGTTGCTGGAAATACATATTCATTAACGTATAGTTTGGGTGGTTGTGTAACAGTACATAGTGGTAGTGGTACAGGTCCTGTTGTTGCTTTTGGCACACAACCACTTACGTTTAATCCAGCTACATCTGGGACATATTATTTATCTTATAACACAAACTGTTCTTCTTGTGGAACAGCATCAAATTGTGGAACTTCAACTGTAGTAACCACTTCAGGGACTCCGGCACCCCCCGCTCCTGTAAATGATAATGCATGCGGTGCAATTTCCTTAACACCAAACTCTACTTGCAATAATACTGCTGGCACTACAGCAGGTGCTACTCAATCACTTGCAGGTTGTTCTGGCACAGCTAATGACGATGTTTGGTATAAGTTTGTTGCGGCAGCCACTTCTCAAACTATTACACTTTCAGCTTCTGCAAGTTTTGATCCTGTAATTCAAGTGTTTTCTGGTGGTGCATGTGGGGCATTAACTTCTTTTGATTGTGATGATGGGTCATATACAACTGGTGCCGTTGGTTCTAATACACTTACCGGATTAACAATAGGTAGTACTTATTGGGTTAGAGTGTATGATTATTATTCTGGTATTCCTACAACATCAACTTTTAGTATTTGTGTTATATCTCCTACACCTCCTCCTCCTTGCACTGGTGGTTCAAATAATAGTTGTGCTACGGCTGATCCATTTTGTACCGGAACAGCTTATACTTATTGTAATACCACTGGTGTCGCAAGTGCTGGTGCATACGGATGTCTTAGTACCACGCCTAATCCCATGTGGATGTATTTGAATATTGCTACAAGTGGCAATATAGATATTTATATGCAACAATTTACAACGGCAGGAGCACCAATTGATGTCGACTTTGCATTATATGGACCTTATGCTAGTCTAGCTGCTGCTTGTCCAATTACCGGTGCAACACCGCAAGTAGATTGTTCTTATTTGCCAGATGCAACCGAAACTGGAAACATTGTTGGTGCCGTGGCTGGTCAGTTTTATATGTTATTAATAACAAACTATAACGGTGCTGCCGGATATTTCCAGTTTTCTCAAACAGGAGGTACTGGAGCTACCAATTGTATAATTGTTGGACCAACTTGTGCAATTTCATCTGTTTCAGCAACTCCTACAGGTTGTAATGCATCTAACCAATATACGGTTAGTGGAACTATATTGGTAAGTAATCCACCTGCAGGTGGTTCATTAACTGTTTCCAATTCATGTGGTGGTTCACAAGTTTTTAATGCTCCGTTTGCAGCATCGATAAATTATAGCATTGCAGGTATTAGTGCTACTGGTGCTTCATGTATAGTTACGGCTACTTTTTCTGCTGATCCTGCTTGTACGTTCTCAAAAACCTACACTTCACCTGCTATACCTGTAATAAACGCTGGTATCGATCAAACCGTTTGTCAAGGTATTCCAGTTACTTTATCTGGTTCTGGTGCGACTTCTTATATATGGTCTGGTGGAGTAATAAATGGAACTCCATTTACACCTGCGGCGACAACACATTATACAGTTACCGGAACAAATGCACAAGGCTGCAGTGCAACTGATTTTGTAGATGTTACTGTAAATCCCAAACCTGTTATTACTGCGCCTGCAAATATCTCTGTTTGTGCAGGAGTTGTAGTTGCTGCTAGCGCTTTTGTGAGTGTTCCTGCGGGAGCAACATATACCTGGACAAATAGCAATACTGGAATTGGTTTGGGAGCAAGTGGCTCAGGGCAAGTTCCAGGATTTACCAGTACTAATGCTTCAGCAGGTACAATAACTGCTACCATTACTGTTACACCAACATTAGCTGGGTGTATTGGCTTGCCAATAACATATACTATCACAGTTAAACCTCAACCAACATCAACATACACACAAACAGCCAATGCTTGCTTAACAGGTAATTCGTTTACTTTCACAAATACCGGTTTATATGGATCAACTTATTCCTGGACATTTGCAAATGGTACACCTGGAACTTCAACAGCTCTGAGTCCGAGTGGCATTTCATTTTCACCAGCTGGTGGGCCATATACCGTAACCCATGTTGTTACTGGTGCAGGTGGTTGTACTTCAACCACAACCTCTACCGTTACTATATACCCAATGCCCGTAGTTACAGTTACTCCTTCGTTTCCAATTTGTGTTGGAGCTGGAACAGCTAATAACTTAACTGCTGCAGGTGCATCTACCTATTCATGGGCTCCGGCAACTGGATTGAGTGCAACAACAGGTGCTACAGTTACAGGGAATCCTGCTGCAACCACAACTTATACTGTTACCGGGACTTCTGCAAATGGATGTGTTGGAACTGCTACCGTTACTATCACTGTAAACCCTTTGCCAACAATTACTGTTCCTCCATTAACAATCTGTGCCGGGCTATCTGGAACGCTAACCGCCTCTGGAGCTTCTACTTATTCATGGGCTCCAGCTACCGGACTTAGTGCTACTTCAGGGACTTCGGTTACTGCTAGTCCTGCTGCCACTACTACATATACAGTCACCGGTACTTCTGCTGCCGGATGTGTAAACACTAAAACCGTTGTGGTTACAGTTAATCCTTTGCCAACTATTTCGGTTTCCCCTATTTCTATTTGTGCAGGATTGTCAGGAACCTTAACAGCATCAGGTGCTTCTACATATACATGGGCTCCTGCTACCGGATTAAGTGCAACAACAGGTACTACTGTAACAGCTAATCCAGCTGCAACAACAACATATACGATTACCGGCATTTCTGCTGCAGGGTGTGTAAACACTACAACTGTTGTTGTTACCGTTAAGCCATTGCCAACAATTTCTGTTCCTCCAATAGCTATTTGTGCTGGTTTATCAGGAACATTAACTGCATCAGGAGCTTCTACCTATACTTGGGCACCGGCTGCAGGATTAAGCGCCACAACAGGTACTTCAGTAACAGCAAATCCAGCTGCTACAACTACTTATACGGTAACAGGAACATCTGCATTGGGTTGTATTAACACAACTACTGTTGTTGTTACGGTTAACCCTTTACCAACTGTTACCGCTACTCCAATTACTATTTGTGCTGGATTATCCGGAACGTTAACAGCTTCTGGAGCTTCTACTTATTCATGGGCTCCTGCAACTGGATTAAGCGCCACAACAGGAGCTTCTGTAACAGCTAACCCGGCTACAACAACTACTTATACTGTTACCGGCACTTCTGCACTTGGTTGTGTGAAAACAGCAACTGTTGTTGTTACTGTGAATCCTTTACCAACTGTGTCAGCTGCTCCTATTACATTGTGCGCAGGAACATCGGGAACATTAACAGCATCAGGAGCATCTACTTATTCGTGGGCTCTGGCTAGTGGATTGAGCGCTACAACAGGAACTTCTGTAACAGCAAATCCTGCTGCAACAACTACATACACTATTACCGGTACTTCAGCTGCAGGATGCGTTAATACAACAACAGTAACCGTTACAGTAAATCCAATACCAGTAACAGCAGTAACATCGGCATCAGTTTGTCCGACACAAACGGCTACTCTAACAGCCAGTGGTGCAACAACCTATTCCTGGACAGCAGGATTGAGTTCAACAACGGGTTCTTCTGTAACAGGATCGCCAGCTTCAACCACAAGTTATACCGTTACCGGAACTTCCTTAGGATGCTCCAGTACTGCTATTGCTACGATAACTATTGGCGGGAGCATTACTCCAACGGTAAACTCGCCAACAATTTGTGCCGGACAAACCGCTACATTAACAGCGGCAAATGCTACAACCTTTGCCTGGTCTGCAGGTTTAAGTTCAACAACAGGAGCAACAGTTACCGGTTCTCCTGTTACAACAACTAGTTATACCGTTACAGGTACTGCTGCTGGTTGTACAGGCACTGCTGTTGCAACAATTACAGTTAATCCATTACCAACAATAACAGTTTCTCCTATTGCTATATGTGCGGGATTGTCCGGAACATTAACTGCATCAGGTGCTTCCACATATACTTGGGCTCCTGCAACTGGATTAAGCGCTACAACAGGAGCTTCTGTAACAGCTAACCCAGCTGCAACAACTACTTATACTGTTACCGGCACTTCTGCACTTGGTTGTGTGAAAACAGCAACTGTTGTTGTTACTGTGAATCCTTTACCAACTGTGTCAGCTGCTCCTATTACATTGTGCGCAGGAACATCGGGAACATTAACAGCATCAGGAGCATCTACTTATTCGTGGGCTCTGGCTAGTGGATTGAGCGCTACAACAGGAACTTCTGTAACAGCAAATCCTGCTGCAACAACTACATACACTATTACCGGTACTTCAGCTGCAGGATGCGTTAATACAACAACAGTAACCGTTACAGTAAATCCAATACCAGTAACAGCAGTAACATCGGCATCAGTTTGTCCGACACAAACGGCTACTCTAACAGCCAGTGGTGCAACAACCTATTCCTGGACAGCAGGATTGAGTTCAACAACGGGTTCTTCTGTAACAGGATCGCCAGCTTCAACCACAAGTTATACCGTTACCGGAACTTCCTTAGGATGCTCCAGTACTGCTATTGCTACGATAACTATTGGCGGGAGCATTACTCCAACGGTAAACTCGCCAACAATTTGTGCCGGACAAACCGCTACATTAACAGCGGCAAATGCTACAACCTTTGCCTGGTCTGCAGGTTTAAGTTCAACAACAGGAGCAACAGTTACCGGTTCTCCTGTTACAACAACTAGTTATACCGTTACAGGTACTGCTGCTGGTTGTACAGGCACTGCTGTTGCAACAATTACAGTTAATCCATTACCAACAATAACAGTTTCTCCTATTGCTATATGTGCGGGATTGTCCGGAACATTAACTGCATCAGGTGCTTCCACATATACTTGGGCTCCTGCAACTGGATTAAGCGCTACAACAGGAGCTTCTGTAACAGCTAACCCAGCTGCAACAACTACTTATACTGTTACCGGCACTTCTGCACTTGGTTGTGTGAAAACAGCAACTGTTGTTGTTACTGTGAATCCTTT
>MEPB01000034.1 GCA_001769385.1 Bacteroidetes bacterium RIFCSPLOWO2_12_FULL_35_15 | reverse complement strand
TTTGAACTCTTCCTCTATAATGCACTACTAACAAACAAAGTTAAACCAATTGCTACCTGTTAATATGACATTGCCCTCCGAAAGAGAGGGAAATAATTGGTATATTTTATATAAGCTAATGCTCTAAATTATGCCAATGCTTAATATGAAAAATCCATTTGTTTTGACCTCCCCCTTAATCCCTCTCCAAAGAAGAGGGGAGCGTTAGACTAATTCGTATTAAGCATTGGTGTTACCCTGTTTGTTGGGAAAAAAAGTGGGAGTTGCTGCTGTAAACAAATCAACTGTTTTATGAACTCATGAGGCTCAATTCCTTTTTTAGCGCTTCCACCGAAATCAGGCAAAGTGAATTCATTTGTTCAACACTGTTTATTATTTTTTCGAATACTTCCTGTCGATCAACACTTTTCTCAATAAACTCCAATTGTGCAGCCAGCTCAAATGCTCCGAGTAATTTTGCCGGACTTTTCATTTTATGGGCTTGTTTTCTTATTTGATCAACATTTTTTTCGATCAGAAATTGATTCATTTCTCCTACATAAATTGGCATTTCCTGAATATAACTTAAAATAATTTCTTTCAGATATTCATTATCCCCTTCTGCTCGCTCGTTTAATGTAGTCAAATCAACGATTGGTACATTAACAAAACGATTTTCAAGAGCTAAGACAGTTACAATTTTAGTAAACAATTCTTCCGGATTAAAAGGCTTGGAAATATATTCATTCATCCCCATAGAGATACATTTTTCTCTGTCACCTATCAACGCAGAAGCGGTCATTGCTATTATTGGAATGTTATTTAGCGGAGCCGGCATTTTTTTTCGAATATATTGTGTTGCCTCGAATCCATCGATATCCGGCATTGTTATATCCATAAGTATCAGGTCTGTTTTTTTATTCTTTATGATCTCAAAAGCTATGTTTGCGCTACCGGCAAGCTCAATGTGTGCATTCCATTTTTGTAATGTTAATGCGGCAACACGTTGATTTATCTTATTGTCGTCCACCACCAAAATAGAGACTCCTAAGAGATCCGGTTGATTAAAATCAAGCACATCTTTGCCTGTGGTTTTTGTTTTTTTTCTCCCTTTTTCCTGAATTTTAAAAGGAAGAGTAAATAAAAATATGGAACCTTCATTTACTTTGCTGCTCACGGAAATTGTTCCGCCCTGCTGTTCTATCAATTGTTTTGCAATAGCAAGTCCTAATCCGGTACCGCCATATTTTCTGTTAGTCCGGGAACTTGCCTGAGTAAAACTATCAAAAATTGTTTTTAAATTAGCTTTGGAAATACCTATGCCGGTATCCTGAACACTAAACAGGATCAAGATTTTTTTACCATCATCTTTCAAAAGTTTAGCTCCAATTTTCACTTCTCCTTTTTCGGTAAACTTGATCGCATTGCCTGTCAGGTTCAGTAATATTTGATTTAGCCTAACCGAATCTCCAAGTAAGGTGGGTGGAATTTTTTCATCGACACTGGAAAGCAGTCGGATGTTCTTTTCGGTAGAACGATATTGCAATGAATAAATTAAATTTTTAAATAGTTCCGTTATTTTTAATGGCTCCTTTGCGAAAGTCATTTTGCCCGCATTAATTTTTGAGAGGTCAAGCAGGTCATTAATGATCACCAATAAACTATTTGCCGATTCGTTTATTGCATTTAAGTATTCTCTTTGGTCTTCTGTTAGTGGTGTGTCTATTAACTGGTTGGTCATCCCAATTATTCCATTCATTGGTGTGCGTATCTCATGGCTTGTATTTGCTAAAAATTGTTCCTGCGTTTCTTTTGCCTGTTCGGCAATCTCCTTTGCATGAATGATCTGTTGCTGGATCTTATTTTTTTCGAGATAACGATAGTATATAAAAAGCAGCAGTATAAAAATAACAACAATCCCGGCAATTAAATAATTTCGTTGTATGGCCTGAGCTCTGATCTTTTCATTCTGTACTTCAGCATTTCTATTTAGCAATTCAATTTCGAGGTCCTTTTTGTCCAGCTCCAGTTCTGTTTGTAATCTTGCAATGCTCAGGGAGGTATTTTCATTAATAATACTGTCTTTGTAAATTGTATATAAGTGTTGTGTTTCAAAGGCTTTTTTAAAATCATTTTGCTTGGAATAGATCCTCATTAAAATTGCGTAATAATCACGCAGATATACCTTCAGATCTTCTTCTTTGGCCAGTTTAATTCCGCTCTCCACATGTTCAATGGATTTAGGATAGTTGTTCAAGGTGAGATAAGCATTGGCCAATGATTTATGAATATTCATCATCCAGTTTCTATCTTTCAATGCTTCGTATTTTAAAAGGGATATTTCATAGTAATGAATGGCTTTTGATGTTTTTCCCAGATTTTCATATGCTTCACCAATGTTTAAAAGGGCTATGGACTCTGATTTTTGATACCTGAATTTTCTGGACAGTTTCATGCAACGCAAGGAATAGTCGATAGACCAGAAAAAATAATTTTTGTTTTTTGTTTTTTTGCCAAGAATAATAAATGCGTCCGCTAAATTTACGTAGGCATTAATAATCTTTCTTGTATCATTTATATGTTCAGAAAGTTTTCTACCTTTTTCATAAATCGCAATTGCTTTCACTATGTAATTGGTGTCATTTGTTTCGTTCCCAATGTCCATGTAACGGTTTCCGATACGACCAAGCGCAATAATGGTGGTTTCGTCATTTTTTTCCTGGCGGGAAAGACTTTCACATTTTTCATAATTGCTAATTGCTTTATCATAACTTTTTAAAGTGGAATATACATCTCCAATACTTAAAAAGCATTGGGCAATTGCTGAATTGTCCTTTTCTTTTTTTGACAATTCCAAGGCCTCTTTTAGATTAATTAAAGCTTCCGCATAATTTCCTTTGGAATGATCCAATTGTGCCAAAATGATAAGTGATTTAATAAGGCCCTGTGTATAATTAACCTTTTTTGCCAGTGCAATGGATTTATTCGCATAGGCAGTTGCGTTTTTGTAATCCACATCTTTCAATTCAGCTGCAATCTTATACAAAGCTTCCACTTTCTTGGTTGTATCAGAAACACCGGAAACTATATTTAAAAGTGAATCAACCACCTGATTTTTCTGCGCTTTCCCGTTTGAACAAATCAGGAGCAGGTGCAGAAATATAAACAGACTATTTTTTACTAAATTTTTCATTGGAAATTGGCAGCACGAATTTACTAGAATGTTGTGAGAGATTGACATTTTAAATCCAATTCGTTTAAGGATTTGAGATCTTATCTTATTTTTTTAAAGCGTTTTGCCTGATTATTTATTCAAATTTATCGCTCTGCCTTGTTTCTACTATCTTTCGAGGGATTCGATCAACAATTTAATTACGTACCAAATTCATTTCAGCTTGTGTTAAATAAATTTAAAAAAATAAATTTGTTTGATCTTCAATGAATTTGATGTTATTTATGATACATAACAGTTTTTTGTGAAAATTTATTTTTTTTCTTACAAAAACTACCATTGGATAAATAAACCGACCATTTTTTAAAAAAAATAATTTATCTGTTTTTTTTTAATATATATTTACTGGGCTTTTTTTACTCGACAGTCTATTCCAAATTAAACTGATATGAAAAAACTATTCTTTATACTATCATTGAGCATTGCTTGTCAAACACTCTTTGCTCAAACATATACAGTTCCCTCAACAGGAACGAATTCTGTTACCACATGTGGTGGCACTGTTTATGACCATGCAGGTACCGGTATTTACAGCAATAGTGCAAATGGAACTTTAACTATTTACCCGGCAACTGCCGGAGCATATGTAAGTTTATCATTTGTTTCTTTTAGTACAGAGTCCGGCTATGACAACCTGCGTATATATGATGGAACCTCTACTGCTGCTACAATGATAGGAAGCTGGACCGGATCGGCATTGCCTGGCAACATATACGCAACAAACGCTTCCGGTGCATTGACATTGAATTTTTCCACTGATGGAAGTATAACCTATGATGGATTTGCAGCAACAATTTCCTGTGTAACATCTGTACCATTATCCGATTTGATCATCCAATCACAAAGTGTTACTACTACCAGCATTGTTGGAGGGGGTTCTTCTACTATCAACTATACTGTGAAAAACCAGGGAGGAACAACTGCAGCTTCAAATTATACGGGGTTTTATCTTTCTACAAATAATCAATGGGATGCAAGTGATGTCTATTTAAGTAATCTATCTGTCTCCTCTTTATCTTCAGGATTAACCTCCGCACAAAACAGTACCATAACAATTCCATTATCAACACCCAATGGGAGCTATTACATTTTATTTAAAGCTGATTATACCGGAATCATTAATGAAGCTGTTGAAACAAATAATATCAGTTCGTTTCCAATAACTGTTACTACTGCTGTTATCGATCTCTATGTTAATAATGTTTCTTTATCATCTAGTACAGTAGCTGCCGGAACCTCTGTTTCAGCCTCCTGTTATGTTTACAATCAAGGTAATACTATTGCTCCTTCCAGTTCTCTTGGATATTATCTATCTACTAACCTGGTGTTTGATATATCAGATGTATTCCTTTCTTCCACAAGCACCTCTACTATCAGTCCGGGCTATTATTATTATGCTTCCGCCACCTTGAATATTCCATCGGGTACTGCTCCCGGAAATTACTATATTCTGTACTTTGCAGATTATCCAAATACAATTTCCGAATCAAACGAACAGAATAATATTAATGCAATTAGCCTGGCTGTTACAGGATCCGGAAAAGATCTGTCTATTGTTTCTGCATCTGCAACTCCTAATTCCATTGCTTATGGCTTGAGTACTTCTTTTTATTTTACCTCACTTAATCAAAGCTATCAGACAACAACAACCTCCGTTGGATTTTACCTTTCCACCGATTCAATTTTCGATGTCGCGGATACTTATTTGACATATACCACAAGCTCTATTTCTGCTAATTCTTTTGGCAGTGGCTCACCAACACTAACCATTCCATCGAACACAACACCCGGAAGTTATTATATTTTATCCTTTATTGATTATACAAACAGTATTACAGAGACCAACGAAAACAACAATATACTTGCAACACATGTGACCATCACCACTCCATTAGTTGATCTTTTAATTCAAACACCTACACTTTCTGCCACATCAGTGGCTGCAGGAGTTTCGGTTTCGGCCACCTGTTACATAAATAACGTTGGTAATTCCACAAGTTCTTCCAGCAGTGTTGGTTTTTATCTGTCAACAGATGCTATATTTGACGCAGCAGATACCTATCTGAATTATTATTCGGGGGGAGCTTTGGCTGCATCAGGATCAAGTTACAGAAGTGCTACGTTGACTATTCCTTCCGGAACCACCCCCGGAAACTATTACATACTTTATTATGCCGACTATACCAATCAGGTAACGGAAACAAATGAAACCAACAATGTAAATAATCTTGCAATAACTATTATTGCTCCGGTTATTGACCTGACCATTACAAGCCAAAACAACCCTGCTAGCGCAGCTTCTGGAGGGAGCATTTCCATTTATTGTTATATTAACAACATTGGGTCAACAGTATCCACTTATAGTAATGTTGGTTTTTATCTTTCAACAGATGCCATATTTGATGCTGGTGATACCTATCTGAATAGTTATGCCGGTGGTACCTTGGCTGCCGGAACTTCCAGTTACAGAGGAGTGACTGCGACTATACCACCCGCCACTCCCAATGGAAATTATTACATACTCTATTATGCTGATTACACAAGTCAGGTAAGCGAATCCGTTGAAACCAATAATGTAGCTTCTTTACCAATTACAATAGCTCCTTCATTTGTAGATCTGACAATAACCAGCCCAAGCAATCCTGCTACTGCAACAGCAGGAAACAGTATTGCCACATCTTGTTACATCTACAACAGCGGTAACCTTTCTGCAACCTACAGCAATGTTGGTTATTATCTCTCCACAGATGCTGTGTTTGATGCAGGTGATACTTATTTAAGTTATTATTCCGGATCTTCATTATCTGCAGGAGCTTCAAGTTATAAAAGTATTTCTCTTACAATTCCACTTTCCACTCCTAACGGAAACTATTATATACTTTATTATGCTGATTATTCTAATCAGGTTACAGAATCAAACGAAGGGAATAATGTTATAGCCATTCCAATAACAATTGGATTGTCTGCCGGTACCGACCTTGTTATCCAGAGTGGAAATACTATTTCTCCTTCTTCAACAGTACAGGGAGGAAACATAACAGCTACTTGCTATATAGCTAATATAGGAGGCACTGCTTCGGCTTCAAGCAATGTTGGTTATTATCTCTCTGTTGATTCCATATGGGATGCCTCGGATACTTATCTAAACTATTATACCGGAGGAGCATTAAATGGAGGCATATCCAGTTATAAATCTATTACTCTTACAATCCCTTTATCAACAACTGTGGGTAATTATTATATACTTTTTTATGCCGATTATTCTAATTCGGTTGCTGAAACAATAGAAACAAATAATGTAAGGAGGAATACTTTAGCAGTAGTAAGTTCGACAACTGACCTGTTAATTAACACTCAAGCCACAGGCTCTGGCTCTGTTGCAGCTGGAGGGAGTATTTCTTCCTCCTGTTATATTTTAAATCAAGGCAGCGCTTCCGCTTCAAGCAGCAATGTTGGATATTACTTATCTACAGATTCTGTTTGGAGTGTTTCGGATACCTATCTCAACTATTATTCAGGGGGAGCAATGGCTGCAGGAGCATCGAGCTATAGATCCAGTACACTTACAATTCCTGTGGGAACTACACCAGGGAATTACTACCTACTTTTTTATGCCGATTATTCTAATATGGTAAATGAAACAGTGGAAACAAATAATGTTAAATGGACCGCCTTAACCGTTACAGCTTCTTCCATAGATCTTGTAATTAATTCACAAACCCTTTCATCTTCTTCTGTTGCAGCCGGGACAAGTATTTCTTCAACTTGTTATATTTTTAATCAGGGAAATACTTCTGCGGTAAGTAGTAATGTAGGTTACTACCTTTCAACAGATAGCATCTGGGATGGGTCTGACACGTATTTGAACTCTTATGCAGGAGGAACTTTGGGAGCAGGCGCTTCCAGTTACAGATCCACAGCCCTTGTTATTCCTTCATCAACTACTGCTGGCAATTATTATATTATTTTCTTCGCTGACTATTCGAACTCCGTATCTGAAACGGTTGAAACCAATAATAAAAAATTCCTGCCGATTCAAATTGTTGCTCCAATAATTGATCTTTCGATAGTCAATTATTATCTTTCTTCTGCCATAGTTGCAAAAGGAGCAACTGTTACAGCATATTGTTATATTTTTAACCAGGGAAATACATCCAGTTCCTTAAGCAACGTTGGTTATTATCTTTCCATCGATTCATTGTGGGATGCAAGTGATGTATATTTGAACAGTTACGCTGGCGGTGCCTTAGCTGCAAATTCATACAGCACAAGACCGAGTGTTGTTACTATTCCTTCCGGTACTTCTACCGGAAATTATTTTGTTCTGTATTACGCTGATTATTCAAGTCAGGTAGCAGAAACAAATGAAAACAACAATGTGGTTTCAACAAGAATTTCAGTCACCAACCCCTCTATTGACCTGCTTACATTGGCTCCCTATGTAAGTAATGCAAATATAGTAACAGGAACCAGCGTTTCGGTTGGTGCAACTATGTTTAATACAGGGAATATTCTGGCAAGCAGCAGCAATATTGGATTTTATTTGTCTATTGATTCTCTTTTTGATGCTTCAGACACCTACCTTAATTATTTGAGTGGCTCATCATTAAATGGCGGTGCCAGCTCTTTAAGAAGCACTTCTATTACAATTCCCACCTCCACGACACCCGGAAATTATTATATTTTATATTACGCTGATTATTCTTCCATGGTTGCTGAAAACAACGAAACCAACAATGTAAATTTTTATCGTATTTCAGTTGTATCAAGTTACATTGATCTTTTTGTCCAAACACCTTCTTTAAGTGCTTCAACCGCACTTCCCGGCACTTATGTGACCGCCTATAGCTACCTTTATAATCAAGGAAATATGGTGGCATCATATAGTTATACAGGATACTATTTAAGCACAGATACCATTTGGAGCGCATCGGATGTTTATTTAACCTCTTATTCCGGTGGTTCATTAGCACCAAACACTTCCAGTTATCGTTCCAGCTCCTTGCTGATCCCATCTTCAACTACCAATGGAAATTATTATATTTTGTTTTATGCTGACTATGCCGCTTATGTAACAGAAAATATAGAAACTAACAATGTTAGTTATGTTCCAATAACTATCGGCTCACCATTTATAGATTTAACAATAACTAATGCATCAGCCACTCCATTGTCGACAACTGCTGGCGCTACAGTTGCAGTATCCTGTACTATAAATAATGCAGGTACAGCTTCGTCAACAGTTAGCACCGTAGGATATTATCTTTCAACAAATAATAGTTGGGATGCAGCAGATACCTATTTGAATTATTCGGCCGGTACAACTTTAGCGGCCGGATCAAACTCTTATAAATCTGCTAACATAACCATTCCGGTTTCAACCACTCCCGGAACCTATTATATTCTCTATTATGCAGATTATTCAAATGGTGCTGTCGAATCAACCGAAACGAACAACGTTGCTTATCTGCAGATTTCAGTGGTTGCTTCGTCCTCTGATTTAATTATTCAAAACCCTTCGTTATCACCATCAACAGTTCCTGCCGGAGACACGGTTTCTGTGAGTTGCGACATTTTTAATCAAGGAAATATTGCTGCCTATATTTCAAGTGTCGGGTATTATTTATCTGCCAATCCGATATATAATGCTTCGGATGTTTTCCTAGGATACCAGTCAGGAGGAGCGTTATCGATAAGTAATGGTTCACAAAGAAACAAAACATTAACCATTCCTCTTTCAACCATTCCCGGAACATACTATTTATTGTTCTTTGCTGATTATCTGGATGCTGAAGTTGAAAACAACGAGAATAATAACATACTTTATCTTCCAATTACAATTGACGCAGCAACTTCGGTTCAAGATAATAATTCAGAAACAGATCCGGTTGTTACTTTATTCCCAAACCCTGCCACAGACTTTGTTAATCTGGTGATTGAAAATATAAATGAAAATACTATTCTTATTGAATTAATGGACATCACAGGAAAATGTATTAGCACCGAAAATGTAAAAAACTATTCCGGAAAAAAAATTGAAAAGGCCATCAATATTAAAGACATTTCATCCGGAATTTATTTTCTGAAAGTTTCCACCGAAAAAACAATGTCTGTAAAAAAAGTGGTGATCAATTAATTCTATGAATATGAAATTATTTCAGTTATTCCTGGTTTTTATGTTTGCATTCTATTCAACAATAAATGCACAGGAAGTAAAAGCTAAACGATTAAAAACTAATAAAACTCAGGAACATGTAAACGTTTCGGGAACTAATTTATTTTTAAAAATCCCCGAAGGCTTTGAAAAGTCGGTTACTTGCAGTGGCTGGAATAACAAAACCGGATCTTCTATTGTTATTAGCAAAAGAACTAAATCACTCACAGATGCATCTGATGAAATTGATCAGCGTTTAATTAGTTCGGGCTACGATATTAAATCAGAACAGAAAAAACAAGTGTTGTTAAACGGTGACGAAGCTATTTATTTTGAAATAAAAAACGGGACAAAGGAAAAGGTATTTCTATTAATAAAAGTGAATAATATTACCTTTATTGTGGAAGGGTTTTGCGGTGAAAGTGTTAAAAAGAATAAATCAGTTAAAAAGGCTGTGTTAAGTGCTTTTATTGAAAAATTAAATTAGTGTATTTTATGAATAAAACAATCATTAATAATTTCATTTTTCTGTTCGCCTTGTTATTTTGTATAGATGCGTATTCACAACAAACGCATGTTGTTCCTACAAAAGGGAAAGAATTTTGGATAGGATTTTTAGAACAAGCGGATTGGTCAAACTCAATAGGTACCAAAAGATTAGATGTTTTTATCTCCTCAAAAACAAACACCAGTGGTACCATAACAATTCCTGCCCAGGGGTATTCTCAAAGTTTTACTGTAACAGCAAATGTTACCACAACAGTTAATATTCCGAACGCCATTGCGGAACACCTTAGCATTGAAACTATTGATAACAAAGGGGTATTTATTCAAACACTGGATACTGTGAGTGTTTATGCAATTAACTTTCAACAATACACAGCAGATGGAGCATTGGTTTTACCAAAAAATTCACTGGGAACGGAATACCGGATTACCGGTTATCCTGCTCTTAATAATACCAGCTATACCCTCAGGTCGATGGCACTTATTGTAGCTACAGAAGATAATACCCAAATTAATATTACTCCTTCTGTTAATACCTTAGGTGGAAAAATTGCAGGAAACACCTATACCATCATCTTAAATTCTGGCCAATCCTACCAAATTAAAGGATTGACATATAGTGATGATTTAACGGGAACGGTGATAAAGGCGACTCCACAAAGCGGTACATGCAGAGCATTTGCTGTTTATTCCGGCAATACATGCGTGAATATTCCTAATGGCTGTGCTTACTGCGATGCATTGTTTGAACAAGAATATCCCACTAATATCTGGGGGAAAAATTATATGATCCCACCATTTAGCTTTGCAACAAGTTATACATATAGAGTATTGGCAGATTTAAATGGAACCACCTTCAGCATTAATGGAGGAGCTCCCCAGAGTTTAAATGCAGGACAATATTATGAGGCTAATTCTATTTCAGGACCTGTTTACATTACTGCAAACAACAGGGTTTCGGTTACTCAATTTATGCAGGGTTCATCTTGTTCAGGTGCCGGAGATCCCTCACAGTTAGCTATTAATCCGGTTGATCAGGTCTTAACCGATATTACTTTTAGCACAGTTACATCTACCGTTATTTCAAGTCACAATGTAAATGTGATCATGAAGTCTTCGTTTACAAATCAACTCCGGCTCGATGGAACACTTGTTAACCCTAGTTCTTTTTTAACCTTTACACCGAATCCCTCCTACTCTTATGCACAACTAAATCTTAGTCAGGGCAGCCACACCTTATTGGCTGATAGCGGATTTGTTGCTTATTCATATGGAACCGGGCAGGATGAAAGCTATGCGTATGCTTTAGGATCGTTTATGCAGGAAACAATCATACCTACCGATACAGTATATTGCACAACATCAGCTGTTACGCTAACGCCACCGGAAATACTTATTTCTCCGCAATGGACCACTGCTTCAAATCCAAGTGTGGTAATAAGCACCGGCATAAGCTTAACGGTTACTCCAACAACCAATGAAGTTTATACTGTAACAGGATCTTCGCAACAATCCGGATGTCCAAAAATGTATCATTTTTCCGTAGAGATACCCAATCCACCAACCCTAACCCTAATTCAAAGCAAGGACACCATTTGCCGATTTGATAATGTTCAATTGAATGTTACTGTTCTTCCTCAATCATCATCGTATGTCTATAGTTGGTTACCCACTATTGGATTGAATAACCCAAACATAGCCAATCCTATTGCGTCTCCACCTCAGAGCATGTGGTATTACTGTACTGTTTCCACTTTAAATGGTTGCGGAAGAAACCTGGACAGTGTGTTTATTGATGTTCGCCCCGGAAATATCAGCAATGTTAATGCTTCTGCAAGTCAGACAGCTTTTTGTACAGGCGGTTCATCACAACTAAACCTTACAATTGAAAATGTGATTTTTCAAGACAGTATAAACCCAACCTATATTCCAGCTTTGTGGTCATCCATTTCCGGAGCCACCGCATCTAATATATGTGGCTCCATTTCGGGTAATGCTTTTTACTTTAACAACATAGGAAGTCGATTTGCGGCAACCGCTTCATTAAATGTTATTAATGGCGGAACGGTCTATTTTCATCTCAAGATTGCTAACGGAACCGCCCCTTGTGATAATGCTGAACCCGGAGAAGATGTTATTTTGGAGTATTCAATAAATGGTGGTGCCAGTTGGATAACCTTCGCCACATACATTGAAAACTTATATCCGAATTTCACTTTTTTAAGTGCCCCTATACCTAACTTAGCAAAAACAGCAGCAACACGATTCAGGTGGAGACAACTTTCAAATTCAGGCATTAATCAGGATAACTGGTGCTTAGATAATGTTTACATTGGAGCAGTAGATAACAATACCTCTGCATTTTATTGGTCACCTGCCACAGATCTGACGAATGCAACAATCGCCAATCCTGTTGCTAATCCCGATTCTTCCATAACTTATTATGCAACAGTTATTGATACGACTTATGGATGCAGGTACGTGGATTCCTTGTTAATAGATGTTGGACAACCTTTCTCTCTTAATGTCACTAATGATGATACTATTTGCCAGGCTTCGGGACTTCCTTTGTTTGCAAACCCATCCTTGTCGGGAACCTATTCTTATCTATGGACCCCGGCTTCCACTTTATCAAATAACAGCATTTCCAACCCTGTTGCTACGCCTGTCAGCACAACATTATATCATATCAATGTACTATCAGCACAAGGTTGTTCAGCACAAGACAGCGTAAGAATTAATGTCCCCTTAATATCTGTTTTTTATACTTCTCCGCACAAGGATTCTATATGTACAGGGCAATCATTGCAATTAAATACCACTTATCAAAAAGGATGTGGCGTAAATGGAACCGTTTGTGGAGGAACAATTAATACGATACAGTTGGGAACTGCTGCTACCACCACCACCACAAACAACAGCACTATTTATAATGGAACATCTATAAGTTCAAGATTTCAACTTCTGATTACTAAAGCGGAATTAAATGCGCTCGGAATAAACTCATCGGTAACGTTAAAAGAGATCGGTTTTCGAATTGGCAGCATTGCCGGAAGTAATATTTATCAGAATTTTTCTATAAAAATGGGCTGCACCTCCCAAACTGTTTTAAGCTCCACATTTGTTGGAGGGCTACAAACCGTTTTTAACCCTCAAAACGTAGTGTTATCAACAGGAATAGATTATTATGTATTAAACAACTCGTATGATTGGGATGGAAATTCTAACGTTGTTATTGATGTGTGTTACAATAATTCCTCTGCTTCAGCAAACTCATCAACCTATTATACTGCATCCTCTTTCAACTCTTTCCTCGCTGCATCTTCAGGCTCTGCTTGTAATGCATTAACAGGAACCTTGAGTATGAATCGTCCAAATATTTATATTAAATATTGCAATACCCCTCCATTGAATAATTTGGATTATTTATGGAGTCCATCACTTTCGCTTAACGATGCCAGTTTATCAAATCCTATTGCAACACCTCCTGCTTCAACAACTTATTTCCTTTCTGCAAACGACAGTGCAACAGGATGCGTGTATAATGATAGCGTAAAAATTACCGTTGGGTCGTTGTTCAGTATTGCAACAGCCGACAGCATTTTAAACTGCAATACTTTGGGAGTAGTTCTCTCGGCACTGCCTTCACAACCGGGCACATACACGTACAGTTGGTCTCCTGCAGGTTCTCTAAATAATAGTAGTATAAGTAACCCCATTGCTTCACCTATAGGAACAACAGAATATCATGTATCTGTAACATCCGGATTTGGGTGTACCGTTAATGACACAGTAAAAGTTGTTGTTCCAAGTCTTGCTACATTTTATACAACGCCTCCCATCGATTCGATTTGTAATGGGCAATCGGTGCAGTTAACATCGGTCTATCAAAAAAACTGTGGTGTCAATGGCAGCATTTGTTCCGGAGCTTCAACAGCGGTGCAGGTTGGTGGAGGGACGTTCAGCTCCTCTTCCAATAGTGTTACAATTTACAAAGGATCATACAACGGTACCAGAATACAAATGCTTTTCACAAAAGCTGAATTAAATGCAGCAGGAATAAACAGTGCGAAAACATTAAAGGAAGCTGGTTTTAATATTGCAACTATTTCAGGAAGTAATATATATCAGGGGTTTTCAATAAAAATGGGCTGCACCTCCCAAACTGCATTAACTTCAACATTTCAAGCCGGGCTCCAAACTGTTTTCAATCCCAAAAATGTAATTCTCTCATCCGGAATAAATTATTATGTTTTTGATAATACCTATGATTGGGATGGGATCTCTAATATTATTGTTGAAATTTGTTATAATAACTCTTCCATCTCCGCTAATTCTTCTGTTTATTATACCACAACAACAAACAATTCTGTGAATTATACAACAGGATCTTTGGTTTGTGGCAATGCAACAGGAACCCTTTCAACAAGCAGGGCAAACACTTATTTTAAATATTGTAGTGCCGGCATAGCCGGTAATTTAGATTTTCAATGGACACCAAGTGTGGGGTTAAATTTTGATACCATTGCAAGTCCAATTGCAAGTCCGGGTATGAATACGATCTATTATGTTGTTGCAACAGATTCTTCAACGGGCTGTATTTTCTATGATAGTGTCTCTATTAAAACAAGTCAAAATATTGTTTTACAATTAAGGAATGACACCACGATATGCCAGGGAGAAACTATCACCCTGAATGCAGGAAGTGGTTTTGATACGTATTTATGGAATGATGGAAGCACCGATTCCGTAAAAACTGTTTCTATTAGTGGAAATTATTGGGTTGAAGTAAGCAACCAATGTGGAACACAGAGAGATTCTTGCACTCTTATTATTAATAATTCACTTAACAATCTGGACCTGGGAAATGATACCCTCATTTGTAGCGGTTCACAAGTTATTCTTAACGCATTTCAACCAAATTACATTTCTTATTTATGGCAGAATGGGTCTGTCGATTCGAATTATACCGCAGCTGGTAGCGGACTTTATTGGGTAACTGTTTCAACTGAATGTGGGACAAGATCCGATTCGGTGACAATATCTGTTCAGGCACCTGATTTTATTGATCTTGGGAACGATACCGCTATTTGTCCCGGGAATACAATTACCTTGGATGCCGGTGCTGATTATAATTCGTATGCATGGCAGAACAATTCTATATTACAAACATTTACTGTTTCTGCTGCCGGAATTTACCACGTATCGGCTACAAATGCGTGTGGCGTTTATTCTGATTCAATCATTGTTTCATTCGATGCGTTGCCTGCTGTTAATTTAGGTGCCGATACAACTATTTGTTATGGAGATTCGGTTTTAATTAATGCGACTGGATGTGCAAATTGTAATTATACATGGCAGAATGGATCCGGTGGATTGAATTACAATGCTAACGCTGCCGGCCAATATTATATTTCTGCATCAAATGGATGTGGTATTGATAATGACAGTATTATTGTTTTTACACAAGATCCAACACCTGTTGATCTTGGTAACGATACATCATTATGTGGCGGAAACACGTTTACTTTGGATGCCGGGGCTAATTATAATTCGTATGCATGGCAGAACAATTCTGTATTACAAACATTTATTGTTTCCGCCTCCGGAATTTATCATGTCACAACTACAAATGCATGTGGCGTTTATTCTGATTCGATCACTGTTTCATTCGATGCATTGCCTTCTGTTAATTTAGGTGCCGATACAACTATTTGTTATGGAGATTCCGTTTTTCTCAATGCGACTGGATGTGCAAACTGTAATTATACATGGCAGAATGGGTCCGGTGGCTTGAATTACAATGCTAACGTTGCCGGCCTGTATTATATTTCTGCATCCAATGGCTGCGGTATTGATAAAGACAGTATTATTATTTTTACGCAAATTCCAACACCTGTTGATATTGGTAACGACACAACATTATGCCCTGGAAACATGCTTAATTTGGATGCCGGTGCAGATTATAATTCTTATGAATGGCAGAACAGTTCTGTGTTACAAACATTTAATGTTTCCATTGCCGGGATTTACCATGTATCAGCTACAAATGCGTGTGGTGTTTATTCTGATTCGATCACGGTTTCATTCGATTCGTTACCTGCAATTAATTTAGGTGCCGATCTAATTATCTGTTCCGGAGATTCCATTTTACTAAATGCAATTGGATGTCCGAATTGTAATTATACCTGGCAGAATGGATCTGGTGGCTCGGATTATAATGCAACCACTGCCGGCCTATATTATATTTCTGCATCAAATGAGTGTGGTATTGATAAAGACAGTCTTGTTATTTTTACGCAAACGCCAAATCCTGTTGATCTTGGTAACGATACCTCCTTATGTGCAGGAAACACGTTTAATTTGGATGCCGGTGCTGATTATAATTCTTATCAATGGCAGAACAATTCTGTATTACAAACATTTTCTGTTTCCGTTTCCGGAACTTACTATGTATCAGCTACAAATGCATGTGGCGCTTATTCCGATTCAATCACTGTTTCCTTTGATGTATTGCCTTCTGTTAATTTAGGTGCCGATCAGACTATTTGTTCCGGAGATTCAATTTTACTCAACGCGGTTGGATGCACAAATTGCAATTACACTTGGCAGAATGGATCTAACGGCTTGAATTATACTGCAACCGCTGCAGGTATATATTATGTTAGTGCATCAACTAATTGTGGTCTTGCAATCGACTCAATTCAGTTGAATCCAATGAACTTACCGAGTGTTTCTCTTAGACCTGATACTACAATATGTGTCGGAGATTTTGTTACTGTTACAGCACAATATGATGTAAACAGTCAATATTTGTGGCAGAACGGATCAGCCAGCAATAGTATTACCGCGAATTCAGCGGGAGCTTATTGGGTTACGGTTACAAATTATTGTGGAACAGTAGCAGATACATTTAAAATTATTTCAGTTCATCCTCAACCGATTATTAATCTCGGAATTGATACACTGCTTTGTGAAAACGATACCATTCGATTGGATGCCTTTCATTCGGGATACACTTATTTGTGGCAGGATAACTCAATCGGCTCAGATAATATGGCTACATCCGCTGGTATTTATTGGGTTACTGTTACCGATTTAAATAATTGCAGATCCCGCGATTCTATATTACTATCCATACTACAAAAGCCATTCATAAACATGGGACCTGATAAAACAATTTGTATTGGTGATGAAGACAGGATTGACCTTCCAATAAATAGCTCCACCTATCAATGGCAAAACGGATCCACCAACAACTATTTTATTGTCCGGGATACCGGATTGTATTCCGTAACGGCAATAAATAGTTGCGGCTCTTATAAAGATTCTATCCGTTTTATGGAAGCAGAATGCAATTGCAATGTAGATCTGCCTACTGCTTTTTCACCTAATGGAGATGGGGCAAATGATATGTTGTTTCTTCGCGGGAGTTGTGTGGTGAATATAAATTTATATATCTATGACCGTTGGGGACAAAAGGTTTTTGAATCGCATGACCTGGCAAATGGTTGGGATGGTACATTCAATGGTAAAAAGCTGGATACTGCTGTATTTGCTTTTTATTTAAGTGCCCAATCGAATTATGATAAGGATAAGAAAATTGTTAAAAAAGGAAATATCTCTTTGATAAGATAGCATGAACAATACAAAAAAAATATTACAAAAAAACATTCGTTCATTTCTGGTGATCCTTAGTGTCCCGGTTAATTTTTTCTGTTACTCACAGGATATACATTTTTCCCAGTATTTCGCATCGCCTCTTTCATTAAATCCGGCATTAGCGGGACAGTATGAAGGAGACTTCCGCTTCATGACCAATTATAAAAATCAATGGATGGCTGTATCCAAAAACAGTTTCAAAACATTTGCCGCATCAGCAGATGCTGCTATTTATAAGAAAAAAATATTTGCAGGTCTTTCTTTTTTTAATGACAAAGCAGGAGATGCGAAAATGGGTACCAATGCCATTCATCTTTCGCTTGCCTCAAAAATCTCCTTAAACGATAACAATTCATTGGTTGCAGGCATTCAAACGGGGTGGGCGCAACGAAGTGTCGATATAAATGGTGTAACCTGGGATAGTCAATTTGATGGAAAGATCTTTGATAACACCTTGCCTTCCGGCGAAACCGAATTTCCGGCAAATTATAGTTACTTCGATATTTCTTCGGGCGTTTATTGGAAATGCAATGTAAACAATAATGTTATTGTGGATGCCGGAGTTGCTGCATTTCACCTCAATAGTCCCAAGCAGAGTTATTATGGAAATGGCGATCGGCTACATCCAAAATTGGCATTTCATGGTAGTTCAGAAATTAAAACACAAAATAAAAATTACACCTATGTTCCTTCATTCATGATCTTAACACAAGGAGCTACTAACGAATTTAATTTAGGAATGATGGTGAGATATAATCTGGGTATGGATTCAAAATATACCGGCATAAATGTTTCTTCCAATATATTTTTCGGAGCATACTACCGCATTAAAGATGCTGCAATCCTTTGTTTTCAATACGAATACAAAAATACTTTTGCGCTTGGAATAAGTTACGATATAAATTTATCTAAACTTCGAACTGCAAGTTATTTCAGGGGTGGTGGAGAAATATCATTGTCATATAAGCTGTTTCGACCTCAAAAAAGTATGCCCCGCATTTAAATATTTATTAATTGGAGTTCGATTACTAATGCCTCAAAAACATCAACAAACAGAGCCCTTTATGAAATTGGGTGTTTGTTGTTTTGTCATGCTGAATGGAATGAAGCATCTGGCTAATAAAAAAAAGATTTTTTCGCAGTTTTATCCAGAGCGCAGCCGAAGGACTCAAAAAAGACAAAGTGCTTGTAAAAATTGCTGCTCCCATTTTTAATACCAATTATTAATCGAGCTCAGGTTTTTTACAGATCGGGGTTTGTTTTAATTGTTTTTTGTTTACTGTCTATTTTTCATTTCTTATAATGTTCCTCTTTTCTCCTGCTCCCTTTCAATCGATTCAAACAAAGCTTTGAAGTTACCGGCACCAAACCCTTTTGCTCCCATACGTTGAATAATTTCAAAAAATAAAGTTGGACGATCCTCCACCGGTTTAGTAAAAATCTGTAATAAATATCCATCTTCATCTGCATCAACCATGATGGCTAATTTTTCGATCACCTTCAGGTCTTCTTTCATCATGTCCATGTGCACACCAAGTCGTGCAGGGATTTCTTCATAATAGGTGTGTGGAGGTGGCGATAAAAATTCCACACCGCGTGCTCTTAATTCTGTAACTGTTTTAATTATGTTATCTGTTGCAACCGCGATGTGTTGTACTCCCGGACCCTCATAAAAATCAAGGTATTCCTCAATTTGTGATTTCTTCTTTCCTTCAGCAGGTTCATTGATCGGAAATTTTATTCTGCCATTTCCGTTACTCATCACCTTACTCATTAATGCGGAATATTCGGTGTGAATTTGTTTATCGTCAAACGATAGGAAGTTTACAAAACCCATTACATCTTCGTACCATTTCACCCACTGGTTCATTTCTCCCCAACCCACATTTCCTACCATGTGATCTACAAATTTTAAACCTACTGATGTTGGGTTATAATCCGATTTCCATTCTTTAAACCCCGGTAAAAAAGCGCCTTTGTAATTTTTACGCTCCACAAACATGTGAACTGTTTCACCGTATGTGTATATCCCCGAACGAACCACTTCACCATATTCATCTTTTTCTACAACAGGTTCCATAAAAGGTTTTGCACCACGTTTAACAGTTTCTTCAAAAGATTTTTTGGCATCTTCCACCCAGAGCGCAACTACTTTTACGCCATCACCATGTTTACGCAAGTGATCGTTTATTGGCGAATTACTATTTAATGGAGTGGTTAATACCAAACGGATCTTATCTTGTTTTAAAACATAGGAAACACGGTCTTTTACACCCGTCTCTAAACCAGCATACGCCAATGATTGAAATCCAAATGCTGTTTTATAAAAATGAGCTGCTTGCTTTGCATTACCCACATAAAATTCAACATAGTCTGTTCCCAATAAAGGAAGAAAATCCTGTGCCCCTTCAAATATTTTTTCTAAACCATACTCTACATTTTTTACTTCTTTTGCCATTTTTTTGAATTGTTGATTTGTTGAAATGGAGAATTTGAGAATCTGTTGTTTTTTGTTGAATTAGTAATTTGGCCTTCTCCATTTCTCCAAATAATTAATTCTCTAATTTTTACTCCACCCAGCTTTTATAATACTTTCCATCATCAATCGCCATTGCTTCTTCGGTCACCATTAAGGTACGGAAGGTGTCGATCATCACTGCCAGTTCCTGAGTTTCTTTTTGTCCAATGCTACGTTCCATTGCTCCGGGAGCAGGACCATGAACAATTCCTTTTGGATGCAATGTAATATGACCGGGTTTGATATTGTTACGACTCATAAAATCACCATCCACATAATACAATACTTCATCACTATCCACATTACTATGATTGTATGGGGCCGGAATTGATCGCGGATGATAATCATACAAACGGGGAACAAACGAACAGATCACAAAAGTGGAGGTTTCGAATGTTTGATGAATTGGTGGTGGCAAATGCACACGACCTGTTATTGGTTCAAAATTGTGGATGCTGAATCCAAAGGGAAAATTATATCCATCCCAGCCAACAACATCAAAAGGGTGCGTTGCATAAACCATTTCATGCATCATTCCTTCTTTTTTTGTTTTGATAATGAAGTCGCCCTTTTCATCGTGCGTTTCCAGATCCTGTGGTAATTTATAATCCCGCTCACAAAATGGAGAATGCTCTAACAACTGTCCGGATGAGCTTTTGTAACGTTTAGGAGTATGTATAGGTGCGTATGATTCAACATACAACAAGCGGTTTTCTGTTGTTTCAAATTCCATCTGATAAATGATACCACGTGGAATGATAAGATAATCGCCATATTCAAAAGGAATGTTTCCAACTAATGTTCGCAATGTTCCTTTGCCTTTGTGAATAAAAAGCATTTCATCCGCATCCGCATTTTTGTAAAAATAATTTTTCATGGAGTGGCGAGGTGCCGCCAAACCCACTATACAATCTGCATTTACAAGCATTGCTTTTCTGCTATCCAAAAAATCATCCGCTGGTTTCACATCAAATCCTTGAAGCAATAATGACTTGATATTTTTTTCAATGGCAATTTTTGGCGCAACATTGTAAGAGGTAATTATTTCTTTGACTTGTGTTGGGCGGTGCAGGTGATATAATAAAGAAGAATGACTGTTGAACCCTTCAGTACCAAAAAGTTGCTCGTAATAATATCCCCCTTTTGGATTTTCAAAGATGGTGTGGCGCTTCTGTGGGAATGTTCCCAGCTTATGATAAATGGGCATTTTTCAAGAAATTAGTTTGATGAAATTAAAAAATGAAATTAGGTCTTGTTTGTTATAAAAACAATGTCCTCTTCCTTTTTATGGAAGAAATGGAAGGGTAATTATTCCGGATTACGCTTGGTAATACGCTTAATGTCAAGAATACAATTAGTGCAAAAGAAATTCATTGGTATAGAATTTTCAACAAATCTATGAATTCAGATCATCAAAAACAACAAAAACATGACTTTCGTCATAAAAACAGCGTCCCGCTTTCTCCACTCCGCTCGAAATGACCATAGCGCTGTAATTTCGAGCGGAGTCGAGAAACGAACGAGACCATTAAATTGGATTAGTTTATTATGGCAAATGATGGTATGAGTCATTGGTATAATATTTTTAACCTCCTATATAGGAAAAAAGGAAATATCTCCTTAAACACAGACAGAACTTTAAACATAGTTAATAATCTGTTTATTACTTCTCGATATTCTCCCGGAGTTTATCTGAGCAAAGTCGAAGGGGTCGAACCTGCCTACCGCAGGCAGGCTCGAATAAACATGTGTTCGGTTCAATAATGGTCGTCAGTTCGTTGAAATTAAATTTACTTGTCATGCTGAACGCGTGAAGCATCTAATGTATTGCAGACAGATTCTTCGCTCTGCTCAGAATGACAACGTTAATACACCTGACTTGCTACTCTGCGTGTTGCTTCTGAGGTTCCCATCGTGTAATAATGTAAACAAGGCACCTTGGCTTTTATCAATTCTTTTGATTGATTGATGCACCATTCAATTCCCACTTCTTTTACTTCTGCATCTGTTTTGCACTTTTCAATTTGTTCCAACAAGGGTTGTGGTATATCAATTTTAAATATTTTAGCTAAAATATTTACTTGCTTTTTAGTGGTTAATATTTTTAATCCCGGAATTACCGGAACAGTAATATTCATGTCTTTACATTTATTCAAAAACTCAAAATATTTTATATTGTCAAAGAACATTTGTGTTACAATATATTCCGATCCTGCATCAATCTTTGTTTTCAAGTGCTTCATATCCGAGATCAAATTAGGAGCTTCAAAATGCTTTTCAGGATAGCCTGCTACTCCGATACAAAAATTAGTAGGTGCCACATCTGCTAATTCATCTTCCATATAATGCCCTTTATTCATGCTGCCGATCTGTTTTACCAGATCAATTGCATAAGCATGTCCGTTAGGCTCAGGAACAAATTCAGGTTCACTTTTAATGGAATCCCCGCGTAAAGCAAGAACATTATCAATTCCCAAAAAGTGTAAGTCTATTAATGCATTCTCTGTTTCTTCCTTGCTGAAACCACCACAAATAATATGAGGCACCGCATCCACGTGATATTTATTCATAATAGCCGCACAAATACCAACTGTTCCCGGACGTTTGCGAATACTTACTTTTTCTAAATAACCTCCATCACGTTTCTTGTAAAGGTATTCCTCGCGGTGGTATGTAACATCCACAAACGAAGGTTTGAATTCCATCAGGGGATCGATGCCATCAAAAATAGATTGAATGCTCTTGCCTTTTAATGGAGGAAGAATTTCAATAGAAAATAATGTTGATTTCGATTGCTTGATGTGGTCGGTTACTTTCATATAATATACTATTGTTATTTTTTGCGGGTGCAAAGTAACGTCATGAGGAATTAAAAAACAAATTATACTTTTTACGACAACACGGAGCGGCACACCTTCTGTTTTTTTGCAGCTCTCAATTTAAAAACAAATTGCGTTTTTCTGTTACTAGTTCATTGGTTCTCAATCCATTTTTGTATGAGGAGCATCAGTATTTTCAGCAATTATTCATAGATTTTTAGTAAATTCGCAACCCTTAAGGAAGAAAAAAGAATGAATAACATTAGAAATTTTTGCATCATTGCACACATTGATCACGGGAAAAGTACACTTGCCGACCGTTTGTTGGAATACACCAATACCATCAACAAGCGCGATATGCAGGCCCAGGTGCTGGATGATATGGAGTTGGAGAAAGAGCGTGGTATCACCATCAAGAGCCATGCTATTCAAATGGATTATGAGTTGAACGGCAAAAAATATGTGTTGAATTTAATTGATACTCCCGGACATGTTGATTTCTCCTATGAAGTATCACGCTCAATTGCTGCTTGTGAAGGCGCTTTACTGATTGTTGATGCTGCCCAGGGGATTCAGGCACAAACTATTTCTAACTTATATCTGGCTCTGGGCAATGATTTAGAGATCATTCCTATTTTAAATAAAATTGACTTACCGAGCGCTGAACCGGAAGCAGTAAAAGATCAGATCGTAGAGTTGTTAGGTTGTAAGCGCGAAGAAATTTTAGCGGCATCCGGCAAAACAGGCGAAGGTGTTCACGCTATTTTAGAAGCCATTGTTGATCGAATTCCTGCTCCAAAAGGGGATCCGTCAAAACCTTTGCAAGCATTGATCTTTGACTCCGTGTATAATTCTTTCAGAGGAATTATTGCCTATTATAAAATTCAAAATGGTTCTATCAGAAAAGGAGAAAAAGTAAAATTTGTCGCTACCGGCAAAGAATACAATGCCGATGAAATTGGTGTTCTGCGATTAAAACAAGAACCCCGTACCGAAATCAGAACAGGTGATGTTGGATATATTATTTCCGGAATTAAAGATGCCCGCGAAGTAAAAGTTGGTGACACCATTACAAGTGTTGTAAACCCTTCTGTTGCTGCCATTCAAGGTTTTGAAGATGTTAAACCAATGGTGTTTGCTGGGATTTATCCGGTTGATACTGAAGATTTTGAAGAGCTTCGTTACTCCATGGAAAAGTTGCAGCTGAATGATGCTTCCCTAACCTGGGAGCCTGAATCATCCGCTGCGTTAGGCTTTGGGTTCCGTTGCGGGTTTTTAGGAATGTTACACATGGAAATTATTCAGGAACGTTTGGAACGTGAGTTCAACATGACTGTTATTACTACTGTTCCTAACGTTTCGTATCACGCCTTCACAACGAAGAACGAATTACTGGTAGTGAACAACCCTGCCGACCTGCCTGATCCAAGCAAGCTTGACCGCGTTGAAGAACCTTACATCAAAGCGCAAATAATTACCAAATCAGAATTTGTTGGAAACATCATGAGTCTGTGTATCGGTAAACGAGGGATATTGACCAACCAGGTTTATTTAACAACAGACCGTGTAGAGTTAATGTTTGATATGCCTTTGGGCGAAATTGTTTTTGATTTTTACGATCGCTTAAAAACCATTTCAAAAGGATATGCTTCGTTCGATTATCAACCACTGGATTATCGTCAAAGCTATCTGGTGAAATTGGATATTCTTTTAAACTCCGAACCTGTAGATGCATTGTCATCACTTATTCACCGCGACAATGCTTATGAGTTCGGTAAAAAAATGTGTGAGAAATTAAAAGAATTAATTCCCCGTCAGCAATTCGAAATTCCAATACAAGCCGCTATTGGCGCTAAAATTATTGCACGCGAAACTATAAAAGCCATGCGTAAAGATGTTACCGCAAAATGTTATGGTGGTGATATTTCCCGTAAACGTAAACTTCTCGAAAAACAAAAAGAAGGTAAAAAACGTATGCGTTCTGTGGGTAGTGTTGATATTCCACAAAGCGCATTTATGGCGGTTTTGAAGCTGAACGACTAATCTGCGAAATACTGGAATCTACGAATAACGAATCATTACGAATGTACGAATTGGGGTGGGTGCCATTTCGAACGAAACGGAGTGAAGAGAGAAATCTTATTTTTGTTTTTCATGCTTCCCTTAAAAACACTTTTTTGAACCATTCTATTTAGGGTTCACTCTAACACTAAGAAAAGCAATATTGTCGGATCATTTAAGCCTTTTTTGTTTTATTTGGTGCAAACATTTCTATTAAAAACAT
>MEPB01000033.1 GCA_001769385.1 Bacteroidetes bacterium RIFCSPLOWO2_12_FULL_35_15 | reverse complement strand
TGAAATACAGAAGAATGATGAAAACAAAACGATAAGAAAATGATTTATCTTATTGATGCTTGAATGTTTTCGCATTTGAAAGTTTCTAAGAATCAATTATTTTACCTTTAACGGTTTTTAGCTTTGCGATGTGCCGGTTTTGCTTTCACAAAATTGTCTTAACCGATAACCTTTATTAAATGTACTGAACTAAATGGCAAATGCAAAAAATGATGCGCGGAGCACACCTTTACAAAGCATTTGCAACTTGCAGAAATTCGGCATATTCGCAAAAGTAGGTTAGGCGTTGTGCTTCGATTTTATAGGCCAAGCATTTCAGCATCCAATTCGTCAGGTTTGAAATACCCTTTCGCAATATTTCTTTTCAAGTCTTCAATATCAACTATTGCCGCTGAAACAGGCATTAAAGAATGCGTACAGGTTTCATCAGAATCTCCTTTTGCACAATAACCACCTAAATATTTGAAAATATTTTTATCATCTGTTCCTGATTTCTTTCCTTCCCATTCTAAATCTGCCCAGTCCATTATTTCTTTATAATGAAAGCAGTGTCCGACTTTTTCTTCACAAAATTTTCGCGTGCCTTCTAAAATAGTACCACTATAATAATAAAATTCTGCTCCTAAATAATTCCCCTCTTCATCAGGATTGGTTCTATTGTCTTCTATTTAAAATATTTTAAGGTTATTTCTTATTTTTATCCTATTGTTTAAACAATTCAGCAAACGGTTTTTTATTTTCAAATTTATAACCTAAAGAACCAAGTTCTTTTTCCCATCTGTTAGTGTCTCCTGTTCCTATACAATGAATCCCTTTTATTGGATATTTCATTTCGGCTAAATCAATTCCTCCCCAAATTAATATTTTTGGTTTCTTTTTTCTTCCAATAGCTGAACCTACTTCAAAATTTATCCACAGGTTGCAAAAAGCCTCTTTTCTTGTAATTAATACAATCAATTCGTCACAGTCCTGAAGCGCAGAAAAAATATCTCCCATCCAAACATTTCCAGATGGAAGTGATTCCCAATCTGACGTTAAAAATATACTGTGTTCGTTATTAATTTCCGTTAAAAGTTCTTTTAGTTTTACCGCGTCTTTGATTGAATATGATTCGTGAGAAATGAAATATTTCATTATTGAATGTTTTAAACATCTTTCGGTTCGTGTTCGGCTGTTTCAAGTTAGTATGTCTTTCAGCATTACGCCTAACGGGTGCTGTTAGGGGCTGGTTTATTTCTTAATTATTTTGAACCATCGTCCCTTATCTTCTCCGAGTTGAAATAAATAAATATCATTCGGTAATTTGTCAATGTTTAGATTTGTTGACCTTGTTGTTATTATGCCTGATAATACAGTCTGACCGAGTACATTAATGATTTTAAAATTTGTCTTTGTGTGAAATGAATCTAATTCAATTGTAATAATACCTTCTGTCGGGTTAGGATATATATTTAGGTCCGTTTTATTACCTTGATTATAAATGTCGGTTGTTAAGGTATTTAATTTCAGTACCCAATAATCAAAACTACCATGATTTCCTGTAATGTCTCCATCGTTGGAATAGGTCGAACCGCATAGGAAGTATCCATTGTCCGAAGTTTGTTGAACACTATTTAACCATTCCGCAGCCGACCCCCCAAAAGAAAGTTGCCATTGAATGGTTCCAATAGAGTCTGATTTAATTATCCAATAATCTCTAATGTGTGTGCCGATGACATCTCCATTTGTTGAATCAGCTGAACCTCCGATTAAATATCCTCCATCCGACATCAGTTGTAATGAAGCAATTCCATCGTCCCCTGTTCCACCATAGGATTTTTGCCATTGAATTGTACCTGTGGAATCTAATTTTAATAACCAATAATCACTACCGCCAATATTCCCTAATACGTCACCATCATTAGAGTTCGACTGTCCACCAACAATATATCCTCCATCAAGAGTTTGTTTTACATCAGTACCAAAGTCTTCGCCCGTCCCTCCGTAAGTCTTTTGCCAGCTAATTGCCCCAATAGAATTTAACTTTACAACCCAAAGGTCGTTTAACCCAAAGTTCGAAGTAAGATCTCCATCGTTTGATGCTGACATACCGACCAAAATAAATCCATTATCAATTGTTTGTATAAGCTTGTTACCACTATCAGAATTCGTCCCGCCCAAAGATTTTTGCCATTCAATAGTGCCCATTGAATCTAATTTTACAACCCAAGCGTCATAATTTAATCCATGGTGGCCTGTAATGTCGCCATCGCTTGAAGAAGATTGTCCTGCAATTATATATCCGTTATCAGAAGTTTGTATAACAGAACTCGCTGCATCATACCCACTTCCTCCCAAGGATTTTTCCCATTCAATAACTCCTAAAGAATCTATTTTTAATATCCAGTAATCGTAGGAACTTGTCGAGCCGTGATGCCCAGTGACATCTCCATTGTTCGAAGAAGACTGTCCAACGACAATGTATCCTCCATTATTAGTCTGCTTAATGGAGTAGGCAACGTCCGCTAGTGTACCACCATATGTTTTCTCCCATTGAATAGTTCCAATAGAATTTAGCTTCACTACCCAAACATCTCCGCCACCGTGGTTCCCAGTTACATCTCCGTTATTTGAAAAAGCATCTCCAGCAATAATATATCCTCCGTCCACAGTTTGTTGAGCTGAGGCAAATTCTTCTATGCTAGTCCCACCCAATGTTTTTTTCCATTGAACAGAAGGAGTTTGTCCGAAAAAAGTCGAACCACAAAACAGAAAAACTATTGTAAAGTAATATTTCATTTGATTTCGTTTTTAAAAAGGTTATGGTCAGTATTCGGTCGACATGTAAACTTGCCCCTAACATTCGTGTTTACGAATCTGAGCCTATTCCAGAATATTTACAATGCAATTTAAAACAATTTATCAAAGTACAAACAAATGTATTCCTGTTTTTAGTTCATTTGGCGATATCCGAAAAATTATAAATATTAATTTAAAATATCATCTAAAAAGGTTTATTGATGAGAATTTCAATTTTTTTCTCTAAAAGAGATAAGACTTTTAATAATAACCTCCCAATCTTCGATAGCACCATTCACTACTTTAAAAATGGGATGAGCGTCAAGGATTTTTATTTTTTTTACCTCTTTATACAATTTCGGATCTCTTGTTTTTAGCTTGTTGAGCAGATGATAATATTCATAATTTAATTGCCCTGCAGTTACAGTCATCTTTAATGGTTTTTCAACCGGATTAAATTTTGTGACATCAAAATTATATCCTCGGTTTGTGGCTTCTTTATATACTTCAGATAAATACTGATTAATTGCATTAAGCGGACTTTTCGATTTTTTAAAACGATCAAGTTGAGGATGATTACGGTACCCTTTTGTCTTGCCTTCTAAAACATGTTTTGCTAATAATGTTTCTCGCCATAAGGCAACAAGCCCCTTTACATCAAGATATTTCGGGTGTAGCGACCATATTCTCATTTGTTTAATTATTTGCTTAGGGCAAAAAGATTCAAAGTTTTAAATATAATTTTTATTCCTGTTTCAACTTCACGTTTATATCTACATCCACATCGGGTTTAGGGATTAGTTTCGCAACCTTGCTTTTATTAAGCGCAGGAATTAAAGTGGGAGCAATTTTCCCAATTGGTTTATAAAGTAAGGATTCTTCTTTTGTTTTAAATGAGATCATCGGGTAACTTTCTTCCACTGCATCAATCATAAAGATGATCACACTCATTACCATGGCAAATTTTAATGCGCCAAAAACAGCACCTCCTATTTTATTGATGGCGCTTAATGCCATCCCATCCACCATTCGTTGAATTAGTTTCGCAATAAAATAAACTGATATCACAATCAATAAAAAAGTAAGTGCAAAAGAAACAATTGGTAAGTATTTCGATTGCCAACTGCACCATTCACTTATTTTGTTTGCTAAAAAATCAGAAAGGTGAATGCCTCCCCAAACACCCAAAGCAAAAGCAACCATTGTGGCAGCTTCAATGATCAGGCCTTTGGTAAAGCCTTTGTAAAGACCCCAAACTAGTGGAATGCAAAGAATAATATCTATGTAGTTCATGCGATTAAAAATCTATAACAAAGAAAACAGATTAGCGGTTTTACTTAGCAGGAATGAATAAAACTTATTAAGAAAGGAGTGTTCAAGTAAAAAGAATTTATTTCCAGGGCAGGCCGGGCGACAGGTTGATGCAATCTTTCGGACAGGCATCAACACAGCGTTCACATAAGATACATGATTTATGATCTATCCTTTTATCAGCTTTAACAGCTGTTCTCACATCCACAAGCATTGGGCAGTTTCTGTTGCAAAGTCCGCAACTATTGCAACTTCCCGAATCTATCGGTGTGATCTTGAAAATGGAGAATCGGGATATCAATCCCGAAACAGTGATAAAGGGACAAAATGTTCGGCAATACGATCTGCTGCCCCAGTAGCGGGAAACAAAAACTCCTATGGAAAGAATGACCAGATTTTCTCCAATGATCCAGTAACGTTTTGACCCTTCGAAAACAGCGGGGTTATAAATATAAGAAGCGATGCTGCTAATAATGATTAATAGTCCGATGTATGAAAACGCGATCACTTCATTTCTCATCCTGGGTTTTTTTACTTTCGGATTTAAGGGTTGAACGAGTTCAAAGAAGGCTCCGCTCCAACAGGCTCGGGAACAAAATGCATTGCCCATAAAAAAAGGTAAGATCAATCTTGCAAAAACAAACTGAATTAATGCTCCTGTAACAACTCCCGCATATAGATCAAAAAACAATTCAGAGAATTGAAAATTTACATTTCCATAAAGTGAAAGTCCGATGAAAAGAAACCCTCCAACAAGCGCCTGAATAGTTCTTCTGAAAAGTTGCTTGAATTTTGGAAACTGGACGGTTAGCCATTCGCCAAAAGCTGCTGCAGCCCCCATTCCTGCAAACATAAAAAAATATTTTGTCTGACCCCTATAGGAGGCAATCGCTAATCCAACAGAAGAAAAAACGCAAAGAAGAGTGAGTGGAAGCGCGTATTTTTTTAACATGAATATTTTTCTCTTTTACTTAACATTCTCTAATTTGAATGTTATTTGATCTGCTCAATAATCATACTAATATTAAGTCTTATACAAAGATACAATGCAGAGATGATAAACTTCGATTTTATGATATAAATCAGGGTTTCGGGTATTTGATTTTTTGTATTAAAAATTAAGCACATAAAAAAGCGATTCGTTTAAAAAACGAATCGCTTTTAAATTTTAAAGACAAAGGCATAAATTACTTGCCCACCTTCACGCGAATGCCTTCTGAATTGCTGGCAAATTCCGGAGCATACATGCATTGAATAGAAGTAATGCCATTGGAGAAATTACCGTTATGTGTTACTACTAATGGATATTCAAATACATAGGTTCCTTTAGGTAAATAGGAAAAAAAGAAATTAGTTGCTGCATCACGTGTGCTTTCATAATAACCTAAACCATCCTGATATTTGTATCTCGAAATCACATTGGTTGGCTCAAAACCGGAAGCCCGCATATCTTTCATCTGAACATATTCCATGTCTCTGTCAACACGTAATTCAATTCGTACTTTTATTTTATCTCCAACTTTTAATGTTGTTTTTTCTGTGACTGGTTCGATCACCGGACCGGCATCTGAATTTTTTTGTAAGAACAATTGTTTCTTTAAATTCAATGGAGTCTTTGATGGAGTGATTTTATCCAGTTGCTCAAAATACTGCCAATACAAGGCTCCCCAACTTACACCTTCATCTTTTTTAACGATCTTCACTTCTCCCATTTTTGGTTTAATATCACCTCCGCTCCATGATGTTTTGAAATAACCTGTTCCGGCTTCTACTTTAACATCCGGCATTTTTTTAGGATCAACCTGAATGTCTCCTAAACTAATTTCCACATTACTTTCAGTTGCTAACCAATCGGTTCCTCTCAACAACAAAGCGTAAACGGCTTCTGTAGTTGCTTTGGTGGTTTTCCAATCTTGTGTTTGTTTAGATTTTAACAACCACACTTTTAAATCATCCACTGATTTTTTATCATTGCTCACTTCATCAAATGCTTCTATTAGCAATGCTTGCGCCTCAATTGGAGCTTGGTACCAATAATAACCTCCATAGTTCTCTTTCCAGTACATTCCCATTTCTTCGCTGTTCAGGGAATTTTCTTTCAGGGATTTCATGATGTCTTTTGGAGTAATTTTGTCATCATAACGGAACAGAGCCAATGCGATCATTCCTTGCATGTATCGGCTGTTCGACAACCAATATTTTTTCTCCTGCCCTTTATAATAATCAAATGCTTTTTGATTGCGATTATCAATGGCAATATCTTTAAAATAACTACGAGCATACAAGTATTGAATTTGCTGATAACCCAAATGGTTTTCATCGATGTGTGCTTTATCGTATCTCAGAATCCATTCATAATCTTCACGAATCCGGTTATCCAGATACGTTACGCCATCTTTCACCATTTTCCATACTTTTGAGTCTTCCCGAATATTTTTTATTCCTAAATGATCCAGATGTCCCATACCAGTTATGATGTGTTGTGTAATGTAACGATCATCGGGCATTCCATCAAACCAGGGCCAGCCACCATTTGGCGATTGTGCTTTCTGTAATTTTTTCATTGCTTGTGCCAGCTCATTACTCATTTTATTTAAATCGAATAAAAGTGCAACCCGTTTTTTACGTTCGGTCTCATCTTTTGCATCCAGCACCCATGGCGTTTCTTCGAGCATCAGGGATTTTAATTCCTGGTTTTTTTCAAGATTAGAAAGCAATGCTTTTGAATCAGGAGTGTTTTTCCAGGAGTTAAAAACGGCCTTTATTTTTGGTGACGAATTAGCAATATGAGTAGCAATGCTGTTTGCATAAAAACGGGAGAATGTTTGCTCCGAACATTCGTATGGATATTCCATCAAATAAGGTAACGCCTGTACAGCGTACCATGCAGGGTTAGCTGTAAACTCCAAGGTTAATTTATGATTACGCAAGGTGGTGGAGCCGTTACTTTGATTGATCAGTTTTTCGAAACGGAACGTTTTTGTCTGATTGCCTCTGATCGGTAATGGCATTGTTTCGGTTACTAACATTCTGTTTGTTAAAACAGGGAGCGCCATTTCTTCCCCATCTGTAAAATTGCCTGCTTTAGCAACTACTTTATAGGTGATGGCCCCAACTCCTTCCGGAATAGAAATGTTCCAGGTTACTACAGTGCTTTTCCCTTTGGCTGCAGTAAAATCTCTTTCGCCAATCGTATTAAATTTTCCATGAAGAGCTTCCACCATGTTCCAGGTAATTTCTTTCATGGTTGTAGCATCATATAGGAATATATCTGCTTTTCCTGAAAGATCTACATCAGATAAGTTGGAAATTTTAGCACTGAATTCCATTTTATCATTCTCGCGGAAAAAACGGGGGGCATTCGGGATCACCATCAGATCTTTTTGTGTTACCAATTCTTTTTCAATGGTTCCGAATTTCAGATCTTTTGTGTGAGCAAAGCCCATCATTTTCCATTTTGTTAATGCTTCGGGAATGGTAAATTTGATGATCACATTTCCATCTTTATCAGTTTCCATTTGAGGATAAAAGAATGCGGTCTCTGCAAAATTGCTGCGTGCCGCAACTTTCGATAGATCTTCTCCTCCTGATGGCTTGCGAGTCTGATTTTGAGATTCACCGGATGATGTTGTTGAAACCGTTGTTACATCGTTTATTTCTGCTGCAAATGAGTCTCCTTTTGCCGATTCTCTTTTTCCTCCTGCTTTATCTTTATTTTTTCCTGTGCTTTCTGTTTCATCCATCGCCTTTTCTTCAACGGCCATTAATCCTGCTGAAGGAGCTTGTGCGGACTTATACATCATCCGGTTGTTACGATAATCTCCATTACCATCCAGATCATCGTAGTAACCATAATAACCATTGCTGTATCCGAACCAATTCAAATGATCGTAATAACGATAAGCACCAACCGGATATTTATTCCAATCAATCCCAAATAGCTGCGCGTTTACGGTACCAAAACCTGAATTCAGATCCCAATATAAATTTGAATAATAATTGTTGTAAATATTAAAATACCAATTGTTTGGTCTGAAAGCATCTAAAGAAGCATCATACAGGGTTGCCATCATTTCAGCGGCAAGTTTGTCCCCTTTTTTATCTTTGATTTTTATTTTCCATTCTTCCTGTTGTCCGGGTAATAACTTATTGCGGAATGTTTCAAATTCAATATCCAGTTCCTTGTTGGTATAAGGCACTGTAATTACGCCATCATGAGAATAAGAACGGTTATTTTTAATGAACACACAATGAAAAGAAAAATTGCCACGATGTTTTTCTTCAACAGGAATTTCAATTAGTTTTTGTTCTTTGTTTAAGGTGACGTACTCCTTTTTAATGATCTCTCCTTTGTGTTCAATTTCGTACAATACTTTTACATTCTCTTCTTTTGATCCGATTATAAATTTTGCTTTGCCACCTGGCTCTATGGGCTCAACCGTTAACATATTGAACCAATCAATATTATTTCCGGGAATTTCTTTACTTAAGTTAGAGTAAACAGTAAAATATTTTACATCTTTTACATCTTCCCCATAGGCATCTTTGCTATGTGCTTCCATCACATAGGACCCTTGCTTCCAGTTTTTAAGGTCTGAAATTTTTACAGAATCGTTTGTATTAACTGTTGTGGATGTTCCTGTTTTTAAAGGAAGCAAAACAGAAGTATTACTGAATTTTTTTTCAAAAATTTTCTCTCCTCTTTCCCATTTGTACATATTGTTTTCGTCCTTGTATTCATCATTCGGAAACAATTTTTCAAACTCCTCTTTGTTTATCAGGTATTTATCAGGTTTGCTCCAACGCCTTTCTCTAATAGTTTTCGAAGGCTCTTTCAATTTAAAGATCTCCACTTTTCCTTGTGCAGCTTCAAATTGCCCACTCATATTAGTAGTATAAATTGCAAACGCATTCTTATTTTCTTTCTCAAGCAGTGATGGAATTGAAACATTCAGGTTTAAAGCTGTATATGCAGCATTAACATATGTTTGCGAGCTATGTGTTTCGCCATTGATATCGGTTACATCAGCATAAATGGTATAGGAATAAGTTGGCTGATATGATTTAGGAATACTAAGATCGGGTATCGCTTTAAAGTCAACAAAAAATGCACCTGTATCATTAGAAACGGTTGCCCCGTTTGTAATTTCCATTTGTGCAGATTGCGGATAATATCCTCTCCACCAATACCACCAATAAGGGAAAGAAGCATTGCGAACCACACGATATTTTACTTCAGCGCCATCAATTTTTGCTCCTGAATATGCTTTTGCATTTCCATTTACTTTTATGTTTTCCCCTAAACGATAACTGCCTTTTACAGGATTAAATGTCACCTCAAATTTTGGTCGTTTGTATTCTTCCACAGAAAAATAAATATTACCGCTTCCATTGGTGATACTCATTTGTCCGTTGAGTACACCGCTTGGAGTAGTGAATGTGCCGCTGAATGTGCCATATTCATTGGTTGTTACATTCAGATCCGCAACTTTCTGGTAATTCACATCATAAAATGTAACAGTAGTGGGCGTATTAGGCATGATGGTGTTTTTCTCCCCATCTGTTTCAATCATAATCCCTTTAAAATAAACAGTTTGTCCGGGACGATAAATGGCTCTGTCCATAAAGAAAAATGTTCGAGGATAGGTTCTTCTGGTTTCCGAATACGTTTTGTATTGATAAATTCCGGTTTCCGTGTGCAGCCTGTCAACCTCATCTTTGTTTGTTACCAGTGGAGAAGGAGATTGCAATGAAAATTCTATTGTAAAATTTCTATAATCAGCGGGAGGCGGCACATTGAAATACCCATTCTCATCACTCATGTATTTTTCGGATTTCACATAGTCATATTTACGGGAAACATAATTGTATTTTTCGTAATACAATTGTGCCAAAACACCTTTTAATGCTGCCCCTGTAATACGGTGCTGAACATAAAAATCATAACTTCCATTGGTCATTCTACGGTTTACGTAACTGATGTTGGAAATCCAGGTTCCTGCATAAGCGACACCATTATTTTTGTAGGAAAATGTTTTATCAGAACCAACTAAGATTACATAATGGCCAAGAGGTAATTCAGGAATTTTAATTTCAGTTGAATGTGTTTGATAATCGCCATCATCCGGTAACTCTACTGTCCATTCTTTTACAGGAACGAGTTTTAAATATTGTTTCATTAACTCTTCGCCATAATAACGGTCAACAGATTTGTTGTATTTATCAATATCCATTGGTGCGATGCGAACATATATTGTTTTTAAATTTTTATAAGTCAAAAGCGCACGAAATGGAGCATTCGGGGCAGTCACTTTTTCCGTAATAAAATCAACGGAGTGTTCGGTAATTTGTGATTTTACTACAGCACAATTTTTTGCACCATCACTATCAGGATATTTTTTTATTACTTCTTCACACAATTCTAATGCGTGTTTTTTATACCATTTATTTTCTTCTGATTGTTGAGGATTGTATTTGTTTCCTTTTGCAACATATACATTGGCGATCTCAAAATTCACGTCTGATGAGGCAACATAAGCCGAAAACCGTTTCTCTAAATTTTGTAAGGAAGTAAGGTATAAACTATCTTTTATTTCAGAGATCGATTTGTTTTTTACAAACTTCAATCGTTTTAATTCCACATCGATCAAGGCTTGCGGGTTTTCATCTTTTGAGTGGAAAGCCACCAGATCCTGCATTATTTTGATTGCATAAAATTTGGATGAAAGGGTATCTTTTGATTCTATTTTAAGTTTTACAAAATCGTTAAAATCAAGAAAGTAACTTTCTGAATTTAATTCAAATTTGTAAGTGGGACGGATGATATCAGGCTCTTCATTGGAATAAAAATCGATGGCACGATGTGCAAGAAAATCATATAAGCTGGGACGGAATTTGCGGGAGTTTGGTTGTTTTGTTAACACATCATCATAAATATTGAGGGGTGTTCGTTTTAAGCTATCTGCGCTTTCCAATGAAGCCTCGTAGTTTTTTACTACTTGCGAAAAAATTGCTTTTAGGTCCCAGGTGGTAATGTCATTATTATCAAAGTTTACAGTTTGTGTTCTGTTATAAAATTTCCAACGATTATTTTGATAGTATTGCCAAAAGCTTTCAGCGATCATTGATTGTAAGATTGGCTTTACGGGGTAGTGTGCTTCTTTGGCTTCTTCATTTAATTTGTTAAGAGCTTTTTCCAAGGAATACTCCTCCATGTATTGTTCAAACTTCATGCGGTGAATGATAGCTTTTACAAATTGAGAAGCATTGTTTTCTGCTTTAGCTTTATCATAAATACCATTCACCACTTCTAAAGCCGATTTTGTTAGTCCTTTTGTAGTAAGTGAATCTACTTTTTTCCATTCTTTTTCATAGTTGCTGCCTTTCGGAAAAATTAAGATGGAAGGTTTATTGCTTGTTTGGTAAGCTGTTACGGTTACAGCAGCTGCTATGCTTATGATTGAAACAAAAGCGATAAAAAAAAGTTTTTTGAATTTCATACTCGAAATTTTAGTTTTACTACTTGATGACTCACCTGTTTTTAAAGAAAAACGTTAACCTTTAAATGGCCAACTAAAAGTTAGATGCAAGTTAAATCAAAATTCCATAATGGAAAATGATTTTTTTATTTAGGGTTTTTTAATTAGTGCTGTTGGCTGTTTGGGTAAGGATAAAATCGTTATCGATCTTTTCCTTTTTTAATTAAAAATTATTGTTTTATAATTCGAAATGACCTCCGATTATTATTTTGATCAATCATTAAAATATACGTTCCCGGTTTAATTACATGCGTATTTATTTCAATAATGGGTTTTTCTGATTGCATTTTCTTAATAACTAATTTTCCAACAATATCATACAACTGATAACTTAAATCCAGGTGCAAAGGATTTGATATTTTTAATACATCGTTTGCGGGACTCGGAAAAACTGTTATTTCAGAGTTTTGTGACTCATCAATTCCTGTACACAGATCAATTTGAATAGAAGCAGAACCGGAGCAGCCGCTTGCTGTATCTGTAACTATAAGGGTATAAATAGTTGCGCTATTTATTATAGCATTTGTATTTTGAGAATTTGGACTGGTAAGGCTTCCAGAAGGGGACCAAGAATAAATATAGTTGGAAGTATCTGTTAGGGTTTCGCAAAATTGAAAACGAGTATTAGGACGTTCAAATTGTGAAATAAACGAATCAGGCATTGGAAGCGTACATCCTTGGGAAGGGTCTTCGTAATCATTTGTTACAGATGCGAACGTTGTCGCTGTTTTGTTTAATACATCCGTGCTGGTGTAAGTGATGTTATTATAACACATTTCAACTATTAAATTTGAAACTCCATCCCACTCATAAGGAGTGGCAAAATTAAATGTATTCCATCCAAGTATTGTTGATGTTGCAATAGGGCCATATACCACAGTGGAAACCGTTTGAAACAATGTGTTTGGAAGAGTTGTTAAATTTGTGCATCCAAATTTTATAGTAAAACCATTATAAGGGGCAGAGCTGTTTTTTTGCGCCACATCCAATGCGATTGAACTTATTTTCCCACCTGTAAAACCAAGAGCATTCAGTTCAGCTGCAGTAAACAACAATTGAATTCTTCCATTATCCCAAAAACCTGTAAATGGTGTCGGATATTGATTGGCTGTCAATGTGCCTGTCCCAACAGTAATAGGTATAGATGTAGCACACCCTCCGGTTATGCTTAAACCGCAAATAGCCGAAGCCCCATTGGCGAAAGTCGCGCCTAATTGAATAGTTTGTCCGGCACATGCAGAAGAATCAGATGCGGTTAAAATTGGATTTGGTGGTAGATTTGGAGCAATAGTTATAGTTAAGGTATCTTTTTTTATGCAGCCGGTAGAACTTGTTACTGTGGAAATATAATTATATACTCCCGGTGAAGTAATTGTTGCAATTGGATTTGCAATGGTATTAGTATTCAAATAAGTTGCAGGAGACCATTGGTAGGTGTAACCAGTTCCTACCGGGATTATATTATTTACACTTAATTGTATGGGTTGTAATAAACAGGAATTTGAAACACTTTGTGTAAGATTGTACGTAAAATCAGGAACTACATTTACGGTTACCGTATCAGTTAATTTACAACCGGATGCTCCACTGCATGTTAGTAAATAGTTGGTAGTAGTTGCCGGAGATGCAATTGGATTTTGGCAGGGGTTGCATGAAAAATTTGTCCCCACAACAATTGCTGCTCCGCTAATTACAGACCAGGTATAAATAGTTCCCGGACCTTCACCATGTAGTTGAACAGATTGATTACCACATTTTGCCGCATTGGGTCCTGCATTTGTTGCAGGTAACACATCAATAAAATAATTAACAGTTTGTTGACCGGGTACCGGACAAACATTATCAGAAACGGTTAAGAAAAAATTGGTGTTCCATGCTGCTGAACCAGGAGGCGCTGTCCAGCTTACAGTAATTTGTATTGGATTGGTTCCTGAACTTGTTATAACAGATCCGGGTAAAATCTGAGAAATATTAGATGTGTAAGATAAAATATCTGTAGCATCAGGATCAGTAAAGCTCATTTGAAATGAAAAAGGAATGTTTTCACAAACCTGCATAGAATGTGCGCCTGTAACTGTGGCACCTGTTCCAACCAGGTTCGAAATCCCTCCCGAATTACTTGGAATTACCTGGTTAGTACAATTAACAATAACCATTTGAATGTCCCTCACCACAGTCCCAATCACATTTCCATTGACATCTTTTTCAGTAACCTTATAGGCAACTACAAAATTTCCAATGATAGTAGGTGTAAATTGTATTAAACCTGTAGTGGAATCTATTGTTATTCCTGAAATTGGAGATGTACCTGAATAACCGGCAACATAAGTAACCGGAGTCGTTGCATTACCATCCATTGCACTAACAAAAGAAAACAACAGCGTGTTCCCGTCTTGTTCAATAACACCGGGGTTGTAGCTCACGGCTTGTCCAACACAAAAAAACGGTAATGGTTGCGATGTAAAATAGGGGGAGTTATTAGTTGGGGCAATTAAATTGTTTAAAGTTGCATAAAAAGTATAGCCAGGTTGAGTGTCAATATTAATAGATGTATTTCTGCAGCAGGAGTTGTGCTCGAAAGTCCATTGAGTGCAAACTCCCGGTAAGGTTACTACAGCAGAATAAACATTTTTTTTGTAACCAGGTAAAGTGCCTCCATCACAAGTTGTTAGTGCGCTGGAACATACCTGAGAAATAGAATATGCAGTATCCAGATTTACATTAAAGGTTACACTTGATAAACCGCAAGTATTATTTGCAGTAACAGATAAAATTGTTCCAGGATCAAAAGCTGTACAGTCCCAATAATTAATCAATACCACTTTATATTGGTTTGCACCTAATGAAGTGTAAGTAAACTCTCCTCCCGAAACATGTGTAGCTACTGCTATATTGCTTTTAAGTATTGAAATAAAAATAAAAAAAAGGAGTGCGAAATTTTTAGTTGTAGATTTTTTCATGGCAAAAAATATAGATAAAAATTACAAATATGAAATTACAGAGAGGTCTATGCAAAGCTATAACAATATTTTAATTTTGAAAATAAATTGCTGCTTATCTAAACCTCTCAATATTCACTTCTTTATTCAGTGGAACAGTGTGTTCTAAAAAATCAATAAATTGTTTTGAAAAATAAGGAGCAAGCATTACACCTTTTGTTCCCATGCCGTTGAAAACGCCCACTGATACGGACTCCGGATGTAAGCCTATAACGGGTCTTCTGTCGTTTACCGAAGGCCGAACTCCGGCCTGCTGATCAATAATTTCAAAGGGCACTTTTATTACTTTTGATAATTTTTCGGAAATTTCTTTTCTTGCTTTTTCTGTTGGAATATCATTTAAATTTACCCAATCGTAAGTTGTACCCACAATAAAAAGATCATCGCCAATAGGTAATATATAAACACCTTTATTTATTATTTTATCAGTAGGAAGATTCTCGATCTTCACGATCAGCACTTCGCCTTTGGCTGGTTTAAAAGGAATCCAATTAAAGTAAGGGTTATCAGAAATTTTATATCCTTCGCAAAATATTATTTTTTTTGCCGAAAACTCTTTATAAGAAACGGAGTTGGGTTCAATTATTAAGAGATTGAAATCAAACAGTTCATCCAATAAAATTTGTTGCTGATTAAAATAATTTCTGAAGTCTTCTAAAAATTTTACTACAAACAAATTAGCTGCATCCGTTACAAAAGCACAACCAATGGGGTTGTTTACCACAGCAGTAAAAAAATCCGTTGTAATTGTTTTCGAAAGATAGTGGCTCATATCCTCGCTTTTCGCTTTGTTAAGCCAAAATTCTTTTTCATTTTCTTCAGCAAATATTTTTACAATTTCTTTTTTCCAATAAAATTCCTGACCTAAAAACTGTTCTGCTTCTTTATAAAATTTATCTGAAAAAGGTATCAATTCATCTGCCATCCAGCTTTTTACAAGTCGTTTAAATACAACCGGATTAAAATTTCCGGCAGCTACTTTTGAACAACTTGAAAGCGTTTTATCATCAATCACCAAAACGCTCAGTCCTTCTTTGATCATGGAAAAAGCAAGTACAGTACCAGCAATTCCTTGTCCAACTATGATATAATCAAATTTTTTATTCATTTTATAATCAGATTCAAAATTAATTATGATATCGGTACAATAAATATTTTCAAAAATCAGGTTGTATTTCTCTGATTGCAAAATAGCAAAAGTTTACCCGATAAATAAAATACCCTGGACATAAATATTTTATTAAAACTTATTATCTTGCAATTGATTTACAAGCCATGCAAAACAATAAAGAAAAAGTAGTTGTCGGTCGGAGAGAAGTAGTTGATTTCCCGGAATTAGGACTGGTAGGTATAATTGCAAAAATAGATACGGGAGCTTATACCACAGCATTACATTGTCATGATATTAAAGAAGAAAATGGAGTGTTGCATTTTAAATTGCTTGATCCATCTCATCCTGAATACAATGTACAGGACCAAAAATTTACAAGTTATTCAAAGAAGGGCATCAAAAATTCTTTTGGTGAAGTAGAAATGCGTTACATCATAAAAACCATTGTAATAATTGGAAGAAGGAAAATAAAAGCTGTAATTTCGTTAAGTGACAGAGGCAATATGCGATATCCTGTTTTGATCGGAAGAAAATTATTGAAAAATCGTTTTATTGTGGATGTATCCTTATTAAATAATATTCCACTGGATGAAGGAAGAAAATAGCAACAAGATTAATAAACAAAATACGTACTTCAATTAAATTATTTTTGATTTATGAAAATAGCTGTATTATCGCGTAATCCTAAGCTTTATTCTACCAGGCGAATAATGGAAGCCGGAGAAAAACATGGACATGAAATGCTTATTCTCGATCACTTAAAATGTGTGTTGATAATTGAAAAAGGAAATCCACATGTTTATTACGGAGGGAAAGAAGTGGCAGGAATTAATGCTATTATTCCACGTATCGGGACATCTGTAACTTTTTATGGAGCAGCAGTTGTGCGACAGTTTGAACAAATGAAAGTGTTTTCCTGTGTTGAATCTCAAGCCTTGGTTCGTTCTCGCGATAAGCTAAGAAGTTTGCAATTATTGGCAAAAGCCGGAATAGGAATGCCAAAAACAGCTTTTGCTTCGGCACCCAAAAATGTCGATACAATTATTGAACAGGTGGGCGGTGCACCGGTAGTGATCAAACTTTTAGAGGGAACTCAAGGTATTGGCGTGATCCTGGCAGAAACTCATAAATCTGCAAAATCAGTAATCGAATCCTTTCTTGCCCTGAAAGCAAATATTTTAGTTCAGGAATTTATTAAAGAAGCCGCTGGAGCGGATATTAGAGCTTTTATTGTTGATGGGAAAATTGTTGGAGCAATGAAACGGCAGGGTTTACCCGGGGAGTTTCGCAGTAATCTTCATCGGGGTGGAAAAGCGAATGTTATTGAATTAACAAAAGAAGAACGCGAAACAGCAATTAAAGCTGCAAAAAAATTAGGGTTGGCCATTGCAGGTGTTGATATGTTGCAATCTTCAAGAGGCCCTTTGGTGATGGAAGTAAATTCTTCCCCTGGTCTGGAAGGCATTGAAGGAGCCACAGGTGTTGACATTGCCGGCAAGATCATTGAATACATTGAGCGCAACGAATTTTCACATGAAGTATAATAGTACGAATGTATTTGGTTACGAATACCGAATGGTTACAAATTACTAAATGCTGTTTGCAACAATTCTACGAATACGCCCTTCGACAAACTCAGGGTGACAACGAATATACGAATCTGTGTTTTAATAAATAAAAGTGCTCATTCCCCTCTTGTCCGAAGGAATCATTTGGAGAGGAACCGGGAAAAAAAAGAAATTTTATAAGGTGTTGGTGAAAAAATCGATAATAAAAAAGCTTAAATGACATATCATCATAAAATAATTAATATCAACGGAAAGGCCATTCATCCGGGTGGTTCGGCACAAGTAAATTTGAATGTATATCAATTGCCTACAAAAACAGTAATTGAAATTCCGGTTTATGTTTTTCGCTCTACCAAGCCCGGACCAACAATATTGCTGCTTGCAGGAATGCATGGAGATGAAATAAACGGGATTGAAATTGTACGAAGACTTATTACAAGGGATGATGTGAAAAATCCGCTTTGCGGTACTGTCATTGCCATTCCGGTTATCAATATTATTTCCTTTTTATATGGCTCACGTGATCTGCCTGATGGCCGGGATTTAAATCGTTGTTTCCCTGGAAGCAAGGGTGGTTCACTAGGTAGCCGAATAGCTAACGATCTGATGAATGAAATTATTCCACAAATAGATTTTGGGATCGACTTTCATACCGGTGGCGCAAAAATTAATAATTTCCCTCAATTACGTTGTGTATTCAGCAATAAAACAAATTTAGAGCTGGGAAAAAAATTCTCACCCACACTGATCATTAATTCACCTTTTCGTGATAATACTTTACGTAAAGAGGCAGCGAAAAAAGGAAAATCTATTTTAGTTTTCGAAGGTGGTGAGTCATCTCGCTTTGATTATGTATCTATCAATTCGGGGATAAACGGATGTTTGCGTTTAATGAAACAATTTAAAATGATCGCCTGTGATGTGCCGGACAATCCAACTGTGTTTTTATCCAAATCATCCTGGGTACGAGCAAAATCATCGGGTTTGTTTCATACATCGATACCAAACGGGTCACATATTTTGAAAGGGGATATTGTAGGAATGATCGTGGATCCTTATGGCGAACACCAGGAAAATTTAATTGCACCACACGATGGGTATATTGTCGGAATAAATAACCAACCGGTAATAAACCAAGGAGATGCTTTGGTACACATTGGTGTTGAAGATTATTGATCTTCCGTTTTATTCGAATCCAAGGTAACACCCTGACTTGCGTCCTGATTTATTTCCTGTTTTGCTTCCTGGTTTTCTGTTACCGGCTCTACAGGAGTCGTAACTGTTGTTGCTTCAACAACCGGATCCGGCTCAGGTGCCTTTCCGAAAAAACGTTTCTGGAAAAATACAATTAATGCTACGCCAACACTTATAGAGGCATCGGCAAAATTAAAAACAGGGCGAAAGAATGTAAATTGTTCTGTCCCCCAAAATGGGAACCAGGATGGAAAATGCCCTTCAATTATCGGAAAGTAAAACATATCCACTACTTTCCCATGCAAAAAACTCGAATAACCACCTTCTATTGGCATAAAACGAGCTACGTCATAATTACTGTCGCTAAATATGATTCCATAAAATGCACTATCGATAATATTTCCAACAGCACCTGCAAAAATTAAGGAGATACAGATAATATAAAATTTGTCTTCATTTTTTCTGGTTAAGCTCCATAGATAATAACCAATCCCTCCAACAGCAACAATTCGAAATGTACTTAAAAATATTTTCCCGAATTTGCCGCCAAATTCCATTCCATAAGCCATTCCGTTATTCTCGGTAAAATGAAGGATAAACCAGTTGCCGGCAACATGAAATTCTTCACCTAAAAAGAAATGGGTTTTGATATATACTTTGATAAGCTGGTCGATCAATAAGATCAGGAAAATAATTAATAAAGGCTTTTTCACAAATTGTATTTTAATAATGGAAGTACAAAAATAAAGAAAGGTTACACAATGGTAACCTTTCAGATGTTAAATAATTAAAAAAATATTAGTTCTGGTTCAATTTTGCTTCGATAGCTAAAGTTGCATGAGGCACACTTCTTAAGCGTTCTTTAGAAATTAATTTACCTGTAGCACGACAAATACCATATGTTTTGTTTTCGATACGGATAAGTGCGTTCTGAAGGTTTTGAATAAATTTCTCCTGACGACCAGCCAAATGAGATGTTTCTTCTTTTGACAATACATCAGAACCATCTTCCAATAATTTAAAAGTTGGAGATGTATCATCTGTTCCATGATCATCTTTATGAGAAAGGGTGCTCTTCAATAATTCAAAATCTTTTTGAGCTTCAGATAATTTCTTTAAGATCAATTCTTTGAATTCTTTTAATTCAGCATCAGAATAACGTGTACGTGTATCAGTATTAATATGTGGTTTTGGTGCAGGTCCCATTGGTTTGCGGATAGAAGGAGTTTTATATTCTACCACCATTGGTACTTCGTCATTTCTTTTTGATCCATCATCATCCAGATCCATTTCTCGTTCTTTAGTCTTGGATGGTTTTGGTGCAACAGCAGGTTTAACAGCAATTACCTTTTTTACTTCAACTTTAGCAACAGGTTTAGCTATTGGTTTAGCAACGATTTTCGCAACAGGCTTAGCAATAGGTTTCGCAACAGGTTTCGCAATAATTTTTTTAGCAACAATTTTCTTTGCCGGTTTAATTACTTTTTTAGCAACCACCTTTTTAACCGGCTTTACTACTTTTTTAACAACAATTTTTTTAGCTGGTTTAGTCGCTTTTTTAGCTACTGCCTTTTTAGCCGGTTTGACTATTTTTTTAGCCGGTTTAGTGATTTTTTTAGCAATAATTTTTTTAGCAACTACTTTTTTAGCAGGTTTGTTTGCTTTTTTGGGAGCTACTTTTTTTACTGCTTTTTTCACTACTTTTTTTGGAGCTACTTTTTTTGCAGGCTTAGCCGCTTTTTTAACGGTTTTTTTTACAACTGCTTTTTTTGCAGGCTTTTTTGCAACCGCTTTTTTTGTCCCGAGGGATCCCTTTGGGGCAGGTTTAGCGACTTTCTTAGTCGGTTTTCCTTTTTGCGTTTTTTTAGCCATTTTAAATTTTGTGTTAGTTTAGTTTAGTAATTGAAATTAATGTCTTTATTTCGTCCTCTAATTCTACTTCCGAGCCACTTGTAGCTTCCACAGTATCAACAAGTTCTAATGAGGAAGCCAAAATTTCCGCGCAAATATAGTCCAAATTATTATTGATGGCTGAATTTATAGCAGAATTTCTTTGAATTTTTACATCAATTCGGTCAGTTACATCCAAATTGTTGTCTTTTCGAAGGTTTTGGATCCTGTTTACCAACTCCCGTGCGATACCTTCTTCGTGTAATTCAGGAGTAATGGTAACATCCAATGCAACTGTTAATTGACCCGAATTTGCTACTTTCCATCCCGGGATATCTACCGGAATGATCTCTACATCTTCATTTTCAAGAACAATTGGTTCATTGTCAATGATGATCTCAAACTTTCCTGATTTTTCAATACCAGAAATAATTGCCTGAGCATTTTCAGTTGCAAAACCCTGAATAGCTTTCATGTGTTTACCACATTTTTTACCAAGGGTTTTAAAATTGAGTTTTAAATTTTTGGTGATATTTGTGGTTGATTCATCCACAAAGTCAATATTTTTTACATTTACTTCCGATAAGATCAGATCTTTTACTGCTTCGATCTTTGCTTTGTATGAATCATCCAAAATTGGAATTTGGATTCTTTTCAATGGCTGACGTACTCTTATATTTTCTTTTTTACGGATCGATAAGATCATAGAAGAAATTTTTTGAGCAAGCTCCATTCTTTCTTCTAAATTTTTATCAATTAATTTTCCATCACAAACAGGAAAATTGCTCAAATGGATTGATTCTACTTTATCACGACCTGTTACGGAATTTAAATCAGAAAATAATCTGTCAGCAAAGAAAGGTGCGATAGGCGCAGAAAGTTGAGCTATCACTTCCAGACAACGATACAACGTTTGATAGGCTGCAATTTTGTCCTGTGAATAATCCCCTTTCCAAAAACGTCTTCTGCACAAGCGTACATACCAATTACTTAAATGTTCATCTACAAAACTTTCGATGTACCTTCCTGCACGGTGTGGTTCATAATCTGCGAAAGCTTCATCCACATTTTTAATCAAGGAATTAAGTTCCGAAAGTATCCAACGATCAATTTCAGCACGTTCACTCATGGGCACCTCAGCTTCTGAATAATTGAATCCATCAACGTTTGCATACAGTGCAAAAAATGAATACGTGTTATGTAATGTTCCAAAAAATTTACGTTGTACTTCTGCAATGCCTTCCAGATCAAATTTGAGATTGTCCCAGGGAGCCGCATTGGTAATCATATACCAGCGGGTAGCATCCGGGCCGTATTTTTCAATTGTGGTAAACGGATCGACAGCATTGCCCAAACGTTTACTCATTTTTTGCCCGTTCTTATCCAATACCAAACCATTGCTCACCACATTTTTGAAAGCAACAGAATCAAAACACATGGTACCGATCGCATGAAGTGTGAAAAACCAACCACGTGTCTGGTCAACTCCTTCGGCAATAAAATCGGCCGGGAAGGCAGCCTCCCCCTTGCCCCCTCGGGAGGGGGATATGATCCCATTATCAATTAAAGATTTATTTTCAAACGGATAATGAAGTTGAGCATAAGGCATGGCACCCGAATCAAACCAGACATCGATCAGGTCGGGTTCACGGAAAAGCTTTTTGCCATTACGCTCAAATACTATGTTATCTGCATAAGGCTTGTGAAGGTCAAAAGTGTTATAGTTTTCGAATGTAAAACTGCCCGGATGAAACTCTTCCAGTGGATTATTTTGCATTGCACCTTTATCAACTGCATTTTCAATTTCCTTTTGTAATTCTTCCACAGAACCGATGCAAATTTGTTCTGATTTATCTTCGCTTGTCCAGATAGGAATTGGGATTCCCCAAAAGCGGGAACGTGATAAATTCCAGTCATTTAAATTTTCCAGCCAATTGCCAAAACGGCCGGTGCCGGTTGATTCAGGTTTCCAGTTGATGGTTTTATTGAGTTCCATCATTCGCTCTTTGTAATCGGTAGTTTTTATGAACCACGAATCTAATGGATAATATAAAACGGGTTTGTCTGTACGCCAGCAGTGCGGATAACTATGCTCGTAGGATTCTTTTTTGAAGAGCTTTCCTTCTTCTTGTAGCTTCAAAACAATACGTTCGTCAACGCTTATATATGCTTTTAGTTCTTTTATTTTTCCGGCAGCTTCCAACACTTTTTTCTGATGTTGAAATTCTATTTCCTTTTCTTCATCCGTCAAATAAGCTTCTTTCACATATTCATCACCATATAAAAACACATTGTCTTTTACTTCGTGTAAAAATTTACCACGTCTGTCAACCAATGTTAATGATCCGATGCCGTTTTGTTTAGCAACTCTAAAGTCGTCTGCACCAAAGCTTGGCGCGATGTGTACGATCCCTGTTCCATCAGATGTGGTAACAAAATCACCAATGATCACACGGAAAGCATCACCATCAGTAGGTTGTGCGAAGGGGAGAAGTTGTTCGTATTTTATTCCGGCTAGATCAGAACCTTTGAATTCAGACATGATTTGAAAAGGAGTTGCTTTATCTCCGGCTTTATAGTCTTCGAATTTTAATTCCTTGTTTTTTTCGGGAAAGTGCTTTCCTACTAATTCTTTAGCAAGGATTACATTTGTTAACAAGTGTGAGAATGGACTATACGTTTTAACTAAAACATAATCAATATTCTTTCCCACAGCCAATGCTGTATTCGAAGGCAGGGTCCATGGAGTGGTCGTCCAGGCAAGGAAATAGACCTCACCCCAGCCCTCTCCTTGAAGGAAGGAGAGGGAGTTTTGACCCTGCTTCACTTTGAACATTGCAGTTGCCGTCCTGTCCTTCACATCTTTATAACATCCGGGTTGGTTCAGTTCATGTGATGAAAGTCCTGTTCCTGCTGCCGGTGAATAGGGTTGTATGGTAAACCCTTTATAGATAGATCCTTTTGTATATAAATTCTTCAACAGCCACCATACGCTTTCAATGTATTTGTTATCATAGGTGATGTATGGGTGATCCATGTCCACCCAATAACCCATTTTTGCAGTAACATCAGCCCAAACATCAGTATATTTCATCACATCCTTACGGCAGGCAAGATTATATTCTTCTACTGTAATTTTTGTACCGATATCTTCTTTGGTAATCCCCAATGTCTTCTCAACGCTTAATTCTATTGGTAATCCGTGTGTGTCCCAACCTGCTTTACGTTTTACCTGAAATCCTTTTTGTGTTTTATAACGACAAAAAATATCTTTGATAGAACGTGCCATCACATGGTGAATACCTGGTAATCCGTTCGCACTTGGGGGGCCTTCATAAAAAACAAAAGGTGTTTTTCCTTCACGGGAAGTGATGGATTTTTCAAATGTTTTGTTATCATCCCAGATCTTTTGAATGTCCTTCGCTGTTTGCGAAAGGTTAAGATTGGTATATGTTTTATAATTTTTACTCATAATAAAGGCAATTCATTTTTAAAAAGGAATGCAAAGGTAACATTTTATCTGTAAAAACCTATTGCTTAAAGGATTAGGGGAAATGGAAGTGTTAAAAAAAAGTCCCGTTCAAAATAAAATGAACAGGACTTTGCGAAAAATGTTTGATTTTTATTTAATAACAACAAATCTTTTTGTTGCAGCAACATTACCGTCTAAAATAATTTGCGCAAAATAAATTCCTTCAGGTTGCTCTGCAATATTTAATTCGGTTGTATTTGAACCTTGTATTCCGTCTTCACTTTTACTGTCTTGAATTTTTTCACCAAGCGTATTAAATAAACAAAGTTCAACTTTTTTGTTTTCTGTTAAATTATATTTTATGTTAATTAAATCGCTGGCAGGGTTTGGAAACACTTCTAAGGAAGTTAGTATGGCGCTCAGGTTGTCTATACCCGTTGGAGCACCCAGATAAAAACTGCTTTGACCGGTAGATCCACCTGCATCAAAAGTAAATGTTGCAGCTATTGCAGCATGTGTTCCATTCACATACCACATGTATTCATCATTCGTATAAGGTATAACATAAGGCATACCGATGTATGCGGAATCCTGATAGGTTTGAACCATATGAATTCTTAATGCATTGTTAAATGTTCCTGCAGGTGTTATTAGCGTTCCATAACCATCGGCTGTTATTGATGTAGTTCCGGTACGATAAAAAGTATATCCACTATTAATAAATGTACAAGACCAAGGGTCGTTGTATGTATTGTTGTATGTAAAAGGAAATCTCAAAAAATCTTCCGGATTCGAGAAAGACATTACCACACCTGACGAAGAAACGTTACCATAATTTTGATAAGCTGTTGAAGTAGTTTTTTGATATGAATAATTACTTCCCCCGGCATTATAAAAAGCGATGTTTGCATTTGGAAAGCTGCTGCCATTAGGGGTAGATGATACGCTAACACCACTGGATACTCCGCTGGTGGTACCTGTAGATGTAGAAAAGTTCCAGGTTTGACTTGCTCCTGAGGGGCCTTGATTAAAATAGTTGGTACAGGTGGTATAAGTGAAAGATTCACCTATTGTTGGATTTATGGCCGAGCCGGTTAGTGATGGTTGTGCCATGGAAGCAGAATATGCCAGTACAAAGCTTCCTGTCATAAAGTTAAGTAGTTTTTTTTTCATGATGTTTTTTTTAGATGAGTAGAAATAAAAATTTATAGATGTAATTTTAATTTTGAAAATTCAAATGTTTCTAATACTTTTTGAAAATATAAATTAACCTGGGTTTAATTAATTTTGGCAAACATAGAAATAACATTCAATGTTTGAAAAAGTATTTCACAAAGTGGTCGGTTTATTTATCGTATGGTAGGTTTTGGGATAAAAAATCAAAAATTGATGGTAAAAAAACTTTTTTAGGGTTGATTTTTTAGATTAAGAATTAAAAGAAGGCCAATCGTTTTGATAAAATTCAAAAAATTGATAGTAATTACAGCAATTTTTTATAAAAATAAATGCTGCCTAAATAGTTGCAATTACTTTTAGTTCTATTGCAATTGGTGTAGGTAAACAATTGATCTCAATGGTTGTCCGGCAGGGTTGATTATCTTTGAACCATTCTGCATATACACGATTGTAGGTTGTAAAATCATCTTTCATGTTGGTCAGAAATACCTGAACATCAACAATGTTATCCCAGCTGCTACCTGCATCTTCTAAAATATATTTGATATTTTGAAAGACACTGCGACATTGTGTTTCTATATCGTAGGAAACAATATTTCCTTTTTCATCCAGCTCCACTCCAGGTATTTTTTTTGTGCCACGTTCACGAGGGCCAACACCTGAAAGGAACAGCAAATTACCAACTTTACGTGCATGGGGGTAGGAACCCACTGGCTCAGGTGCTTTGCTTGAATTTATTCTGTTTTCAGTCATTGCTTGTTTTTTTAAAGAGAGCAAATATAGCGGTATCAGGAGAGAAAAGCAACTAGATTGAACAACTTGAAAAACAAAAAAAGACCATCGAGATATGATATCATCAATGGTCTTTTACTTGGGTGGAATCCACTGACAATAAACCGAACCCCATAATAAAAGATATTCAATTATTAGTCAGACTAAAGAGTTGTATGTCAATAGATTAAAGGGGAAAAATAAAAAATTATTTTGGGTTCACTTTTTAATTTATGATTTTATTGGGTGTTTCCCTCTGTAAGGGCAAAGACTGACATCTCTTGGAGGGACGCAAGTTGGGCAAAATAAAACTTTTTGTAGTTTAAGATTGCTGTACTTTTGAATAATTGATTTTTTTTTCATGGTTTTATTTTTTATTTGTTAATACTTACTATTGCTTCACAAACTTTTTATTCACTATTTTATTTTCACTTTGCAATTGCACAAAATACAAACCGCTTGGAAATTCACGTACATCAATTTCAATTTTGTTGCTTCCTTTTGTAAATGCAATGTTGTTTATTATTTTAACGGTTTGCCCTAAAATGTTTTTTATTTCAATAAAATCATTTTTTATTTTGACTAAATCAAACTCAATTGCAATTTGACTGATAGCGGGGTTTGGATAAATTGTTAGTATTTCATTAGTATTATTAAATTGTTCTATTCCTGTTGTATTTCCACAAGAATCCGTGTAATTGCCTCCAATCCATTTTATTACCGACCCAGTAGTATCACCTGCACCTACTAGAATTTTATAGAACCATCCAACATATAGATCGGTATTGCTCTTTGTTAAACATGAAGCAGCTGATATTTCATTACCTAATGTACACCAATTAGTTCCATCCCATTTAGCTATTTGTGGGGCAGGGATACCACCCGCTGATGAAAAAACACCTGTTGCATACAAAGCATTATTATAAACTTCTAAATCAAAAATTTGACCATTACCTCCAAAATCTCCAATTACGCCACCGCCAACTTCGTTCCAGTTTGTGCCATTCCATCTTTGAATATAATTACCTGTATTGCCATGTGATTTTGTAAATGTTCCTGCGACATATAACTCCCCATTATAAACAGCCAATTCAACTGCATCATCCATTCCTCCATGTATTCCACCACCAACATCAACCCAATTAGCACCATTCCAACGAGCAATATTCATGACATTTCCCGAAAAATCAAGGAATAGTCCACACGCATATAATTCTCCCATAAAAAATGACAAGGAGTTGACGTGTGTATTAAAACCTGATTGGTGTGGAAATGTTCCCAAACCACCCCACGAAGAACCATTCCATTTTGCAACTGCTCTAATAGGAATACTTCCAATGCTATCAAAATAACCTCCAATATAAAGGTCATTCCCATATTGAAGAAAACAATTAACGCCATTTGGCCATGAAGGTGAAAGGGAAATCCAATTTATTCCGTCCCATTTTGTAGTTGCACAACCACTTCCCAACAATAACTCACCATTATAATTAATAAAAGTCATATTTGATGTGCAAGGAGCAGTCCCCATTTGCGACCATGTAGTACCATCCCAATTGGCAATCACATACATACTGGTTGAACTATCAGAGCCAGCCATATAGAGTTTGTTTTGGAGTGTATCGTAATATAAAGAATTAGGAAAATACTTTAGCGGACAATGCAGATTTCCCCATAAAGTAGATGTCTGAGCAATCCCCTTAAAAGGATTACACAGAAAACTAAGAATAATTATGCGTATTAATGTTTTCACAAATATTTTATTAATTAAACTCAACACATTAATAAAAAAGATTTATTGTTTAACGATTTTCTTAACTGCTCTTCCGGTTGAAGTTTCCGCAACTATAAAATATACACCGTTTGTAGAGGATGCCATATCAATAGCTCCTTTATATAAACCATCTTTTGATTCAACTTTATCCATAAAAACTAATTGACCAACCAAATTATATACTTTAACAAATATCATTTTTTCAGTTGAACTAAATATATAATTAAACTGTCCATTTGATGGATTTGGATAAACAGCTAATTCTTGATTTGGGGAACTGTATTCGTTTATTCCAATTGAATTTGTCGGGTCAATTGTAAAACGAGAAATGTGGCAATCGTTACCGTCACCTGCGAAATAAGTATTTATAAACCAAGCACCACCACCCGGATTAATATTTAAAAAATTACCCGTTTGTGCACTGCTTGTATAGCCAACTAAAAACATTTGATTCCAATGGTTTGCAACTAAAGCAAGCCCACGTTCATTAGAGGTATATCCTAAATAGGAACCCCAAATAGGCACTGTTGTTTGAGAAAAAGTTAAAATATACGCATCTGCTTTAGATGATCCTCCTCCAAAACTTTGAGAATAATATGGGGTTGAACTAAAAAAAGGAATAGCATTATCCGTTGTATAACCTGTAAAGAAAACTCGACCGCTTATCGGGTCAGTTGCAACATCAGCCCCTTGTTCTCCAGAACTTGCCCCTCCAAAATAAGATCCCCATTTTCTGTCAAGATTAGCTCCATACTTAAACATAAAGGCATCAAGAGTGCCACCTAAAATACTATCGCAATAAGTTCCCGTGCCTGCATATTTATATGGGAAATTACTACTTTGAGTATGTCCCGTAATATAAATATTGTTACTATTGTCAATTGCGATTGACGTTGCTATATCATCTGCATTTCCTCCAAAAGAACTTAGCCATTGGAGTACACTTCCTGATTTTGAAAATCTCGCAACAAAAGCATCGGTTTTCCCATTAAGTGTTGTATCAAAGTCTGCTGATCCGCCCGGGTCAGTCCAAGGCACATTTATTGAACCATTTTGCAAAGAACCAGTAATATAAAAATTTGCGATTTTATCAAAAGCTCCCCGTGTTATTCGTCCTTTAAATCCCGTTGCCCAAGTACGTTGTAAGCTACTATTAAACTTTACAATTACACTACCGCTATCGCTATACGCATTATTCCAATAAGCCCCTGTTTTTTGAAAAAGAGAATCGCTAAAACCTTGAAAGGTTAAATAAACATCATCAGTAAAGTCAACATTTACGTCAGGATTATATTCAGACGCTGTGCTTCCAAAGTATGTAGTCCAAAGCAAAGCGTTTCCTAATGTATTAAATTTTGTTAAAAAAACTTCGGAATAACCACTACTGTATGTTGGGTCAACATATGCACCTGCCGGCTGAATTGATGGAAATGGAATATTCGTTGTTACACCAGGAGTGCGAGCAATCTCACCAACAAGAAAAGTATTCCCATAAGAATCGACATCTAATTTGATGTTATAAATGGGTACTTGCATGGTTGAAGTTACTCCGTATAAAGTAGCAAATTGCCGCACTCCTGCTTTGTTGAATTTGACTATGCCAGCTACGTTACTACCCAAATTATTAATAGATGACCCGACTGTAATAGCCGTAATAACAGGGAAGTTATTACTTACGGTTTCTAAAGCAGTATAAACATCTCCAACTGCATCTGTAACAATATCTGAAAATTTATCATTATGGTTTCCACCATAATATGTGCTCCAAGTCAGATTTTTATATGCTGCTGTTGAAGCAGCAGCATTATGGCCTTTATCTACCTGAATAAACAAGGGCATATTATGAGGATAACTACGAACGTCAAATTTTACAGAGTTTGCAGTAACCTGTAAAAAGTTTGCTTGCCAAGGCATTGGCACAACATTACCAGCAGGGTTTATCTGATAAGCATGAGGAGCTTCGTATTCAATATTTCCTAATGGAGTTATTACTTTCAAGCCTCCATTTGCCAAAGCAGTAACCGAAGTTGCTCCATCAAATTTTAAAACAATATTGTCGGCATCACCACTTGGACGCACAATAAAATAAATTTTTTCACCAAGATTATTACTGTACCATTGCATATCAATAAAAGGATATACTTCGTTGGAAACTGTCCGATTATAACTTTTGTTATCAGCCACCCCGTTAGGAAGATGAGATAGGAAAAAATTAGTTATTCCGGGAGCAGTTTCGGTTTTAAACGTTTTTGTATTTGTATTTGCGCCAACCAAAGTCATGTCTACCCTTTGCATGGAATCGACTGTTGAAGGGATAGTATCAATGTGTGAAAAAACATAAGAAACTTTATCGTTTGCGATGTATATATTTGGGTTAGCATTTAGAGTATATAATTTTACATCTGGAACAAGATTATTATTAACATCTAATAACTGTCCACGATTAGTTAAATATGAATATGCACTACTCGGAACTTCTAATCCAAAATCAGCAGGAATTATTACAGTAATATTTTGCACACATAATTGATAGGTAGATGGAGCTGTTGATCCTCCTGCTTTACAATTAACTTTATCGCAAGTACCAATAGTTGCTTCCCTTTTTGCTCTTAAATAGTAAGTGTTTCCAACAATTAATCCAGAAGCATCTAAATCAATTGCAAGTTTGTCGGCATCGAAAACAAATGGTAATTCATCTTCCGCAATTATTGTTTGATTACTGCATGTACCACTGATTAATGCAAGGTTGTGAATGTGTGTAGAATTTAGTCCGAATTTGGCAGTAATAAGTGAAATGCTAACCGTTGGGCTTGTTGCAACAAATTGTCCCCACATTTCTGTTGCACTTGTTGTATAGGTGCTGTAATTACAGGTTGCAGAAGGAATAACTGTTACAGCAGTAGCACAAGTTAATCCTGTCTGTGCTTTTATACTAAAAACTATAAAGTTTAGTAAAATCAATAAGTAGATTTTTTTCATGATTTTGGGATTTAAAAGTTAGTAAACTGTAATCAGTATTCAGTAAAATTCGAGATAATCAATTCAAGAAGTAATTATTTTAATAATATAGCTAACATACCTTAATTTTTATCTAAAAACAAATAATGTCTAGTTATTTGTAAAATATTTTATGGTCAATATTTAATAGTCGCACCAAACATAAACTATTTATTCTTTTAAAACAAGTTGTTTAATCGAGTAAAGCTATCCATTAAAATGGGGTGATTTCGGCTTTCAATCGCCTTGTATTCATTACCCTGAGCCACTTTTCAGCTGATAAAGGCTTTTCAATGTAGCCAATATGCTTATAGTCGGTATTTAATTTTTCAATATCACTGGGCAACAATAGAGTTGAAAGAATATAAATCGAAGTATTCTTATTATCGAAATCTAATTTTTCATATTGCTCAAAAAAATCAGAATCATTCGTTGTAGGATAGTTCAGGCTCAGTAAAATATATTGAGGTGTTATTTTATTTTTTTGGAGATACTCCAAAGCATCTGTATCACTGGAAAAAGCAAACACAGTAATACTTTCGGAGAAATTTTTCAACACTCTTTGATTAATGAAATTATCTATTTCATTATTGTCGATAAGAAAAACGGAGTAATTATTTTTCATTCGTGTAAAACGGTATTACTGCACTCTATGTCTTTTGATAACTAAAACAAATATATAAAATATATAATGTTTTACAAATAATGTTTTATTTATGATGTTACATATATCTTTTATATCCTGTTTTTTTGTAGGATGGCAAAGAAAACGATAAAAGCAGTAAAAAGCAAAAAGGCGAAACAACTTACAGGTGCAAACGTTGATTTTATGAAGTTAGGTAAACGTATGCGTGAATTAAGGATAAAAAAAGGGTATAGTAGCTTTGAATCCTTTGCGTATGACAATGATTTGCCCCGTGTGCTTTACGGAAATTATGAAAAGGGTGAAGGAAATATCACGTATAAAAATCTTTTGAAAGTCATAAAAGCATTAAATATTTCGATTACGGAATTTTTTAGCGAAGGGTTTAAATAAATTAAACCCCTGAAAATTTATCAATAGCATACATAATTAAACCTATTAGTATTAAAATAATCAATACGATTATAACATCCAGTAATACCAATCCATACTTACCTCTATCAGATTTTTTCTTAAAAAACAACTTCATAATTTGGGGATGTAAAAATTTAACCGGCAGATCAGTGTCGATTAAATGCACAAAATAATTTTGCTACTATGAAAAGCAAAATACTCTTGTTAATTTTTGGGGATGATTAACGAAGCAAATATATATTAAAATTTTTAGACCTCAATTATTTATAACAAATCCAATACCGTACTCGAAAGAGGTTTACTGAAAAATCCAACAACATTTTTATACGTTTTTGTTTTTTCTTCATCTGCGGGGTTTACAGAGGCGGTTAACACAATGATTTTGCAATCAAAAGGCAAGTTTAATTTCTCAAATCCTTGTAAAAACCCCCATCCGTCCATCAAAGGCATGTTAATATCTAAAAAAATATAATCGGGAATAAGTACAGGGGAAATATTTTCCATCTTTTTTATATTCTTAAAATATTCTAAAGCACTACTTGCGTTTGTATGTACCAAAACAGTTTTAGAAAAAAAGCAATTCCTGATAATCCGTTCATTAATGAAATTATCAATGGCATTGTCTTCAATTAGCATGATAGTACTGCATTTTAACGGAGTAGTTTTCATTGTATTCAGAGTTGTTTTTGTTTTAATAAACGTAGAATAAAATAAAAACAAAATGCGATTGCTGAAAAAAATCGGGCGTGAAACAATACCTACAACCACTTCAGGAACCGCCAAGTCCCATCCACAGCATAAGCAAGTCCACGCCCTTTTCGGAGCGTTTCTCTTGCGAAGCTGTGGATTAAAATTAGTTGGCGGTTTTGAAGTGATTTCCAGCGAAACGCAATATGTTAATTAATTTTTTTCTCTATATTTTTTTGATTGTTTAAACAAATATATCTCATTTTTTAGTGCGAACAAATTTTTATTTGAACCGAAAAACACCAAAAAACAACCGTTTAATAAATCACAAAACAAACAATAGTAAAATTGAAACCCTCATTTACACAATAAAATCAGTCGTTTTAGCGTTACAGAGAATAGTTTTTAATCCATTTTTTATTGAAAACATACCGTTCACCCTTGCATTAAAATAAATGTTCTTTCTCTTAAAACCTTGCAACCGCCTGTAAAATCAATATTTTGAGGCGGTTTTTTAATACCCGGAATGTGTTAAATTGTGTAAAAAAGTGTTCAACAGCCCCAACAACCCGTAACTAATGATAACAAGCAGCGTTATAAGTTAAAAAAAAGAAACACAGAAATCCTAAACAAAGGCTCATGACAAAATAACTACTAAGGTAAAAAAAGTAATTATGTCAGAATTAGGCAAAGATATAACAAGAATCAGGAAAGTATGTGTACGATCTTATTACCTGTTTGAATTAGCAGAACTCTACAATGTTTCAAAGTTCATCATGAGAAAAAGAATGAAACAGCATAGAGAGATAGGAAAACCTGACGGCTATTTATACGATGAAAAACAAGTATCACTTATTTTTCATTTGATTACCCTGCCGTCAAACATTAGGCTAATAAAGGTTTAAAGATTAAGAGTAGCAGTTTATTTATATCCCCTTACGCGAATCCCTCAAAGCGCGAATAAAAAAACTACTAATTTTTTACGCATAAATTCCCTCACGTAAACCCTTACACGGTTTGCACATTTTAACCCTCATGCCTTATTCGGGCGAATAATTCCCTCAGCCTACGAGCCTTGCGCTTTTAACGCAAACTCAAAGGAAATCAACCGTTACCGCAGCTATTTAAGCTGCATAAAAAACATTTCAGTTGGCATTGTCAAGGCTTAACGCCCTGACAGAGCAAGGGATTATTATTTCAAAAAAATAAAAAAATGAAACTCATACATCACATACAATCGGATAATTTCTCCAATGTATTTCTATACGGAGCATTCATGTTCGCCAATATCGACTATGTCGGAATCGCGGACTATCTCATCAAAGCCATATTAGGAGCAGCCGTATGGTATGGCTGCAAATACATACAGGAACATTATTCAGCGAAGTTGCGCCAAAGAACAGAACAACAAGCAAAAGAGCAGGAGAGAAAAGCAGCGGAAAACAATACAGAATCCAAGTCATGAACTCAACAGGAAAAATAATAGGTGCATTGGTTTTATTTGGTGGCGGGGCTTACGGCATAAGTCGCCTGATAAAAACAAGCAACACGGGAGAAAAAACCTCCATTACTGTTTCAGGAATAAATCCACCTAAAATAAAAAACGGTGCATTGGTGCTGAGTGTGAATGTAGCATTTGACAATCCGACCAACCATACCATGAGTTTGAAAAAGCCCAACCTTACCGCCTTTTACAACGGCAAAGAAGTCGGCAACAGCATTCCATCAAATGAACGAACACCCATACAAGCCAACGACCGCACGACCATAAAAGGAATAAACATACAAATCCCCTTTATAAAATTAGGATCACTTGTGTTAAGCCTTGTAACAGGCAACATTCCACAGATGGCATTTGATATAGCATTAAGTACAGAAGCGGACGGCATACCTTATTCAGATAAAAAACATTTTGAATTATGAACGATGTTTTAAAAATACAATCCATACTCGGTTATGTAGCCAACGATAACCACCTACGAGCAAGTCGGGACGGGAAAGAATTTGAGGGAATTTTACCCGTCCCTTCTTGGTCGGAGGATATTGTCAAACGTGATGGAACAGTAACGGACACCGTTGCTGAAATGAAAAAAGTCATCAGACGTTACGCATGGCAAACGGCAAAACTTGCGCCTTTATTGAGAGGCAAAGACGTTTATGAAACCTGCCATAACATTTGGAACTTTTTATTTACACATATCAAATACAAAGAAGACGATGAGGGGCAAGAGCAATTACGCACTCCCGCTTTAAGTTGGGCGATACGAAGAAGCAGAGGCATTGACTGTGACGACTTCACTTTATTTGCCGGTTGTCTGCTTTATAATTTAAACATTCCCGAATATATACGGATAGCAAGGTATTCAGGTAAAAATTATTTCCAACACGTTTACCCTGTCATTCCTTTAAAAGATAAACAATACATCACATTAGATGCAGTACTTGACGAGTACGATGCAGAAAAACCAACAGTAGAAACCAAAGACTTTTTAATCATGAATACTACAAATTTAAACGGTATAGATATATCCGTATTAGGCGGCATTGAAGACGATGAGCTTAACGAAATATCAGGAATCCTGACAGGAGAAGACTTCAAAGAAGTTTCCGAATTGGAAGGATTAGGACGTTTTGCTACCCGCGAACGGGAATTAAAAGCAATACACAATCACCTTTTGCGTACACGCGGGATCATTGCCCGCAGACCTCATTTGATACGCGATGTTGAACACCCGCAAAGTTTTTTAGGCATGGTCGATTATGCCCTAAAATATTGGGATACAGACAAACGCGATGAAGCATTAGGAATACTTGCAGGAGAAGAAGACCGCGTAAATGAACTGGAAGGATTAAGCGGGTATGACGAAGGACACGAAGACGTAGAATTATTTTACGGGTTAAATGGATTAGGTGCTTACGATGTATTAGGTAAAGCAAAACGCCAGCGTAAATTTTTCTCAAAAGTAAAACAAGCTGTAAAGAAAGCGGGACAAGGGATTAAGAAAATTGCAAAAAAACTTATACGCTTTAACCCTTTAACAGTAACCATCCGTGCAGCCGTTCTGTTAGCCCTTAAAATCAATTTGCTGAAAGTGAGTTCCAAATTAAAATGGGGCTACTTAACAGAAGAAGAAGCAAAAACAAGAGGCTTTGACATGGAGGAGTGGCGCAAGATGAAATCACAAGTAGCCAAAGCAGAAAATATGTTTGTGAAAGTGTTGCAGGGCAAAGCCGAAAACTTCAAACGTGCCATTTTAACCGGACGTGGTGGAAAGTTAAGCGGTACTGATTTAGGTTATGTCGTTGCTGCGGGAGCTGCTGCAACAACAACCGCAGCCGTTCCATTCATTACAAAAATCCTTAACCTCTTAAAGAAAATCAATTTCAAAAAACTGATTGCCAATGTAAGCGCAATTAAAATGAAAGGTAAAACAAAGGCAGAGGAAAGCGACAATACCACAGAGGACGGAGAAAGCGCAATGCCCGAAGGAGGAGAAACATCAGACGGAGAAAACACCGACACAAATTCGGACGGTTCGGAAACTACAAGCGGTAATTCGGATGCAGGAAGTGGTGAAGGAGAGAATACAGATGAAAATGGAGATTCCAATTTGCCCACTGCTACAAATAAAAAAATGATGAAGTCGGCAAGTGATACCGCACAAGAGAATGTATTTACAAAAGCGATGAACTGGGTAAAAGAAAATCCGACCACAAGCGTACTGATCGGTGCAGGCGCGGCATTCCTGATCTATCAGGCAGTCAAGCCAAAACATGCACTTAGCGGAGTTAGGAAAGGGAAGAAGAAAAAAGGAAAAGCAAAAAACAATCCCCCGCGTACCGTAAGTGGTACAGCTCCTAAGAAACGCAAGAAAAGCGGTACAGCCAAAAAGTTCAAACTATAAATAATAAAGGGTCTTTGACCCCAATAAAAAAAATAAAGTCATGAATAAGCACATAGAAAAAATAAAGAAACAAGCCTTAGACGAAGCCATGAAAACAGGCTTAGTACTCATTGGCGCTGTAAGCGGAACACTTGCAATAAAAGGCATCCGAAAATTTACAGAAGAACATCCAACAATGGATGCAGTTGCAGAATACGCCTTACCATTATTATTTGCAGGCGGTGGAATTATCATAGCAGCAGCAACCGATGCAAACAGCAAAGCAAAATATTTTGGTTATGGTTTGGCAGTAGCGGGAGGTTTTGAGGGAATTAAAATTATTCCCGTTGCAAAAGATTATCTCTCAGGAATCTTAGGAGAAACCGAAATCCCCGCAGCAAGTGCATTCTACACCGAAAGCGAAGAACGCGAAAAATTAATGAACGGTTTTGGATTGTCCGCGCTTCCGGTAGGTAATGCCTCCATGCAAGAAGTAGCAAGCATTCAAAGCAATTTACCGGACTTAGAAGGTGCGGAAAATATAGGAAACGAAGACTTGGGTTATAATGCTTCGCAAACAGACGATGAAGAAATAAAAGGCATTTTGTAAAAGAAAGAATAAGTAATAAAAAACAGTAATTAAAAAAAATAAAAACAACGGGTCTATGACCCATAAAAATTTAAAAAAATGGAAAATTTAAAATCATTGATGGAAGGCGAGTATAGTAACAATGCCGACCTATTGGGAATTGATACCGAAGGAGCAGACTTGCTTGGTCGTATCTCAAGATTGCCTAAAGAGCAACAGTCAAAAGCACTAAAACAAATCATCAAAGGCAGAAGCGGAATTGCAGGCGGTGGTAGTTCCCGTCAGGAAATGGAACAACGCTTTATGCAGTTGCCAAAAGAAATCCGCGATGGATTACTTAACAAACGTTTGCAATTAGCTGATACCCGTTTCTACGTGGTAAAAGACATTTCAGGAAAAAACAGCATTGATGTTTTTCAAGGCACAGACCAAAAAGGTGTTGGACTTGGCAACCTGGCAAACCAAAAATTAGAAAAAGATAATTGGTTCATCATTTATGCAATCATTATGCGCTATGCAGTAAGTGCAACAGGTGCATTGACAGCGGACTTTGTGGAGATTCCCGCAATTATCAGAAACGGTGAATGTGAATTGGAAGCAGGGAATAAAAAATTAATCGGTTTAACGGACAATACCATTTTTGATACCCGTAACCGTGTGGACTTACCAATAGGCTACTACAAAGTGGAAAATCAAAAAATCATTGAGCCACAAATAGAAATTAAAATGCCTGTGAAGTTTACCGCTGCATCCGTTGCAAACAGTTTTTTACGTGTTGGATTCATCGGAACATCCGTGATCCCTTTCTAAAATCATTATGCCAGTTACTAAAAACGGGGGGGCTATAACAAACATTATCATTCGCAATAATGTTTTGAAGCCCCGCCTACTGGCTACCTAAAATTTAAAAGATGAATAAAGAATTACTCGGAACAAATAAATAGAAATCATGGGCTATCCAAAAATAAAATATCAGCATTTCACTTTTAAAGTGGAAACTCCATCACAGGAAATTATAATAGATGCCGAAACGGATAAATTATATAACACCTGTACAGGAATCAATGTATTGCTGACAGATGAAAATGCAAAATTCAGCACCCTGCAATTAGACATGAACGGGCAGGAAATATTTCCCGAAAACTTTGAAGTGTTGCGTTTACAATTCCGTCAACACGTACCGTTCGGATTTGATTACCATTCGCTTAAAGAACCCGCAGGAGGAAGCAAGTTAAAAGGAACATACAAAGATGTAGCAGGAGCATTAAGTTATCCCTACTTCGTTACTTTTTCGCTTCGCCTTGAAAATTTAGAATGCACCGACACCGGAAAAATTTCTTAGCGATGAAAACCATTGAACAATATTATGAACCTTATAATTTTTCAGCAACACGTTGTTATGTGTTTACACTTGACATAGGTGTAAAAGGCTTTTTAAGAATAGAACATAAACTACCTGCATACGTGCGTAATCTGAAAGAAATATTTGTTTCGGTTAGCCCAAAGAACAAAAGAGTTGGAGTAGATTATATGAAGGCAAGTGTTCCAAAAACGCCAATTGTCGCTGGTTTTATCACCTTGAATTTTAACGGTCAATCCTTAAAGTGTTTTCAATGTGCCGTACTCCAAACCCTTTATTTAAATGACTGTTCAAACCCTTTGCCTTTTAATGAACTGATTAATCGGAACAGTTTTATACAAGGCTTTTTCATTCAGAACACCACATTTATTGAATCCAGATTTTCTTACAGAATAAGTATTTATCTGCATTACCTGCCATGAACTACGAAGCAGCCATATCATACGCCCATCAACGCATGAGGGAAATCGGTAAACAACCGCATGAGTATCATTTTGAACCCGTGCGGGTATATCCTACTGATAACGAAAACAAAGCAGGAGCTTTCAGTATAAAAGCGTATAACGAAATCTATGTGCTTGTTTATCCCGAAAGATATTTTGGTCTTTTTATCCTTTCCGACAATAGTGTTTTTAACAGCGACAATCCTTTAGATAGCGGTGCGCCTGAATTTACAGGGCAAATACATTTTTACAGGGTAAACGGTAATTGGAGTTTCAGTTACATCAATACCGATGCCTTTGGTAGTAATGAAAAGAATATTCCGGTTGAATTTTTAAGGATAGTCATTTATTAAGATTAGAAAAAATGAAACCCAGCGACAGAACACCCAGCGAATTATTCGATTATATCGGGGACATTATAAAAGAACGTGAACAAAAGAGCCTGCCGACTTTTTACACCATTTGTATTGAGCAGTACGAAAAAGTTACGCCCGTTGCAGAAAAAGAAGAAGGCTATGAGAATTATAAAAAGCAGGTTTTGAAATACATGAGTGATTATAACTTAACATCCCTTTATATTCAGCTATTCAGTGCAAAGAGCAGAAATGTAAAAACACCTTTTCAAACATTTAAAGTTCCATTAAAAAAACAAACACCCTCTTTTTATTTAGGCAATACGGAAAAGAACGTACCCGAAGTGCAGCAATTAGACAGCAGTATTCCAGTAGGCAGATATTACGATGAAAAATTTGAATTGCAAATGCGGATCATGCGTACTGAAATGGAAAAACAAAATTTAACCGAAAGGCTTATTCAATTAACCGAACGCTACGAAGACAAATTAAAAGAACAGGATATACGCAATGCAGAAAAGATAAAAATCTTAGAACAGGAGATACAAGACTTAGAGCAAGAGATACAGGATTTTGAAAAAGAAATTGCGAAGAACGAAAAAGACAAACACAATTCATTTGGCAACATTGCATTAGGAAGCATCAGTGCAAGGGCAATAGAAAGTTTTGCGAAAAGCAATATGGGAACAGGCTTATTGAAAGGTCTTTTGGGAGATGCAGGATTTCAAACCTTACAGGGACATTTAGCGGGAATAGAAAACGAAAAAAACGAAACGCCCCAAACCCCAACAGCAAGGATTATTTCAGAACCAAGCCCAAACAATAACGACCCGCGCGGAGTTGCACTCAACTACATTCAGAAAGTAGGGGAAAGTTTACCTGATATGTATTTACGGATGCTTTACGACATAACCGAAACAGCACAAAAAAATGTGCAGGATTTACAGGTGCTTTGGAATGTGATGCAACAAATAAAACAGCAACGGAATAAAACCGCAGAGAAAAAAGATACTACTACCCAAACATCCGAAACCTCTGAAACAACTAACGATAAAGAAGAACAGGAAGACAAAGGCGAAGAAAACACAAGCGAAGACGATTTAAACAAAATATCATAATAACATGGAACACATCATTAAAATTGGCATTCAGGCTTCAAGTAAGCAGAAAGCCGAAGAGATTGCAACAGACCTGTTAAGCATCCGCAACAGTTTGAACGATGCAGATTTAAAAGCATTGGCGCAACTCTTAAAAACAAATCCAAGCATCATTACTACCGCAAAAAATTTTCTCGGAAAGTAAATTAAGGTTCAACCTTTTTTAATTCAATTAAAAAACAACAACCATGAAAAACGGAAATCAATATATCTCCGAAGGTCTGACCGACAAGTTATTAAAGGTAGGTGCTGCGGCATTTCTGTTTTTCATTGGTAAAAAAATGTTAGATAAAAAAGCAGAAGATTCAGCGGATTCGCAAATAGATAAAAACCCCGCAGCGGGACAAGCACGGATGCTGAATGCAGCTATGAACCCATCGGGCTTTAGCTGGATGCGAACCTTTGACGGAACAAGTACAGATGCAATATATATGATTGCTCCACAGATCACCGATTTAGATGCGGTAAAAGATTTTTACAAAGCGCAAACACAAGGGCGGGTATTGCATGAAGATTTAATAAATGAATTAGGTGCAGAAGGGTACGACAAATTTTTAGCACTTGCCACAAAAGGAAAAAGCGGCAGTCCGAAATATTCAACCGTTCGTAAAGATATTCCTGCTAACCTTTGGATAGTAACCATTGCAGATGCCAATATACGCAAGACCCCAAAGAAAGAAAGCAGCTATCTACCAAGCAATAACATTGTAAAATTAGTTTCAAAAGGTAAATCAATCGGTATCACAACAGGCAAATACGCATATGATGAAAGTAGCGATGTAACCTTTATTGAATTTTTTACGCTCGGAGTAAAAGATAAAATCAAACATTATTTCTATGTCGCAAAAAGTCAAGTGGAGTTATTGAACAAAACAGAAAAAGATAAACGCGAAAAAACAGCAAAAATCCCTTTTGAGCTTTTAGCAGGACTTTCAGGCACTTCGGATGAATCACAAATGCAAGTTGTCAGCATTCGTCCTACAATAATTTATACCGAACAATTTAACCCCATTCAACAACTCCCTAAAAATATTATTATCGGATTTCCACTATTGACACTGGACACAGGCAAGGGTCAATATATCAAAGTACAAACGGTACAGGGATTTATTCGCTGGGTAAAGCAAGAAGATACTATTACACAAAGAAGAACATAAAACATTTTAAAATATAAAATCATGTCAAAAGAATTTTTTGAAGTATTCCCAACCATGTTGGGGCTTCATAATACAGAAGAAATTAAACCACAAGAACTAAAAGGAGTTCCATCCCAATCAGGCGACAAACGCGCTGACTACGTGCTGAACTATTACGGTATTGCCGAAAAAGTCGGTCGGGCATTCGGTATAAATCCGATTGTCATACTTGCACAGGCAGCCATAGAGAGTGCATGGGGCACATCCAACCTTGCAAGGAATCACAATAATTTTTTCGGGGTAACTGCATACGGTACACCAAACCATTATTGGAAAGGCGGTAAATATCTTTCGACTTCATCGGGTTTGCCTTTTCGTACTTATGATACCGTTGCAGATGGATTCAGCGACTTTGCGCGCCTGCTTGTTGTAAAATACAATGATGCTGCAAAAGCAAGTCAGAGTGTAACCGAATATGCAAGGCTGATTTCAACAAGCCCCTATATCAATGAAAAGAACGGGGATAACAGGTCAAAATACAAAGAACTGATTATCCGAAATGCAGTTGCGATCTCCATGATAGCAAAAAAGTACCAAAGCCTGTACAATTAGGCGCAATTGCAATAATGCTTACAGGCTTATCATGGCTCGCATACGAGTTATTTTTTAAGGACAATTCCCAAAAGAAAAAAAGATGAAAACGGAAACAGAAAAATTAATCAATAAATACCTTCAATTCGGAGGGGATAAAGATTATAAGGACTTTGAAAAGTTTTTCAGAGAATTAATTGAAGCAAAATTTCATGTCAATCGTGGAACACATGATTACGAATTGTTGGACTATGTACAGAATAAAATTGTGCATGGTTTGCAATTATGTCTTCAACACGGAACTATCTATGTAATGGTAGATGAAGAATCCATAGAAGATATTGAAGAAGCTATTAACGGTGAAGAATTGTCAGGCAAACATAAGCAACCGCAGCCCAAAGCAAAAGCACCTAAAAAAACAAAAGCGAAACCTAAAAAGAAAGGGGGTCATGATCTCGGTAAAATAGTGGATCATGGTAAAGTTGCACCGGAGGGAAATTCAGATGTGTACTGGGGACGGGAAGGAATAGACCTCGTTTTTCAGCCCAATGATCCCCATGTACGGATAGGAGAAAAGATTTCTCCTGCTTACAAATATGCAGATATGCGGTTTTTGGAAGATTATTACGGACTGAAAGCCTTTGAGTTCGGCAATTGGTTATCACAGCAAGACCGTTTAAATTATTTATCAGGATTAGGTTTGGCTTTGTATGACCTTCATAAGCTATTAGGTTTTTCACCAAAACAAATTGGTCTTGAAGGAAAATTGTCTGTTTCATTCGGAGCAAGAGGGCGCGGGAAAGCATTAGCCCATTTTGAACCCGCTGCATTCGTAATAAACTTAACCCGTTACAGCCGACCAAAAAAATTAGACAAACGCCCTTCCAATTTCAGACGGGTTAATTTAATCCTGCAAGACGGTGGTGTAGGTTCATTCGCCCATGAGTTCGGACACGCACTCGATTATTATGCCGGAACATTTATTGAAAAAGCGGACGACTGGCAAATATCAGGCGGAAGGGATACAAACCCAGCTATCCGTTTTCCCTCTCTGAAAAAACCAAAACTACAAGGCTTAATGGATAACCTGTTGAATAAGATTCTTTGGAAGGGTAAAAATGTTCAGTCGGATTATTATAAACGCCTGAACAAAAAAGGAACGAAAGAATATTATATAAGACGTAATGAAATTTGGGCACGCTCCTTTGAAGTGTATGCACAATACAAACTTGAAAAGCATAAAAATAAAAACGTCTTTTTAAATAAATCAAAATATGCCGAACGATTCTATTTGACGTTTGCTGAAATGAAAAAAATTGAAAAGGATTACGATGCTTTAATTACTGAAATGAAAAAACATCTTTAATCAATCACACAGAATAATAATTAAAAAAAATGGAAACTGTAAATATCATTAACTGCCATACGCACACTTTCAATCGTGCAGCAGTACCCGACAATTTTTTACCACGCTTTCTAATGCCTTTAGCAAGGCTGTTGGAAAATAAAGGAATATCAAAATTTTTCTTTAACGTCTTCAGTAAAATGCAAAAACATGAATTAGCATTGCTTGTAAAAAAGTATCATGCTTTTTTAACTATCGGAGATTTAAAAAGTCAGTTAGAAATTTTCAAGTACCTGCAAAGTTTTTATCCTACCGGCACACGCTTTTGTGTTTTGCCAATGGACTTGGAATTTATGCAGGCGGGACAAACAAAGCAATCCTACATCGGGCAACTGGATGAGCTTGCACTTATCAAACAAGACCAGGATTATAAGGACTTTATTTACCCCTTTATTTTTGTTCATCCTGAACGCAAAGGGATTTTTGATATAGTCCGCAAGTATATTGAAGAAAAGGGCTTTGCAGGAATTAAAATGTACCCGCCTTTGGGTTACTATCCTTTTGATGAACGTCTGAATGAGATTTATGCTTATTGTGAAAAATACCAAATTCCTATTACGTTTCATTGTGCGCGGGGTGGTATCTTTTACAAAGGTGAAATTACAAACGGTATGTTGACACATCCGAAAACAGGGCAATACATCAAAGAGCAAAAGAATAAGTTTTTTACAGATACTTATACCGATCCCGACAACTACAAATATGTACTGGAGCAATTCCCTGAATTAAAAATTAACCTTGCACACTTCGGGGGCTTTGATGAATGGCAGAAGTATTTAGGCAATACCATTGATGAAAATTCAATCACATGGTACGAAAAAATAGTTGCTTTAATCCGCAAATACCCGAACGTATATACCGATATCAGCTACACTATGTTTAATGCAGATCTGTTTAACCTTTTAAAGCTGACTTTAGAAGATAATACGTTAAAAGGTAAAATCCTGTATGGTTCTGATTTTTACATGGTGGAGCAGAAAACCAGCGAACGACAATTTGTTACAAACATACGCGCATATATTGGCGAAGAAAATTTCAAACTCATAGCGGAGCTTAACCCGCATTCCTTCCTGTATAACCACTTATAACCCCTTCCTTATCTAACCACAAAGCCGCTATATGCGGCTTTTTTTATGTACTTTTGCGAAAAGTATTTATTTTAAAATGACGAAAAAGGAAATAGCGGAATACATTGAAAAAGAATTTTTCATAACCTATAAAGAAGTTAAGATCACCTATAAAGACCGGAAAATATTTTACGGTTTTTTTCAGAATTTTGAAGATAAAAAGGAGTTGCAAAAAGATTTTAAATTCCGTTTTGTTCCAAATAATAATGCCGTTACATTTCATACAGAGCTTATTTCTAAAGGAAATCTAAATCCAAAGCATAGTATCATTATTGATTGTGCTGAGATTGCTAAAATTGAATTGGTATAAGTTTAATTCGTATTTTTGAAAGCATCCCCTAAACTGCATTATTCTGTTTTATGAAACATAAGCCTGAGATCGGTGGTCAATCCCAAAAAGAATTATTACAACTTTTAAATGCGTACCGACAAGCCGTTGATGAAAGTATAATTTCTTCCATGACGGACACAAAGGGGACAATTATTTACGCCAACAAAAAATTTTGTGAGGTAACAAAGTATTCTGAAAAGGAACTTGTTGGTGAGAATCATAGGATCGTCAACTCTGACTATCATACAAAAAAGTTTTTTAAGGATATGTGGAAAACCATTAGCAATGGGAATGTCTGGCACAATGAAATAATGAACAAAGCCAAAGACGGTACATTATACTGGGTGGATACTGTAATACTTCCTGTAAAGGACGACAAGGGAAAGGTAATTCAGTACCTTTCACTACGAATGCTAATCAATGATAAAAAGCAAAGAGAAGCAGAAAGAAAGGAATATATAAAATCTTTGGAGGATATGCTTTTTATGACGAATCACGAGGTAAGGCAACCCGTTGCAAATTGTTTAGGCTTAATGAATATCATTGACAGTGAGAATCCTTCAAAAAAGGATTTGGTGAAAATATATGACCACATTAAGGATTCCGCCTCCAAACTCGAAGTATTCACAAGAAAATTAACTTTGTTTTTGCATGATCTGACAGAGAAACACAAAAAGCAAAACGAGAACTAACATTACTGGTTAGCAAAAAATACCATTTTAGCCATTTCATTTTCGTACAACAAATAAAACCGGCTCAATATTTATCCAAGTGTAAATATTGAGCCGGTTTCATTTATATATCCCCTCTTTTTTCTTTTGCAAGGTATTCCGATTTGGTTAAACAGGGACAGGGAAAGTTCCGTGAAAGTTAGGTGCAAGTTGATGTAAAGTTGGCAAATAGTTGACTAAAAGTTGGCATAAAGTTAAGTTTAACTTGCACACTGCCCTGTTTTTTTGTTGGTTTATGGAAATGGTTTTAAAAAAACAGGCGGTATTATCTCATAGATAGTGGGGTTTAAGTACACTTCTTTTAGTCTAATTTTACCTACTTGAACTGATTTTTGTGGATCATATCCTAATATTTCCTTTAGTTCTGTACGAGAAATTCTTTTTTCAGGATTTAATTTAGCCAAAATTCGCTTTTCCATTTCAATTATTTTGGCTTTTTCAATATCAGTTCTTATTGGTCTATTTATCTCCATAAGAAATTTATCCCTTTTATCTTCCCACCTATTTGGGTTAATTGGATCTAAATTAAACTCCTGCTCCAATTTAATCTTTAGATTATTTAATCCTGATTTATCATTAATATAAAAACCAAGAGCATTAGGAAATACCCCCTGAACTTTGCTAAAATCAAAAGGAGGAATCAAAATTGGAACCTGTTCCTTTGTCATGATCCACGTTGCCCCCATTTCACAAAGACATACCGGACTGCTGTAAAAATTATCTGTTAGAATAAATAATACAAACACGTCTGAGGTTAACTCTCTTTTTAAACGTTCAAAGATGTTTTCTCCAAGACCAACACCGTGTGCAGGATGAGAGGAGTAAAAAATTTGACTGTCCTTAATGCCCATGCCTTCAATTAAATCCCTTAATAAATTAACTTTATCGCTATCTTTAGATGAATGACTTATAAATATTTTTTTCATGTCGCTTTTTGTTTTTATGTGTAAATTCAAGCCTTCCACTTCACTTAAAGGCAATAAATTTGTAGGTGAAATACTGCTTAGTTGATTTAATGTTGTTTTTAAATGCCCTATTTTTTTTGTAAACAATTAAGTAGCTTTTCGCTTTTAAATTCAAAAGAATCTTTATCCACATTAATATTACCTAAATAGTTTGTAGTGGAATACATTCTATAAAACTGTTGAAACAACTGCTTAAACCCTTTTTCTAATATCAGTTTATTGTCTTTGTCCCATTCCGAATAATCGGACATAATTAGGTCAATTTCTTTAGTGCTTCCAGCAATATTTGTTCTTGACATTAAGGATTCCCTTTTGCTGATTTGTTCGGTTATGATTCTTTGATGTTCTTTTAACATGGCAATATAAAAGTACATTTTTTATCAAACTCTTAGATTACTTGAAACTAATTTTTCAACTATTTTTAAAAATCTAACCATGTCTTGAATTTTTTTACCACCTCTAAAATGCCCTATTTTCAATGCCTCTATAAAATCTTTCATTCGGTTTGGATTTTTGGTTATATCAAAGTAACTTAATGTAATTATTGTAGTTATAAGCTGAAACGCCCTATTTGTTGGCTACATAAAAGGGTGCATTAGCGGTATTCGTTGGCTACTTTCCGCGTCATTAGTTCAAAAGAATTAATGCCATTTAATGTCATGTAGCCATGAAAAGCATTAGAGAGAGCGAACGGATTTCGCTAACGGAATGTAAAAAGGTTTTAAATAAAAACGGTAATCATTATACGGATAATGAAATAATAGAAATACGGAATTGGCTTTATTTTATAAGTGAAATTTCGCTAACATCATTTGAAGAAAGAGAGAACCGTCAAGAAGATAAATAAAAAGAACCATGAAACAGAAAGCAATTTTGTACACCCGTGTAAGTACGGACGAACAAAATGACGGGTATAGTCCCGCAGACCAAAAGGAACGCTTAATTAAATATTGCGACCAACAGGGAATTGAGATAGTCGCTTTTTACCATGATGACGAAAGCGGTAAATCCTTTGACCGTCCCGAATGGATTAATATAATGACGTTCATAAAAAAGAACAAAGGAACAGTTGATGTAGTATTATTCATTAAGTGGGATAGATTCAGCCGAAATGTTGCAGAGGCATATATTGCCATAAGGGATTTGCGAAAATTTGGAATAGAGGCACAAGCAATAGAACAACCTTTGAACTTTGAAATTCCCGAAAGTAAAATTATGTTGGCTGTTTATCTTGCAGCCCCCGAAGTAGATAATGACCGTAGAGCCTTAAATATATTTCATGGAATAAGAAGAGGTAAAAAAGAGGGTCGATGGATGGGGGCTTGTCCCCGTGGATATGTAAACGCAAGGGATGAAAACAAAAGACCTATTATAATTCCCGAAGGTGGATTGCAAGAAGAACTTGTAAAAGAGGCTTTTTCATGGTTCGCAACTGGAATGTACCCGATTGAAGATTTAAGGCGAAGGATGAATAAAAAAGGGTTGAAAGTTACCCGCAATACCTTTTGGGCTTTACTTCGCAATAAAGCCTATATAGGAATGGTTAATGTTCCTGCTTATAAAGATGAAGCGAATGTATGGGTAGAGGGGCAACACGAACGGTTAATAGATGAAAAAACATTTTACACCGTACAGGAAGTATTACAGGGGCGCAAACGCAATATTCCATTAAAAAATTCAAAGGTGCGGGATGAATTACCATTGCGGGGGCATTTAACTTGCCCGAAATGCGGGCGAATAATGACGGGTTCGGCTTCAACGGGTCGGCACGGTGGTAAGTTCTTTTATTATCATTGTAGTAATGGCTGTAAAGAACGCCAAAAGGCAGAGGAAGCAAACCGTGAATTTATAAATGTATTGCATAGCTTTACGCTAAAGCCCGAAGTGTTGGAATTATACGGTAATGTAATAAAGCAATCATTCAAAGAAAACAACAAGCACGTAAAGTTGGATTTAGAAGTTATCACAAAGGATATAGATAAACAAAAGCAACGCTTGCAAAATGCAAGGGCTTTAATGTTGGATGGGGATATTACCCCTGACGATTACAAAGCAATGAAATGCGATATTGAAAGCCTGTTACATGAATTAAAGATAAAACAACTCCTATTTGAAGATGGAAAGGAGAATTATGATAAGGATATAGATTTCATTGTAAGCCTGCTAAAAGAGATTGATAAAATCTATAAAGACACCAATGCACAAGGGAAACAGAACATTATCGGTTCGATTTTCCCCGAAAGGTTGATTTTTGAAAATAATCAATATCGAACCCCTAAATTAAATAGTGTCGTTTCTCTGATTTGCAATAATAACGGGCGGTCTAAAGGTAGTAAAAAAAGAAAGCACACCTTTTTAGATGTGCTTTCCTGTAAAGTGGGCCCACTTGGAATCGAACCAAGCACCCACAGATTATGAGTCTGTTGCTCTAACCGAATGAGCTATAGGCCCAATTACTTTCGTAATTTTGAGATGCGAAATTATATATTTGTAGCCAATTAACAAACACTATTCGCATTTATTATGGTTATTGATTCAAATAAATATGAAAATATCATTTTTGATCTGGGAGCAGTAATCATTAATATTGATCATTCATTAACTGCAAAGTCATTTGTTGAACTAGGCTTAAATATTAATGATCCGAAATTTAAAAATGCTCAGCAAATACTTTTTGATTCATTTGAAAAAGGAGAAATGGCTTCACAGGAATTTCGAAAAAAAATTAAATCATATTTTAAAAATCCACCGGAAGATAAAGAAATTGATTTGGCCTGGAATGCTATGTTACTTGATCTTCCAATAGAAAGGCTTGACCTTTTAAAAAAATTAAAAACTAAACATCGTACATTTCTATTAAGCAATACCAATGAAATACATTTTAATGCGATCTCCAATTATTTACAAAACAAGTTTGAAATACACGATCTGTCGGTTTTTTTTGAAAAAACCTATTTGTCGTATAAAGTTGGTATGCGAAAGCCGGATAGAGAAATTTTTGACCTGGTAGTATCGGATAATAATCTTGATCCGAAAAAAACATTATTTATTGATGATTCTGAAGAGAATATAGAAGCTGCGCAAAATTTGGGTATTCAGGTGTATTGCTTAGATGTAAAAAAGGAAAGTATGTTGGATCTGTTTTGAAATCCTCCCCCTGCCCACTTCCAAATGGAGACATTCTTTGTTAATATATTTTGTTTATGTTTTTATTTCCTGACACAACTCGATCAACATACCATTTGTGCCTTTCGGATGTAAAAAGCAAATGAGTTTATTGTCGGCACCTTTTTTGGGTTGATCAGAAATTAAGGTAAATCCTTCTTCCTGCAAACGCTTCATTTCTATATAAATATCAGTTACTTCAAATGCAACATGGTGTATTCCCTCGCCTTTTTTCTCAATAAATTTCGCGATAGCACTATCCGGTTTTATTGCTTCCAGTAATTCTATTTTACTGTCACCCATCCTGAAAAAAGAAGTTGAAACACCTTCCGATTCAACTATTTCCAGCTTGTAAGGTTCTTTCCCAAATAACTTGGAAAACAATGCATTTGATTGTTCCAGGTTTTTTACAGCAATACCTAAGTGTTCTATTTTTAACATGTCAATAAGTTTAAAATCCCACAAAAAAATAATCCCGATTTTTTGGATCGGGATCATTTCAATATTTTGTTATCCATATGGATTCGAAAGATTATTTTTTAATAAACTCTCCCATTTTATTATCATAGTTTAAGTAATAGGCTCCCTTTGGAAGGTTAGCAGCATCAATAGTTGAAGCAAATCCTCGTTTCACAATGTTACCAAACTGATCGTATATTTCGAACATGGTTTCTACCGGTGAGCTACCAGAGAAAAACGAAATTTCTTTTGAAACTTTAGCAGGGCTGAAAGTAATTTCTGCAGAAGCAGACATGTAGTCAATTGTTTTAGAAAGTTTCGGTTGTCCTGTATAATCCACTTGTTTAACGCGGTATTGATTTTTTCCGGAATGTGGAGTAACTTTAAAAGAATAGCTATTTACATCCGGAGTTCCAAGGCCTTCCACTTCACCAACTTTTACCCATTTGTTCCAGCGGAACTGTTCAATTGTATAAGCAAGTTTACCTGTTTCTCCTTTTGTTGACCATTTAAAAGTTAAGTCTGTTCCAACTGACATGGAAACAATTTCGAAAGTGCTTTTAGGTTTTAAAACTTCCGGGTTCAATACTTTTGGTTTGCAATCATCTTTGTGAGTGATTTTTACCTCCACTTTATCGCCAACCTTTAATTGTAAGTTTCTAAAATCAATTTCAAATGCACTTGATGCAATTTCATCAGTAGTAACATTGCCATTAACAGTTACCTGTTGCACACAAAAACCAACTCCTGAACCTGCAAAAGGGTTTTGAATATAAAGGTTTTTTCCTTGATAGTTGCCTTCCAACACTATTACTCCGACAGCAAATCCGGATGTTGAAACAAGTAAACTAAGTATAGCAAAAAGTGTTTTTTTCATTTTCTCGTTTATGTAAAAAATAAGTCCAATTAATTCCGGTTGCTTATTTTCGAACGCAATATTATAATCTTATTTATCAATTTCAAAATAAAAAATCATTATTTTTTAATTGAACCTCAAAATTAAACAAATTTATCTAACAAAAACGATACTTCGTGAATTCTTCTTCTTTTCCTGTCTTTTTTTGTTTTCATAAGTTTATTCGACAAGAATACGCATATTTTGCATATTTATTTGCAATTTTGTTAAAGATGCAGTAATCTTGCATTTAATTTAAGACTAATTACCTTTATTCATATACCTATGAAAAAAACGTTGTTTATAGTACTTCCGTTAGTGATGCTTTATACATCATGCTCAAATCCGACAAATACCACTGATTCTGCCAGAGTTGCAAAAGGGGATAAAGTATATGGTGGCACTTTGCGAATAAACGAGACCGAAATGTATCAAACGCTCTATCCTGCAGCAATAACTGATATCGGATCTGCTCATATTGCAAATCAGATATATGAAGGATTGGTTAAATTTAATCCCAAAGACCTTTCTATTATACCAAGTATTGCTGAAAAATGGGATATTGATGCTTCAGGAACCATCTATACTTTTCATTTGAAAAAAGGAATTTTCTTTCAAGATAATGAATGTTTCCCTGAAGGAAAAGGCAGAGAAGTAAAAGCTTCGGATGTTAGCTATTCATTTGAATTATTATGTACTGACAGTAAAGACAATTCAAATTTTTCCGCCACATTTAAAGACAGAGTTGTTGGGGCAAATAAATTTTTTGAAGTTAGCAAAGGAAAACCTAGTGGTGCCATTGAAGGAGTAAAAATAATTGATGATAATACTATTTCTATCACCTTAACAGCACCAAGCTCGTCTTTCTTGTTTGCTCTTGCATCTCCCTCTGCGAGTATAATTGCAAAAGAAGCATTTGATAAATATGGTGTAGATATGAAAGTTGGAACAGGTCCATTTGTTTTTGTTGAAAAAGCAGGAGAGGATAAAGTTATTCTTAAACGTAACAACAATTATTATGGAATGGACTCATTAGGAAACCAGTTACCGTTTCTTGATTCTGTTGTAATAAGTTTTTTACCGACAAAAAAACAAGAATTGGATAATTTTCAAAATGGAGATTTAGCTATGATAATAGGACTTCCATCCGAATCTATTAAAGATCTGGTTGAAAGCCAAATTGGTAATTTTCAAAATAAGCCACCAAAATACATTTTGGAACGTTCTCCCGAAATGGCTAGCCAGTATTATGAATTTAATTTGACCAAAGAACCATTTAATAATGTAAAAGTGCGTAAAGCTTTTTCTTATGCGATCAATAGAAATAAAATTGTTGAAGATGTATTAAAAGGCGAAGCATATGGTCCCGGAATAAATGGAATTTCACCTCCGTCCTTCAAAGGATATGATATTACAAAAGTAATTGGTTATGATTTTGATGCTGAAAAAGCAAAAAAATTATTAGCTGAAGCCGGCTATCCAAATGGAAAAGGATTTCCAAAAGTTAAAATTGAATTGAATAGCGGGGGTTCTAAAAATGCAAATGTGGTTTTAGAAATTCAGAAACAATTGATGGATGTTTTAAATGTGAATGTTGATTTTGAAGTTGTTCCTCAAAAACAAAAATTAGAAGATGAAAAATATGCGCGTGCTGAAATTTTCCGTGCAGCATGGATCGCAGATTTTCCAAGTCCTGAAAACTTTTTATGGATTTTATATGGTGCAACAGTTCCTGCTGATATAAATCAACCATCTTTCCCGAACACACCTCGTTACAAAAACCCGGAATTTGATAAATTATTTGAAGCCGGAAAATCAGCAAAAACACTTGAAGAAAGTTATGATTTTTTTATCAAAGCAGAACAACTAATGATGGATGATGCTCCGGTTATGGTTCTATGGTACGATGAAAATTATCGATTAGTAAAATCAAATGTTCATAATCTTTTTTCAAATCCAATGCGTTACAGAGATTATTCTTTAGTATATTTAAAAGATGTTGCTCCGGCAGCCGGAAAAAAAGAGGAAGAAAAAAAATAATTTCAATTTAAAAAAACCTTAAAACCCTGTCAATTGTATTCGCATTGTCAGGGTTTTATTTTTATATGAAATTTTTAAAAACAAGGTTGTATTTATTTTATTGTTTCATAGATTTTATATAAGTTAAAATGGTGTAAAATTTTTTATAAAAAGGTTCACCCAGAGAGTATTTGTCAGCACGAAGCAATCTTACCTATCATTGTTTGAGATGCTTCGACTGAAAAAAGTCTCGCAATGACGTTCCAACTATTCATTCAGTTATTTTAATAAATTAAATGTATAAAGTCTAAAACTAATTATCTTTAAAAAAATCCAAATGAAAAAAACGTGTTCTTTTTTGTTTTTTGTGCTTGCAATGATTTCCCATGTGTTTGGTCAAAACACTGAATCAACTCAGGAAGTAAGCACACCTGTTCAATCGGCAATTATTTATTTATATGGAGCCGAAGTAAATCATAGTAAACAAGTAACATTGAATTCCGGCAGAAATAAAATTGTGTTTGTTGGGTTGTCTGCTAAACTCGATTCAAAAAGCATACAGGTCAATGCAACAGGAGATGTGTCCATCTTAGCCATTTCAGATGTTATTAATTATATGGCGAATCAAAAAGAAAGTATTAAAATAAAACAATTGAAAGATTCCGCATTATTGTTAAACGATGTTATTTCACAACTAAATAACGATAAAGATGCCTTTGTAACAGAAAAAAATATGCTGTTGGTAAATGATAAAATTGGCGGAAACGAAAAGGGTGTAGCTATTGCAGAACTGAAGCTTGCAGCTGATTTTTATAGAAGCAGAATAAAAGAAATTAATGCAGAAGTTTTTAAACTAGACAAAAAAACAATTCAATTAAATGAAGTTCTTTCAAAAACCAATCAGCAATTGAGGGAGTTGAATGCGAAAAATAATCAGCCCACTTCAGAAATTACTATTCTTTTATCTTCGGCAACAAAAACAACAACAACAATTAATTTAAAATATATTGTAAGCGATGCGGGTTGGGCGCCAAGCTACGACTTACATGCAGAAGACATCAATCAGCCGATTGAATTAAAATACAGAGCAAAAGTATTTAATAATACCGGAATAGATTGGAATGATATTAAAATTAAACTTTCTACTTCCGATCCATCTCAAAGTGCTTCAAAACCTGTTTTGCTGACATGGAACCTGGATTATTATTCAGGTCCAGTTTATAAAGGTAATGTTTATAGTAATTCCAATGCGGCTCCTGCATACCAATCAAACCAAGGCTATATACAAAACTCTATTACCAGTAACCAGTCTATTGATGCACAAGAAAAAAGCGCACCAAACAAAAATGTAAAGCCAATTGAGTTCGAGGAAATTCAGGTTTCCGAATTAAGTGCAGAATTTGATATTAAAACAAGCTATTCCATCCCATCTGATGCAAAACCATATATCGTGGATGTTACGGAATATAAATTGCCGGCAACATATCAGCATCATAGTGTTCCGAAGATTGATAGGGATGCTTTTTTATTGGCACGCATCACCGGTTGGGAAGATCTTGATCTGGTTGAAGGACCAGCCAATGTATATTATGGCGGAACTTATGTTGGGCAGTCTTATATTTATACACGAAGTGCAGATGATACGCTGGATCTGTCATTAGGACGCGACAATAAAGTATTGGTTACGCGAAGCAAAGTAAAAGAGTTTTGTAATACGAAGTATCTTGGAAACGCAAAAAAGGAAACATTTGGATATGAAATGGTGGTGAAAAATAATCGTAAAACAGCTGTACAAATTGATGTTTTGGATCAAATTCCTGTTTCAACACAAAGTGATATTATTGTTGAGGCGCTTGAAATAACAAAAGCGGAGTATGACACTAAAACCGGAAAACTCACTTGGACCTATACCTTGCAACCCGGTGAAGTAAAAAAAATAGTTCTTACCTATTCGGTAAAATATCCTAAAACAGCAACCATTAATTTGCAAAAAACAAAAAGTAAAATGCGAGCTAAGTTTTAGTTCATTAGAATTACTTTCAAAAAAACAGAGCGGAAGAAAATATGCAGAAAAATTATTATGTCATTCTTGGAGTAAAAAACACTGCCAGTTTTGATGAAATAAAAACTGCATACAGAGCTCTGGCAAAAAAATATCATCCGGATAAAAATCATGGAAATAATGCTGCAGAAGAGTATTTCAAGGAAATACAACAAGCATATGCTGTATTGTCAAATGTGGAGAAACGAAAAAAATATGATCTAAAAATTTCATATACTCATATTTATCCAAAACAAAAACCAGCTTCTTCCGGTAAAGCAAATCAGTTTTCGCAACAACAACCAAAACAAGGGACTTCTCAAAAAAAAAGTGAATACGTTCCTCAAAAATTTGATTATACAGAGAGTTGGCAAATACTTGTAAGTGTAGGAATCGCACTTTTGTTGCTTTATTTCATTATTTCATTCAATACGAAAAATGAAATCCGGGAACATCCCATTGCTGTAGAAACTTCAACTTCCGTTGTAAAAGAAGCCGAACCTGTTATAAATAATCCGGATTCACCTTATAGTATAATTTTTGGGGAAGAGCAGTATGATATGGAAAGCAAAAACAATATTGTTATTCACAATAGTGACGAAAGCGAAGTTGTGGTATGTTTGGTTCAAAGCGGTACACCCAATAAAACGATTCGTAATCAATATCTGCCATGGGGCGCTACGTTTAAATTAAATAACATTCCGGATGGAAATTATTTTTTAAAAATATATTTCGGAAATCAATGGGATGCAAAAAAATCTTTTTTAAACAACAAAATAAATGGTGGATTTTTAAATGAGATTGGATTTATTAAGTTGAATACAGGGAAAGATGTTTTAAAATTTAAACAAGAAAAAATAGGCAACACCGTGTCATACGGAACGTTTGATGTTACTTTACATCCCAATCAGGTTACTCAAACTGAAAAAATTCCGGTAGAGGAGTTTTTTCAGTAAGAATCGTAAAATGATTTGTTTCTCTATCAGTGTCTTTAATAATTAACCACGAACAGCGCATTAAATCAAGAATCGTTTTAAAGATAAAAACATAATCTGCGAATCTGCGGCAAAAAAATATACAGGGTCCACAGCCGCGAAGAATTCTTTTTAAAAAATTCGGCTAATCATTTTTAGAATCTAAACGAACAAAACCTTAACTGGTCTTAATTATTGGATTTTAAAAATATTTCATTTACCTTCCATTAAAATTATTTTTCAATGAAGAAAGCTCTCTCTCTCTTATTTGCATTTTCGATGTTACTGTGTTCAATCGAAGCAAACTCTCAAACACTTACTAAAAGTCAGCAAAAAACAGTTGACAAGCTTTTTAAAAAACACGGGGAAGTATATTTTAAATTCAGCATCACTTCCAAAGCAGAAATAAATAGTCTCACCAAAATTATTTCGATCGACAATGTAAAAAACAATGAAGTAGTTGCATATGCCAATAAAAGTGGCTTTACAAAGTTTATTGTCCTGAATTATCAATATACTATTTTACCTCCTCCAAGTTCATTGAATAAAGTAAAGATGGGAAAAGGGAAAAGTTTAACTCAGGTGCAAACTATCTGGAATACATATCCAACCTATCCAAATTACGAAACGATCATGAATCAGTTTGTAATTGATCATCCGGGTATTTGCAAGCTGATTACCATTTCAACTTTGCCAAGTGGGAGAAAATTGATGCTGTTAAAAATTTCTGACAATATAAATGCAAAAGAAAATGAGCCGCAATTTCTATACTCTTCCACCATGCATGGGGATGAAACTGCTGGGTACATTGGTATGTTGCATTACATTGATTTTTTATTGACAAATTATGGTATCGATTCGCGAGTTACCAATCTGGTGAACAATATGGAGATCTGGATATGTCCGCTTGCAAATCCTGACGGTACTTATGCCGCAGGTGATGCTACGGTAAACGGAGCAACACGTTTTAATGGAAATAATATCGACCTGAATCGCAATTACCCCGATCCACAAGCCGGTCCTCATCCGGATGGAAATGCATGGCAGCCCGAAACTCAAGCTTTCATGGCTTTTGCCGACACAATGAATTTTGTGATGGCAGCAAATTTTCATGGTGGTGCAGAGGTAGTAAATTACCCTTGGGATACCTGGGCGCAATTACCAGCTGATGATAATTGGTGGGTGCGCGAATCCTCAAAGTATGCTGATACTGCCATGGCAAACGCTCCGGCAGGATATTTTACAAGTGTAACTCCGAGCGGAATTACGAATGGCTTTGCATGGTATCAAGTAACCGGAGGGCGACAGGATTATATGAATTATTATAAACATTGCAGGGAGTTTACATTGGAATTGTCGGATATAAAACTAACACCTACATCCGATCTTCTAACAAATTGGAATGATAACTACAGATCCTGGCTGAATTATATGGAAGAAGCATTACATGGCATACGCGGAACAATAAAAGATGCATGTACCAATCAGCCCATAAAAGCAAAAGTGTTTATTAGCGGGCATGATTTTGACAGTTCCCATGTTTTTTCTGCATTGCCCGTTGGAAACTATCATCGTCCTATTTATCAGGGGACATACAATGTCACTTATTCTGCCGCCGGTTATCAATCGCAAACAATAAACAATATTGTTGTAACGGATGGAAATGCCACGATACAAAATATCAGTTTAAATCCCATTTCACCGGTCTCGAATTTTACTGCCTCAATTACAAGCGCATGTGGTGGAACAGTTGGTTTTACAGACCTTAGTGGCAGTTCCACTTCCTGGCTCTGGACTTTTGGTGATGGTGTTACCTCCATTCAACAAAACCCTACGCATGTTTACACTTCCAGCGGAACCTATACCATACAATTAAAAGTAACGAATTGCGCTGGTGCTGATTCATTAATAAAAACAAATTATGTTACAGTAACAGTTGTTAATGCGCCCATTGTTCAGTCGGCAACAGCACCGGGTTGTGGCCCGGCTTCTGTAGTTTTAACAGCCTCCGGCAGCGGAACATTAAATTGGTATGATGCTGCGACTGCGGGAAATTTAGTAAACACAGGAACATCTTATACAACACCAACACTTTCATCAAGTACAACTTATTATGTTGAGAGTGATGCCGGAGCAGGTTCACAATATGTCGGAGCCTTAAATAGCAGTATTGGTGCAGGAGGATATTTTACTGCAGGTACATATCATTATTTAGAATTTACTTCAAGTAGTGCATTTACTCTTGTTTCGGTATGGGTAAATGCAAATACAGCGGGAAACAGAACGATCGAATTGCGTAACAATGCAGGAACAGTTTTACAATCTGCTCTTATTAATGTTCCTTCCGGACAAAATCGGATCACCTTAAATTTTAATGTGCCGGTTGGTGTTGATCTGCAATTAGGTGTTGCAGGAAATAATAATATGTATAGAAATTCTGCGGGAGCATCTTATCCTTATTCTCTTGCCGGAATTGTTTCCATAACAGGAAACAGCGCAAATAATTTAGCTTATTACTATTATTTCTATGATTGGGAAATCAAACAAGGGTGCACAAGTGTGTTAGTTCCGGTAACCGCAACCATTAACCCGGGAACAAATGTAGGCGCAAGTATTGCTGTTCCTTCATCAGGTTTTTGTGTCGGTTCAATAGCAACATTTACTGCAAATGCTTCAAATGGAGGAACAGCGCCAAGCTATCAATGGCAGGTAAATGGAAGTAATGCAGGAACAAACAGTTCTACTTTTTCCAGTTCAGCATTAATTACTGGAGATGTTGTTACCTGCATAATTAATTCTTCAAATAGTTGTGCATTAAATAATCCGGAGACATCCAATTCGCTTTCAGTAATAATAAACCCTTTGCCATCAACTCCGGTTATTACACTGTCCGGTGCCACGCTAACTTCCAGTGCAGCAACCGGAAACCAATGGTACGATGGATCAGGGATTATTTTGGGTGAAACAGGACAGAGTTATACGCCTACACAAAACGACAATTATTTTGTGATCGTTACCGATGCTAATGGGTGCAGTTCTGATTCTTCTAATCTTATTGTTATTACAGGTGTTGAGGAAAATGATGCCTTTTCTTTTTCAATTTATCCGAATCCGAACAAAGGTGATTTTACTGTTGAACTCAAAAATTTTAACAATGCAGAAACGCTTGTTGAACTTTTTTCGGTGTTGGGGCAGAATGTGTATTCAGAAACAACAACAAACAAAATCATACATATCAGAGCTATGAATTTTGAAAATGGAATTTATTTTTTGAAAATATCTTCTGACAGAGATACTAAAATTCAAAAAATGATCGTTCAGAAAAAGGGGAATTAAATTAAAACTTTCAATGAAAAAAACATTCTCATTACTTGTCATCGTTGCATTCTTCTTTTTTTCAACGAAGGGTTTGGCGCAGTCACCGCAACAGTTGCAAGCCATTAACAAGTTATTTAAAACAAACAATGTTGTTTATTTTAAATTCAAGGTAAACTCCATGCAGGAGATAGGACAGTTTTCAAAAATGATCTCGGTTGATAAAACAAAAGGGGCGGAGGTTGCTGCACATGCCACTAAGGCTCAGTTCACGCAATTTGTTCGCATGAATTATCCATATACTGTTATCGCCAAGGGCGGAACTAAAAAAGCGCCAATCAAAAAAACACCAGCGAAAACGGCTGTTAAGAAAAAATAATTAAAAGTTTTTGAACCTCCCGAAAACACCAAGTGGCCGTTTACTTCTTTTGGTAGCTCTCATTTTACCAGCGTCATCATCCCCCTTCTTTTATCCCCATCTGGAGGGGGCAGGGGAGGTTATCCAGCTTTTTTAATTCTTCTATTATTATCTCCAGTGATCTTCTCACATCTTCGATTCTTTTCAATACCTCTTCATCCGAAAATCGGACTACTTTAAATCCTGCATTTTCCAAATTTCTTTGTTTAATAATATCCTTTTCAATCACTTCATCCAACGTATGAGAGTATCCATCAACCTCAATTATTAATTTTAATTCTTTAGACATAAAGTCGGCAATGTAATTTAAAACAGGACGTTGCCGGTTAAATGTATAACCACACATCATTTTTGCCCTTAACACATATTTCCACAAACAAGCTTCTGCTTTAGTCATTTGGTAACGATTTTCGTGTGCAAATGGCTGAAGTGTTCTGTTATATAAATTATGGTTTTCTTTTGTTGCTTTCATTTTTTTGTCCCCCTCTCCGAGGGGGCAGGGGGAGGTTTTGTTTATTTTCAATATTTATTAGCAGAGAGTTTAATTCGTGATGCCTCCCCCTTAATCCCCCTCAAGAGGGGGACAGCGTACAAACTATCATTCGGGTAACTGAATGAACAAGTTAAATTAGTAGGCTTTATAAAAAATTCCTGAACCTCCCGAAAACACCCAACGGCAGCTTGCTTCCTTTGGTTGCTTGTAAGTATAATTCGCCCACATGTAAATTTTTTCCGGCTTTTTCTTTCAGTAAATTTTCGATGATGAGGGATGAAAATCCTAATGAGTATGCATTCAGAATTAAGAAGTGTTCTTTATCATCCAATAAATTTAAAACACCTTTTATCATTTCGTTGATATTGTCTTCGAGCTTCCATTTTTCACCACTTGGTCCGTGCCCAAATGCAGGAGGATCAAGTATAATTCCATTGTATTTGTTGCCACGTTTCTCTTCACGTTTTACAAATTTTAATGCATCTTCCACCACCCAACGAATGTTAGTTAAGTTGGAAAGATCCATGTTTTCTTTACTCCAGCTAACAACTTGTTTTATCGAATCAACATGTGTAACATCAGCTCCGGCAGCTTTTGCTGCTAATGATGCCCCACCGGTATAGGCAAATAAATTCAATACCTTCGGCCCCCCCTCCCGACCTCCCCCAGAGGGAGATGAGTCAGCGCTCATTGCTTTAATCGTTTCGAAAATATAATCCCAATTACTTGCTTGTTCCGGAAATATTCCAACATGTTTAAAAGAAGTTAATCCTAAACGGAAACAGATTTGTGTTTCTTGATTTCCGACCACAGGATAACTAATCTTCCATTGATCGGGCATTGGTTTTAATTTTTTCCATTCTCCTGAAGAGCTTGAACGGGAAATAAATTTTACATGTGCCAATTTTTCCCATTCGGCATTGCTAAGCGTTTTATCCCAAACAGCTTGTGGTTCCGGACGAATGGTAATGTATTGACCAAATCGTTCGAGCTTTTCAAAATGGCCGACATCAATTAATTCGTAATCAGTAAAATTTTGTGGTGTAAGTAATTCCATGATTTAATGTGAAAATTTGAAAATGCCGAAAATTGTGATAGCAAATGTATTAATAAAATAAGCAGTTTAAAGCCGTATTTTATTTCATTTTCAAATTTTCAAATTGTTACATCTTCAAATTCAATTATCTTTGCACCTCAATTAAAATAAAAATGGAGAAAAGAGTTCGTTTACGTTTTGCGCCAAGTCCAACAGGCGGTTTACATATGGGTGGTGTGCGTACAGCATTGTTTAGTTATTTATTTGCAAAAAAGCACAAGGGAGATTTTATTTTACGTATCGAAGACACTGATCAAACCCGCTATGTTAAAGGCGCGGAAGAGTATATCATTGAGTCATTAAAATGGTGCGGCATTGAACCTAACGAAGGGGTTGGTTTTGGTGACGGACCGCATGCTCCCTATCGTCAGAGTGAACGGAAAGAATTGGGTATTTATAAAAAATATGCTGATCAGCTTATTGCCAGTGGCCATGCGTATGTTGCATTTGATACATCCGAAGAGTTGGATGCTATGCGTAAACGTTTGGAAGCAGCAAAAGTAGTCGCACCTCAATACAATTCGGTATCACGCCAAAACATGCGAAATTCCTTAACCTTGTCGGAAGATGATGTGAAAAAATTAATGGATGCCGGAACACCTTATGTTATTCGATTAAAAGTTCCACGTAATGAAGAAATTCGTTTTCATGATATTATTCGTGGTTGGGTGGTTGTAAATTCTACGCAAGTAGATGATAAAGTTTTATTGAAATCGGATGGAATGCCAACCTATCATCTGGCGCATATCGTAGATGATATCGAAATGGAAATTTCTCATGCTGTACGCGGTGAGGAATGGTTGCCATCAGCTCCATCACATGTGTTGATCTATCGCTATTTAGGAATGGAAGATAAAATGCCATTGTTAGCACATTTGCCATTGATATTAAAACCGGATGGGAATGGAAAACTTTCTAAACGGGATAAATCCGGAATACCCATGTTCCCGCTTGATTGGTACGATGAACGTACAGGTGAAAAATATGTAGGTTACCGTGAAACAGGGTTTTTTCCGGAAGCTTTTATAAATATGTTGGCCATGTTGGGATGGAATCCCGGGACGACACAAGAGCTATTTACTCTGGATGAATTGATAGCAGCATTTACCTTTGAACGTGTAAATAAATCGGGTGCTAAATTCGATCCTGAAAAAACAAAATGGTTCAATCAGCAATATTTAAGGATGAAACCAGATGCTGAACTGGCAGAATTATTCAAACCGGTATTAAAAGAAAATCTTAGCGAATCTCATTATTCACAACTCTCTACGCACTATTTACAAGGTGTTTGCAAATTAGTAAAAGAAAAAGCACATTTTGTGAGCGAATTTTGGGAAGGTGGAAAATATTTTTTTATTGCACCAACAACTTTCGATGCGGATGTAATTAAAAAACGTTGGAATGAGCAAAGTGCCGGATTCATCAAAGAAGTAACTGAAGCATTTAAAAATTTAAATACATTTACTGCAGCAGAAACCGAAGTAACATTTAAAGCAACAGCAGAAAAATCAGGTATTGGAGCCGGACAAGTAATGCAATTGTTTCGTGTTTGTTTGAGCGGTGTTGGCGGTGGCCCGATGTTATTTGAAATGGTGGAGTTACTTGGTAAAGAGGAAGTAGTGAAGCGATTGGCTTTTGCTATTGAAACGATTAAAAATTAATATAAGGCGGAATTCGGAAGTTCAAATTCGGAATTGCATTTCCGAAATCACACTTCCGACTTTCGAATTCGCACCATGAATAAAATACTTGTAGAAGGAATAAAACTTTACGCCTACCATGGTTGCATGGAAGAAGAAGGTAAGATTGGCGGCAATTACATCGTTGATGTAACTATGGAAACTGATTTTTCGGAAGCAGCCGAAACGGATGATCTGACGAAGACCATCGATTATGTGGTTGTTTACAATATCGTGAAAAAACAAATGGCTATTCGTTCGATGTTAATTGAACACGTGGGAAAACGGATAATTACCGAATTGAAAAAAGAATTAAGAGGATTGATAAAAGTGGATTTAAAAATCATCAAACTTAATCCACCTATGAATGGTAATGTAGAAAGGGTAAGTATTATTATTTCAGAATAAAATGTCTGTCAAAAAATGTTCAAAATGTGCAGAATTATTTACCTGTAAGCACGAAGAAACAGGCTGTTGGTGCGAACAGGTAGATTTAAATATCGAAGCATTGAACTACTTAAAAGAACATTATGATAACTGTTTGTGTCCGGCCTGTCTGAAAGCATTTGAAACACAATTTTCGGCTAAGCTTCCAAATAAATAAATATTTATTACCTTTGCCAAACTTAAAAATACAAAAGGTCCTGTGGCCGAGTGGCTAGGCTCAGCTCTGCAAAAGCTGCTACAGCGGTTCGAATCCGCTCGGGACCTCAATCGCATCCCTTGAAGTAAAATCTTCAAGGGATTTTTGTTTGATACGATCCCCTGTTTTGTGTTTTCAAAAGTGTGTTATAATTTAAATACATACACAACGAAATCAACTTCTGCTGGAGTTGTAAGGTTCCCTTTCGCTCAGAAATGTATAAAGCAGATTTTTTTAGCTGGGGTAAAACTTCCAAAAACAAAATAATATGTCGCCCCTAAATGGGCTTGGCAGGAACAGGGTTATTCATTTCTACCAATATTCGCCCTTAACAGGGCTAAAAGTCCCGGAGGGACTATATATTGGTAGAAAAATAATGTATGGTTGATACCAAACCCCTTTAGGGGTGACATATCGAAAACATTCAAAGTCGAACGCGGATTATAAATAATTGAAAATTAGTTTTTGGTTTAAGCTGTTTTTTGTATTTCAGACCTTTTCAGTTCTTGTTCGTGAAACCATTATCCGTTTATAACTGAATGATTGTCAGTAAATTAATTATTTTGTTACCTGTTTGTGTTAGTATGATATCCAATAACAACAACGATGTCAAAAAAACACATAACAACACTTCTCCTAGGTCTCTTTATAGGAGTTTCTTCTCAGGCTCAACGAAATTACCTGATGTTCGATTATTCCTTTTCTCAATTTAAACCTTCAACGGTCAGTGGAAATTATGCCGGTATTTATGAAAAACTAAATCGTTGCGAAGGAAATTTTTCAGGTGCATCTTATCACTTTGCCGTTGGACGCAAAAATTATTTAGGCATTGGAATGGGTCTCAGTAAAGTCATTTATCAAAAAGAATGGTTGGGCATATTTCCTGAAAGCAATCAGTTTGGTGCAGCCATTGTTAATGGACAGATCGCTTACTGGAGTTTCCCTGTTTCATACACCTGGACAGGCAGTTCCGTTCGAAGAAGCTTCTACAGAAATTGTCATTCAGGAAGGGACTGGCTTCATTTCGGGTTCAGTATTACGTATACACCTTCTTTCGAAGGAAGAAGTACTTTTTCTGTAAATACATCCGGTGGAGCCGACCTTAAAACCTTCCTTTCTAACTTCCATAGCAATGAACAATCCTTCCAGCATTCGCTCACTGTCGGGCTTTGTGACCAGCTCTTCATTTTAAAGAAACGTATCAGGATCGACCTCGAACCTTATGCCGGAATAGGAAGCGGCTATTTTAAAGAAGACGGAACCAGTATGACTACGATCAGCTATGGCTTGCGATTTCGTATCGGGATTTCGGCAAAACTACCACACATCAGCATAGAAAAGGAAGTCAATGCAGGTAATGCAGAAGAAAAAAAGAAATTGCTGGAACAAAAACAAAAAGAAATTCAAGAACAATTAAATAAAACCCTAAATAAATAAAATCATGAAAACTTCAATCAAACTCTTAATGATGGCACTACTTGTAGCTGTGTCGGTAAATGCACAACAAGTGCACCACGGTGAGCTTGCCGCTAATGGATCACTTTATTTCAGAGCCGAACCGGTCAATAATTTTCTGCCCGATAAAGCCGGAAACCTTTACTACTATATACATCTGCAGGGTGTCGAAAAAAAACTGACCGATGCAAAAGAACATGTCCCATTAAATATTTCTGTTGTACTTGACCGTAGCGGATCAATGGATGGAGACAAATTGAATTATACCAAAGAAGCATTGAAATATGTTGTTAATCATCTTGATAGTCGCGATGTGATCTCCATTGTATTGTATGAAACAAATGTGGAAGTTTTTCTTGAACCTCAGCGGTTGGAAGATAAAAGCGCCTTATTAAAAAGGATTGACAAAATCGTAACTGCCGGTTCCACTAATCTGGAAGGTGGAATCCGTAAAGGATATGAACTTGTGAAGAGTGCAAAAAAATTAATAGGCAGCGAAATGGTCAATCGTGTATTGTTACTTTCTGACGGGCTAGCCAATGTTGGAATAAGTGATCCGGAAGCTTTGAGTGCAATTACAAAAAAGTTTTTTGAAGAAGAGCACATCTCTATTTCTACTTTTGGCGTGGGAAATGATTACAATGAAAACCTGATGGCTAAGATAGCGCTACATGGTGGTGGTCTGTATTATTTTATCTACTCCCCTGAAAAACTTCCTGCGATATTCAATGAAGAATTAAAAGGAATGTCAAAAGTGATTGCAAAAAATACCATCTTGAAAATAAAATTTCCGGAGGAACAACTCACTTACGACAGAACTTTCAATTTCAGCAGCAATTTAAAAGGAAATGTTTTGGAGATCAGTTTTAATGATCTGTTTGCTGAAGAACAAAAATCCATTCTTATCTGTTTTAAAACCAACCGAAAAATAAGCACTCCCATCACTATAGAATGTTCGTTGGATTATTCAAATGCGAATACAGATCCTATGCTGGCTACAACAGATCTAAGAAAATCAGAAATAAAACCGGCAATGGATGATAAAGAATACGATCTTGGATATAACCATGCTGCGAGTGAAGGGTATGCACTAGGGATCACACAGGAGTTGTATGACAATGCAGTAGAAAATGCTAATGCAGAACATTATCCGGAAGCGAAAGCAAAAGTGAAGGAAGCACGTGAGATCCTTGACAATCATTTTAAAAAAGTTGGTGAAAATATTTTTCTGCGCGACTTCGACAAAAAATTATCGGAGTATGCATTGCTCATCGACAATATGAAAGACATGGATCGTGAAACTTTCCGATATAATATCAAGCTAAGCAAAGAAGATGGCTTTAAAAGAAAGTGTCGCTCAAAGTTTTAAGTGATAAAATTCATATCTTAGTATGCCCGTTTTCGTACGGGTGTACCGATATGTCTGACATAAATTCCATACTCAAGAATAAGAACAAAGAAACGATTGCTTTGTTATATGAGCGTTATGGAAAAAAACTCTATGGCTTTGCCATTACCAAATGGAAAGTAAGTGAAGATGATTCCTGGGAGCTGGTGTACAAGACGCTTTACAAAGTAATGAATGTAGCTGATCAATATAGTTTTAAGGATGAAGGAAAATTTATTGGCTTTCTTTTTAAAGTCTTCGTAAACTATCTCCGAAATCACTACCGTGATACCAAAGCAAAAGGGATTGCTACAACTGAGTTACTTGAAAAACATGAAAAACTCAGTAGCGACCGAACAGAAAGCGAAGAAGAAAATACGAGTCCGCTTATGAAGTGTCTTCAAAAAGCTTTAGCAATACTTGACGACTGGCAACGTATTCTTTTACTAATGCGGGCACAAGATCATTCGTATGAAGATATTTCAAAATATATTGCTCGTCCGGGTGATCAGCTTAAAGTATATCACATGCGGTTGAAAAAAGTGGTGACAGAAAAAACGAATGATTGTATGAATAAAAAATAAATGAAGGAATTTGCTTCCATAAATGAAAATGAGCTGGATGGAGCGCTGAACGCTTTGTTCCTGGAGACCTACAGTCGGGAAACCGATGAAGGCATGGCTCGTTTTTTCTTGGAACAGGATTATAAGGTCAGTATCAATTCAAAAAAAGAAGCGGAACTTCTTGCCAGATTAAATGGAAAACAAGGAGGAGGAAAAAATAGTATTCTGTTGATCCTTGCACTTCTTTTTATTATAGTTGCATCACTCTTTTTATTTAATAAAAACAAAGAAAACCCACCTGCAGACCAGGCAGGAAAGGAAATGATTTTTGAACCTCAGCAAATTACTCAGACATTTTCTGAATCGAATCAGGAGGCGATGCAAACCGTTTCAACATCATCATCCCCAACCACTGAAGAAAAGTTGAAACTGAAAACACCTCTCAATACTTCTCCATCACTTGTGCCAAATGATCAACAAATTATACCTTTAGCCGATCCTGCACCACAGCCTCCGCCATTTATTCCGGAAACAAAAAATGATCCGATTGATGAAAAGATCCTTCCTTATTTTAACAAAGAAGGACTTGCTTATTTCGCAAAAGTAAAAGAGAGGATGTTGCAAAAACTGGTTAAGATTGATGATCAGCTTTATGCGAAAACAGAACCTGGCGCTACGATGTATAAAAACAGGGAAGTGTTGGTGTCACCCTTTGTGATGAGTAATTTTCCGGTCACTAACCTTCAATACAAAACCTTTTTAGCTGATCTTGCCCTGGAGGGAAGAGTTGATGATCTGAAAAAATGTTTGCCAAAAGAAGAAGTGTGGAAAGAATATGGTTGCAACACTTTGGCGAAGGATTATTTTGAGAGCGAATCATACAATGATTTTCCGGTTGTTAATGTGGAGAAAGAAGCATGCATGATTTTCTGCGAATGGCTGGAAGAAGAGACCAATCAAAAGCTAGCGGAATCCGCACAACCGTCAAAAATGAAAGGAGCTGTTAAAAAGAAACAGGTGATCGTGCGTCTTCCTTATGATTATGAATGGATTTATTCTGCAGATGCTGCCTATACACTCATACCGGATTGTGGCGGGTACAATACTATTTATGATGCGAGTGAGGGCCTGGTGGACAAAGGTTTTTTTAAGCGAACGTCACAAGTGAACAAACGCGACTTGCGCAAAGAAACCCGAATGGACAAACTATTGGATGTGAATCGTTTCGGAATGACAGAAGCAGAAATGATATCCATATTCAAAGAAGCAATGAGCTATAAAGATGCTATCTCAAAAAGTTCCGGTAACTCTTCCGATCCTTCATCCTACCCCAATAATATAGAAGCTTGTTGCCTTGCGGGACATGTGTGCGAACTTATAAAAGATAAAGAGGGTGGAATGACAGTGCGGGGTTGTTGTTGGAAGAGCAAGGAGGAGTATCTGAAAATGTTGGAAACATATAAAAAGTATGGCGCTTCGCCATTCATTGGTTTCCGGGTGATGATATTGAATACGGAGAAGGGAACCGATAAAAAACCTTTCTGGTAAACACCAAAATTGTCACCAAGTAATATAATACTACTTTTTATTGTGTTTCAGCAGTAACAGAATTTGTATTTATTTTTTCAAGAAGAACAATTCTTTCATTTAATTCCTCCAGTTTTTTGTTCTGTAACTTTGTTTCAGCTATTTCTTTTTCAAGGGATTCAACTTTCGTGTTTAGTTCTTTGATGGCTTCAATCAGAACAGGTGTCAAACGTGAATAATCAATTGATTTAAACCCTTTGCTGTCGGTATATACAATTTCAGGAACTATTTTTTCTACCTCCTGGGCAATGAATCCTATTTGCTTTTCATTTGTAAACCCTCTCTCAGGAAATTCTTCTGTTTTCCAATTATAATTTACACCCTGGAGCAGAAGTGTTTTATTAAGTGAACCGGTCAAAGGAGTAATGTTTTTCTTGAAACGGAAATCCGATGAACATGAAATGGCTTGGGAAGCATTAATTGTACTGGAGGCGTTAATGGTTCCGATCACTTTCAGGTTTCCGCATATTTCTAATTTTTCAGAAGGGGCTGCAGTTCCAATTCCAACATTGCCTCCCGTTGGTTGCACTACCAGAGCTCTTTTAGTCCCTTCATCATCAACTTCGATGGATGCATACCTGTCCGAGGCTATAGCATCTGATTTTATGCCGATTCGCAGTGCTACAGGATTTCCAACATCTGCACTCCCAACCTGGAAAATATTTTCAAAAGCGGTTCCAGTTTTATTAAACATGCCTCTTGCGTCTAATTTTAAAAGGGGAGAAGTTGTTCCAATTCCCACATTCCCATTTTCAGAAAAATAGGCTATTACTCCCCCTGTTGAAGCTGAAACTTTAACAGCACCACTCCCTGTTCCGGAGGAAACCAAATTAATTCCCTCATAAGCCAATGTTCCATCACCAATAGTAATCCAGTTTGAATTATTAATTCCGAGTATTTTTAGCGCACTTCCTGCTGCGTCTTTCCCTTTAATAAAAAAATTGTTATCTATTTGCATATTTCCACCAGCGAGCTGAAATCTTTCTGTTGGATCCATAGTTCCAATCCCAAATTTTCCGGTATTTGTATAAACACCATAAGCAACCGGGTTAACGAAATAAATTCCATTTCCGGCACCGCTTGGAGTATTCAACAGTAAGGCTTTTGGATTTGTTGGGTCGCCAAGTTCCTGATTTCCTCCAAAATCAGTACCTAGTAAATTATAATTATCGAAATTTTTCAAATGATAATTTTGTTCAATTTTAATATTTCCCTGTTTCACATGTAACCTCTCAGAGGGGGTGGTGGTAGCAATCCCCAGATTTCCATCCGAATCATAAAATCCTGAATTAGTACCCACTGCGGTAGAAAATGTTACTCCACCTGATTGAGGTATATACATTGTTAAACCATCCCAGGTAGCGGGATCACCAATTTCTATATCCCCTGCCAGCGTGGTTCCAATCAAATTTAGTCCATTTGAATTTTTAACATGATAAGGAATATCCACCTGGATATTTCCATTTACTCTGATGCGTTCATTCGGAACAACCTGACCAAGTCCCAGATTTCCGGTATTTGTAAAATAGGCGTAATCAGCTGCCAAAGGGGTCGCAAAAAGTAGCGCATTTGCTGCTCCGGGAGGGATGATCAGTTTAAGATGAGAATTACTATTCACATCTCCTATCGCGATTCCAGCCTCCATACCTCCTTCCGTTCCAATCATATTATAACCGGCAGAATTTTTTATAAAATAATCATTCTCAATCAAAATATTTCCTTCGGCAACATGCAGTTTTTCTATTGGATTGTTGGTACCGATGCCAACCATTCCCGTAGTATCGATTCTTATAAATTCTGAATTATTGGATTTAAGCACCAAATCAATGGCATCTGTGGTACCCATAAAATTTGTGCCAGCTGTGGTTCCTGCATTGCCTGTCAGAGACCAGTCTTTGCCACCTTGTCCTCCGCTTAATGAAATCCATTTACTGCCTACCCAATAATAAAATCCGGGCAGCACATTGTTTGGTGACACTCCCGCTGTTGCACTATTGTAAACTACCAAACTCGTTGCAGGACTTGAAATGGTGGTCGCATCGCTTGTTCCCAGGAGTGTAACACGGGGGATTAGTAGGCCTTTGTCTGTTGATGTGATGTCAAATTTTGCTGAACCATCCGGAGTAAGTGTTCCAATACCTACATTGCCTCCCATGATTGCTGTACGACCACTAGCATTGATTAATAATTTATCATCCATGTCTTCTGAAAAATGAACATAATCACCATCTCCAAAATTAATTTTGGATGTACTTCCCCAAACACCGGGACCAATCAAACGCAAAGTCTGACCGGATCCTTCAATCGTTAATTGATGAGTGGGCGTAGTTGTTCCGTTTCCAATGCCAACATTTCCTGTTGCTAAAACCCGAAGCCTTTCTGAATTACCTGTCTTTACGATCCAATCCACAGCATCAGTTGTTCCAATAAAATTTGTGGCTGCAGAAGTACCCGTATTTCCTGTTGTTGACCATCCACCGGCAGCTGATGAAAAAACCAGGTTCCATGCCGGTGTTGTTGTCGAACTTGTATTATAATAAAATCCCTGCACCCCATCTGTTTGATAAACAATTAGCCCTTGAGCTGCACCAGGTAATGGACTCATTGCCGCAATTTCCGCTGCTGTCATTCTAGGGATCAACAATCCTTTTTTTGTTGCAAGTGAACTCACATCAATGTCAAGCATGGCTGAACTGTTTGGTGTAGTACCATTCGCATTAATACCGATGTTTTGCGCATTAGTAAACTGGTAAAAAAATAAAACTGAACAAATTGTAAGGAGGGCTTTTTTAGTAGTCATTTTTAGAGAATTTTTATTTTCTTTTTATTGTAATTTGATAAAGAGGAAACCCTCAAATGTATTGATTTTAGAGGTATAATTAGTGTTTTAATGGAACAGAAAAATATGATTTGCATCAGTGAAAAAAACGATAATTTCATTTTCAAAAGTGGAGGTGTTTGTCAACAAGTGTACGTTGTCATTTCCAAACTGAATAGCGGGCATAATTTATAGTTGTTCAATGTCCTTTCTGATTTTATCAAATTTTAAATTCGAAAATGGAAAAATTTTTCTTTCTTTTTACAAAATAATGCCCCCGCTAAAATTCAGTTTCCCTGTGACAACATTTGATAATCATCTTTATTTTTTAAATCATTAGCCATTTCCACTTCTATTTCTGTTTTAATAATGACCAGTTGGGTTATTGACCTCTCTCTTAGCCTGTCGCAGGAATAAAAAGAATCATTTTTTGTGATGAACTCAATTAATTTTCCACTATTTAGTAACGAATTATCCATAACCTCTTTTTTGCGTTGGAGTTTCAATTTGTTTTCCCTTCGGAACAAATTTACAATAGCTTTGGAACCATTTAAAACGAACTTAGTGAATGGATGATTTTAACAAGTGAACGAACGAAAATTCAGGGTGAAAAAAAACAGGAAGAAAAATTAATCCAACTTTTTCATTCATAACATCGCTAAGATCTCTGTTATCATCTGAATTCCTATACAAACAAACAGTTTGATAGAGGAACCTTTTTTGTTGATTACTGAAACATTGCATATCGATGCGTGTTTCCTTAACCTCTTACTAAAACAAAGGGAAAGACTTCTCTTATTATTTCTCATTATATTTTGTACTTTTGATACTCATCCAATACACCATGTCTGAAAATAAAAAAGATAAACAAATTGAAAGTTTGGAGGAAAAAGTTACTCATTTGAGTCGAATGCTTGTTAAATCATTCGGTTATGCTGATCAAGACCCCGATACTTTCCTGCAAAATGCCCGCAGAACCACCGAAGCCATTTGTAGATTTTTGTACATAAAAGAACTGGGAGAACCGAAAGGTAAAATGATGCTGAATGATTATGGCAGGGAATTATTAAATAAAAAAATAATTCCAGACAGAATTGGAATTCTTATCGGGACCATTCAAACCTATGGTAATTATGCTGCTCACGCACAAGAGGATCTGTCAGAAACAACACGCGAGTGGATCGCACCCTGCCAAACAGCATTGGCAAGTTTAACCAATTGGTTCTTTCTCGAATATTTAAAAGGAAATGTTCCGAATGAATTGGTAACACCCATTCAAAGTTATTCTGAACCGATCGCAAATGCAAATACTCAGCATGCTTCTTCCGGAAATAAGAAAAAACCACTTGCCGCTATTTTAATTATTTCACTTGCTGTAATAATAATTTGTTTTAGTGTTTTTTATTTTAATAACCAGACTAACTTAAGCACCGCTGTTAAACCAGCTGATACTGCAATTGCTGCATCCAATACTGTAGTGAAACAGCAAGAAGAGATGGTTAATAATTTAAATAGTACAACACCAAATGCGGATGCCAAAAGAATTGCAATTTTATATTTTGACAACGGATCTGATAATGCTGAACTATCAAGATTAAGAAAAGGTTTGGCGGATATGCTCATATCCGATCTGTCTAAAGTGAAAATGCTGAATGTTATTGAAAGGGCACGATTGGAAGAAATACTGAAGGAGCAAAAGCTGAACAATTCAAAAGAGTTTGATGCATCTACTGCAAGTAAAGTGGGGAAACTTTTAGGTGTTCAGTACATTCTAACGGGCTCCTTTTTTGATATGCTGGGAACCATGCGTATTGATGCACGAATTATTGATGTAGAAACAGGAAAAATAATAAAAAGTGAAGGCATTGATGGTGCAACCAATACTTTTTTTGATCTGGAAAAAAAATTGGTTGTGAAAATTGCCGGTGGATTAAATGTTGATCTGGCAGTTGAGCAAACGAATGCTACCTCAAAAGAAACCTCGCTTACTTATGATACATCATTGCTTTATTCGGATGGTTTAGAGCAAATGGACAAAGGTGAAACTTCAAAAGCGATTGACACCTTTAAAAAAGTTCTTCAAAAAAATCCGGATTTTTTACCGGCAAAACAAGCGCTTAATAAGTTAACTGTAGGAGTTTAATGAAAAAAAGGATATTACTTTTTTTAAGTATTATTGTTTTTGTTTTTTGCTCACATGCAAAAACAATTGCCATTTCATACTTTGATAATTCGAGTGGAGATGCGAAATACAATGCGCTATCAAAAGGTATTGCCGATATGCTCATTACCGACCTTTCAAAAATAAAAGGAGTTACCATCGTTGAACGTGAAAAACTTGAAAAATTAATTCAGGAAATAAAGCTTGGTCAATCAAAATATTTTGATCCTGCAACAGCTCAAAAATTAGGGAAAGGTTTGGGTGCGCAAAATATATTAACAGGTTCTTTTTATTTGGTGGACAATACCATTCGTATTGATGCGCGTTTGATCGATGTGCAAACGGGAGGAATTGTGGTTGCTGAACAAGTTACAGGGAATAAAAATAATTTTTTTGATCTGCATCAGCAACTTGCTAATTTGCTTGCTAAAAATTTAAACGTTCCTTACAACCCCGATCTAAGCGGACTTTACAAACCCAATGAAGAAGTTAGCTTAACAGCTGTTGTTAATTATTCCAATGCAATTGAATTACAGGATGAAGGGATGAGTAGTGATGCAAAACAATTGTTAGAAAAAACAATTAAGGCAAACCCTAAATTTCATTTTGCTCAAAATAAACTTGATGAGCTAAAAGAATGGTTAAAAAAAGTGGAGCTGCAAAGGGAACAATTAATTGCTGAAGAACTAAAAAACACGATCAATACACTGGATGCAACTTCTGATAAATTTGGCATGCAGCTATCAACAGTGTGGAGCACCCTTTTAACATCCTATAAATACAAGCAGTTACTTTCTTTTAATAATTCGCTGCGGAAAATGAAGTTGGATGAAAAGAAGAAACTTTATGGTGAGGCCTCTCCCATCACACTTGGTGAAATGATGTTGTATTATGATTGTACGGCATTGGCCACGTTAAAAAAATACGATGAAGTAATTGATGTTTCAAAAGCATTTATTACTGCCTATCCAACAAGCTTGTATTTTTCAGGTATAAAAATGCATTTAGAGCAAGCGATCAAAGAATTAGAAAAAAAAGAAAACGGAAAAAAAGGAATTGAAATAAAATTATCATCAGAATCACTCGATGCTTACCTGAATTATTTGAATAAACTGGAATGGAAATCAAATCTTCAATTTGTAGATGAAAAAGAATATAAAAGATATGCGCAATTATATAAAGCAAATGTATTAAACATTAACAGGGAGGTTCTTGCAGCATGGGATGAAAGTGGGAAATTCAATGAATTCACAGAATTTTTTGATGTGGCCATTCATTTTAATGATACCAAAACAATGGAAGAAATTGTGAAGGTATGCAAACAACTATTTACAGAAACAGATGATCAGGATCGTGTTTTTCGTTTGGAAAATAAGCTGGAAGATTTTAAAATCTCCTCCCTTGAAAATGAAGAAAAAATAAAGGAACTTGAAGCTGTTTCTAAAAAAGGAACGAAAGAAGAATTGGAAAAAATCATCAGGTCCTTATACAGCAAAGAGAAATTCAATCGCTCTGATCTGCTCATTGCAATTTGTGATCGTTACATAAAGGACTTTAAGCCAAGTAATGAAAACGAATCAGGTTTACAGTTAGATGCCTGGGACGCACTTATAAGTAATACAGCGAAATCAAAGAGCCTTGATGATGCAAAAAAATTAGCCGAAACATTTAAAAGTAAGGCGGACGATTTTAAGATCAATAAAGTTTCCTACGACAAAAAAATAAGAGAAATTAATCAGGATATAAACGGTTTGCAGAATGATTATGTTAATTATCAAAAATATTTAAAAAATAATGACCCAATGGTTGGAGTATTGGAAAATTACGCTAAAATATATAATGAAAATCACCAATACACGGAAGAATCAACTACCCGAAAACAGTTGATCGACTTGTTTAAACTGGATGAAGACAAAGAATCGTTACAGCTGTTTTTACTTTCGATGAGCTATTATAATTTAGGATATTTTGAGAATGTAAAAAAAACAGCAGATCAGTTAAAAGGAAAATACCCAACAAGTCCTTATACCGAGTCCGTCAATTCCTTAACCACTTATATGCCTCAATAAAATTTATGTCAATAAATGCTTCAAATATGTCTGCCAGCGAATTAAATACCAAAGCTTGGGAAATCAGGTATATTGATAGAAGTAAAGCGCTGGAGTTTGCTTTAGAAGCAAAGGACATTGCTACACAAAAAAACAACTTACTTGATTTTCATTTTGCTCAGCTTACCATTGCCCAGATTCTTTATTGGCGGTCCAGTGAAGGCGAGCAATTGAAAATTGCAAACGAAGCGCTTACCTATTTTGAAAATAAAAATGAATTATTAGGAATTTCAAGAGCGCATTTTATTTGTGCAGGTATGTATGATCAGTTTGGACAATACGAAAGAGGAATGCACCACGCATTAAATGCGGTAAAAACAAGCGAGTTATTAGATAATGAATCCAACAAAGGGGATTGTTATACCTTGCTTGGACAAATTTATTCGAGGATCCACGATTATGCGAATGCAATTAATGCCTTAAAGAAAGGCTTGGAAATACGAAAAAAAATAAAAGAGGAGAAAGCGATTGCCTCTTCCCTTAACCTCATTGCAAGGAATTATTTATTGAGTAAAAAATACGAAGTCGCAAAAACGTATTATGAAGAAAGCTTATTGTTGAGAGAAAGAATTGGGGATAAAGATGGCATTCCCTGGACCTATCTCGGACTTGCCAGTTTGTATTCTGAAAAAGAAGAATGGGAACTTGCATTAGATTTTTTTGACAAAGCTGAAAAAGCAAATCACAACAATGATCAACGATTTGAATTATTGAGCTTGTTAGGAAAAGGTAAAACATTTCTGAACCAGGCGACCACCGCTAATGGTATTTTCTGTTTAAATAAAGCACTTGCTCTTGCAAAGGCGCTGAAAATTATTTCATTGGAATCCGAAACACATGAGTTACTGGCCGAAGCATACGAAAAAGAAGGAGATTTGCAGCATGCCCTTTCTCATTATAAAAGCTATGACGAGTTAAGACAATCGATATTGAGCAGTGAAAAGGTGAACATGCTCAAACATCAGCAGATCGCCTTTTCCGTAGAGAGTGCTGAAAAAGAAGCTGAAATACACCGCTTAAAAAATGTTGAATTAAAAAATGCATTTGATAAAATAGCTGCCCAACATTCTGAACTAGAAGAAAAGAACAAAGAAATAACCGATAGCATTAATTATGCTAAACGCATACAGGATGCCTATTTACCTGAAAAGGAATTGTTTAACAAGGTGTTTCCAAAGGCCTTTTTATTATTTAAACCCAAAGACATTGTAAGCGGTGATTTTTATTGGTTCACCCAATTAAACTCCCCTGTTCCTTCAATATTATTTGCAGCGGCCGACTGTACAGGTCACGGAGTACCGGGAGCCATAATGAGTGTTATTTGTTGCAATGCTTTAAATGAAGTGGTTAATAAAAAAAATATTCAGCAACCTGATCTTATCCTGAATGAAGTGCGGAACATAGTAACTACGGCATTTAAACAACAGGGAGATGTAAAGCAAAAAGATGGTATGGATATTTCCCTGGTTCGTTTGTTACCTGTGGGAGAAAAAGTGAAGTTGCAATTTGCGGGAGCCAACAATCCATTGTGGATCATTCGAGAAGGAAAACCGTCCACATCTGAAGAAAATATGGCGATTACAGAAAGTCATCATTTAATAGAAATTAAAGCTGACAAGCAACCTATCGGGAATTATGAAATAACCAATCCCTTTACCCTGCACGAAATGGAGTTGCAAAAAGACGATACGCTATATTCCTTTTCTGATGGTTTTGCAGATCAATTTGGCGGAGCCCTTGGAAAAAAATTTAAGTCTAAGGCCTTAAAAGAATTGCTGCTGTCAATTCAACACAAACCAATGGACGAACAACATACGATACTTCTCAAAGCATATAATAACTGGAAAGGTGAACATGAGCAGATTGATGACGTGTGTATGATTGGTGTTAAAGTTTAATTGTAAATTCGTAGTTCGCAAAAGTTTTATCTTTGAAAAGATTTTGATAAAGCACAAAATCGAATTTTATATTTCTGAAAAAGAATTTTTTTTCAAAAAACTTTTATTCAAAATATGGCACAGGTCAATGAAGAATTAGTTAAAAAGGTTTTTGATGAGATGATCAAGCACAAGCCTTCGCTTGCCAAGCACCTGATTGCCGATGAAGATGACCCCAACGAAACCGTTGATACAAGAGTACTTGCCGATCTTACCATAAAACATTTTCCCTGGCCGATAGGTGTTGAACTACGAAGATTATTCTCCGGCTCCATGCGTCAGCTTAATCGCGGACGGCTCGACCAATTATTTAAAACCATTGAACGGACAATGCAATTTTTGTCTTTTGTGATGATCGCTCAACTCTGGGAAGAAAAAATAAAAAAGAATTTTGAATTGCCAAAAGATTATTCCGATCAATTTAAAAATCGGTTCAATGTTCTTTCCCTTGGAAATTATACATGGCTCATTCGCGCTACAGGCAACCTTTTTGAAAAACTAAGCATCGAACCATTTATGCCCGAAATGAAGGAGATGCTGAACAATAAATTTTATCAGTCACTTGATTTCTGGGTTCCTGAACGGAATGAAATTGGACATTATCAGATAAACTTGTCGGATGAAGAGATTCAGAAAAGATGCGTGGAATATGAAGACAAGCTTGCTTTTATTTTACAGAATATTTCGTTCATTATCAAATATAAATTGGTAACCATTCGTGAAATCAAAGTATTAAAAAATAAACACAAAGGAGCGAAATTCAATCATGTGATGGACCTGCTCAACAACTCCGATTCTGATTTTAAAGCCACCGAAATGCAACATGATATTTTTGCGGATAGCAATTGTGTTTTGCTGATGAAAGATTTTAAAGTTCCCAATGAATTTCTGAATCTCTCTCCGCTTGTTATTGATACACGTCCTGAAATTATTGATACGAAAGAAAAATTTAATTTAAAGAAAGACATTTTTATGTACACTAAATTTGTTAATGAAAAGCTGATGTATGTTGGAACAGAAATTTCTGAAAAATGTGACCTTACCCCTTTAAGTAATTATGCGATGCTTGTGGAACAGTTTAAAGATCTGGTGGCCTCTTTTACTTCATCTGAAAATGTGAATGTATAATATGTACTCATGAAAACAAGTCCATTCAAATTTTTAGACAGTTTTACAAAAGAAGATAAAGATATTTTTTTCGGAAGGGAAAAAGAAGTAGAAGAAATATATTCTCGTGTTTTTCAAAGCAATCTGTTATTGGTTTATGGTGCTTCCGGTACTGGGAAAACAAGCTTGATACAATGCGGACTTGCAAATAAATTCAATGATTCAGATTGGCTTCCGATAATTATCCGCAGAGGAAACAATATCAACGATTCGCTTAAGAGTCATTTGAATCAATTGGCGATTACCCCGATCAAAGAAAATAATACGCTTAAAAAATCAATACAATCGCTTTATCTCGATCATTTCAAACCCCTCTATTTAATATTCGATCAGTTTGAAGAACTTTTTATTTTCGGTAAACCTGATGAAATAAAAACGTTTGTCTCTGATGTTGCAAGCATTATTAAATCAGACCTGCAATGCAAATTTATTTTCGTCATCCGTGGTGAATACCTGCAACACCTTACTGTTTTTGAAGACGATTTACCTGAGTTTTTTAATAACAGGATCCGGATCGAAAAAATGACACGTTCGAATGCTGCAGAAGCAGTAATTGGGCCTTGTAATATTGCTAATATAAAAGTTGAAGAAGGTTTTGCTCAGAATTTTTTAGAGAAACTTAGCCCAGATAAAACAGAAGTCGAGCTTACCTATTTACAGGTATTTCTTGATAAATTGTATAAAAAAGCGATAGAAAAGAATCCTTCAGAACCTGAATTTTCTAATCAATTATTAGATCAGCTTGGAAAAATAAGTGATGTGCTTTCTGATTTTCTGGAAGAACAAATTGCGAAAATCCCCGATTCAGAAACCGCGATTACTGTTCTGAAGAGTTTTGTTTCATTAGAAGGAACAAAAAAACAAATGAATGTGGAGGAGATCGAAAAATTTGCATCTTCACTTGGTAAAATAATTCCGAAAGATAAAGTTGAAGTTTTTCTACACCAGTTTGTTGATCTGCGAATTTTAAGGGATAAGGATGAAAGTGGCAACTATGAACTTCGCCACGACTCACTGGCAACAAAAATTTATGAAAAGATCACCATCGTTGAAAAAGAACTTATTGAAGTAAGGGCTTTAATAGAAACATCCTACAAAAATTATTTAAAACGAAAACTCTTTATAAACGAAGAGGATTTAAAATACATTACTCCATACAAGGATAAGTTATTTTTAAATGAAGAAGTAAATGATTTTCTGGAATCCAGCATCAGGCAGGTAAGCAAAATAAAACGAAGAAAAAGAAATATGCTGATTGTAATTGTTTCGTTGTTATTTGTTACTTTATCGGGATTTACTTTATGGGCGCTAAAGGAAAGAACACATGCTCTGGAGCTCGCAAACGAGGCAAAAAAACAAACACTGCTTGCAGAGCAGCAAACGAATGAAGCATTACAGGCAAATAAAAAGGTAGAAGAGGAAAAATTCAAGGCCCAGCAAAATGAAAAATTAGCACTAATTGCCAAGCAGCAAGCCGAGTCGTCAAAGCAGGAAGCGGTTGCTGCTAAAGGGGTTGCGGAAAGAGAAAAGCTGAATGCACAGCAACAGGCAGAAGTCGCAAAAAAAGAAAAAATCAATGCCGATTCTCAAAAAGAAATTGCAAAATCAGAAAAATTAAAAGCAGAAGAATCCGAAAAAATTGCAAAAAAAGGTTTTATGCTTTCTTTGGCGCAAGGAGTGGCACTTAAAGTTCCGCTTTATAAAAATGATCCGCAACTGCAAGGGTTGCTTGCTTTACAAGCATATACCATCAATAAAAATAATGGTGGACAGGAACAGGATCCAATAATTTTTGATGCCTTACGTCACGCTTCCAATGCATTGAACAATAATAAAAAAAATTCAATTTCCTGGTCCAGCGAATCAAGAGCCCTTTTTGATGATAATGATACCTTGGTTTTTGCAGATCGCGATGGAAGCATACTTGCGGAAGATATCCGGAATTTTGATGAGAAAAAAGTAAGGGCAAGTGTAGGTTTTTATGACAGTCCGATTGACATGCTTTACTTTGGCCCTAATGGAAAGCAGATTGTTACCAGTCATGATAATTTTACGGTCTGCCTTTGGCATATCGAGTCGAAAGGAAAACCGAATGCAGCATTATATGGAAACAAAGTGTTGATGATCTCGAAACAGAATGCACTTTTTCCTCCTCCACAGGAATTAAATGGACACATGGGATTGGTTCGCAGTATGTGTTTTAGTCCGGATGCTTCTCATTTTGCAACCGCCGGAAAAGATAGTTTAATTCTGATCTGGAAAATTGAAAATGGAAAAGCGTCTCTCGAAAGATCATTAAAATCAGAGGCAGCAATAAAATCTGTTATTTATTCTGCTACCTCCGATCAACTATTCTCTCTTCAGGAAAATGGAAAAATTATTCGGTGGAATATTAGTACTTCAGAGAAAAATGAAGTGGATTATACAGGCAGTTCAAAACCATCGTGCATAGCTTTAAATAAAAAAAATAATTCTTTATTGATTGGTTTATCCAATGGAAACATTCGTATTCAGAACCTTGTCTCTGATAAATATTTTGAAATTAAAGCACACACGGCATCCGTTGATTACATGGTGTTCAACAAGGATTTTAGCCTTTTTGCTACTGCCGGATCAGATCGGAAAATAAAAATATATGCTACTGAAAAACTGGAAGAAAATCCGCTGAGCATAAATAATTTAAATACAAAAGTAAAAAGTATGATTTTTACAAATAGCGGAAAACTTATTGCAGGATGTACGGATAAAAATATTTACGTTATCGAAACTTCTTCAAAAAAAATTACAGAGGAAATAAGTCGTTTACTTAAAAGAAATATGACAACAGAAGAATGGGTAAAATTTTATAAAGATTTGCCTTATGAGAAAACTAAAAAAGAATTGCCATAAAAAAATAAATAGCCACAGATTCGCAGATTACGAGTATGGAATATTCAGAAAATTAAATTTGATATTTAATTGCCAACATTGACGAAAGCAAGATGAATAATAATTTGTTTAATAATCTGTGAATCTGTGGCGATTTTTTTATTTCTTGAAATTTGAAAATTTACTGGCTGAAAACAATGCGTGTTAATTAAACCGTATATTATTTTTAAAATGAAACAACTATTTTTTTTATTTCTACTTCTTATCGGTACAGCTTCACTTACCAGCGGGCAAAACATTGGTGCAATTGTTTCCAGTTTAAAAACCAATGGAGAAGAAGCTCTTCAAAAGGCCGGAGAATTATATAATAATGGGGATTATGACGGGTGTATCAGCTTATTGGATAGTGTTTCAAAAAATGCATGGCTTACAAAAAAAGGAAGAGAAAATATTTACACACTAAAATCAAAAGCCCTTCTCGAAAAAGATGAAATTTCTCAGGCAGAAGATGTTGTATTTAAGATATTAAAAAGAAATCCCAACTATGAACTTATCGAAGAAAATAACAACGAGGATTTTAATCGTTTGGTAAAAAGGTTTTACGTTACTCCTAAGTTTTCTCTTGGAGTAAAAAATGCAGTAATGAATTTTAATTTTACAAGTACCAAAACATATTCTATTCTCGAAAAAGTTGATTATAATGTTCCTTATCTGAAATACGGGAACGGTTGGTACACTAATTATTATGGATGGATGGAAATTCAGCCCTTCAAAAGCATTTCCTTTAATTTTGATTTAATATATTACACAATAGGTTACTACAGAGTGTTAGAAAGTAACACCAAAGATTGGAATTTATATTACAGTGAAAATTTAACCTTTCTGGAGATCCCGACTTATGTAAAAAAATCATTCAGCGTAAAAAATTTTTTATTTAACATTAATGGCGGTATAGGATATTTGTATTTAACAAATTCCAAAGCTAATGTAAGTTTAACCTATACCGAAGGGGCAGTGGATAAAAGCATTTATCACAACCAAATTGACATTACGTCATTGAGGAAAAAAAACAATTTTGAATGGCTTGCCGGAGGAAGTATCGGATACAAAATAAGGAACATTCGAATTTATCTGGATGCCAGATATTTTGGAGGTTTTGCAAATGTAGTGAACGCTTCGCAGCGGAATAGCAATACTGAACTGATAAATGAGTACAGTTATGTTGACAATGATTTTAAATATAATAAAGCATTGGAAATAGGCGCTTCCATTTCTTATATTTTTAAGCACTCCGTTAAAAAAGTTCCATTTAAATAATTCTTCCTGAAAATTAAGTTGTTATCCAATTTAAGGCTTAGCTCCTTGTGTTATCCATGCTAAAATTCTTGCTTGCTCATTAGAGTCAGTTTTGGACCGCCTTGAGGCATTTGTTTAGGTGAAAACCCCGGGTCACTTAATGATTGATAAAAAACACTTGAAGAAGGATGCCGTGTTAATACCCAATTGAAATATATTTTAGTCCAACAAATTTCTGCGCACAGTCTTCGACAAACTCAAACGGACAGCACACATTGGACTGTTTTATAAATATAATTGGTATAATCTCCGGTCCCATGGCAACCTGAGCCATTTGCATATCCATAGGTATTTATAAGTGGCATTATATCAGCGACAAAGGATAAATTAGATGGTGGAGATACCTGTTTTTCAATGTATAAACCTGAGTTCGATTAATAATACCTCGAAAACATCAACAAACAGAGCTATTTATGAAATTATGTGTTTGTTGTTTTGTCATGCTGAATGGAATGAAGCATCTTGCTAATAAAAAAAAGATTCTTCGATCCGCTCATAGGATGACAGGTGCTTGTAAACAAAGTGCAGCTCCCATTTAAAATCAATTTTTAATCGGGCTCAGGTGATAAATAACCCTTCTTACAGGATTGCATTGAAACTGCCAGCAGTGCAATTGAAGACAAGTATTGATTTTTTCATTTGTGGTTGAGTTTAGCGTGTATTTTAAATGCAACCATTTGCCTTCTTTTAAGCGTCTTTTATTTGTCTTTCAAAAATAAGTCTTTTTGAATTTAATTTTTTTCTTTTTAAAATTGAAATAAGACGTGAATATTTATGCGAAATTAGTGTTAATGTGTACTCTTCGGAATGAAATTGAACAGAGCGTTCATTTCTTCATGCCCTTGACATTACTAACTATTTTTCTTATTTTTGGTAGTATTGCAAATTTTGAATTTAATCCGTTTAATCTAGTAAATGAAGCATAGAGTAAAAAAACAGTTGCTTCTTGTATTTTTATGCGCCTTTATCAACAACGGGTTTGCTGTTGGTCTGAAACATCCTGTGCCGCAAAGTGCCATCAAATTCACCGAAAACAAATCGCAGTGGGATAAAAAGGTATTGTACCGTGCCCAATTGGATGGTGGTGTATTATTTCTTGAAAAAAATTGTTTCACCTATAATTTTTATGACAAAGAAACGCTACGAAAAAATCATGTTAAAAAACACCGTTCCGCAACCTCTCAAAAGCATGAGCAGATTCGTTCCCATGCATTTCGAATGACGTTTGTTAATTCATTGAACGATCCTCTGACATCGGCCAAACAGACAACTCCTGATTATTGCAATTTTTTTATCGGAAATGACAAAAGCAAATGGGCGGGTAATGTAAAAAATTACAAGGAGGTAAATTACAAAAACCTCTATAATGGAATAGACATACAATTGCTTGGTTTACAAAATAGTTTGAAGTATAATTTTATTGTTGCACCACAAGCCAATCCTGATGAAATTAAACTTTTGTATGAGGGCTTGGAAAAAATTTCAATCGTAAAAAAATCATTACGAATAAAAACCGGTCTGAATGAACTGGTTGAAGAGAAACCATATGCTTATCAATGGATCGATGGAGAAAAAGTGGAAGTGCCTTGCGAGTTTGTACTGGAAAATACGATCGTAAGTTTTCGTTTTCCTAAAGGATATGATAAAAACGAGGAGCTGATAATAGATCCAATATTAGTATTTGCTTGTTCTTCGGGTTCTACTGCTGATAATTTTGGAATGACAGCTACGTATGATGATGCAGGGAATTTATATGGAGGAGGTACTTGTTTTGATCAGGGGTACCCTGTTACACTGGGTGCGTTTGATGAAACCTATAACGGCATAGTTCAATACGCCAGAACAGATGTAGTTATTACAAAATATGATTCCTCCGGAATTTTTTTACAATATGCAACCTATATTGGAGGAGCTGTAGGTACTGAAATTGTAAGCAGTTTAATTGTAAATTCTCAAAACGAATTAATGCTTTTTGGAGCCACCGGTTCCAGTGATTTTCCCGTAACGCCAAACGCATTTGATACAAGTTTTGCCGGAGGAGCGTATTTGATGTTCTCCTCAAATGGAACAGAATATCCAAGTGGAACAGATTTATACGTTTCAAAATTCAATATCACAGGAACAGCTTTGCTGGCTTCTTCCTTTATTGGTGGTAGTGATAATGATGGTGCCAATAACAGCAGCAATGTATTGGTGTATAATTATGGTGATTATTATCGCGGAGAAATTCAGGTAGATAATGCCGGTAATTGCTATATTGCCAGTTGTACCTATTCATCTGATTTCCCAACAACAGCAGGGTGTCCGCAGCCTGCAGCCGGAGGAGGCATGGATGGTGTTGTGTTTAAAATGGATGCTGATTTCAGCACCCTGTTGTGGAGCACCTACGTTGGTGGAAATGCTGATGACGGATGTTATGCACTCACCCTGGATAATTCCTTAAATATTTATACTACAGGTGGAACAGCAAGTGTTAATTTTCCGATTACATCCGGAGCGCTTAATACAACCTATAATGGAGGTATAACAGATGGCTTTGTAACAAAAATTAAGAATGATGGCACGGCCTTTTTAAAATCAACATTTATCGGCACACCATTTTATGATCAATCATTTTTAATTCAATTGGATAACAATTACGATGTATATATTATTGGGCAATCAGAAGGAGTGATGCCTGTTTCGGGGGGTGTATATTCAAATCCGAATAGCAAACAATTCATTTGGAAAATGGATAATAATTTATCATCACAGTTGATCACTACTGTTTTTGGGAATGGCAGTGGACAAGTTAATATTTCCCCCTCCTCTTTTTTAGTGGATAATTGCGGAAATATTTATGTATGTGGATGGGGCGGAAATATACTTACCGGCAGCCCGACAACAAATATGCCTCTTACAAGCAATGCCTTGCAGCCGACCACCGATGGCTTTAATTTTTATTTATTTGTGCTCACACCTAATGCCAGTTCTTTACTCTATGGAACATATTTTGGTGGTCCCTTAAGTCAGGAACATGTTGATGGAGGAACAAGTCGTTTTGACAAAAAAGGGATTGTATATCAGGCTGTTTGTGCGGGTTGCCCCGGAAACGATGATTTCCCTGTTACTCCCGGTTCCTGGCCACACGCATTGATTGATTCAACCGATCCAACCAATGTAAATCTATCCTGGAATTGCAATATGGGAGTTTTTAAATTTGATTTCCAGGCAGCAGGTGTAAATGCAAATGCCGTGATTTCACCCAATGACACCATTTGCCTTGGAGAAACAGTTAACTTTAATAACGCAAGTGCAAATGCCTATAATTATTTATGGAATTTTGGTGACAATTCAGCAGTTAGCAACATAGCTTCTCCTAGTCATACCTATGCAACATCAGGAACATTCATTGTCACACTTATTGCTATTGATTCTTCCGGCTGCCTGTTTTCTGATACCTCACATTTAACGATCGTGGTTGCACCGCTTCCAAATTTAAACATAGGAAACGATACTGTTTTATGCCAAACACCCAATTTAGTATTGAATGCTGGTACATCCGGAACTATTTATAATTGGTCAACAGGGGCAGTATCACAAACAATTATCGCGGATACCATTGGTAGTTTTTGGGTGGAAGTAAGTAATGGAAATTGTGCCGCCTCAGATACCATAAATATTCAACAGCTTGATTTATTTTCACCATTAGGAAACGATACAACCTTGTGTATGGGTCAACCTATAACATTAAACGCATTTGTTTCAGGAGCCACTTATCTATGGTCAACTGGTCTTACTACTTCATCAATTAATGTGTCATCAGCCGGCCAATATTCGGTAACTATTACGTTGGCATCGTGTCAAACATTTGATACTGTTGCAATAAATTATATTCCCTATCCGGTAGTTAATTTGCCCGCGAGTGGTTTTATTTGCCAAAACGATTCTATGTTATTAGATGCAGGAACTTCTGCAACATCCTATTTATGGTCAACAGGCGACACTACTCAAGAAATTTTCGTTTCTTCAGGAGGAACTTATTTTGTAACCGTTTCTAATGGACAATGCAGTGTATCGGATACAGCCATTGTCATTGAGCGGATCTTACCTCAATTAGGAAGCGATACTACTTTATGTGCCGGACAGCATGTAACATTAAGTGTTTTTGTTTCAGGTGCAACCTATTTATGGTCAACAGGAGCAACATCCTCAGCCATAAATGTTATTTCATCAGGGCAATATACAGTCATTACAAGGTTAGGTGCCTGCCAGTCACGGGATACAATGAATGTCAATTATGTTCCCTACCCCTTAGTTAATCTTCCATCGAGTAATATTATTTGTCCGAATGAGACCCTAGTTTTGGATGCAGGTGCTCCGGCAACATCTTATTTATGGTCAACAGGTGATACTACTCAATCAATTACAATTTCTTCCGGAGGAATGTTTTCTGTAACCGTAGCTAATGCGCAATGTAAAACCAAGGATACAGCTATCATAACTGGGATTCTTCCGATTACCTGGGAAAAGAATGTAACCCTATGTAATATGGAGAAATTCAGCCTTGATGCGGGAGCATCCGGAACATCTTATCTCTGGTCAACAGGAGCAGTCACACAAACAATTGATGTTGCAGAGCCGGGTACTTATTGGGTACAAATGAATAAAGATAATTGCATCTTAAGCGATACCATTCTATTGGATGGTGGTTTAGGAGCAGGTATTGTTTGGTTCCCCAATTCATTTACTCCAAATGCAAATGGATTGAACGATAATTTTACAGGAAAAGGCATAGATATTACTTATTTTCATTTGAGCATATTTAATCGCTGGGGAGAACTGGTTTTTGAATCGGAAAAAGAAAACAATGGATGGAATGGCACATTCAAAGGGGCTATAGTGGAGCAAGATGTATATATCTGGAAGTTGGCCTATAAAACAAAATGTACGGAGGATAAATTGAATACAAAAATTGGACACGTAACAGTGGTACGTTGAAGTAGGCTATAAATTTTCTTATTTTTGATACGTTTTTAAATTAATTCGATAACGAATACTTCATATGAAGCAAATAGTTAAAAAATCTTTCGTATTTATTTTTCTATTTGTTTTTTTCTCAAATGGCTTTGCCGGTGGTGGAGTTAAAACTTCGGAACCACAAAGCACCATTAAGTTCACAGAGAATAAAAATCAATGGCCTGCTCAAGTTAAATACCGTTCTGAGGTTGGAAATGGCACTACATTATTCATGGAGAAAGACAAATTTACTTTTGTAAAATACGATCCTTCTGAACTTGAAAAAATACACGACAAATATCAAAATTTCAAAATCAATAACGATGTTCAAAATGAAGCAGTCCATTTGCATGCCTTTCAAATGAATTTTGTTGGTTCGAATTCGGATGTTGAGATATTTGCTCAAAAAAAGGCAAGTTATTACAGCAACTATTTTATCGGGAACGACCCTTCCAAATGGGCTTCGGAAGTGAGTTCATACGCTACTGTTAACTATAAAAATATTTATCCGAAGATTAATATAACAGCCTATCAAAAGGGACAAAATTTTAAATATGATTTTGTGGTTGCAACAGGAGGTAACCCTGAAAAAATAAAGATGGAGTTTAATGGTGTGGACAAATTGATTGTTATAAATAATAAACTGATTATTAAAACTTCGGTAGGTGATATTATTGAGAACATTCCGTATTCATATCAATTTATTAATGGAATAAAACAAGAGATAAAATGTCAATATGAATTATCTGACGATGGAACAATGGTTTCATTTAAATTGCCTGAGGGATATGATACTAATAATACTTTGATAATTGATCCGGTATTAGTTGGTGCAACTTATACCGGGTCAGCAAATACAGCTACTTATGGCCACTGTGCGGCTTACGATCCGGCAGGAAATATTTATACCGGGGGTCAATGCTGGGGTCCTGGATATCCTACAACTATGGGTGCTTTTCAGTCAAGTTTTGGAGGAGGCTGTGATATTGCAATAAGTAAATTTAATCCTAATTCATCGTCCTTGCTTTATGCGACTTATCTTGGTGGAACATCTGATGATGTTCCTAATAGTTTATTTATTCCTGCAAATGGAGAATTATATGTACTTGGTGCCAGTTTATCTTCCAATTATCCGACCTCTGCAATTTGTTTTGATAATTCTTACAATGGAAATACAGATATTGTTATAACACATTTAAATGCTTCCGGTACAGCGTTGATTGGATCTACCTATATCGGGGGAAGCCAGGACGATGGAGGAGGAAACGTTCCCTGGAATATGAATTATCATGATTCTCAGCGAGGAGAAATAATTGTTGATGCTACAGGGAATGCATGGGTGGCAAGTTTTACAAATTCATCAAATTTCCCTACATCAGCAGGAGCTTATAATCAAACACTTAATGGAGCAGGAACGTATGATGGATGCGCTTTTCGTCTGTCTCCAAATCTTTCTTCATTGCAATGGAGCACTTTTTTGGGAGGTTCAAATTCAGATGGAGCTTACGCTTTGCGGTTAAATTCAGCAGGGCAGTTATATGTTACCGGCTGTAGCGAAAGCTTAAACTTTCCAAACACCGCTGGTGCCTACGATCAATCGTTTAGTGGAGGTACAATAGATGGCTATATTACCAAATTTAATGCTACCGGAACCGCTATACTCTCTTCCACCTTTTTCGGAACCAATGCGGATGATATATCTTATTTTATGGATATGGATGGTTCGGGAAATCCATACATATATGGGTGTAGCAATGGTGCCATTCCTATAACTGCCGGAGTTTATAGTAATCCGGGGAGCAGCAACTTTGTAAGCAAATTTAATTCAGGATTAACATCACTTATGTTTTCGACCGTATTCGGAGATGGATCAGCTTCGCATATGGAGCCAGCAGCCTTTATGGTTGATAGCTGTGAAAATGTTTATATGTCAGGATTTGGATCTACCAATAACTATCCTATTACAAGTAATGCTCTTTTTAGCACACAATCATCAGCGAATGGCGGTTCTTGTTACTTTTTTGTACTTGGAAAAAATGCTTTAACACAACTATATGGCTCATTTTATTATGGTACGCATGTGGATGGTGGGACCAGTCGTTTTGATCCCAGCGGGACAATATATCAAGGCATTTGCATGCCGGCTGGAGGAGCCGTTACTCCGAGTTGGGCGTATGATGACGGTTCTTTAACATCCTCCTATAATTTGTTTGTGGTTAAAATAGATTTTCAGATGGCAGGCATAAATGCAGTTGCATCAATCGCCCCCAATGATACCGTTTGTTTGGGAACTTCTGTAAGTTTTTTAAATACCAGCAATGCAGTAAGCTACCTGTGGGATTTTGGTGATGGCTCAGTAATAAATACAAGTACATCGCCAACCCATGTTTATTCAAGTCCGGGTACCTATACCGTAGTGTTTACAGCTGTGGATTCTTCGAGTTGCAATATTTCTGATACAGCTCATCTAATTGTCAAAGTGTTGCCTCAACCCCAAGTAAATCTTGGAAATGATACAACCCTATGTGGAGTCCCAAATATGATACTGAATGCAGGTTCTTCAGGAAATATTTATTCATGGTCCACAGGAGCAAGCACTCAAACCATAACAGCAAATTCAATTGGAAATTATTGGGTAACTGTTAGTAATGGAACTTGTTCAGCTTCTGACACCATAGACATTCAGCTTTTAAGCCAACCATCTATAGGTAATGACACAAGTTTGTGTTCGGGTCAAAGCTTAACATTAAATGCAGAAAATGCAGGTTCAACGTATTTATGGTCCACAGGGGCTTCATCACAAATTATTAATGTTATAAATAGTGGCCAATATTGGGTTTCTGTTTCTTCCGGAACATGTCAATTAGATGACACTATGAATATTGCTTTTTTAACTTATCCTGTGCCTAATTTAGGGAATGATACAACGGTTTGCCAGAGCAGTTCAATTACATTAAATGCAGGGAACCCGGGATCAACCTATTTGTGGTCAACAGGCAGTGTAATGCAAACTATTACTGTAAATACTACAGGACCTTATTATGTTACTGTATCAAATGGAAACTGTATAAAAAAAGACACTATAAATATTCAAATTTTAAGTCAACTATCTTTGGGCAACGACACTACTTTATGTTCAGGCCAAAGTGTAACATTAAATGCTTTTGTTTTCAGTTCAACTTATCTTTGGTCAACCGGAGCTGTGTCATCGGCCATAAACGTAACATCATCTGGGCAGTATTCAGTAATTACTACTTTAGGATCCTGCCAAACATTTGATACATTGAATGTTAATTATATTTCCTATCCGGTAGTAAATCTTCCAACTACCAGCAGTATTTGTCCGAATGATTCCATCATTTTGGATGCAGGAGCTCCAGCAACATCCTATTTATGGTCAACAGGAGCAAGTACCCAAACAATTACAGTTTCTTCCGGAGGAACATTTTCAGTAATAGTTGCCAATACCCAGTGTAAAATAAGAGATACCACTATTGTAAATGCTATTAAACCGGTTGCTTGGGAAAACAGTGCCATGCTTTGTAACATAGAAAAATATACGCTTGATGCAGGAGCATCCGGGGCTTCCTATTTATGGTCAACAGGGGCGACTACACAAACAATCGATGTAACTGAATCCGGTAAATATTGGGTAGTGATGAATAATGCAAATTGTATCTTGAGCGATACTATTTTGCTTGATGGAGGTTTGGGGGCTGGTATTGTTTGGTTTCCAAATTCTTTTACTCCAAATACCAACGGACTAAATGATATTTTTACAGGTAAAGGTATAGACATTACCTATTATCATTTAACCATATTTGATCGCTGGGGAGAATTAATTTTTGAATCAGAAAAAGAAGATACTGGATGGAATGGTATTTACAAAGGAACTTTAGTCAAGCAAGATGTGTATGTTTGGAACTTTCAATATAAAACAAAATGTACAGAGGATAAATTAAATACAAAAATTGGCCATGTAAATGTGGTGTATTGATGTAGCCTGTAATTTTTTTTTATTTGATAATAACATTTAAACAAATTCAATAACGAATACTTCGGATGAAGCAAATAGTTAAAACATATTTTATTTTAATTTTCCTATTTGCAATTATTTCAAATGGCTTTGCCGGAGGCATTAAAACCCCTCCACCCCAAAACACCATTAAGTTCACAGAGAATAAAAATCAATGGGATAAAAAAATAATTTATCGTGCTCAACTTGATGGTGGAGCATTGTTTCTTGAAAAAAACGCCTTTACTTATAATTTTTATGATAAAGAAACATTGCGGGAAAGTCATGGACAAGGAGGAAAAAACATTTCTGAAAAAGCGCTAAAACCAATTCGTTCCCATGCTTTTCGAATGACATTTTTGAATGCACAACAAAATGTTTCTACCTCTGCAAAAACAGTGACACCGGACTATTGCAATTACTTTATTGGTAAAGATAAAAGTAAATGGGTGGGCAATGCAAAAAATTATAAAGAAGTAAATTATAAAAATATTTATGAAAAAATTGATTTGCAAGTTCTCGGTTTTCAGAACAGTGTGAAATATAATTTTATTGTTGCACCTCAGGGAAACACAAATGACATACAACTTTTTTATGAAGGTCTCACGACTCTTTCACTGGAAAAGGGAGCATTAAAAATAAAAACAAGTGTGAATGAAATGACGGAAGAACAACCTTTTGCCTATCAATGGATCGGTGGAAAAAGAGTAAATGTTCCTTGCGAATTTGTTTTGAAAAATTCAACGGTAAGTTTTTATTTTCCTCAGGGATATGATAAGGGTTTTGAATTAGTAATCGATCCAATTCTTGTATTTGCCTGTTCTTCCGGTTCAACAGCTGATAACTTCGGAATGACTGCAACGTATGATTCTCAGGGAAATTTATATTCAGGAGGCACCTGTTTTGATATCGGATTCCCTACAACTCCCGGGGTGTATGATGTTTCATTTAATGGAGCAACAGCTTATGGCAGAACAGATGTAGTTATTACAAAATATGATTCATCAGGTACATTTTTACAATATTCTACTTATTTAGGTGGAGCTACGAGTACCGAAATTGTTACTAGTCTGGTAGTAGATGCTCAGAATAACCTGTTCTTATATGGAGCAACCGGCTCTTCCGATTTTCCCATAACAACCAATGCCTACGATGCAACTTTTAATGGTGGAATCTTACTTCGTTTTGTTTACAATGGTAGTTATTTTGATAACGGAACAGATATATATGTTGCAAAATTTAATGCTACAGGAACATCCTTATTGGCCTCAACATACATAGGCGGCAGTTTGAATGATGGTGTGAACGTGAATAATGATAGTGTTTTTATCCCCGCAATTAGTTCGTATGAATTTCCTCCTGATTCATTGCAATACAATTATGGAGACCAATATCGTGGTGAAATAAATGTTGATCAGTTTGGCAATGTTTACATAGCAAGTTCTACACGCTCTTCCAATTTCCCTATTGTTAACGGCTTTGATAATACACTGGGTGGAGAGCAGGATGCCGTTGCTTTTAAATTTAATAGTGATTTATCTCAATTGCTGTGGAGTACTTATTTAGGGGGAACTGATAATGATGCAGGTTATGCCTTAGCACTGGATGACTCTACAAATTTATATATTACAGGTGGTACACGCAGTTCTGATTTCCCGACAACCACAGGTGTTTTAAAACCTACCTACAATGGAGGTAAAGCAGATGGATACATTACCAAGATCAATAAGGATGGAACCGCCATTTTACAATCCACTTATTGGGGTACAGGTGTATATGATCAAAATTATTTTGTGCAGTTAGATAAAAATAACAATGTTTATGTTGTTGGGCAAACAGAGGGTGTTATGCCAATAACTGCGGGTGTTTATAATAATCCGAATAGCGGCCAGTTCATTTCAAAAATGAATGATTCCTTAAACACATTAATTTTTTCTACTGTGTTTGGGAATGGAAATGGACTGCCAAATATTTCTCCTTCGGCCTTTCTGGTGGATTATTGTGAAAATATTTATGTTTCAGGTTGGGGAGGAAATATTATTTCCGGTTTCCCGACTACCGGAATGCCGCTGACAGCTAATGCAATTCAACCAAGCACTGACGGATTTAATTTTTATTTATTTGTGCTCTCCACAAATGCAAATTCATTACTTTATGCAACTTATTTTGGTGGAGCGTCAAGCAGGGAACATGTTGACGGAGGTACTAGCCGCTTTGATAAAAAGGGAATAATTTACCAATCGGTTTGTGCAGGGTGTGGCGGAAACGATGATTTTCCGGTAACTGCAGGTTCCTGGCCATACACATCTCCAATATATTCTCCTTATAATCCAAGTGTTCCTTCAACAGGAATTAACATGAACTCTAATTGTAATAACGGGACATTCAAATTTGATTTTCAGGTTGCTATTGCAGATGCAAATTTTACAGTAAATTATTATGATGGATGCGCACCACTTACTGTTCACTTCGATAATCAAAGCACACAAGGAGGAAATTATTTATGGGATTTTGGAAATGGAGATACTACAGCCTCGGTTTTCGACCCGATAAGAATATTTCCAACCCCGGGAACATATTTGGTTCAGTTGTTTGTAAACAATCCTGCAAGTTGTAATGTGTGGGATACCGCATTTCAATACGTTACGGTTTATCCGGCAATTACTGCTGATTTTAATGTTGTTACCACACCCTGCACCAATCAGGCTGCTTTCTTTGATTCTTCTGCTGTTGCACCTGTTTCATGGTTATGGTATTTTGATGATGGCGATTCGTCAATTGTTCAAAATCCAACACATTTGTATGATTCCACCGGAACATACAATGTTCAATTAATTACGTCAACAATAAATGGCTGTAAAGACACAACAATAGTACAGGTTGATTTTGCTGGTTCAAACCCGGTAGTAATAAATCCGAACTCAACGATTTGTAATGGTAACAGTTCTCAATTAATCGCTTCCGGTGGATATGCTTATAGTTGGTCGCCACCAACAGAATTAAGCAATCCGAATATTCCAAATCCAATTGCAACACCTGACTCAACTACTATTTATACTGTTATTGTTTCCTCTGTAAACCCGCTGGGCGATACCTGTATTCAAACATTGTCAACAACTGTTTTTGTAATAGATCCATCAACATTAGTATTAACAGCAACAGTGGATGATGATACATTAGATCTGGGGCAATCAACAATAATCCATGCAATAACAGATACTACATTGCAAATTACATGGAGTCCTTCAGCCGGATTAAGTAATCCCATTTCTTTTAATCCCATTGCTACACCTGAACATACCACAACATATACTGTGACCATTACAAATAGCGCGGGTTGTATTGTAGCTGCTACAGTAACAATCTATGTTATTTCCATGAAATGCAATACCGAGGACGTGTTTATACCGAATACGTTTACTCCGAATAATGACGGACAAAATGATATTTTATTTGTCAGAGGAAATGAATTAACCGAATTGTATTTTGGAGTATATAACCGTTGGGGAGAAATGGTATTTGAAACAACAGATATTACAAAAGGCTGGGATGGTATATACAAAGGAATGAAAGCGGACCCGGCTGTATTTGCCTGGTATCTGAAAGCTAAGTGTTATAATGGAAACGAATTAAAAAAACAAGGAAACGTAACGTTGGTAAGGTAAAAAGACTTCTCCTTTTAATCTCCTCTCCACAGGAGAGCAGGCGAAACGTAAAAGAATAAAGTGTAATGAAAAAAATAAAAGATAAAATTAGCAAGTACCACTTCCCTCTCCTGTGGAGAGAGTTAGGGAGAGGTGTTTTGTTATTTCTTTTTTTTCTTTGGAAAGGCGCTGGGGGAGAGGTCTTTGCGCAGGACATTCATTTTTCCCAATTCAATGCATCCCCGCAAAATCTGAATCCTGCTCAAACCGGTATGTTTGATGGCGATTGGCGCTTCGTGGGTAATCATAGAAGTCAATGGTCTGTAATTCCGGTTCCTTATACTACTTATTCCTTAGCAACAGATACTCGCTTAAAAACGAAATTGAAAAATGATGTTCCTGCGCTTGGAATGATAGTAAACACAGATAAAGCAGGCGATTCAAAATTTTCAACAACACAGGTTTTTGCATCTGCTTCGTATATAAAAAAATTAAGCAATGATTCTACAAATTTTATTTCTATTGCTGTTCAGCCAGGTGTGACCACAAAAAGTTTTAATGTGAACGCGTTAACTTTCGATAATCAATACGATGGCGATCATTATAATGCGGTTTTAGGAAGTGGAGAAAATTTCAATACAACCCGCATAACTTATTTTGATCTGGGTGCCGGCATGGCTTACCTGTGGAGAAAAACACAGAGAACCCAAATAAATATCGGTTTCTCTGCTTTTCATTTAAACAGACCCAAACAATCTTTTTTTACTAACAGAGATATTAAATTGGATATTAAGACAACATTCAGTGGGATGGCTGAATTCCCCGTTGCAGCACAATTAGATGTTGTTCCAACAATTTTATATCAGCGCCAAGGCAAGTTTAATGAAACGGTTGTTGGCTTGTTTGGAAAATATTATTTAAAACCTGTTAATGGTATTCCAACAGCAATTTCATTGGGTGGTTTTTATCGTTTGAAAGATGCTTTTATTGTTGTTGCAAACTTGGATTATCGCAATTTTAATGTGGGAATAAGTTATGATGTAAATACATCTAAATTAATAGCAGCAACAAATCATCGTGGTGGATTTGAAATTTCGATAATATATATATTCAAAAAAGTTGCACCCTTTGTTGCTAAAAAACGCGTTTGTCCAATTTACATGTAGTGTATGGTTTTAAAAAGTGGAGCTAAAAATAATTGTATTATGAAAACAAGATTTGTCCTGTATCTTGTATCTTGCCTCTTGTTTCTCGGTTCTTCTCTGTCAGCTCAAAATCTAAAAAAACTTTTAGCCGATGGCGATAAAGCGATTGCTGATAATGATTATTTCGGTGCTGCAATTTATTATAACAAAGCTATATTGCAGGATTCCAGTGATATTACTATTCAATATAAATATGCAGATGCGAGTCGTTTAAATTATGATTATGCCATTGCCGACCACTGGTATAGTAAAGTTTATAAGGCTGATGCCCAAGGAAGACTGTTCCCGGAATGTGCATTTTGGCTGGCAAGCATCAAAAAAACAGAAGGAAAATATAAAGAAGCAAAAAAACTTTTTGATAAATACGCCAAAAAAAACAAGAAAAAGAAGAACGATTATTTTGTTTTAAAAGCAAATCAGGAAGTTCTTGCTTGTGACTATGCGCAACTGTTAACAGTCAGTCCCGATAAGAGTATATCGATAATCCATCTGGATAGCACCGTAAATAGCAAAGTATCGGAATATGCGCCCATTCAAATGGATAGTATTTTATATTTTTCATCCTTGCGGGATACAAAAGACAGAGATAAAAAACATAATGTTAATTACAATAAGATCTATACTTCAATTCAAGACACTATTGGATTTCAGAAAGCAAACGAGCTGGATACCCTTTTTAATAAAGAAGGCATACACAATGCAAACACATCCTTTAATACAGATTTTACGAAAGTTTACATCACACGATGTGAACAAAAAAATATGCAGGATTTTATGTGTGAAATTTATTCTTCTGGTTTTAAGAACGGACATTGGCAATCATTACAGAAATTACCTTCTGAAATAAATATGAAAGGGTATACCAATACACAACCTGCTATTGGCTTCATGGGTGAACAGGAAGTATTATTTTTTGCATCAAACCGTCCGGGTGGAGAAGGGAAGTTAGATATATGGCACAGTAAAATTAATGCTGACGGCTCGTATGAAAAACCTGTTAATGCAGGAAAAAAAGTAAATTCAATGGAAGATGAAATTACTCCGTTTTATTGTAACCCTTGCCAGGAATTATTTTTTAGCTCTACCTGGCACAAAGGCCTGGGAGGTTTTGATATTTTTAAAAGCGAATATAAGAACAATGAATTAGGTGAGCCTCAAAATCTTGGCTTACCAATCAATAGTAATTACAACGATATATATTTCAGTATCAACTCAAAAAGAACAGAAGCTTTTATTTCATCCAATCGTATTGGTTCTTACTTCGAAGAAAAAGAAAGTTGTTGCAATGATATTTATATGTTTGAAATTCCACAGATCAACGAACCACCTAAAAAGGTTGATAGTACACAGATTTTTATCACGCAAATGAAATTATTGGTTCCTCTTACTTTGTATTTTCATAATGATGAGCCCGACAAAAAAACGCTCGCTATAACTACCGAAAAAAATTATAAAAAAACGTATGAAGATTATTCAGTAATGCGCGAACAATACAAAAAGGAATATTCAAAAGGGGCTAAGGATAAAGAACTGGAACGGGCCTATAATGATATTGATAATTTGTTTGATGATAGCGTTGATGCCGGAATGCAGGACCTGGAAAAATTTGCACAATTACTCTTAAAAGTATTGAAAGACAGCGAAAAAGTAACTATTACCATGAAAGGATATTGCAGTCCCTTAGCCTCTACCGACTATAATGTGAATCTTGCAAAAAGAAGAATATCAAGCCTTAGAAATTATTTTATGGAATATCAGAATGGAGTATTTGTAAAATATGTGGACAATCAAAATCTGGCCGAAGGAAGCATCACGTTTTTTAATGAAGATATTGGTGAGTTAAAAGCCCGGCCAAATGTAAGCGATGATTATTACGACACAAAAAACTCTGTTTACAGTCCTGCGGCTGCTTTAGAGCGGAAAATACAGATCATTGCCATTTCTACTTTTTCTTCAAATAAATAAGCGTTTGCATACCCGTTTTTTTCCTTTCTAAACTCCTCTAAATTGTTTAATTTTGTTGGATTCGAATTCTTTTTTCTATGTACCGTTTTTTTATATTTATTTTATTGTTTCTTCCTGTTGCAATTTTTGCACAGCCTGCTCAGAATGTAAATCCTAACGGGTATAATACCTTTTATTATGACAATGGAAAAATTTCCAGCGAAGGTACCATGCGTGATGGAAAGCCTGATGGATATTGGAAGACATATTCCGAAAACGGTAAAATAAAATCGGAAGGAAATCGCAAAAATTTTAAACTCGATAGCATTTGGAAATTTTATAATGAACAAGGAAAACTTGCATTTGAATTTAATTATAAAGATGGCAAGAAGAATGGAGCAAAGAAGACGTTTGATTCAAAAGAAGGTTTTTTAATTACCTCCGAGAATTTTGAGAATGATGTGAAGCAGGGCAATACTATCACTTACTATAAACCTGCCCGACCGGAAGATATTGGTCGTTCGGGCGGGGAGGGAAAAGTAAAACAAATTATTCCTTTTGTTGCCGGAAAAGAAGAAGGAGCAGGTTTCGAATTAGCACCCGACAGTACCATTATTACGCTTACTCAATATAAAATGGGTTTTATTCAGCGGGAAGAAAAAATAAATCGCAGAGATGGAAAAGGTTTGAAACAAGGTACCTGGAAACTATTTTATCCGACAGGTATCCTAAAAACGGAAGTCACTTATGTTGACGATAAAATGAACGGTTACCTGAAAGAATATTCAACAAAAGGAAGCCTTTTAAATACTACAAAATATATTAATGGTGCTATTGAAAGCAATGCACCTGAATTGGCAAAGCTCGATGTGCGGACAGAATATTTTCCTGGTGGTATTGTTAAGTTTACAGGCACTTACAAAGATGGTGTTGCCGAAGGAATTCATCGGGTGTTTTCTCCTGAAGGAAATGTTATAGCTGCAAAGGTTTATGTGGAAGGTGTTTTAACCGGTGAAGGGATCTTAGATACCGCGGGCCGTCAGCAAGGGCCATGGAAAGAATATCATCCGAATGGAGAATTGAAATCAAAAGGCGAATATGTGAACGGAAAACGGATTGGCGAATGGATATTTTATCATGCTAATGGTAAGGTAGAACAAAAAGGAAAGTATGATAAACGGGGAAGGGCGCAAGGTGCCTGGCAATGGTTTTATGAAAGTGGAAATTTATTGCGGGAGGAAAATTACAGGAATGATCTACAGGATGGTACCATGACAGAGTATAGCGATAACGGAAAAATAATTACCAAAGGCGATTATGTGGACGGACAAAAAGAAGGACCCTGGATACTGGAGCTCGGAGATTATCGTGAAGAAGGTTCTTATAAGGGTGATAGACGGGATGGCGAATGGAAACATTATTTTACCGATTCAGGAAAGCTACGCTTTGTTGGAAAATTTATTGATGGGGTGCCCGATGGAATGCAAATTTTTTATTACCCAAATGGTAAAGAAAAACAAACAGGAAAATATGTAGGAGGGTTCAAAGAAGGCGAATGGAGATTTTATGAGGAAACGGGTTTTTTGTTTTTGACCATTTTGTTTAAAAATGATATTGAAATTCGTTTTGATGGAATAAAAGTAGTTCCCGAAACATCAACATCTGAGCCAAGTATTAAATAGGAATCAACAGATGACGCTCTTGAAAAAAACAAAAATTGAACTTGTTTCTGAAGTAAAAAAACTTCAGCGAAAAATTGAACAGCTCACTAAAAATAAAAATCTCCCTAAATCGCCTTCTAAACTGACTCCGGCAGTCATTGGTTCTAAATGGGATTTCTTTTTAAAAAACTCTTTACACATTATCATTGTGGATAAAAATTTTATTATTCATGACACAAACCGGCTTGCAAAAAAATCAAAAAAAGAAAATATAATCGGAAAAAATATAAATAGTTTTTTATTTGATGATTCATTAGTAAAAATGAAAAAAGCGATCTCTGCTGTTTTTAAGAAATCGGTGTCGCAGGAATTGGAATGTTGGAACATAGATAAAAAAGGAAATAAAAAATATTATAACAATAAAATTACACCGATAATTGAGAATAAAAAAGCTGTTTTTGTAGCGATTGAAGCGATAGATATTACAAATGAAATAAATGCAAAAAGTCAATTAAAACAAAGCGAAGAAAAATTCAAAAAATTATCAGATTCAGCATTCGAAGGGGTTGCTATACACAAAGACGGAAAAATTGTGGAAGCCAACAATGCCTTGTATAAAACATTTCGATATACAGAAAAGGAAATTGTCGGAAAATCTTTTTTACAATTTTTTCACCCGGATTTTCATAAAATAGTAATTGAAAACATAAAAAATAAAGTAGAAACACCTTATGAAGTTATAATTTTTCGTAAAGGAGGAGAAGAAGTTTGGGTTGAAATGCTGGGAACTGAAATAATTTATAAAGGTGAACCTGCACGGGTGGTTTCAATACGGGACATTACTAAGTACAAAGAAAATGCGCAAAGAATTAAGGAAAGCGAAGAAAGATTTAAAAAATTATCTGATTCCGCTTTCGAAGGAGTTGCAATTCATAGAAACGGAAAAGTAATTGATATTAATAATGGTATTAGAAAAACATTTCAATATTCAGATAAAGAAATTATAAATCAACCTATTCTTAAATTTATTCATCCCGATTACCATAAAATAGTTCTTGAAAATGTAAAAAACAGGGTGGAAACTCCTTATGAAGTGCAAATGCTTCGGAAAGGAAATAAAAGTTTTTGGGCAGAATTACTTGGGACTGAAATTATTTATAAAGGCGAACCTGCACGTGTTACCTCAATTCGTGACATTACAAAGTATAAAGAAAATGAGCAAAAAATTAAGGACAGCGAAGAAAATCACAAACATTTTTTGCAGGAAATCCCAAGTGGAGTAATTATTTACGTTGATTCGATTGTTGTGTTTGCTAATAAAGCGGCATTTGAAATTTTAGGATTAAAACAGAAGGAGCTTGGGGAAATAAAAAAAATTAATATTTTTGATTACATTCTTCCAAAATATCAGAAAGAAATTAATGAGCGTATTAAACAAGTACTAAATGGAAAAGTTTTGCCATTCTGGGAAATTGAGGTACAGACTCCCAATGGTAAAAAATTAGATATTGAAATAAAATCAAAAACTATTTTACATAACGGAAAAAAAGGAATACAAACGATCTTTAATAATATTTCGTATAGAAAAAATTCGGAAAAAATTTTAAAAGAAAGTGAACGGATTCTCTCCACGTTAATGAACCAATTACCTGGTATGGCCTATCGTTGCGAATATAATGATAAATGGACCATGCGATTTGTTAGCAAAGGAGCTTTTGCTCTTACCGGATATAAACCCAAGGACCTTATTGATAATTTCAGAACAGCTTTTGCTTATATTATTCATCCCGGAGACAGGTCAACTGATAAAATTAAAAATGCCATAACGAACAAACAGCCTTTTGAGTTGGAATACCGGATCATTAAAGCGACCGGTGAAATAAAATGGGTTTTAGAAAAAGGGGAAGGTGTGTTTTCTGATGAAGGAAAATTATTATTCCTGGAAGGATTTATTTTAGATATTGATGAGAAAAAACGATATGAATCCGATCTGAAACAAAGTCGGGAAAACTACAAAAACCTTGTGGATGAATCTCCTGACGGAATTTTTATCTTTAATCCCCGTGATGGAAAAGTTGTTTTTGCAAATCCAAGTGCATTTGGAATAGTGGAAATAAATTCGCTTAAAGAATTAACTAACAAAACCGTTTTAGATTTCATCCTTCCTGAATATCACCCGGATGTTATTGAGCGTATGAAGACTAACTATCCACCGGAAGCCCGTGCATTTCGGGAAATGAAAGTAAAAACTACCAAAGGAAATATTGTTGATTTAGAATTGCAGGCTGAACATGTTCAATACAATGGCGTAGCAGCTATTCAGGTCACAATGCATAAAATAGGTGCTGAGAAAGCACTTGTCAAAGAACAGCTAAGGGCGCAAATTGCAGAAGAAACAAATCAAAAATTACAAAACGAAATTCTTGAACGCAAGAGAGTTGAAGATGCATTGCAAAGCACTCAAAAATATACACGATTATTGATCGATAGCTCGCTGGACATGATCTGTGCGACCGACAGAAATGGGTATATCATTGAATTTAATGCAGCTGCGCAAAAAACCTTCGGATACGAATTGAGCGAAATTATCGGAATGCACGTAAACTTTTTATATGAAAATTGGGATGAAAGACTTCGAATTACAGAGGAGGAATTATACATCACCGGCAGCTATTCAGGTGAAGTGACCAATTTAAGAAAGAATGGTGAATCATTTATTGCATTTCTTTCGGCTTCGATTTTAAAAAATGAAGAAGGAGAAGTTATTGGTGCAATGGGTGTTTCAAGAGACATTTCTGAAATTAAAAAAGCAGAAAGAGAATTGAAAGAAAGTGAGGAACATTACCGTGCTATCTACAATCAGGCATTTATTGGAATTGCTCAGGTTGATCTGCAAGGAAATTTTTTACAGGTAAATAATCACTTGTGCAACATTGTTGGATATTCAAAAGAAGAACTTTGTTCTAAAACATTCATGGATATTTCAACACCTGATGATATAAACAAAAGTTTAGAAATCAGAAACAAACTTGTTAACGGAGAAATTAAAAAAGCAACATTCGAAAAAAAATACATTCACAAGAGTGGTCGAATAGTAAATATTAATCTTACACTTTCTCTGGTAAAAGATGATTACGATAAACCCTTGTATTTTATTTCCGTTTTTCAGGATATCACCGAACGTTTAAATACCGAACGTGAAAAGCAATCGCAAGCTGCAAAATTAAGAGCCATTTTTGAAAGCAGTTCTCATGTTATCTGGACAGCCGATCGTAATTTTTGTCTTACCTCCTATAACAAAAATTTTGATGATCACATGAAAAAAAGATATGATGTTGTACCTCATATAGGACTTTCATTAGTTAAAGGAGATGCAGTTTCAACAACGGAATACAATAATTATTGGATCAGTAAATACCAGCAAGTATTAAATGGACACCCTCAATATTTTGAAACAAAATTGGTAGATATACATCAAAATCTGGTATGGCGCGATATTTATTTAAATCCAATTTTTGATGAAAAAGGAAAAGTTATTGAAGTTTCTGGTATTGCCCATGATATTACTGAGAAAAAACTTACTGAGGAACATATCCGGCAATCCCTTCAGGAAAAAGAGGTGTTATTAAAAGAAGTTCATCACCGTGTAAAAAATAATTTACAGGTAATTTCAAGCATCCTGAATTTGCAGTCCTCTTATGTCAAAGATCAGGGCACGCTCAATATTTTAAAAGAAAGCCAAAATCGAATAAAATCAATGGCTTTCATACACGAGAGCCTCTATCAGACCAAAGATTTTTCAAGCATCAATTTCACTGAATATGTTGAAAATCTTGCCAATAATTTAATGCATTCCTATTCCAATATTAATCATGATGTAAAATTAAAACTTGACATTCAAAATGTTTTTCTTAATTTAGACCTAGCAATTCCATGTGGGTTAATCATTAATGAGATTGTCTCTAACGCATTAAAATATGCTTTTGTCGATAAAAGTGATGAGGGAGAGATCAAAATCAGGATGCTGGTAAAAGAGGATAAACTACTGTTAATGATTGGTGATAATGGAAAAGGTTTGCCATCAACAATTGATTATAGGAATACAGAGTCGCTTGGCCTGCAATTAGTGGTAACATTGGTGGATCAACTTGGCGGAACCATTGAACTGGAAAATAATAAAGGAGTTAATTTTATAATAATTTTTAAACACAACGAAGTAAAAAAACGGATATAAATATGTCAAAAACGAATATTCTAATTGTTGAAGATGAAAGCATTGTTGCTAAAGATATTCAGCACAGTTTAAAAAAACTTGGATACACTGTTGTAGGAATTTGTTCTACCGGTGAAGATGCAATAAAATCTGTCGAAGAATTAAAACCGGACCTGGTATTGATGGATATCATGCTAAAAGGGGACATGAGTGGTATTGAAGCAGCAGGCCAAATTCGGGAAAAATACAATGTTCCTATAATTTATCTGACAGCTTATGCCGATGAAAGTACCTTAAGCAAAGCCAAAGTTTCTGAGCCATACGGGTATATTATTAAGCCTTTCAAAGAAATTGATTTACATACATCAATTGAAATGGCGATATACAAGCATGAGAAAGAAACGGATGTAAAAAAAGAAAGAGATTTTTTATATTCCATTGTGGAAAATAAAGAATCGAAGGATATCATTTTTGTGAAATCAAATTCACGACTGGTAAAAGTAAAAACAAATGATATTTATTTTGTGGAAGCGCTGAAGGATTATGTAGTGATAAACACGGCAAACGCTCGTTATACTATTCACTCAACCATGAAAGATATAGAGAAAAAATTGCCTGCAACGGATTTTATTCGTGTTCATCGCTCGTTTATTGTTCGTATTGATAAAATTGTAGCCATCGAACAATCAAATTTAATTTTAGAAGAAGATAAAAAAGTTATTCCTATTGGCGGTTCATACAAAGATGATTTATCGAAACGATTGAATATGGTTTAATACCAAAAATAAATTTTTGAGAAAGGCTGTCTGCTAAGGCAGCCTTTTCTGTAATACAATTTGTAAAAATATTTTTGCACTCCCACTTTCTCGATATGTCTGCTTCAACGCAGAATGCTCGAATTGACACCATCGCTGGCAATTCGAGCGGAGTCGAGAAACGATAGAGACAAACTAATTGGACTGGTTTATATTGGTATATAGTATTATTTTGTTGCCGGATTATGATCTATAGAGTGTTTTTTTTAACCTTATTTGCTTTCTTTTTTTCATTTTCAGGAACATCTCAAAACATAGGGGCCGGAGTTGATGTGATGTATAATTTTCAAACAGAAGGTTTCGGGGCAGGGCTCAGGGTTAATGTTTTTCCAAACAATCGCTTAAGTTTCGTTCCACAATTCTCCTATTATTTTCCGTTTAACAAAGTGCAGGAATATTATATCGGATTAGGTTTAGAATATAAAGTTTTTAGACGTGATAGATTTAATTTTTATTTAATTGCTCATGGAGCTTATAATTCATGGTTAAGCTATGAAAATTCTGCATTAAAAGGCGCTCAATTAAACAATTGGAATGCCGAAGGTGGCATTGGAATTACAAACAATAAATGTTTACGACCATTTTTGGAATACCGGTATAACATTAAATTCAGAGAAACTCATTTACGTTTGGGTGTATTATATGTTTTTGGGTGCGGTGGCAGAAGAAAACATAGCGTTGACAGGTGTGCTGCCTATGGATCTTGATCGGGTAGTGTCATAGGGTATTTTCGAATTTCAGATTTTTTTTTATCTTTAACTATTAATTTTAATTTGTACTCATGAAAAAATTAAACATCGTTTCCAAAGTGTCATTTTTACTGATTTTTTTGTCTTCTGTTTTTTATTACAGTTGTTCGAAAGATAGAATTGAAGACAGGCAGTTGAATTCTTACAATTCTCCAAACACCTATTTGGATAGTAAGAAACAAGAAGAGCAGGAGTTTATAATTGATACATCGGGATCGGGGCCAATCATTGGAAATCAGGGAACAAAAATCTGGGGAGGCAAAGAATGTTTGATGTTCCCGAATGGCGACAGTGTTACATGGCCCTATACTCTCAAATTGGTTGAGTTGTACAAACCAAAAGATATGATCTATTATCAAATGCCAACAGTTGCTACTTCCGGAATTCTAAAAACAGATGGTGAAATAAGATTACGTGCATTTAAAGATGGAACAGAGCTGTTATTAAAGCCGGATCCTTGCATGGCTCAAATAGAAATGCCAAATGTTGCACCTCAAAATAATATGCGTGTTTTTTATGGTTTTCAAACAAGTGGGCTACCTGATTGGACAGATAATCCGGCATCATTAGGAGTAACAACAACTCTTAATCCGGTGTTTTCTACTACCACTTATGGTTATTCGGCTTCTATCGCTAAGCTAGGATGGATCAATTGCGGATTGCAGGCGGGCAGTACTTCTAATTCCACTTTGTCTTTTACCTCAACAGTTGATGATCTCACCAATGTGGCCATATTTGTTTATTTCCCAAATACAAAAACAGTGATGCAGGTTTATAATTTGGCTTCAGGACAAATACCAAATGGTTCTGCAGTAAAAATTATTGCCATTGCAGTAGATGGAAGTAATCAGTTATATAGTTTTTATCAAACACAAACTGTAAATGCAAGTGCTTCAGTTGATGTGACAATGAGTGCTACTTCAGATGCTGCATTGACAGCATTGTTGGATGGATTATAGGAAATATTCCAGAATAAATTTTGTTTTGGAACTTCATTCAGAAAAGAAATTTATTCCATTTTCATATCCTTCACATTCAATTGAAGTGAAATGTTTCCATTGTATTCATTTTCTTCGATGGCATAACAAGCACTAAAAACGTTTTTTCTTAGTACATTGTCAAAATGTTCCGATTGCCCGAAAGCAATAGCAGAAAAGCCTTCTCTGGGGTTTTGAGCCGCTTGGATATCTAATTTTAAATGATTGTTACCTACAATTCTAACATAGCCTTTATCCATTAATCCTTTTGACATAAACACAGGAGCCATATTTTCAGGGCCAAATGGAGCAAATTGTTTTAGTATTCGAAAAAACTTAGGTGTTATTTGATGCAGTTCCAATTCGGCATCAATTTCAATTTCAGGTATGAGCATGTGATCCAGGATAGTTTCACACACTACTTCTTCAAAACGTTTTTGAAACGCTTCCAGATTTTCTAATTTCATAGTAAGACCGGCAGCATATTTATGCCCGCCAAATTGTTCCAGAAGGTCGGCACAGGATTCAATGGCATTATACACATCGAAATCTTTTACTGAACGTGCCGAACCTGTTGCCATTCCATTAGATTCGGTAAGGATAATTGTTGGACGATAATATTTTTCTGTAAGTCGGGATGCAACAATTCCAATAACCCCTTTATGCCAGTCGGAATGAAATAAAACAGTAGATTTTCTACTAATCAATTCGTCATTTTCATCGATCATGCTTAAAGCATGTTGTGTAATAGTGACATCTAACGCTCTGCGTTCGGTATTCGTTACATTAATACTTGCTCCTGATGTTTTTGCATTTTCGTGACTATCTGAAATAAGCAATTTTACTGCGCTTCGACCGGTTTCAATTCTTCCTGCTGCATTAATACGAGGTCCAACAGTAAATACCAATTCATTCATGGTAATTTCTTTTTTGATGTTGGCAAGATCCAAAATGGCTTTTATTCCTTTTCTGGGGTTTTTATTGATCTGTTCGATACCAAAATAACAAAGCGTTCTGTTTTCTCCGACAATAGGAACAAGGTCTGACGCAATTGAAATAGCTGTTAAGTCAAGATATTCCGTTAGCTTGTCAAATGAAATATTATTTTTTTGTGCGTATGCCTGTATTAATTTGAATCCTACGCCACATCCACACAATTCATCAAAAGGATAGGTGCAATCGTTTCGTTTTGCGTCTAAAACAGCAACAGCGTTGGGTAAAAACTCTCCCGGACGATGATGGTCGCAAATGATAAAATCAATATTCCGTTCATTTGCATAATCTACTTTATCGTTGGCTTTAATTCCGCAGTCAAGTGCAATGATCAAAGTGAAATTGTTTTCTTTGGCAAAATCAATTCCCTGAAATGAAACGCCATAACCTTCGGCATATCGATCAGGAATATAATAATCAACAAGTTCTTCACTTAAAGGAGGAATATTTTTTTTGAAAAAGGAATAAACCAGCGCTACTGCAGTTGTCCCGTCAACATCATAATCGCCATATACCAGTATTTTTTCGTGATCTTTAATTGCCTTTTCGATTCGGCTAATAGCTTTGTCCATATCCTTCATCAAAAAAGGATCGTGAAGATCGCTTAAGGAAGGCCTGAAAAAACTTTTTGCGGTTTCAAATGATGTTACGCCACGTTGTATTAAAAGGTTTGCCAACACTTTGTCAATTCCAACTTCATTAGCTAACTGATCAACAAGTGTTTCCTCCGCCTGTGTTTTTATACTCCAACGTTTTTCCATACAACAAATTAATAAGCTGTAAAATTAAACAATTCAGTGAAGTAATGTGGCTTGTTGATAATTTGAATTCAAAAACGAATGAAAGGAGGTATTAAATCCTGTAAAATAATTTTTAGAGCTGGAAGGAGATTTCGCCCTGCGGTTGAAATGAAAAGATTTACTTTACTTTTTTAATTCTCCGTTCTTATAATTTTCGGTGAGTATTACTTTTCCTTCTTCATTAAATTCCTTCCAGGGACCTTCTTTTTTCCCATGAACATACTTGCCGAAAAATTTTAATTTCCCATTTTCAAAATATTCATGATACTCTCCTTCTTCAAAATTATTTACATTTTTTACTTCTGAATTAAGGTTCCCGTTTCGATAATATGTTTTTTGAGAGCCCTCTAAATTTCCATTTATATAAATATATTCCACGCTTAACTGACCTTCCGGAAAAAACCATTTTGTTACTCCGTTACGAACGCCATTTGAATATTTTCCATCTTCCTGTAATTTTCCATCGGGATAATAAATACGTTTGATTCCATTCAAAACACCCATTTTATACTCCATTTCTGTACGTAATTTTGCCCCCGGATAATAAGCAACACACAAACCATTTAAGGTATCATTTATATAATAATCTTTCTGAATGTAAAAACCTGATTTGTCAATCGAAATGGAATATCCGTTTTTTTTATCATTCTTATATTCATCAATGCTGCTGATTATTCCATTCGTATAATAACCGATCCAAAGTCCTTCTTTTTTATCATTTGAATACGTTCCATAATAATCTTCCTGATTTAATTTTTCTTTCCAAATTCCGGTTTTTTTACCGTTGGTATCTGTTTTGTTGGTATCACCGGGAGCGCTTGAAATGGCAATAGCAGAAGCAGAAAACAACAGGACAGAGGTTAAAGTGACTATTAATTTTTTCATCGTATTAAAATCTGAAATTTTAAACAAAATTCTTATTTTTTAAAATTACTTAGTACTGAAATTTGTTAAATTTTGTTAAGCTAAATTAGACCAATTCTAAATATATTATTTCCGAAATTTAGCCCAACACAATCTCGATGTGTCTGCTT
>MEPB01000032.1 GCA_001769385.1 Bacteroidetes bacterium RIFCSPLOWO2_12_FULL_35_15 | reverse complement strand
TTTACCATTTATGACCAATGAAGACACGTTATTTATATCTGCATCAGGAAAATACGAATGTAAAGTCATTAACCCAAACTCCAATTGTCCTTTAGATACTACCTATTCCCTTCTTGAATTTGATTGTGGTATAGTTGGTATTGAGGAAAGAGATCAGGAATTATTTTGGACCATATTTCCAAACCCCGCATCAGAAACCATTACTATTAAATTTACAAACTACATTATAAAAGAACAGATTCAAATTTATAGCGCAATCGGACTTTTAACAAAAGTAATGGAAGCTTCTGGAGCAACGACTCTTAGTATTGCAGATTTACCAAATGGGCTATATTTTATTCGACTAAAAAACAATAAACAGCCTCCATTAAAATTTATTAAACAGTAGAAAATATCCATGAAAAACCACAGATCTATTCAATATGTTGATGATAGTAAACAACAATGGCGGGGGTGTTTACGCAAGACACAATAAGGTTTTGAAAAAAATTACTACACTTATTAACCATAATATAACAGAAATATTTGTCACAGAAAATAATGCAATAATGCTGTATGACTCACGACTTGGCAAATGAAAAAAACTACCGCTAACACCACCTCCTATGAATGCGGAGTTCCTGCAATTGCAAATATTTGTCACATCGGTATAAATTTATTTCTAAACATTTGCAAGAATCACTTGTTCTTTTAATTATATTTGAAGAGCGGACAGCAAAGTGCAAGTAAATCCGCAATCTTTTAGCTTCGTTCGTTATGTCACCCATGCTTAAAGATATTCGTGTAATTTAACAATGAACACCTACAACATTTTTAAATGAAACTATTTCAGCTAATCAGACTATCTCTTTTTCTATGCACATTAACTTCCTTCGGACAAGTTAACCCCTCCTGGGAGAAATGGATTCAAGCAAATTCATTTGGTGTTTCTATATCTGACACAAACGACCTTCATGATCTTTCATTTTTAAAAGAGATTTTAAAAAATAAAAAAATAATTTTTCTTGGAGAAAATAGTCATGGTGTTGCGGAGTTTACTTTGTTAAAATCGAGAATGGTAAGGTACCTTCATGACTCATTAGGATTTGATGTTCTTGCTTTTGAAAGCAATGCTGGTGATGCATACAATGCAAACATTAATATACCAACTTCGGATGTTCAAACTTCTATCTACAATTCGTTGAGTTCACTTTGGCATGTAGAGGAAATTGTTCCTTTATTTAATTATATTAAAAATACTCATGCTAATGAAAACCCCTTGAATGTTGCTGGCGTAGATTTTATTGCTAGCAATGGAAGCTTTTCATTCTCCCGTTTTTTATATGAGCTTATATCTCCGGTAAATCCATCTTTTGCAGAAAAGGTAAAGGAAAACGATTCACTGCTCACGCGTACGGGGGTTCGCGGGTGGACTATATTCCGCGTATTAAGTAAAGACGAAAAAAATGCTTACTACAGTCAAAAAGACCAACAACTAAAGTTTTATTCAAATCTTATTAATTTTATGAGTGAAAACGAAAAAAAGTTTCCACAAACCAAAAGCCGAGACATTGTAGCAGCAAAATATTACCTTCAATCACGAATTGACTTTATTCATTGGTCAAACATGGATAGCACATATATGGCAAACAAATTACCGTGTATCAAACATATAAGTAACGTGGCTGAATTATGGGACCGATACCGGGATTATATGATGACTCAGCATTTGAAATTTTTATATTCAACGCTTTATCAAGGGAGAAAAATTATTGTTTGGGCTGAAAACGGACATGTTGCAAAAAAGGAATGTCGGATGCCCTCAGATAGTTCATATTTTAAAGAAGTTTACACTATTTCATTTCAAAGTTATATTGGAAATGGTTGTTATGTGATGACCCAAGAATCTAAAAACACAAAACCTGAAAGAGTTGTTTACGATTTTATTACGCCCACGGACAGCTTGTCTATAGAGACAATCATGCACAGGAGCAAGCATGAAAATACTTTTATTGATATGACTTCTCAGACAAAATGCGATGGGAACTCTTGGATGTTTGAAAAATCAAAAATGACAGGATGGGAAGGTGATAATACTCGGGAAGAAAATAACGTTAGAAAAATTTATGACGGAATAATGCTAATCAACAAAATTTCACCGCCAAAATATTTGAAGTACGACTACGAATATCTTAGAAAAAAATGACATGTCATATTTTGACATATATATGACAAAAACAATCAAACACCATCTTTGTGCGCTTGTAACAAAAAATATGTGAACCCTTTTTCGGTTTCAACCAATTGTCCCAACAAAAAAAACTCCTTACTTTTCAGTAAAGAGTTTTTTGTTTCTCCCATAAAGGAAAAACAAGAAGAGTAGCCTTCTATCCGTTCAACGCTTCTGCACCACCAACAATTTCCAAAATTTCGTTTGTAATTGCTGCCTGGCGAGCTTTGTTATACATTAATTTCAATTCTTTTATTAATGAACCTGCATTATCTGTTGCTTTGTGCATCGATGTCATACGTGCACCATGTTCTGCCGCATGCGAATCTAACATTGCTTTAAACAATTGTGTTTTTAAGGAGCGGGGAATTAAGTCGGCAACAATAAATTCTTTGCTTGGCTCAAAAAAGTAATCGTATGATTTTGCGTTTTTTTCTTTTACAGGAACCTGTACTGGTAAAAATTGTTCTACAGTTGTAATTTGCACCGCTGCATTTTTAAACTGGTTATATACCAGATCTATTCGGTCAAACATACCATCAGCAAATACTTTCATGATCTTTTCGGCAACGGGAGCTACCTGAGCAAATGTTAAATTGTCGAACAATTCGTGTAAACGATGCGGTAATTCAGAACCAACGATACCATATTCTGTTTTTCTGAAAAAATCATGTGCTTTTTTTCCTATTCCAAGTACCGTAACTTTGCTTCCTTTGTAATCTTCGCGTGCCAGTTTTCCGGCTGCTTTTATCACATTTGCATTAAATCCACCACACAATCCACGGTTAGATGTTATAGCGATGATCAAAACATTTTTTACTTCCCGTTGTTTGGAGTAAACACCTTCTGAGCTATCTAAGCTTGCGCTTAAATTTTCTAAAATTTCTTTTAATTTGCTTGCATAAGGTCGCATTTGAACAATGGCATCCTGCGCCCTGCGCAATTTCGCAGCACTTACCATTTTCATGGCGCTGGTGATTTGCTGTGTAGAACTTACAGATGTTATGCGGTTACGAACCTCTTTTAAATTTGCCATTTTTATGAGATATGAGATATGAGATGCCAGATGTGAGAAAATCTCAATGCTCACATCTAATATCTCTATATTTTACTTTTTAAACCCTGGTGCTAGTTCTTTTGCAACTTTTTCTAAAACAGAAGTAATTTCATCTGTGAATTTTCCTGCTTTTAGATCGTTCAACACATCTTTGTGTTTTGCTTCCAAGAATGATAAATATTCTACTTCAAACTCTCTTACCCTGTTTACTGCAACACCTTGTAATAAACCTTTTGTACCACAATAGATAATTGCAACCTGTTGCTCCACTCGCATTGGAGAAAACTGTCCCTGTTTCAAAATTTCCACGTTGCGTGAACCTTTGTCAAGTACCGATTTTGTAGCTGCATCAAGGTCAGAACCAAATTTAGAGAATGCCTCTAATTCACGGTATTGTGCCTGATCCAATTTTAACGTACCGGCAACTTTTTTCATTGATTTGATCTGAGCATTTCCACCCACACGTGATACAGAAATACCTACGTTGATAGCCGGACGAACACCTGCGTTAAACAAGTTCAACTCCAGGAAGATCTGACCATCAGTGATCGAAATAACATTTGTTGGAATGTATGCAGAAACGTCACCTGCTTGTGTTTCAATGATTGGCAAAGCGGTTAATGATCCGCCACCTTTAACAATCCCTTTGATTGATTCAGGAAGGTCGTTCATGTTTTTTGCAATGTCATCATTCGCATTGATCTTGGCAGCACGCTCTAATAAACGACTATGTAAGTAAAATACGTCTCCCGGATATGCTTCACGTCCCGGAGGTCTGCGTAATAATAAGGAAACCTCGCGGTATGCAACTGCTTGTTTTGATAAATCATCATAAACGATCAATGCCGGACGACCGGAATCTCTGAAAAATTCACCAATTGCTGCACCTGCAAAAGGAGCGTAAAATTGCATTGGAGCAGGATCAGAAGCTGTTGCAGAAACAATAACCGAATAAGGCATTGCACCATTTTCTTCCAATACACGTTGAATGTTTGCTACTGTTGAACCTTTTTGTCCGATAGCTACATATATACAATATACAGGCTTTCCTGCTTCGTAAAATTCTTTTTGATTAATGATGGTATCAATTGCTACAGCCGTTTTTCCCGTCTGACGATCACCAATGATCAACTCACGTTGTCCGCGACCGATAGGAATCATCGCATCAACAGCTTTCAAACCTGTTTGTAATGGCTCACTTACCGGTTGACGGAAAATAACACCCGGTGCTTTACGCTCCAATGGCATTTCATATAATGTTCCGGTGATCGGACCTTTACCATCTATCGGGTTTCCCATTGTATCAACCACGCGACCCAACATTCCTTCTCCTACTTGTAAGGAAGCAATTTTTCCGGTACGTTTTACAATATCCCCTTCTTTGATCTCATTGGAAGAACCTAATACCACCGCACCTACGTTATCTTCTTCAAGATTTAATACGATACCTTTTAAGCCGCTTGTAAATTCAATCAACTCACCAGATTGAACTTTTGAAAGACCATAAATACGAGCGATACCATCACCTACTTGCAATACGGTACCCACTTCTTCTAATTCCTGTTCTGATTTAAAACCTGATAATTGTTGTCTTAATATTGCAGATACTTCTGCTGGTTTTACTTCTGCCATTTTGTTTTAATTAAAATTAATTATTAAATATTTGCAAAATCTCCAATAAAATTTCCATTTGTAAGTGTTTTCATATTGCCTGCTCCATCATACAACTTACAATTAAAAGTTGCATAAAATTTTACGTCATAATCCTGAGGATTGGCAACATTTTTAGTGGCAACAAAATTAAACACTGACCCTGTTTGATCTGCTGTTCCATTATCACTTGTCCAATTCGTGGTGCCATCCCAATAGGAAACAACGATGCCATTATGACTACCACTTGTAGCTGGGGCATAACCTACCGCTCCAGCAGGGAAAAAAGCTAAAAATTCGGAGTTGCTTGGATAACCACCTGCTACGACCGTTAATGTTCCTTTTGTTATTGTAATAGCCGCATTCGTACTTTGTAATCCTGCTGACGCATTAAACTCCCTGTTAGTTGGGGAACCTCCTGAACCAATAGAACCGCCCGCACCATAACTAAGACTAAAATCGGGATTACTTTGAATATACGAAATTGCGGTGCCGTCTAATGAAAAAGATGCCTGATAGCTGGAGTTGATAGTTAATGTTGCAGGTGTTGTTGGACCTGAAGCGGCTGGTGCCGGATCGTCTTTCTTTTTACATGACATCGTACTCAGAACAGCTGAAATGAATATGATTGAAATAAATGTTGTTTTTGTCATATTTGTATCTATTATCTGCTAAAGTTCTTTTAAATACGGATTTTCTTTAAATGTTTGTTTTAATCGGTTTATTTTGCGTGCAATACTTGCATCTACTTGTTTATCGCCAACACGAATAATAAATCCACCGATAATACTTGCATCAATTTTCTCTTGCAATACCACTTCGCTTGTGCTCACTCCTTTAACGATCTCCATCACTTTTTTGCGAATCACATCATCAATTCCATTTGCCGTGGTAACAACAGCCGTTAATATTTTTTTCTTCTCTTTGTATTGATTAATAAACTCATTAGCAATTTCTGCCAGATAAATTTCACGTTTTTTAGCGGTGATCAATTGAATATATGCATCTGTAACTTTATTCAATTTTCCACTGAACAACTCTTTCAAAACAGCTTGTTTTTTATCTGTTTTGATGATGGGACTTTTTAAGAATATTACGAAATCGCTATTTGATGCACACACATCCGAAACGTATTGCATATCCTTATGAGCTTCTTCAAACACACCTTGCTCCATGGTAAGATCGATGAATGATTTTGCGTACCGAGATGCTACTCTTGTTCCTTGCATTGTTTGAGTATTGAGACGGAAGATGTGAGATATGAGATGTGGTTTCTAAAATCTCATATCTAAAATCTCATATCTAGTTAAGATTAATGTCCTGTAATAAATTTTTTACCAATGCTTTTTGCTTTTCATCACTTGATAATTCAGCTTTCAAGATCTTTTCAGCAATTTCAATAGAAAGTACGGCAACCTGATTTTTCAATTCAGAAATAGCAGCCATTTTTTCATTTTGGATATTTTCACGAGCAGATTTTAGCATGCGCTCCCCCTCTTTTGTTGCTAATCCTTTTGATTCTGAAATCATTTTTTCTCTGATCTCGCGTGCATCTTTTAATAAAGCATCGCGTTCAGCTCTTGCTTCATTTAAGATTCGCTCATTATCCGATTTCATTAACCGCATTTCTGTTTTAGCCTTTTCGGCAGCATCCAATGCTGTTTGTATGGATTCTTCACGTTCACTTAACATGTTAAGGACCGGTTTCCAGGCAAACTTTTTCAGGATGAATAAAATAAGACCGAATGACACACACATCCAAAATATAAGACCAAATGCGGGTTTTACTAATTCCATGTTATTGAGTTTAAAGTTTAAAGTTCAAAAATTTCAAGGTTTGTTACATTTTAAAAATCTGTAAGCAACCAACCGTTGCTTACAGATAATTTGTTCCCGGATTACTTCAAGAAAATAACAAGAAGTCCGATTACCATTGCGAAGAACGCAGCACCCTCAACAAGAGCAGCCGTCAAGATCATGTTTGAACGGATGTCGTTGATAGCCTCCGGCTGACGTGCGATTGACTCCAATGCACTTCCACCGATACGGCCGATTCCAAGTCCGGCACCTACTGCAGCTAAACCTGCACCAAGAGCAGCAACTCCGTATCCAATACCGATGTTTGGAACTGCTTCTAATAAAATTGATGATAACATATTATTTTGTTTTTATTCTCCTCTGAATTTTTATTTGTTGACTGTTGCCAGAGGAACTCAACAGAAAATATTTTTATTTAAAAATTTCTGTCTGTTGCATGATCATCCACATGATTGTTTGGATCGTGACCTTCATCTATTGCTGAACCAAAATACATTGCAGAAAGTAATGTAAAAACGTATGCTTGTAAAAATGCTACTAACAACTCCAACATTCCCATAAAAATGGTAAATGCAACGGAGAATATAGAAACTCCCCAACCTACAGCCGGGTTCATTTCAGCAAAAATAAAGATCAAACAAAAGAAAGATAAAGCAATGATGTGACCGGCAAGCATGTTTGCAAAAAGTCGTATCATCAATACCATTGGTTTCAGGAACATACCAAATATTTCGATGGGAGTAAGAATGAACAAAACTCCAAAAGGGACACCCGGCATTGCAATGATGTGTCTCCAGTAGTTCCAGTTAGCGGTTAGTAATGTTATTACAAAAACCATAACAGCAAGTGTCATCCCGATAGCTATGTTACCTGTTACATTTGCTCCACCGGGCAAAACCGGAATAAGACCCAATAAATTATTTATCCAGATAAAGAAAAAAACAGTAAGTAAAAACGGAAGGTATCTTTTATATTTTTTTTCGCCTATTGCTGATTTTGCAATATCATCCCTTACAAAAATGATCAATGGCTCTAACAACGATTGCATACCTTTTGGCGCTTTTCCCGGATTTTTCTTGTATTTATTTGCGACTGAAATAAACATCCAAAGCATTAATGCAATGCTAACAAACATGGATGCTACATTTTTAGTGATAGATACATCCCAAAGTTTTGCGGTAGCCTTTTCATCTATTACACCATCTTCATCAACAGCAACTATTTCATTTTTTTGAAGCTTGTACCCATTATATTCTTCTCCACCTTCAAATTTGTTTGAAAGAAAAACACTTAATCCTTTTTCGGAAGAATAAAGAATAATTGGGAGGGGCAAGGCTAAATGTCCGGCAATATGCCATTCGTGAGAATCGGTGATGTGATCAATGATCAATTCACCGGCATTAAATTTTTCAGATTTTTCCTCTGTTGACTTCCCTGTTTCAGGAGGATCAACAACATTGTTTTTCTCTTTTTCAATTGGCTCATATGCAAAAGCCGAAAAAGTTGTAAAAAGGACGATCAGGAATAGTGAAATTCGCTTGAATATATTGATTTTATTAGTCATTGCACGAAATAGGTTACCCGGTTTTTCAATTTCGGGTGCAAACTTAGGCAATTAAACCAACATTTTAAAAAAAATGGAAGGTTTTTTTGAAGATATTATATGCATAAAAACATGCTGCATTTTAATGAAAATCTTAGAGATAGAAAAATTAAAACGAATGAACTTTTTCGGAAGTCGAACCAGTAAAAACAGCAGATAAGTTTATTTTTTAAAGTGTTTCATCAAGGAAACAACCTCAAATATGGTATATAAAAAATAGCTTATTAAAAAACAAATAATAAAACCAGCAGCCTGATCACGGTTTAATAGCCCAAACAACATAATAATTATTAAATATGCAAAAAGCTTTAACGCAGTTATTCCCATAAAATAATTCACAAATTTTTTCGGGTCTTGTTCAGCAACTTTTGTTAAAATGAAATGAATAAGTCCTGTTGATCCAACGAAAAAAGCCCAAATGATCCAAAAATAATTAGTTTGGAATCGCGCAGAGGCATAATGTTGCCATAACAGCAGTATCCCCAGGACAGCCAACGAAAATAAAAAAAGGGAAATAAAAAAAGGTCTTAAAGAAACGCCCATATTATTTTTTGATGAAATCTTTGATGAAATAATACATTGCGAAAAATACAGAAGACAGGGAAAGCAACAAGGTAAAAACAGGAAACTTTTTTAACCCTAAAAGGGCATCTAATTTTATACCACCAAAAACACCTATTAGAATAATAGCCGCCATTTGAAAACCCATAACAGAATATTTTGCATAACTGTTAAGCTGTTTTTTCGGCAAGTTGGGTTTTTTCTGTTCGTTCACCTTTAATATCTTTAATTACTCCACCCATACTGCATGAACCGGAGAATGTAGCGCCCGGCTCAACAGCAATTTTATTGGTAATAATATCTCCTGTTAGTTTTGATGATGCTTTTAATGATAACAGCTCCGCTACTCCAATTTTTCCTTTTATTGTTCCTGAAACATCTGCATTCTGACAAATAATTTCACCTTCCACAGTTCCTGAAACACCAACAACCAATTTTCCTTTTACATTGATCGACCCTGTTAAAGCACCATCAATACGAATATCGCCATTGGTTGTAATATCACCTTCAATCATGGTACCTGCACCAATAAGATTTACAGAAGGGTTTTCTAAAGAGTTGTTTTTCGACATAGCTTTATGGAACATTTTGTTGGTTTTTGATGAATTATTAAGCGAAAGTAGTCCAAAAAATTAAAAAAACAAGCGTTTATTTAAAATTTTGAGTAAAAAACTGCTGGTACTCTTCAATGTTTTTATCCTTATAAAAAATGGAATAATTTTCGGCAGAAATAATAAATGATTGATAGGTCCCTGCCTCCAAGTCAGAGAATACCGTTTTATTTTCCTTGTAAAAATTGTAATAGTTCATTGCTTTGTCTTTGCCATCAAACATTTTTACACTTATAAGCTGGTGATTAATATCCAAAAAGACGCTTGAAATAGTTAGATCTTCCATACTAAAGGATTCGGAGTTGGCATCAGAAAGTTTAATTTTGAATTTATTAATGTCGCCTTTCCCGTTTTCAACGATGGCAACCCAGTAATATTCACCGGTTTCTTTAAAAATAAAATTCGTTTTTTCCTTTTTAACAGTATCCGTTGGTTCTGTGCCCGGAGCAACAGGAGTTTTCTGTTTTTTGATCAGATCAAGCATTTCCTGTGCTTTATCTTTTACAGGCTCTTTAGGATATTTTATGACCACTTGTGTTAATGCTGCCTCAAATGCATTTATATCCTGTGTTCTTCCAATACACAATGCTTTGATAAAAGCAAATTGTGGCATCAGGTAATTTTTCGAATACAATGTATCCGCCTTTTTACAATTGGCAAGTGCCTGTAAATAATTTGCTTCTGAATATAGTTGATAGGTTTCGGTATAGAATTTTTCTACCTGGCTCTTATTAGCAACAATATCTTTTGCAAAATCGGGATTAGTAATAATTTTTGCATATTCTGTATCGGGATAATTATTCAGGATCAGGTTTTTATAATAATCTGATTTTGTTTTATTGTTCATTGCCAGATACGTGCGATACAACTGGTAATAAGACGCTAATTTGTATTTGTTCTCAGGAAAACGTCTCAACAACTCTTCAAGCGCCTCAACCGATTTGGCATTATTTAATAATTGCTCTTTATAAATAGATCCAACATTATAATAGGCCTCTACAATTTTTTGATTCGATTTTGCGATCGCATCCGGGGTTAATGGAATGTTTTTTAAATAATAATTTTTATCCTTTTTATTTTTTGATGTCCCTTTTCCATTGGCTGCATTTGCATTATTTTCGGTTGAATCGGCCTCGTTTCCGTTTTCCTCAAAAACATTACCAGCCATCACCTGATCTTTTTCACTTCTGCGCCAATTGTCTTCCGGCTTTCTGCTTCCCCATTTTTTTGTAAACTCTGCCACTCCAAAATTTACCGTAGTCGGGTTATAAAAGTACCAGGAACTTGAAGGTTGTATAGCAGTATTAGTCGCTGTTTGATTTTGTTGCTGCAGCAGTAGTTGATTTTGTTTTTCTTCTTCTTTTTGTTTTTCTTCTTCTTCAATTTTAGCGATCATTTTTTCGATAACCGCATCTCTCCCTTTCTCATCCAGTTTAGCCAATACCTGCAAACTATCTTCAAGAGCAATGGTATTAAGGTTTATAACCAATGATGTTAAGCTCTTCTTTTTTGCTTCGATCAAACTATAGTCTGGATAATCTTTTGGCAAAAATGTCATTGTGCTATCGTAATTTGCTTGAGCCGCTTTGTAATCAGGTCTTTCAAAATAAATATCAGCACGTTTCAAATACGATAATGATTTTTGAGTAAGGTTCGAAACACTTGCCCTAATTGATTTATTTAAATAATCAAGTGCCAAAGGTGTTTCTTTTTCTTTGTATGCAATTTCTGCTAATGTATAATAGATCTGATCGCGGTATTCAATATTCTTATCGTCTTTCAGCATACGATTCAATCGCCTTTTTATTCCTTTAGTATCTCCTGATTCCGGGTCAAATAACTTGGCATGATTGATCTGTGAATTAAAAACCATTTCATAAGGAGGATGAAGCTTTGGAACCATTCCATAATACATGGAAGCCTTTTTTGTATCCCCTTCCTTTTCATATAATTGTGCTAACACATAAGTAAAACGAGCACGTGTAGGTTTGTTTTTTGTAAATGCAACAGCTTTGGTCAACTGTTTAATTGCAGGTGAATAATCCTGGCGTTTAATAAAATAATCAGCAGAATAGGAAGCCAACTGTTGTTGATATTCCCTATCTGTAGGGAAATCTTTGGCATTTCTTAATTCATCAACAATGGGCTCTGATTGCGAAAGACTTCCAATTTCGTTATTCGTTCTGATCATCCATAGCATTGCGCCATATTTAGCTTCCGGATTTGGATATTTTTTAGAAACATATTCAAACGCTTCTAATGCAGAAAAAAAATCGCGCTTATAAAAATGAGCCTTTCCAATAAGCATATAATTTTCATCAATCCAGCGACACGCATTTGGAATTTCTTCCTTCGTTTTTTTATTTGTTATGGCATGTCTTTGAATTACGGTTGATGATTTTTTAATGGTTTTGTCAAAGTCGCTATAATAGCTTTTTGCATTTTCGTTTGTTGTAATAATGAAAAGAGGGATTATTTTTGTGAAATCGTCCTTGCTGGCCTTTTCTACTTTTTTAACTGATTCCTTTATGTTTTCTTTGGAGTAATAGTATCCATTATAGCGAGCATTCATATTGTGCCAACCGCGATGCATAAAGGTGTTTTTTGTAGTTTTACATGCACCAATGACCAGCAAAAAGAAGTATAAAAAAATTAATCGGGTGTAAAAAAATGTTTTATTTTTCATTCATTATTTTCTATTTGCACTTATAACGCGCAATTACAAATTCTTCAATTCTGTTAAAAGAATAACACCTTATAACTGTGAAAACACAAAAATATTTTATTTTTTGGGAAAAAACCTTATAAATAATAATTATTCGCTCCCCGGTCATTTTAATTATGGAGTAGCCTACCAAAAAATTTACCGATATTTGCAAGTCATATGGCCGAACAAAAAGACAATAAAAGTAAATTTCTTCAACGTTTACATCATCGCTATCGATTGGTAGTGATGAATGATGATACGTTTGAGGAAAAAATCTCTTTACGTCTTACTCCTTTCGGATTGGTGATTTTGGTGGGATCACTAACTATCCTGATGATCATGTTTGTTACCTCCCTTATTGCTTTTACCCCATTGCGGGAGTATATTCCCGGATATGCAGATGTTGGAGTAAGGAGAGACCTGATTCGCCTTACTTTAAAAAGTGATTCGTTAGAACAAGCGCTTATTGAACGAAATGCTTTTATGGTGAATATTACAAACGTTTTAAAGGGAAATTTTAAGACCGACAGCACTCAAAACCGTCCCGACAAAAACAAAAATTTCAATAAATTAAATGTAAATGCTTCTGCCAAAGAAGATGCCCTCAAAAAAAACATTGAGTCCGAAGACCAATATAGTCTTGCTTATGGAACAGAAACAAACAAAAGTGGTATCAGCAACTTTTTCTTTTTTACACCCTTGAAAGGTGTTATTTCCAGCTCCTATAAAACAAGCGAACAGCATTTTGGAGTTGATGTGGTGGGCCCTGAAAATGAAGCTATTAAAGTAACGCTGGATGGCACCGTGATTCTTGCAACATGGTCTTCGGAAACAGGATATACCATTACTGTTCAGCATAGCAACAACTTAATTTCAGTATATAAACACAACTCTGTATTATTAAAAAAAGTGGGGGATTATGTAAAAGCGGGTGAACCGATTGCTATTATAGGTAATTCGGGCGAACAAACCACCGGACCACATTTACATTTTGAGTTGTGGTATAATGGAAGCGCTATTGATCCGCAGGATTATATGGTCTTTTGAGGTTACGAATACCGAATTAGTACGAATGTACAAATCTGTGTGGTATTGGTACGCGGATTTTATACGATTTTTAAGATGAAAAATGATTTTCTCAAACTGCTTGTTTTGAAAAATTTTGAAAAAGTCAAATGAATTTTGGTGGCCAATTATATGATTTAAAATGGCTCTATTCCTCTCTTGAGATGGTTTAGGGGAGTGTAAAAAAAGGAAGAATCTATGTTTGCAAAAAGTTGGAACACAGGCAGAAATGGATTAAACAGATAAAAAAATAAAAACTTTGCGCCTTAGCGCCTTTGTGGCAAAAATATGTCAGACAAAAAACACATAGCAATACTTGGAAGCACCGGTTCTATTGGGACTCAGGCATTGGATGTTATTCGCGCCAATCCGGATTCGTTTGTTGTGGAGGTGTTAACCGGTAATGGCAATGCTGATCTGCTTATTAAACAAGCTGTTGAATTTAATCCCAATGCTGTTGTGATTGCCGATGAAAGCAAATACACGTATGTGAAAGAAGCACTTCAACCGCATGATATAAAGGTCTTTGCAGGAAATAAAGCAATTACAGAAATTGTTCAGATGGACACTATTAACATGGTGCTAGCCGCCATTGTTGGCTATGCCGGATTAGAATCAACCATTTCAGCAATTAAAGCAGGTAAACAAATAGCTTTAGCGAATAAAGAAACATTGGTTGTGGCAGGCGATATTGTTACAACACTTGCAAAAGAAAAAGGCGTAAATCTTTACCCTGTTGATTCAGAGCACTCCGCCATTTTTCAATGCCTGGCCGGGGAGTTTCATAATCCGATTGAAAAAATCTATTTAACCGCTTCCGGTGGTCCATTCAGAGGAAAAGATAAAAATTTTTTAGCTACTGTAAAAAAGGAGCAAGCCTTAAAACATCCTAATTGGGAGATGGGCGCAAAAATCACGATTGATTCTGCATCATTGATGAATAAAGGGTTGGAAGTGATAGAAGCAAAATGGTTGTTTGGCTTGAAGCCCGAACAGATTGATGTAATTGTGCATCCTCAAAGCATTGTTCATTCTTTAGTTCAATTTGCAGATGGAAGCATGAAGGCTCAAATGGGTTTACCTGATATGAAATTACCGATTCAATATGCATTGGGTTACCCCAATCGGATGAGATCGGATTTCCCGCGTTTTAGTTTTTTTAACAATCCGCAACTCACATTTGAGCAAGCCGATACAAAAACATTTCGTAATCTTGCACTCGCTTTTGAAGCGATGAACAAAGGCGGTAACTCTCCCTGTGTTTTAAATGCAGCAAACGAAATAGCCGTTAGCGCATTTTTAAATGACAAAATTGGATTTTTACAAATGAGTGATCTGGTTGAAAAGTGTTTGCAAACTATTGATTTTATTGCAAAGCCAAGCTATGAGGATTATGTTGAAACAGATAAAGAAACCAGACGATTTGCATTGCAATTTTTGAATTCTTGATTTTTAGAATTTCAGACTAAACCGCTCTGCACCTGAAAGTACGGAGGTTTAAACAAAGAATGAAATTTTTTGTCATGCTGAATAAAATGAAGCATCTTGCTAATCGGGAAGCAAGATTTTTCGCTGCTCTCAAAATGACAAAAAAAACGTTAAAAAAATTATAGAAACTGAAAGTGCATAGTTTTTGACGAACGAAACAATAAAAAAAGAAATTAATAATCAATAATCAACTGGATTTTTAGCAGAAGTAAAAAAATCTTCAAACTAAAATTCAATAATTCTACAAATAAAAAAAATGGAAGTATTAACACAAGTAGCACAATTTATTTTAAGCTTATCTATCCTTATTGTTTTGCACGAAATGGGACATTTTGTACCGGCAAAATTATTTAAGACCAGAGTAGAAAAATTTTATTTATTCTTTGATCCCTGGTTTTCGTTATTCAAGTTTAAAAAGGGTGGAACCGAATATGGTATTGGCTGGTTGCCACTGGGAGGTTATGTAAAAATCTCCGGAATGATCGATGAATCCATGGATAAGGAGCAAATGAAATTGCCTCCGCAAGACTGGGAGTTTCGTTCAAAACCAGCTTGGCAACGTTTGATAATTATGCTTGGCGGTGTTACGGTAAATGCAGTTTTAGGGATCCTGATTTATGCCATGGTTTTGTTTGCCTGGGGCGAAGAATATTTGCCCACTCAAAATGCTACTTATGGAATTGCAGTGGATAGTTTGGGAATGGATATGGGATTAAAAAACGGAGATAAGATCCTTTCGGTGAACAATATTGAAGTTCCGAATTTCAATAAAATTCAAAAAGTGATCTTATTGGATGAAACCCACAGCATTCAAGTTGAACGGGAAGGGAAAAAACTCGATATTCCTGTTACAGAAGATAACATCATTAAAATGATTGAAGGAGCAGGAAAAACAATGTTGATCGCTCCTCGTTTCCCTTGTATTGTTGACTCTCTTCTTCCAACCGAACCGGCAGCCAGGGTTGGAATTAAAAAAGGAGATAAGATTATTTCGATCAATGATCAACCAACACGTTTTCATGATGAGGTAACAAGAGTTCTAAGACAAAACCCTTACACCGTTGCAAACATTGTTCTGGTAAGAAACAACGATACCATGACGATCAGAACTCCGGTTAATGGCAATGGAATGATAGGATTTTTACCAAAAAACCCTTCTTCTTTTTTTAAAATGGACACCATTCAATATGGATTTCTGGCAGCTTTCCCGGCAGGTATTCATAAGGCGCATGATACGTTTGATGATTATCTGAAACAAATGAAAGTCATCTTTACAGTAAAGGGTGCACATAAACAAATTGGTGGCTTTATGACCATTGGTAAAGCATACAGCACCACATGGGATTGGGAGCGATTTTGGGGATTCACTGCATTTTTAAGTATCGTATTGGCTATTATGAATGTATTACCAATACCTGCATTAGATGGTGGTCATGTTATGTTTTTACTTTATGAAGTGATCACCGGCAGAAAACCAAATGAAAAAATAATGGAGTATGCACAATATGCAGGAATGCTTTTGTTGCTGGCACTGTTGTTGTATGCCAATGGAAACGATATTGTCCGATTGTTTAGCAAATAAATGATCAACATAAAGTAGAGGTAAAAAAAGAAGAATTGAAAAATTATTGAAAACAATAAATGATCCGTTTTAAAAAGTATATTCATTTTTTTTCTGTGTTTTTTCTTTTGCCTTTTTTGATAAAGGCTCAAGAAGGGACACGCACTACCACCACTTCTGGGTCCACTCAAACAGGGAAAATAATGCTTGTTCCCTTTGAGCCTAAACTTTATATGAGCGAGATCGATCAAAAAGTAAATCAGCAAACCAAATGGAACTTTAATCAGATCCGCGAAAACTTCCGGCATCAATTAGATGCACAACTAAAACTTAAGTTACAAAGCATTGCACCGGTTGTTTCTTTTTATTCCGATTCAACAAAAATGACCAAAGACCTTGAATATACTTACCTTTCAAGCAATTTATCATACGATCCGGTTACACAACCAAGCTCAGCAACAGCGCCAACAAAAAAACAAGAAGGAATAAAAAACGGACAAGTTGCTGTTGAAATAAATAATGATAAAAAATTTATGAATACAAAACTTCCCAATTTGGAAGTATTGAATTATTTAAATAATAAATATAAAGTGGAGTATTTTGTTTTTGTGAATGAGCTGGATATCACTACTATGATGAATTCCTACGATATTTCTTCAGACACATATCAGCGACAAGTAGCAGTACATTATTCCATCCTTGATAAAACCGGAAAAACAATTTCTGCAGGTTTAGCCACTTCTACTTTCTCTTCAAAGGAAAACAATCCGAAAAAAATTGTTTCCTCAACGTTTACTCCTATTGCATCATCTATTGCATCAAAACTTGCTGTAATTATAAATCCTCCCAAAGAGAAATAATATCAATTATTTTGGGCGGTGTCGTGAAATTCATTAAGTCGTGTTGGATTAGTATAACAAGCTGTTTATGAGTCCTGGCAACACAATTTCAAAATTCGTCTAAAAAGAATTTAAAGGCCATCGTTTTTTACTAAATTTGCTATCCCATTAATCAAAAAACAAAATCTCATGTCAACAACATTAACTGCAAATGCTTTCGGAATTTCTGAAGTATTAAAACAACTTGGAATCAAAGAAACTAATTACGGTGCTTCTACCGGATTAAAACACATAACAACAACTGGTAAAAAAATAGATTCCTATTCTCCTGTCGATGGCCAATTGATAGGTAGCATCAATGCAGCTACTGCTGAAGATTACAAAAATGTGATGGCTACTGCTGAAGAAGCATTTAAAACCTGGCGCTTGATGCCAGCACCGAAACGTGGAGAAATTGTTCGTCAGATCGGTGATGAATTACGTAAATACAAAGAGCCATTAGGGAAATTAGTTTCTTATGAAATGGGAAAAAGTCTTCAGGAAGGTTATGGTGAAGTACAAGAGATGATCGACATTTGCGATTTCGCAGTTGGTTTATCCCGTCAGCTATACGGTTTAACAATGCACAGCGAACGCCCGATGCACCGCATGTATGAGCAATGGCACCCATTTGGTGTTGTTGGGATTATTTCTGCGTTTAATTTTCCGGTTGCTGTATGGAGCTGGAATGCTGCTTTAGCATGGGTTTGTGGAGATGTTTGTATATGGAAACCAAGTTCAAAAACGCCATTGTGTGCAATTGCTTGTCAGAATATTATTGCTGATGTATTAAAGAAAAATCATGTACCGGAAGGTGTTAGTTGTCTTGTTATTGGTAATGAATCAGGAGATCTAATAAATAACGATAAACGTATTCCACTGGTTTCTTTCACAGGCTCAACTCGTATTGGAAGACATGTATCAAAAACTGTTGCTGAACGTTTTGGAAATACAATTTTGGAATTAGGCGGTAACAATGCCATCATTGTTTCTGAACATGCTGATCTATCCATGGTTTGTGTAGGAGCTGTGTTTGGTGCTGTAGGAACAGCCGGCCAGCGTTGCACCTCCACACGAAGATTAATTATTCATGAAAGCATTTACGATAAAACAATTGCAGTTTTAAAAAATGCATACGGCCAGTTGAAAATAGGAAACCCATTGGATTCAAACAATCATGTTGGTCCATTGATCGATAAAAATGCCACACAGGATTATTTAAATGCGATAGAAAAAGCAAAAAACGAAGGCGCTAAAATACTTGTTGAAGGAGGCGTATTAACCGGAGAAGGTTATGAAAGCGGATGTTATGTAAAACCTTGCATCATTGAAGCAAAAAACGAATATCATATTGTTCAGGAAGAAACATTTGCTCCGATACTTTATGTAATGAAATACAAAACAGTTGAAGAAGCTATTGCGATGCAAAATGGCGTTCCTCAAGGGTTATCGTCAGCCATCTTCACAAGCAACATCCGTGAAATGGAACTGTTCTTATCACAGGCAGGTTCTGATTGTGGCATTGCAAACGTAAACATCGGAACATCAGGAGCAGAAATTGGTGGTGCATTTGGTGGAGAAAAAGAAACCGGTGGAGGGCGTGAGTCAGGCTCTGATGCCTGGAAAGCATACATGCGCAGACAAACAAATACTATTAATTACGGAACTTCATTGCCTTTGGCGCAAGGAATTAATTTTACTATTTAAGAGTGTATAAAACAAAAAAGATCCTGCAAAAAGCTTAAGCTTTTTGCAGGATCTTTTTTATAAATACTATTTTTATATTGTCGATATAAATCACCTTATTTATTTTTTTAGGATACCAAACATAAATTTTTAAATTTGATTGCAACGTTGAAATAATTTTAGTTGGTAAATTTATGCTTCCCGAAATATGGTGCCATTGAGGCAATTCTAAAGGATTATATGTAATTGGTAGCGAATTATAATAAATATTTTTGTCCTTATCATCCAAAGAAATTACAATAAGCGCATCTGTTTCATATTTTGAATACATCCACAAAGAGATATTTACTTTTTCGAAAACGGTATCTGGTTTTAGTATTTTTTCAAATGCAATGCTGAAAGGTTGAATACTATCAATTTTACAGGAGTACTTGCCCGAATAACTCAATTTTGAACTGATATTTTGAGGCAAATCGTATTCATTATCATATTCCAAATTGGTTTCATAAATTAAAGAATCTATTAAAACCGACTCCTTCCATATTTTTTTATTTTGCAGCATACTCTCCGCAGAAATTCTTCTAATTCCAACATAAGTATAGTCTTTTTCCATTATTGCCTTTTCAATAATTGCTTTATTTGAATACAGTGACATATCCAGTTTATTGTTCAGAAGGATCACAAAAAAATAAAATATTATTCCTGATAGTAAAAAGACATGAGAAAATATTTTCCCTTTTTTAGTATTATAAAAATATTGATATACCTGTAATGAATACCATATTGAGATTGGCATAACGAGATAAAATTTATAAGAATTTGGTAAGTGATCGGCAAATAAAAAACTAAACCATATCAAACAAATAGTGAAAATCAAAAATACCTGAACCTTATTCCAGTTTGGATATTTTCTATTGCTCAAGAATGAATAAACCAGATAAATAAATTGAGCTACTCTGGTAATAAATAAAAATACTGCCAATGGAATTACCCAAAAATAGTTTGACAAAAACCATGTAACACGTGGATCTTTTATCGATTTATATGGAATAAATGATTCAACGTCAAATGTGGAAAAAGAAAGAAACTTGAAAATAATATCAAAAACCTTGGTGATATTTGAAAAATTTAAAGAAATATTTTCTTTAAGTGCTTGAGAAGATGCTTCGTTAAATTGAATTAATGTTGGAAGTAATGTGCTGAAACAAATTGTGGCCCCCATGATGAAATACAAAAAGGGAATTGCTAAAAAAGTTATTTGCTTACTTTCTTTGTACTTAAAATAAAAGCATAAAACAATGTAAGGGAGTAGCAGAACCCAGGACATATGAAGCTGGTATATCCAAAGTAAGGAAAAGCTCAGCAAGAAAAAGAGCGTTTTAGGAGGTATTATTTTTTGTGGATAAAAAGGAAATATTTCAAAAACAGAAATAAAAAAAAATACTGCACCAATGATGACATATGAAGGATTCTGAACTGTTGTTGAATAATACATTGCCGAAGGAATTGTCAGCAACCAAATTAGAATTATATGTAATGGTATTGAAGGAATTCTCCTTGACAGATACCACCCAAAGAAGGAAAAGGAGAAAAGCGTTACTATGTTAAGAAAAATAGTTGGTGCCTCCGGTATAGCAACAATATAAAAAGGTAATCCAACTAACAAACCTTGAAGCGCCCCGGGAATTGAAGACTGAGTATGAACAACGTCTGGCCCCCAATAAGGCCACAATCCGGTTGTGTAATACTTTAATCCTATTAAATATATCTGTACATTATCTACAAACCAAAATTCAAAATTTAGTCCGAAAAAAAGTCTGAAAAAATAAGCTAAAAAAATTATCAATATAATGTAATACGTGTACTTGTTTCTGCGCGCAAGATTGAACATCATATTAGTAATAGTATTAACTTATTTACCGTTGGAGCGAAGTCTCTCGGTCCATTCTGTTTGATCTTTGCTTTGTTATTTCACAAATAAACTTATTGCTTAATTTTTTTCTTCCGCAAAATTCAGGTGAAATAACTCCTGCAATACTCACTTTATACGATACTACTAGAGCAAATCTGAACTTTTAATCACTAATCAAATACGAAATTGTAATCCAAATTTCACTCCTAACACCGGAAGCCAAAAGTGTTGAATTTTTGTTTCATTCCCTAAGCTAGGTGGGTTCACATTATAATAAGAACCACCATACCATTTTATATCATACGTTTCAATTGTCCGATGTCGTTCTCTCCATCCAATACCAGAATAGACATTACATAATAATGAGAAATGTTTATTCAAATTTGCATACAAATTTATTCCCGAAACAATATCAAAACCAAATACAGTCGCCTTTTCATTTCTCCAATATTCAACATGTGTATCACCACCATCTCTGAACACTTTATTGTTATAATACATATTCTTGTTTACGTATTGAGCCCCTAAATAACAATCAAAGGATCGGCTTTTCATAAAAACGTAGGAGTATTTGATCCTGTATATTTTTCCACGATATACAGTCCCGGGATACAAGTTTTGTGTAGGGGATAACCAAAGTCCGTCAACAAGCGGATTGTCATATATTTTTCCAATACTAAAGCCAAAAGAATGATGTTTAAAAGGACTTATATCAATATATACCGAATGTTCATTGATAAGTCCCTGAATAAAATTATAAGAAACTTTTATTGATTTTAGACTGTCTTGCGCAAATGAGATACTACTGAAATGGATAATAAAAAAACATAGTATCAACGGTTTATTTATTTTAAAAATTTGAGATGGAGACATAAAGCTTGGATTTAGTCTTTGAAGTAAAGGAATAGAATTTTTTCCTCTTCCAAAAAAAAAGAGTCAGGTATTTTCAAAAGTGGTCAACTTATTTATCCAGTGGTAGGTTTTTTGTTTCAGTAGCGATTGCGTCACAGACGCTGGTTTCGTATGTCCTCGTTGCAAACGAGGACTAGTAGGGGGACACGGAGCAGATGATTTAAAATCTGAAACTTAGTAGTTGGGATTGCAAATCCAAATCCGTTTGCGGCTTCCAACTAATTCTTTACTGGTATCCTTTATTACCCCTGTTGGTGTTATCACCAACAGGGCATTGTCAAATCTTCAATTAATTCTTGCTCGGTATCCGCTTCAAAGTTTCCAATAAAAACTCCCAATACTTTTGTACGGAAGAGATCTGAACTTTTTCATCCGGTGAATGTGCTCCACGAATGTTGGGTCCAAAGGAAACCATTTCCATATCGGGGTAATTGGTTCCTAAAATCCCACACTCTAATCCTGCATGGCATGCATTAACTTTTGCTTTTTCTTTGTAACGTTCGAAGTATAAATCGCTCATCAATTTTACAATAGCAGCATCCGGCTTTGGTGCCCAGCCGGGATAAGAACCTGCAAAAGTCACAGAAGCATCTGCTAATTCAAAAGCCGATTTGATGGCATTTGCAAGATCCATTTTTTCGCTATCCACGGCACTGCGTGTTAAACATTGAATAGAAAGATTTCCATCTTGTACCAATATGCGAGCAACATTGTTTGATGTTTGAACAAGCCCTGCTATATCCGGACTCATCCTGTAAATACCATTCGGACAAGCATAAATGGCCCGTATCAATTTTTTTTGAAATGGTAATGAGAGAACTTTTACAGGAGTGCTAATTGTTGCGACAGTTAATTTTAAATTAGGATCAGTTGTGTTATGTTCGGCTTTTAAAATCTGTTCCTGTGCAGAAACAAATGCTGTGAATGCTGCAACATTCTTTTCTTCAACCACCACTTCAGCAAATGATTCGCGAGGAATGGCATTGCGCAAACTTCCTCCATCAATGATGCTGATTCGTAACCCAAATTGTTCTGTTGCTTGTGATAAAATCCGGTTCATCAACTTGTTTGCATTGCCTCTTCCGCGATGAATATCCATTCCTGAATGTCCGCCTGTTAAACCATTTAATGTGATACGAAATGCTTTTGAATTTGCACCTGCATTTTCCTGCTCATAACTTAATGTGGCTGTAACATCAACTCCTCCGGCACATCCGATAGTTAACTCATCGTCATCTTCGGTATCTAAATTCAATAATATTTTTGCATCCAACAATCCGCCTTTTAAATTTAAAGCTCCGGTCATTCCTGTTTCTTCATCAATGGTAAACAAGGCTTCAATAGCAGGATGAGGAATTGTTTTCGATGCAAGTATCGTCATGATGGACGCAACACCAATACCATTATCTGCGCCAAGCGTTGTGCCATCCGCCTTTACCCAATCACCATCAACGATCATTTCAATTCCCTGTGTATCGAAATTAAAATTGGTGGTTGCATTTTTTTGATGCACCATGTCCAGGTGACTTTGCAAAACAATTGTTGTCAATTTTTCCATGCCGGCCGAAGCTGGCTTATAGATTATCACATTCCCAACTTCATCTTGTATAGTTTTTAGCCCAAGTTTTTCACCAAAATTTTTGATGAACTCAATTACTTTTTCTTCTTTTTTTGAACCTCTTGGAACTGCATTCAGGTCATCGAAATGATTCCACAATTCGGTTGGTTGTAAATTTTTTACTGTTGTGTTCATCTGTTTTAAATTTAAAAATTAGTTACTTTGGAAAAGTGTTATGTTTCCTTTTTATGCTCCCCACTTTCTCGACAAGCTCGAAATGACTAGCGCGCAGTCATTTCGAGCTTGTCGAGAAAGTGCGTGGGATGATAATTAGCTTTTTATCCATCCTGCAAAATAAAAAGAGCTTCCTTTAATTCGCTTTCTGCCTTTCTGTTGTTTTGTTGTTTCGCAAGGACTATTCCTTTGGAATAGGTATCCATAGCCATTTTCGTATCATTAGTTTGTTCATAATATTGGCCCAATTGATAGTATGCTCCAAGATATGTTGGTTCACGTTCCAGTAAAGCATTGATCAGATCAATGGATTTATTAATTTCATTTGATTTAGCAAACTCTAATGCCAATGCATAATTCAGGAAGGAATCGTTCGGTTCACTTTTCAGCATTTCCTGAATTTGTTGGAGTCGTTGCATGTTCATGTTAAAAATTAAACCAAATGGTGGCATAGAAAAAAGACAAAACAAAGAAGAATAATTTTTTACACATTAGTCCTATGTTTGGAGCTACGCTTCTATTGTACAAACTTTAAATAAAACAAACTATGCATCTATGTGGTTAAAATATTATAGTACTGACTTAAATTGTTTCAGAAAACGCAGATCATTTTCAAAGAACAATCGAAGATCTTTTACCTGATATTTAAGCATCGCAATTCGTTCAATACCCATTCCAAAAGCAAAACCACTGTATTGTTTACTATCGATCTTACAATTATCCAGTACGGCCGGATCAACCATTCCACAACCTAAAATTTCTACCCAACCTGCTCCTTTGCATATATTACAACCATCGCCTTTGCAGAACGGACAGGAGATATCCATCTCCGCACTAATTTCTGTAAATGGAAAAAAAGAAGGGCGCAAACGTATTTGAGTTTCCTCTCCAAACATTTCTTTTGAAAAATATAAGAGCGTTTGTTTCAGATCAACAAACGAAACATTTTTATCAATGTATAAACCTTCTACCTGATGAAATTGACAATGGGCACGAGCCGATATCGCTTCGTTACGATATACCCGACCCGGAGATATTGTACGAATAGGTGGCTGTGAGCCTTCCATCACATGTACTTGTACAGATGATGTTTGTGTGCGTAAAACGATATCGGGATTTTCACTGATGTAAAAAGTATCCTGCATATCTCGCGCAGGATGATCAGCCGGTGTATTTAATGCAGTAAAATTATGCCAGTCATCTTCGATTTCCGGACCTTCAGAAACAGTAAAACCTATACGGGAAAATATTTCTACTATTTGATTGCGTACCAGGGACAGCGGGTGACGTGAGCCAACAGCAATAGTTTCAGCAGGTAATGTCAGATCATTATTTTGATTTGTTTTATCGTTTGAACTTTCAAATTTTTCTTTCAGGTGATTTATTTTTTCCTGTGCCTTGTTTTTCAGTTCATTTAATTTTTGTCCAACCTCTTTTCGAAGCTCCGGAGCAACCGTTTTAAAATCATCGAACAGCTCAGTAACTTTTCCTTTTTTGCTTAAAATTTTTATTCGGAATTCTTCCACATGCTCTTTGCTGCTTGCGGTGAATGATTCAACCTCTTTTAATAATTCTTCTATTCTATCTTTCATGAGTAGATAATTGTTTTTAATTGCCACATGGAACACGCCATGCTATCTTCATTTACGCTTCTGCACTTTTTTTGTGCATGAAATTTCATCTTTTAATTCTCTATAAATTAATGGCGCGAAGTTACGGAATTAATGATATTTTCATTCGGATATCCGTAAGTGGTCTTGCGTTCTTATCTACTCCTTGTTTGGCTATTTCGTCAATCACATCAAAGCCTTCATACACTTCGCCAAAAACAGTATAACTGTTATCTAAATGTGGTGTTCCGCCAATTGTTGTGTACGCTTTTATTTGTTCCTCCGAAAATTTATACGGAGTTGCTGCCGGCAATTTTTGTTCTACCTGCTTATTGATAAAGTCGTTTATATATTTAATGCTATCAAGTAACTCCGCTTTTACAAATGTTTTATATTTTTCGTGAATACTTTTATTTTCAGGTGAATTAATTATTTCATTGTATAATTTCATCTTCGTAATACGCTTAGCTTGTATCTTCAGTAGTGAATCGGTAAAAATTCGCCCCTGAACAATATAAAATTGTGAACCGGACGATGCTTGCAATGGATTTTCCAGGTCGCTTTCCCGAGCTGCTGCCAAGGCTCCTTTTTTATGAAAAATTTGTTGATTGAACTCTGCAGGAATTGTATAAGCCGGGCCTCCATTTCCTAATTCCATCAGTGGTGCAGCTGTTTTTGAATCGGGATCGCCCCCTTGAACCATAAAACTACGAATTACCCGATGAAACATTAAACTATCATAATAATGCTCTTTAACAAGTTTCAAAAAATTATCACGATGAAGCGGAGTTTCGTTATAAAGTTTTATTTTTATTACTCCATAATCAGTTGTAATCACTACCTTTATTTCACCAGAACCTCCATCTTTAAGATCTTTAAAAGAAGAGAAAAACAAAAAAGAAAATGTGATCAGGCAAAAAGCAATGAAGAGTTTTTTGTTATTCATGAATATTTTTTTAGATTTGTTGATTGTAAAGATAATTAAGAGTTGTATAAATAGTACAAAAAATTAGTATTTTACGAATGCAAAACCAACAACCATGAAAACGTTTGTTCTAAGATTTTCTTCAATTGCTATTGTTTTTTTATTGCTTTTCACAGCAATTTCAACCACCTCATGCAAAAAAGATAAAACATGTTATGGTAAAGTAATGGTTGTTGATACGGCAGGAATACCTGTTGCGGTTGCAACTGTAAAACTGGCTGCCCCTTCGGTTAATGGGCAGGTAGAATATGTTGGAACAACCGATGGTTCCGGGGTTGTATCATTTGAAGTAAAACTTCCTGCCATATTTGATGTGTTTGCTACACAAGCGGCTAATTATCCGGGAATGACAGGTGTTGGCGTCCTTCGATTAGATGAGCCGGGGAAAAAGACTGAAACTACCGTAACCATAAAGTAATAATCCGGGATCAATTAATCATTTCTTTATTAAAAAAATAGTCTATAATGGCCTGTTTCATTAACTGTTGCTGTTGATCTGACTTTAAAGGAGGTAATTTTTCATTTGCTTTCCAATGTGGCCAGCCGTCTTTATCTAAGCCTTCATATTCATAAAATCCATACGGTGCAAGCAATGTACATATTGCAACATGCAATACATCTACCTTTTCTTCTTTCGTAAGTTTTATAAATCCTTTTCCTAATTCTTGTACACCTATTAAGAACAAAACGGCTTGTATATCCAATCCTTCTCCAAACTGGGGCGCTAATTTTTTTAATGCTATTTGAAAATTTTTCTCTAAATCAATATCCATGGAACAAAGATACGTATTTACAAAGGAGCGCTGATTAAATGAAAAAAGGAGTTATCGGTAAAAAATATAGGCAACCGTTAAATTTAATTAACGAGTTGCCTATTTGTGCGTTTGGAGTAGCACGGGTTGTGTAATGTTATATAACGTTTATATTAGTTGGCAGAAACCTTAAAGTCTAAAACCACTTTACTTCCATTGTCTTCAAATGAAACTTTATCAGCAAGGTTTCGCATTAAAAATACGCCTCGTCCATTTGGTTTTTCAATGTTTTCAGGATCAGTAGGGTCTGGCAAGTTGGTATAATTAAAACCATCCCCTTCGTCTTTAACAATAAAAGAAACATGACCGGGAAATGATTTAAAATAAATATCGATATTCTTTTTAGGGTTTGCAGCGTTTCCATGATAGATCGCATTATTTACAGCTTCTGTCAACGCTACCAAAATGTTTCCATAATAATCTTCACTAATATTGAAAAGATCACAAACATCTTCTATCATGCGTTCAACAAGGATTATGTTCTCTGATTTGGAAGAAATCCTTATTTTTTGATTTTCTGCAAGTACCATTTATTATTCGAATTTGTTAAAGTATTGATTGACTTTTAACTTAAAGAAAGGATTTAATGAGGCCGGGACCGTTTTTAATAACTCCGTTTCTTTTTGTTTTTGTCTGTTATACTCAAAAAATTCATTAGGGTTACTAAAATTTTCATTTTTAGCTTCGTTGGATTGTCTCTTTTCGTCCATTTCCCTTTCTTTTTCGGCCTTTTCAGACTCCAACAAACGTGTTAAAATTTCTTGTTGGCGCTTTAAAGTTTCATTACTTAATAGTTTATTTACCAGATCTGTTTCTGTTTCTTCCATTTTTTCGGCAAGCTTTCCAACATTACCTCCGCCTTTTCCATCTTTGTTCAATTGATCGGCCATTTGTTGTAATTGCTGGCGGATTGCTTCTTGCTGAGCAGCAAGCTTTGCAAGTTCCTGGCTCATTCCCGAACCATTCATGCCGGGTTTGTTACCCGGTTTATTTCCGTTTTTTTCTAAGCCTTCTTTTAATTTTTGAATTTGTTTGTTCAGCTGCTCCTGCATTTGACGAAGACTTGCCATTGATGGTTTTTTACCGTTTCCTCCCGGCTTTTTACAGCTGCCACTACCCGGAGGACCATCCTTCTTCTTTGCCTCTGCCTGCATTTGACTCAACGCTTCGTTAAGCATCAACGCTAAATTATTTATGGAGGTCATTGCAAATTGCTGACGACTTACCCCTTCCTGTTTGTGATTTTTCCCATCAAATGAAGCGGTTTGAGCTTCTTTTATCTCATTACTTGCCTTTCCCATATTCATATTGATCGCGCTAATTTCACGATTAACGGTTGCCTGAATTTGTGGAACCCGTTTGCTCAGGGCCAATAAGCTATCTTCAATCATTTTAGAATCATCTTGTAATTTTTTTTGTTTCTGATTGAGTTTAAAAAACTGAGGATCATTTGTATTTGCTTTTGATAATTGGCCCATCAATGTTTCCTGTCCGAATGAAAGTTGAATAAGGTTCTCTAAAATATCACGGAGCTTATTAATATCTTCTGTTTGTTGTTCCTGCTCCATCGATTGTTGCATTTTTGACAACTCCTGGCTCATTTTCTCCATTTTTTGTGCTGCGCTTTTTTGTGATTTGGATGCGTTTTTCTTTTGATTTTTACTGAGCTCCTCACTACTGTTTTCCATATCTTTTTTAATGTCTTCCTGCTTCTGCTCTGTATTCTCCATGGGCTTGGGCTCCTCTAATTCGCTATTCTTTTTTTCAAGATCCTTCAGATCTTTTTTAACATCTTCAAACTGTTTATTTAAATCATCCTGCTTTGCTTTTTGCTCATTTGCATCCGATTTTTTTTCTTCCGTTTTTTTTGCCAGATCATCTTGTTTCTTAGCAAGATCATCCAGTTTATCAATACTTTGCTGAAGTTTTTGTTCAAATTCCAGTTGTTTGAAAATTTCTAAATTACGATCCAGCTCTTTCATCAGATCTTTATTATCGAGCTTCATTTTTTCCAATGCTTCCTGAACTTTATCTTTGTCCAACTTCTCCAATAACTTTTGCAGCTCATTGTATTTTTCTTTGAGTTCAGGAGTCATTACTTTATCAAACAATTCTTCCAATTGTCGTTGTTTCTCCATTATTTTTTCGTCCGGCTGCTTGTACTCGTTTTGTTGTTGGTTGTTTTGCTGATTTTCGTTTTTTATTTTCTCTACTTTATTTTGCAATTCTTTTTGTTTGTCAAGCAATTCTTGCAGCTTCTTTTTTTCTTCCCAACTTAGATTTTTTTTCTCCGCTACTTTACGTTGCAGATCGGCTAATTCTTTTTGCACCTCTTTTGCCTGACGAATACTTTCTTCCAAGTCGTCTTTTATTTTATTGTTGTTCTTGTCGGTACTTTCAGAAAGCTCTTTTAATGTCGGTGCTTTAAAGATCATTTTTTGTGAACGTGTTGATTTGCTTCCGGTAACACCATCGTTATCCCATACTTCAAAATAATATTCGATCTGATCGCCCGGGTTTACGCCAAGTTCATTCATATCCCAATAATGAAAAAACTGATCTTGGGTAGCAGATTTGTTGATTGCAACAGCACTTGCGTTAGTTGTGATTTTTTTATAATTATCGGTTGCCGAAGAATCATTATTTACAATGAAACGATAATTGAATGTTAGTTTATTAAAACCGTAATCGTCTTTTACTTCTCCCCGAAAAGAAATACGTTTGGTGGTTGTTGAGTCCTTTTTTTCGTCCACCGAAATTTGTGGATATGCATCCGGAATTACATTAATGGTATATGTTACAGAATCTTTGCTTTTCAAAAACTGATTGGAAGTTGTTACCGAATAAGTTTTATCACGAAACAATCGTGCAGAATAATTAAAGGCGTTTTCCGCTGTTGGAGAAACAGAAAAAGAGGTATCATTAAAATTTAATCTCAACTGTTTGGTATTTTGAGTGTTGAAATTCCAGCTCACTTTCGTTCCTGCCGGAACAACAAGGTCGCCTGTATTTTTAACCACTTCGTCTTTTTTATTCAAATATTTTGGATAATTAAGTGCAATATCAAAATTTAATAAAATCGGATTTGGTAAGGCAACTAACTCATATTCCTTCGATTTAAAACCATCGGCAGACAATTGAAAATTGATGTTTTTTTGTACATTTTTAAATGTATAATTAAAGTTGACGATATTTTCTTTGTCCAACTTAAATTCATTTCCATCAATTTCTACATACACGTTATCGGGTACTTCATTGCCTGTAAGCTGTACTTTTAGTTGATAATCTTCCTGAGCAACAGTTTTAAGGTCGCTATTGGTAATCACAAACTGGAAGGGCGCTTCTTTTTCAAAGTAGTCGCTATGTTTTACTAAGCGTTTTGTTCCATCCGTAATAATACTTGGTGCTGCAAATAAAATTATTGCGATCAGCATAACCGGGATCAAAGCATACTTCAGATATTTTTTATTTTCAGAAAAGTCAATTGCCGAAGTAAAAGGAATAGGTTTTAACTCTTTTGTTTTTTGATTGATGCTTGCTTCAAGAAGGGAGTATTGAGCATTGGGATTTGAGTATTGAGATTGTTGTTGGAGTTGTAATACATTTAATAATTTATCCTGCACATTTGAAAAGTGTTTCCCAATAATAGCTGACGCTTCTTCGTAAGAAATAATTTTACCGAATTTGTATAGCTTAGAAAGCGGGATGGCAATAAAATTTATAATGACAAAAAGGCTGGTAATGATAAATGAATAAAATAAAACAGTACGAACTGCCGTATTAAAATGGGCGAAATATTCAAGGGCGGTTACAGCAACAAAAAACAGCAAAACCAAACCTATACTATAAATGAAACCTCTTAAGAGCTGGTTCTTATAGTATTTTCGGATGAATTCATCCAGTTTCTCAATTAAACTCTGATACTTATATTCTGACATTTTTTTATTCTATAACGCTATTTCATGCGCCTTGTTACATTCTTTCAAAGATACGAAATTTTGCTCTGTTTTTCAATACACAAAAAATGTACTACGTTTGTAAGAATGAAAAAAAATTTATTGATATTTTTTATTTTAATCGCTGCATTTGATCTGATTGCAAGTACTGATTTTATTTTTAAGGACACCTCCACAATCAACATCATTGTGGATAAGTCCAATTTGTTAGCAGACCTGAAATTTCTTATAAAATCACCTGTTGCCAGAAACGATGCGAATGTGGAAAGACTGAACCAATGTGCCAACTATATTTTTGAAGAATTTAAAAAACAAACTGATCAGGTAGAAGAACAAAGTTATTTAGTAGGAACACTAGAATATAAAAACATTATTTGTTCTTTCGGGCCGCGTGATGCGGAGCGAATAATTGTTGGTGCCCACTATGATGTATGTGATAACCAACCCGGTGCAGATGACAATGCAAGTGGCGTTGCAGGGTTATTAGAAATAGCACGACTCTTAAAATCTCAAGGCGGAATTTTAAAATACAGAATTGACCTGGTTGCGTATTCACTGGAAGAGCCACCAAATTTCAGAACAGAAAATATGGGAAGTGCTGTTCATGCTAAAATGTTACATGATAATAAAGTAAAAGTTAAAAAGATGATCTGCCTGGAAATGATCGGGTATTTTTCTGAAAAGCCTAAATCACAGGAATATCCGATCGGATTAATGAAACTGTTCTATCCTGCCAAAGGAAATTATATTTCAGTAGTTGGAAAAACAGGACAAGGCAAAACAGTACGTAACACAAAAAAAGAAATGAAAAAAAATTCTTCGATAAAAGTTTGTTCTATAAACGCACCCGCATTTATTCCGGGCATCGATTTTTCAGACCACTTGAATTATTGGAAATACGGCTATACAGCTGTAATGATCACAGATACTTCATTTTACCGCAATGCAAATTATCACGAAAAAACGGACACCTTGGAAACTTTAGATATTGATAAAATGGCAGAAGTGATAAAAGGTGTTTTTTATGCGATTGTTAATTCGAAATAAAAAAATATTTTTGTGATTAGTCGGACAATCAATGGTTTTTTATATAGTATTCTAAACAAGATCTAAAAATATGAGTAAACAAGAGTATAAAGTAAGAAATGCCAAACCTGGCGAATTTGAGGAAATTGGAAAATTAATGGTCCGGGTTTATTCGCAACTGGAAGGGTTTCCAAAAGAATCTGAACAACCCAATTACTATAAAATGCTTGCTAATATTGGCGAGTTAACAACTAAACCCGAAACAGAGTTGTTAGTCGCTGTTTCTGATGATGGAAAAATAGCAGGAGGAGTTGTTTATTTTAGCGACATGAAATATTACGGCTCCGGAGGAATAGCTACCCTGGAACAAAATGCTTCCGGGTTTAGACTGTTAGCAGTAGATCCTTTGATAAGGGCAATGTCATATGATAAGGTAGAATTATTATATTTGTAAAATGGAACTAATAGAAATTACAAAAAAACTGAATACACAAAAGCGTTGTATCACG
>MEPB01000031.1 GCA_001769385.1 Bacteroidetes bacterium RIFCSPLOWO2_12_FULL_35_15 | reverse complement strand
CTTTTCTAACTGGTAATCGGCATATTCCCAATTTTCATCCTGCCCTGCCCAATATAACTCCTGATAGCGATAACCTGTTTCCATCATTGCTTTGTCAAATCCCCGGAACTGCTTTTCAATGATCTCCACTTTTTCCTTTTCCGTTCCTCTAATCCATTTGCCTTGCACAGTATCGTTGACAGGTGGGTTTGTTTGAGTACAGGACTGGATAATTGTTGCTGTCAATAGCAAAGTAAACATTCCATTTACAATCAATTTTTTCATTGTGTACAAAGTTGGTTGGTTTTACACCTGACAAATTTGATACAATAAAACAAATAAAGTATGGTCTATTTGAAAATAGTTTGGTATCAGGAATTTGCTCTGAAAACCAGCGGTGTTTTCCCTAAAATCCTTTTGAAATACTTTACAAAATGAGAAGGATCAGAAAAATCCAGTTCATAAGAAATTTCCGAAACGGTTTTATCGGTATAAAGCAATAGTCGTTTCGCCTCGCTTAAAATAAATTCCGCTAAAATTTCTGCGGACGCCTGATTAACTGCTTTCCGGCAAGCGGCATTGAGGTTTTGAGGAGAGGTGTTCAATATTGCTGCATAATGTGCAACCTTGTTTTTAATGGTATTGCCCGTACTTAATACGTTAATAAATGACTGGTATAAATCTGATTTTATTTCAGTTTTATTAATAATAGGTTTTGCCACTTCCAGCACTTTTGATAACAGGGCTTTGAGTAGTCCTTCTGTAATAGAAAAGGTGTTTTCAGATTCGGTTTTATTTTCTTCTGTAAGGAGCTTAAACAATTCATGGATAGTTGAATTATCTTTTACACTTAAACTATTTTGCTTACTGACCTTTGTAAACAGGGATTTAAGTTCTTTGTCGAGGCTTTTTTCTATAAATGATTTTTTGATAATAACTACAAAGCCTTCCGGTTCTTTATTTAGTTCCCAATAATGTACTTGTTCCTGCCTCACAAAATACATGACAGGTGGCTTAACCAAATATTTGCGTGAATCTATAAAGTGATGTCCACTGCCTTTTGACAAGTAAATGATCTCGAAATAATTATTGTGCTTATGAGGCGTAGTTTTCCTGATTCCCTTTTTAAAAGGAGCAGCCTTGATACTTTTATTGATTTCTATTTTATCCTTGATATGCAGTTTTCTATTCATCTGGAGTACTGCTAAAATACCAATACTTTATCGCTGTCCACTACCCAATTGGTAAGTTCCGCCATCGTACTTATTTCTGTCCCTTCAATAAGTGCTGCGTTTTTCAATCCTCTTGCATCGGCACAGCTTCCACAGATTTTTACTTTTGCTCCTTTTGTGAGAGCAAGTTTTACCATACGCTCAATGTTGTAATATCCATTGGGCGTATTTTGGTTGGCGATGGCACAAGTTGCAGCATCAGCCATTAAGAAAATACGGACTTCAACTGTTTCATGGTCTTTGCCAAGTTGGTTTGCTAAACGCAAAGCGTTGTAAGCCTTTTCCGTTCCATAAGGAGCATCATTGATTAAGATTAGGATTTTCATTGTTTTTTGTTTTTATGGTTACACATTTATTATTCTTTTCCAGTATTGAGAAAGCCTGCTGAGCTTTTCATTTGCTAAATCTTCAATGAGTTTTTTATCAACATCAATATTTTTAAGTTTTATATGCAATAGCTGTGGATCATTTATTGGTTTACCTATTTGTGATACAATAAAAACATTTGCTTCGTCTGCAAAGTGATTTTCAACAATGGCACAACTCAAATCCATTGCAAAATAGTTGTATATTTTACCAATGTGGCTTATTGGATTTTTACCCGCTGTTGCCTCCAAGCTCATGGGATGATAGGGTGTGATTAAACCATTGATGCGATTTCCTCTGCCTACCTGACCGTCATCACCATTTTCTGCACTTGTGCCTGTTACTGTGAGATAAATACTTTCACGAGTGTAATCATCCGCTGTGTTGATATAAATAGTTGTCTCTGCTAAAGACAAATTTGATTGCACAAATTCCCGCACCTGTTTGATCTTAGAAACATAGTCATTCAAATCAGTAATGTATTTGTCAATCATTGCAATCGCAATAGTATAATAACTCATCGCAGGATCTTTTACACCCATCACCTTAATATCTTCTCCGATAAAAGGGTATTTGCTTTTTGTAGACGGATCATTTAACAATTCTTCAATCTTAATGATCATATCTTCAAGAAATGTAGTAGGATAATATCCTGCACCGAATGAGGTGTCGTTTGCTAATGGAATTTCACCTTTCCCAAAACGATTGAACAGTTCAACCAAATCAACACTCCCCGGACGTATTTTTGAGGTAATATGAATGTCTTTTGAAACATCAAGATGCCGGATATTTTGTTTCAGCCATTTTTTTGCTGTTTCAACTGCGATTTCTTCGACAGGAATTATTTTATCACTTACCTGATGAGTGGCTCTGCCCGCAAGAATCAAAGAAATTGGTTTTATCATTTTGCCACCGTTATATGCCGTCTGTGATTGCCCTCCGATTAAAAGGGCTTTATCTACGTTATGGTGCATTATAGCGCCGAATCTCTGTAAATAATATTTGCTTAGTTCAATGGAAATCTGCTCTGTAATTTGATCGCAAATGGTATCAGGGTGTCCGATACCTTTTCGTTCAGCCATTTCAATACCGTCATCGGTAAGAGTTCCTATGATTATATTACTTGCCATTTTTCTTTTGAGCTTTTATTACAACAAAACTCCCTTTCCCATATCCCGATATTGGTTGTTCAATTTCTTTTTCGTTTTTTTGGGTAAGTGTTTGCCAGTATTCAAATTTTTCAAAATGAGCCTGTTTCAGCAATTCTGTTATTTCTTCGGTGGAATGAAAATGTGCATCCTGATAAAATTTATTTGATAGTTTTTCCTTTTCATATTTCTTTCCGAGTTCACTGTTTTTGTCTATGATAGCAAGGATCATTTCTCCTTTCGGTTTTAAAATGCGATGGACTTCTTTAAATGCTTTAGGAATGTCTGAAAGGAAACAAACTGTTGTTACCATCAATGCAAAATCAAAAGTTTCGTTTTCAAGAGGAAGGTTTTCGGCAACTGTCTTTATAACCTTTATTCCTCTTTGTTCTGCAACCTGCGCCATGTTTTCGGATGGCTCAACTCCGAATTTTATGTTTAATGGTTTGGCAAAACGGCCTGTGCCAACACCAATTTCGATTCCCTTTTTGTTTTTGGGGATGGCTTGCTGAACGGCTAAAAGTTCAGACTGATAAGCTGTTTTATGTTTTTCAAACCAGTTATCATATTCCAAAGTATTTTGGTCAAATGCAGCAGAAGTATCTATCATTTTACTATCAGTTTTACCTTTCGTTCAAAGTAACTGCCTGTCATGCCTTCTTTAGCATTGTTTTTTACTGCTTCTCCTTGGGTAAGCATCACCTGCAAGCTGATTTCAGCATCCTTTGCATTTTCAAGCGGCTGAATGGTCATTGGCAAACTTGTGATGTTTGCATCTTCATATCCTTTTAAATTATCGCCAACCAAACGGCATGACATTGGCAAATTGACATCCCAATTGGGAGCAAATTTTGAAAGTGAACTTTTACCAATAGTGTTAGGGTCAATGTATAACCATGCGTTTCTGTAAGATGCAGGAATGGAATTATTTTTTCTATTCCCTATAACTGTAAGTACAGTCTTTTGCTCACCTTTTTTAGTTTCAATCAAAAATGTTCCGTCAGCTTGTTTCAACGACTTTTTTGTGTCCTTGTCAAGAATGTCAATAATAGTGTTTGGATCATCTTTCCAGGGTCCGTTATTAGCGTGGCAACTCAAACAATTAGGAGAATCGGTTAAAATCCCCACTGCTGGCGGGTAGGCATAAGCTGTACTTATGCCGAATGAAGTGGGTCTTTGTGTTTCTCTGAATTCAGGATGATAAAACGTTTCTTGTTTTATCAGAGTATTAACCGAAACAATACTCAGAATAATAACGGATAGGGCAATGATTTTTGATTTCATAATTTTTCATTTTTAGTCATTCATTGGATAACCCTTATCAATCCAGTCCACCTTTAGATTTTTCGTTAGATTAAGAAGTTTATGATTTGTGAATTTCATTTCGTTAAGGAGATCAAATGAAGGACGAATATTTGGGCAATGCTCAAAAGGGCAGCATCCACATAGGATAACTATTTCGGTATTTTTATCAAATTTACTGAGAGCCGCTTTTAACTTATCAAGATTTTCCTTTTCCTGTGCAGCGCCCATCTCAATACTTCCTTTAATGTTTGCTCCGGGGCCAACACTGTATATAATCGGTTTCTTTGCTGATACGTCATTAATGATTTTTGCAAGGTCTGCCGGTTCCATTAACTGATCTTTGCTCCAGGGTTCTTTTCCATTCTGAAAAGAAATCGTTTTAAAAGCAAAAGCAATTATTGCGATTGCTACAATTGGTAAAATGATTTTTGTCTTCATATTATTTATTTTGATATTCTGTAAACCACCATTCAAAAATGCGTTCAAATTCATGTTTGGCTTTCCGGCTTTCTTTGGATGGAATTGCCAGCTTTACAACGGGATCAGGGTAGGCGTAGAAATCCCCTGCACCTTCAGCAGCCATTCCGTCTCCTACATCCACATAACAAACTCCCTGACCGTTAAATGCTGCCGTAGGCTTTTCTCCTTTAATTAATGAGGCGATATTTCTTGCCACTACCTACGCTTCTTCTTCGGCAAAAACTCCGCCTTTGGGTAGATACTTCCCATTCAACAACATTATACCTGCACTATCTCCAATGGCATAAATGCCGGGAAAGCGTGTAGTGAGTTCTTCCACGTTATCGAGCATTTCCATTGTTTGAGGATGAACCGGAATATAGCCGGATGAATTGGTTAATCCTGATTCTACAATTGCTTTAGGTGCACCGTGTGGTGGAACTCCAATAAGCAAATCGCAACTCACTTCTTTATTATTTGAGAAAATGATTTTATGGTCTTCAATTTTTGTAACAGTATTCTCCGGAAAAAATTGAATGTTATGTGCATTTAGTATCTGCTTGAATGCTTCACCCACTTGTTCTCCGGCAGAAGGCATAGGAAATTTTTCGGGTGTGTATATGGAAATCTCAACATCATTTCTAATTCCTTTTTCTCTTATAAACCACTCGGCTAACATGGCTGCTTCGTATGGTGCAGGAGGACAGCGAAACGGTGTACGGGTAACGAGAAATGCAATTTTACCTTTGGTAAAGGTTTTAAGTTTTTCGTGAATGTCAAATGCTCCTTGTTTATCGTAAATGTTCAGGCAATGTTCATTAAATCCGGGAATTGTTTCAGGATATAATTCTGCTCCCATTGCGATAATAATATAATCGGCTTGAATAGTTTGTGCATTGGTGTAAACTGTTTTTGTTTCGGGATCAATGCGGATCACTTCTTCATTGATTATTTCCAAGTCCTTCTTTAAAAGGTTTTTCAAAGGACTTTCAATGTATTTTAATCCGGTTGTTTCTCCAATCATTGCCCGGAGGAAGGAGGGATAAAAAACAAATGATTGTCTTTTTTCAATGACAGCGATACGATAATCACCAAGTAATTTACCTTTTAAGGCATGAGCTGCTGTTAAACCGCCCCATCCGCCACCTAATACTAAAATTGTTTTACTCATTTTAAAATACTTTTATGAAGTTCTTGTTGCTTTTTAAGATTTTCAATTAACACTTCCCGCATAAGTGAACAGGCTTTTGCCACTTTTGATGAAGAAAGGCTGTAATAATTACATCGGCTGTCTTTTCTCACTTTCAGGATACCGTTGCTTACCATTATAGATAAATGCTGGCTAAGGTTGGATTTTAAGCCTCCTGTTTCTTCTAAAATATCACTAAAGCATAGTTCTCCCTTTTGAAGAATATCTATTACCTCTATTCTTAAAGAATTCCCAAGTGCTTTACACACTTCTGCGTGTAACTCGTAAACTTTTTTATCTTTCACAGTTTAATTGTTTAATTGTTCACAAAGATATGAACTAATTTGATATACAGGAAATTCATTCTATTTAGGTTTTCTCCTTTCTTAGAGAGCATACGTATTTTGTTTTTCGGTTAAAACTTCACCACAGAAAAGCTTTACTTTTGCAGTTGATTTGTATTGCAAAAATGTCTTTAAAAATTCAATATTGTTCAGATTTACATTTGGAATTCCCTGAGAACAAGGCATTCCTTAAGGAACATCCTATACAGGCTAACGCTGATATTCTGATCCTTGCAGGTGATATTATTCCCTTTGCAGTGTTGGATAAGCACGATGATTTTCTCAATGACATTGCCGGTAAGTTTGAAGCTGTTTACTGGATTCCCGGTAACCATGAATATTATTCTTTTGACGCAGCAAAGAAGAGCGGAGTACTTAATGAAAAAATCAGAAAGAATGTTTTTTTAGTCAACAACATTACTTTACTTCATAACAATGTCCGGTTTATTTTTTCTACGCTGTGGTCAAAAATCAGTCCCGCTTATGAATGGCAAATTGAAAGGGGGATAAGTGATTTCCGGGTTATCAAATTTAATGGCTACCGCTTGTCTGTTGCTCAGTTCAATCAGCTTCATGAGGAATCGTATAATTTTATTGAACAGGAAATGAATAAATTCTATGACGGAAAAACTGTTGTAGTTACACATCATGTACCGACTTTTTTGAATTATCCGGAGCAGTATAAAGGTGATGCCTTGAATGAAGCTTTTGCTATTGAATTGTTTGATTTTATAGAACCATTAAACATCGATTACTGGATCTATGGCCATCATCACTGTAATATTCCAGCTTTTAAGATCGGGGCCACCGAAATGCTTACCAACCAGTTGGGGTACGTAAGGCACAATGAAAACCGTGATTTTAAGAATTCTTCAATTATTAATATATTATAATTAATTGAATATCAATATAATAAACTAATATTTATATAATAAATGGTAATAGTTTATTATAAGTTTATTATATTTGCAGGAGAATGGAACAAGTAAGGCATTATATACAGGAGGTATTAGGAATAGAAATCAAAATTACTCCCCTAAAAAAAGAGGAGCAGGGAGTATTGCCCTATTATATTACCCAGGCATTTCATTTCTATAAGTTTACAATATATAATCATGAATTTATTCTGGCTGATCTTCAACAGGATCAATTTAACATTGGACAACTAAAACAGCAATTGCAGGTAATCAGGAAAGCGCTTAATAAGAAAATAGTTATCGCTGTTCCCCAGGTTGCAACATTAGATAGAAGAAGACTGATAGATGCAGGCATTAATTTCATTGCACCCGGCCACCAGTTTTTTTTACCGGATTTAATGATCGACTTGAATGAAAGCCATATTAATAAAAAAAGAAAGCAGAAAACGGAGCGATTATTACCTTCTGCACAATTCATATTGCTTTATTATATTTTACATCCTGAAGAAAAAAAGAAAATAGAGGAATATACTTTTAAGGAACTGGCAAAAAAATTTGATTATACTCAAATGGCCATTACCAAAGCGGTAGAAAACCTGTTGAATCTTGAATTGTGTGAAGTAAAGGGAACTAAAGAAAAGTATATTTATTTTAAATACCCACAACGAAACGAATTGTGGAAGGCCGCATTGCCCAAAATGGTTAATCCCGTATTGAAAAAAGTGTTTGTTGACGAAAAGCCGGAAAAAAATATGCTCCTAGCAAATACCTCTGCCTTGCCGGAATACAGCGACATGAATCCGGGCAAACAAGAATATTACGCCATTGAAAAAAACGTTTTTTATGCTTTACAAAAAGCAGGCAGGCTTATTAACGAAAATGAATATGAGGGAAAATATTGCCTGGAAGTTTGGAAATATAATCCGGAAAAGTTAACCGCAGGTATTACCGAAGAAGGAAGTGTTGATCCGCTTTCTCTTTATTTAAGCCTGAAAGACAGTCATGATGAGCGGATTGAAATGGCCCTGGAACAAATAATAAAAGAATACACATGGTAAGAGGTTTAGACAAATTCAAAGAATATTTTAATGACTACCCTGATAATTATGTAATTATTGGTGGTACTGCCTGTGATATTATTATTGATGAAGCCGGTTTTACACCAAGAGCAACCAAGGATATTGATATTATCCTGGTAGTGGAAGCCCTTTCAGCCGAATTTGTCAGGCAATTCTGGAAGTTTATAAAAGATGGCAATTATGAGCGAAAGGAAAAAAGTGATGACGACAGAAGATACTATCGTTTTACTAAACCGGAGAATAAAGAATTTCCGTATCAGATAGAATTGTTTTCACGCTTACCGGATGTAATTGAACCGGACGAAAGTATTCATATTACTCCTATACCTGTTGATGATGATCTTTCAAGCCTCTCTGCGATTCTTTTGAGCGATGAGTATTATAACTATATGATTGAACACAGCACGCTGGAAAATGGTTTGCACCGGGCAAATACCGAAGCGCTTATTTGTCTGAAAGCAAAAGCATTTTTAGAAATGACCGAACGAAAAGCTAGGGGTGAGCAGGAAGATGAAAAACATATTCGTAAACACAAAGCTGATGTATTCCGGTTAGCGGTATTGCTTGCCGAAGAAGATAATTTTGAATTACCTCCGGGTATAAAAGCTCACATGCAGGCATTTGCCAATGCTATAGCTAACGATTTACCTGATAAGGCCGTTTTTAAAGAAATGGGATTAGGTACTGTTAATGTGGAAGAGTTATTCATACGGCTATTGAAAAGTTTTGACATTAAAGTATGACCCTATCTTGAGTGATGCCACCACGATAAACAGAATTATAACTTTCAAGAATATAATATGAAAAAATTAAAAGTAGAATTAGAAAATTGTTACGGTATTAAAAAATTAGATTATGAGTTTGATTTTTCTGCAAGATCAACATACGCTATTTATGCTCCAAATGGAGTAATGAAAACATCATTTGCCAAAACATTTTTAGATATAAGCAATGGACAAACATCTCAAGATTCGATATTTAAAGACAGGAAAACAAAGAGAAAAATAACTGATGAGGTTGCAGCGGAAATTAACAGCGCAAATATTTTTGTTATTGTTCCTTATGCCCAAGATTATAAGTCAAAAAAAATGTCAACGCTTTTAGTTAATAAAGAGCTAAAGGAAAAATACGAAAAAATTCATGCGGATATTGATGAAAAGAAAGAGATTTTGATTGATGGATTAAAATCTCTTGTGGGAATGAAAAATGGAATTGAAGAGGCATTTGCAAACGACTTTACACATAACCCTAAAGAGTTTTTTAAATCAATACAAAGAGTAAAGGCAGAGGTTCTTGATAAAGCAGAACCTGTATTGGAAACCATTATCTATCAAAAAATATTTAATGAAAAAGCAGTAGCCTTTTTAGAAACTAAAGACTTTAAGACAAAGCTTTCTGAATATATCCAAAAGTATAACGAATTGGTTGATTCGTCTACATATTTTAAAAAAGGAGTGTTCAATCATAATAATGCCTCGACTATAGCAAAAAATTTGAAGGACAATGGCTTTTTTAAAGCCAATCATTCTGTTTCTCTCAATTCGAAGAAAGAAAACAAGGTTATTAGCACAGAGGAGGAATTGGAAGAAGTTATCCAACAAGAAAAGGACAGTATTCTGAATAATCCTGATCTGGTTAAGGCTTTTGATGAAATTGATAAAAAAATCACTGCAAATCAGGAATTACGGGGCTTTAGAGATTATATAGAGGCCAATCCAATAATACTTCCAGAATTGGCAAATCTGAGTGCTTTCAGGCAGAAACTATGGATTTCATATTTGAAGAAAAATATTGAGCCGTATAAAATATTAGAACAAGAATACAGTAAAGGACAGAAGGCTATCGAGAAAATTGTAGAGCAGGCGAAAAAGGAAGAAACACAGTGGAGGCAAGTGATACAAGAATTTAATAGACGCTTTTTTGTTCCTTTTAAATTGTCGGTGGATAACCAGGAGGATGTGATCCTACGGAGCGAAGGACCAAGTATTAAATTTGTTTTCCAAGATTCTTCCGGTAGCGCACCAATTGCCGAAGATGAATTATTTAAAGTCTTAAGTAATGGCGAATTAAGAGCGTTATATATTTTGAATATTATTTTTGAGGTTGAGGCCCGTAAACAGAGTAATCAGGAAACATTGTTTGTTATTGACGATATTGCTGATTCATTTGATTATAAAAATAAGTATGCAATTATTGAATATCTAAAAGATATTTCAAAAGAAAATTATTTTAAACAAATAATACTAACGCATAATTTCGATTTCTACAGAACTGTAAGTGGCAGATTGGATATGCAACGCAAAAACAGACTTAACACTATACGAACTGTGGACAGTATTAGATTAGTTGAAGAAAAATATCAAAAAAATCCTTTTGACACTTGGAAAAATGAATTTCACCAGGCTGGAAAAGAATCTATGCTAATTGCTTCAATTCCTTTTGTGAGGAATATTGCAGAATACTCAGGGTATGCGAATTATTTTTTAAAATTAACATCACTTCTGCATATCAAAGAAGATACAAAAACAATTACTGTTGCCGACCTTCAAGTTATTTATAGAGATATTTTGAAGGATAAAAGTACTGTGGTATTAAGTAATCCGGGTAAAATGGTACTCGATTTAACTTACGAAATTGCTGATGCAATTCTAAATGACAATTCTGAAATTATTGAATTGGAAAACAAGATCGTTCTTGCAATCGCCATTCGCCTCAAATCGGAAGAGTTTATGATAACCAAAATTAACGATGATGTTTTCTGGAAAGGCATAGTATCAAATCAGACTTCTGCTCTTATAGGAAAATACAAACAAGATTTTTCAGGTGAAATAGCAAATATTGAATTTTTAGAACAGGTAAATTTAATGACGCCCGAAAATATACATTTGAATTCGTTTATGTATGAGCCAATCTTGGATATGTCAAATGATCATTTAAAGCAACTATATCAAGATATTAAGACACTCAAGTAGCAAATTAGGCCTTACCCCAGGTTGTTGTAATAACGCTGCCTATTCCTTCTTCATTAAGAATATTTAAGTATGTATCTATTTCTTGCTGCATTTCTTCAACGTGAGAAATTACACCAACAATTCTATTTTCCTTACGGAGGGCCTTCAAAGTCTCAAATACTATTTGTAGCGATTCCTTATCGAGTGATCCAAACCCTTCATCTAAAAAGAAAAAGTTTTGATTGGATTTAGTTAGCTTTTGAATATTATCTGCCAGCGCTAAAGCTAAAGAAAGGGCAGCTTGAAATGTTTGCCCTCCCGATAATGTTTTAACACTCCTAACCTGTCCATCGTTTAAGAAATCCCGTACTTGAAAATTGTTTGTATCTGTAATTTCCAATTTCAGTTTTTGACGGGTTAATTTGTGGAAACGCTCATTTGCTGCTTTACATAGGTTCTTTAAATAAACTGAAGAGATGTAGTTAACAAACCCACTTCCCTTAAAAAGCTGCTTTAAGGTATTAATATCTTCTTCTCTAAGCACTAATTCGGCCTGTTCTTTTTTTAAGGCTTCTCGAATTTTAAGATTTTCTTTGAGTAATTTTACCTCATTCTCAACACTTCCTTTTTCACCTTTTAATTTATCAAGATTTTCATTTAAACTTTGAATTTCTTTTTTCAATTTAGAATGTTCCTCTTCGTCATACTTCTTATTCCCGACCTGTTCCTTTAATGTTTTAAGCGTCTCTATTGATAAATGAAGTTCTTGCCTGTATTGAGTAACCTTTTTCCTTTCTTGTTCAATGTTAAGATTCAACTTTAATATTGTTTCAACCAACTCAACAGAAGTATATCCATGATCTTTTAATAGCTTTCTGATTTTTGTATCTAATTTCTTCTGATTGTTTTCATCTTCAAGTAAAGTCTTTCTTCCGCTTTCAATGTTTCCTTTCAATGTATGTTCCCCGGCTTGTAATTCCTTTATTTCTTTCTCTATTTGAAGAAAGAATTTTTCAATCTCTTTGTGTTCGGTATCTAAAGCGGAAATATTCTTTTGTAGGGTTTCTATTTTAGCGATTTTGTGATCTGAATATTTTAAAAGTTTAAGTTGACGGGTGAGGAGTTCAATCGAAGACGTTTTCCCGGAAATATCTTCACGTATTTTTTTAAGTTTAGCTTCAGCCTTATCTTTCTGTTCAGAATTTTTTTTGATTTCTGTATCTAATTTATTCAGATCGTCATCTATTGCCTTAATTTGTTTTTGGAGTTTTTCAGCTTCCTTAAACGCCTTGTTTACCGCTTCCTCGTCTTCTTTATCAAATTTTCTCCATTTAAATAACTTAACATGTTTTTCCAAGTTTGATTTTTCTGCAAGACATTTTTTTCTCACTTTATCAATAGTCCCTGTATAAGCTTCAACTTGCTTCAGTACAGTAGTTAAATCTTGAATGGCTTGGTCAATTAATTCAATATTATCATTATGTTCTGATTTAACCTGATTGGATTTTTTTATGGCTTTTGATACATCGCTTACATCAAGCATGTGGGGGTGTTCCTTTGAACCACACAATGGACAAGGATCTCCCTTAGTAAGACTTTTTGCATATTCATCCAGTTTATTTTTGGTTGATAAATGTTGTAGCGTAACATCTAAATCTTCTATTTGCTTCTTAATTTTATTCTTGGCCTGTTTCAAATTTTTAATGTATTCAACGGCATCGGGGTCTTCGGATAAATCTGGCAATAATTTAACTATTGTCGGTGTAATAACTTTATTTTGATTTTTGTTAACTGTTTTAATATCCGATAAAGTTTCTGATTCTTCCCTTTCTAAGTCTTTTATTGTTTTGAGTATGCCTTTTCTTAAAGTAAACCAGTCTCGAATTGCAGATAACTCATTTAAATCTGGCAACTCTTTTTTATAACTGGATAAATCTGTTTTTTGATTTTTTTGTTGTAAGTTGAATTTTTTCAGTTGATCATCTTTTTCTTTTATGAATGTATCCGCTATTACTATTTTTTCATCAAGCCCTTTTTTTTCTGTCTCTAATTGAATGATCTTAATTATTTTCTCGAATTCATCGGATTTTCTTTTTAATTGATCTCTTGCTTCATATTTCGGCTTAATTAATTTAAAATCAGTATCTTTTTTTGAAATCAAAACCTTCCCCTCATTGTACTTTGTAGTCTGCAATCTGATTTCTTCCGTCTTTGTTTTTATTTTTAGACTTATGCTTCTATTATTCTCCAGTATAGCTTTAAAGTTAAGTTGGCACTTTTCAAATTCTTGAATATTATTTTCAAGTTTTTTTATTCCCGGCTCCTTTAATTCCAAATCAGTTACTTTCTTTGTTTGTAGTGTAACTTTATCGAAAGTTTCCTTAAGTGATTTTAGTTCTATCTCTGTTTTCTGTTTCCCTTTTACAATCTTCTCATCTTTTTCAATTGTTTCGCCAAGCAATTTGAATTGATTTTCTTTTGTTTGTATTTGCTCCGTAGTAACTTCACCTATTTGGATAAGTCTTGCGTCAACAGTATTTTTAGCTAATTTATTTTCTTGATCTAATAGGGAAACCTTATTGAATAATTCGTATTTATCAAGATGAAACATTTCTTTCATCATTTTAGTACGATCAGAATCTCCTAGTTGAAGAAATTCCTGAAACTTATTTTGTGGGATAATAATTGTTCTTCTAAAATTTTCATAGCTAAGTCCAACTATGCTTTCTACTGTGTTTATATCAATTGGTATCCAATCGTTCCCTTCTTTCTTTTGTGCAGTTCGATCATACGTGCCAACCTTGTCAAATTGTTTACTATTTCGTTTCCCTTTAACAATGAATCTATATTCATCATCTTTTGAGCCTGTTTTAAAAACGTAATCAATTAAAAGCTCATCAGACTTTAAATTCATCATATTGTAGTTTCTATTGTCTCGCTGATTTAAGCGTTCAGTTTCTCCATACAAGGCAAAGGAAATGGCTTCTAAGATTGTAGATTTTCCACTACCAACAGCGCCAAAAATACCGAAGATATTAGCCTCAGTAAGTCGCATAAAATCTATGTTTTGATCCTCTTGATAAGAGTATATTCCTTTTAATGTTAAACTTAATGGTATCATATTTCCTCCTCGGTTGCTAAAACCTCTTTAAATAGTTTTGTTATTCTGTCATTTGGTGTTTGTCCGCCATTTCTATATTTGAAGTAATCAACAAATAATTCATCAATACCTTTAGTAATATCAATATTGGTAATGTTATCGTCAGATGAACTTGCATTTGTTACAACAGGAATGATATTAATAATACCTGAATGAGCATTATATAATCGCTTCCGCTCATCGGCAGTCAAAAATGTATCTGAAACAATAGTAAGTTCGATTAGCGCTTCCTGATTCTCTAACAGCCATGTTACTGCGGTATCAATATTGTTAAATTCATTACGAAGCAATTTTCTTCCTTTGCTCAAGAGTAATTCCTGATATTTTGCAGGCTTGCCAGGCTCCATGTCAATTTTTATTACATACTTCTCCTGATTCGCTTCGCTAAAACTATATGCAAGCGGGCTACTGCTATAAAAAATCGGACAAGGTATATTATCAATTAATTGTTTTCGATGCAAATGTCCCAATGCAACATACTGCACTTGTTTGGGGATATTTTCAGTATATATAACCTGTGCTCCTCCAATACTAATTGGCTTTTCCTCTTCCGGTTCTTCAGGAGCAACTCCATCTTTTTTCATCATATATAAATGGGCCGCAAGAATATTTACTCCTTTTTCATCACAATATTTAGTAGCAATTTCCTGCCACCGTGCCGATAAAACGTTTCTTAATTCCGCTTCAGGGTCTTCAATTCCAAGAAATGTTTTTAAACGATATTCATTGGCGTATGGTGTCAATAATACTCGTAAAGGGAAACTAATATTTGGCAGATAGATTTCAATAAAACCTTCATCACTTTTTGAGACATTGATTCCTCCTTCTAATTTGAAAGGAACTACTTTGGTATTTGGAAATCCTGCAAATATAATCCCGCATTCTCTCGCTAATGGATCAGGGGCTTCAATTCTCTCTGGGGAATCATGATTACCAGCAATTGCTATAACCGCTCGTTTACCATCATTGGCTAATCGTTTAAGAGTTTTATAAAAAAGCTCTATCGATTCAGTAGGAGGGCTAAAAGTATCAAACAAATCCCCGGAGATAATAACGGCATCGATATTTTCCCGTTCAGTAATTTCACAAATTTCAGTTAACACCTCAATCTGTTCTTGAAAGCGCGAAAACGATTCCAATCGTTTCCCCAGATGCCAATCGGCTGTATGTAAAATTTTCATGATTTCTATTAAATATATTAACTACGTTGATTGTTGTTCCTTAAGTTTAGCATTAGCAACATTAACAGCGAATTCAAAAAATAGCTTAACAGCCTTGGTAAATTTGAACTGATTGCCGGTTCTCTTTAAAACATTTTTTTTATGCCAAGAATCAATAAATGATTCGAAATTGGAAACAGTCGTCTTTTCTAAAATTTCCCATTTAGAAGATTGCCTTAATAATTGTTCTGTCTCAGAAATATCAAAACTTGCAAGCTCGATAGAATCTCTGAAGTTTTTCCCGCTATAATCTAATTCCCGGCAGAGCATTGCAAGAAAGAGTGTAAAATCCCGTGTCCGCTTTTCCGTTGCCTCGTTTGAAGATACATAGGCAAACTCTGCATCAATATTTAATTCAAATCCATAGGAAGCTTTAAAAAACTCCTTATACTCTTCATCTTGTTTTTGAATAGCTGCAAACATTGGATTTGGGTAAATAATAAATCTTCCATCCAATAGATTACTTACTATTTCTTTGTGTTCAGTTGGGTAGCTTTTCATATATCTTAACTTTTGGCATTTTAAGTGTTGCATCTGAAAGTTGAATTTCAAACCTGCTATCATCAATATATTCAACTATTAAATCCTCATCTAAAACAAGATTAGAAATAATAAAATATTTTGAGATCGTTATGTTTTCCGTATGTTTTTTTAAGGTATCAAGGCACCATTGATAAAAATTAGTGACTTCTTTTTCCTTTAGTAATTCTTCTTTGAAGAAACTGGCATCAGGCAGCCATTCTAACTCTTCACTTTCCTCTTCATAGAGAATTTCGGGCGTTGAATAATTAAATTGATCAATATAAAATTCGGCCTCACTGCTAAACACTTTTGAAAATACATTTCCTTTCGTTCTCTTCAATAATGTTGGCAAAGGAACAAGATAATTTTCAGGATGATCAACATTCTCAACAAAATGGTAGAACCCACTTAATATTATTGAATCACTCTTTATTCTTTCTAATAATGGCAATAGCTCTCTGGTAAGCTTACTTAAAGTTTGATCTAATTCAGTTTTTGCGTTCACTGATGAGCCATAAAGTTTTTCGAATTCTCTTTTCAATTCATATGTTTCAGCAAGTATTCTCTTTTCACTTGAATACCGTTGAATTTGAATAATTGCATTGACAATAGAATTGGGATGATCTTTATCAAGTATGGCATTTAAAGGAATAATGTATTCATCAATCCAGTAATTAGCTTTTTGAATTCTTATTGTAAAATCTGAATGATTTTTTGCATTTATTTTTAATGATTCTGTATCACGCAGTAAACGTATCGTTTGACCGCTAATATCATTAAGAAATATTTCTATCACCTTGATAATTTCCTGAATTAATAGGATAATTTTATCGGAATTGCTTTCTGTTTGTAAATTAGTGAAGTGATTAAAAATGGATTGATATCTATTTTTTAATGTTTCCGGCAAATCCAAAATGAAATCTTCAAAAATGAACTCTAAAAATGAAGTGTAATAGCCATTTATTTTATATTCTCCTGTTGGAAGTTGTCTGCAAAATTTTAAGTCCGTTAGTTTAGAGATTGTAATCTTACTTTCACTACTTGTATTGTATTCATTTATTAATGTGTGAAATCTGTCTGAATCTATAATGAATTCGGGCTTACTTTCATTGAAAGCAGATTGCACAAAGCCATAATGCGATGTTAAAAATCTTAATATGTCTAACCCGGAAAGTCTTATCATTTGAACAATGCCTGTTGTTCTAAAAATTTCTTATGTTTAAATATGTCTGATCGGATTTTGACAACATTTTTTTCATCAGACTCCAGAACCTGTTTACTTGGTTGTTGCTCCCTGCCTTGCTTCGTTTTAATTGTTCTTGATTTCGCACTAAATAAAGCCTCATAATTATCCGGAATAAATAATTTTGTATTTGTAAAAATACTCTTCACAAGTAGGTAATTATGCAATCCTTTGAAATCATAATCCGGAAAAATTAGAATTTCTTTTGCTGATACTTTATTTATCACTGACTTTCCCATTCCTCCGTAAGTATGAATAAAAACATAATCATTTCCGATAACCTCTTCCGCTAAAAAAAAGGAATCTAAATTCTCAACAAAACAAATTTTGTCCGTTTCAAGGCCATTCAATGAGGCCGAAAATGTACCGAAAGTATCTGTATATTTCTTTAAATCCACATTCGTTCCGTTTAGAACAATGTGTTTTTGACCACGAATTAAAACCACATTTTGACTAATTCTTTTCCCCGCCTTTGTATTTCTTAATGAATTCACATTGGCAATCGCTGTAAAAGTGTTTTGCAATTCAGAAGGAAACTTATCCGAAAAATATTTTTCTAACGCCTGTTTGTTTTTTACAATTACACTCCCTCCTCCGGTCACTGCCAAAGTAGTTTCAAGAAAGCCACCCTCCAATAAAGTCTTGTAGTCATCGCTCCGCCTTATGGAACTCCCTAATGAAGAAGCATTTATTTTGCCTTCGGTTAAAAGCCGTTTTATGAAATTATAAAAAGTCTTATTTTGCATTTCTATATTCTACTGGAAAAGATTGTAATTCACCAAACGTAATTTTGGGTTTATGATTTTTATTTTTCACCTGTGGTTCTTTTATCATATAGTATTTTTGTATTCCTTCAACTTTTCGAGGAACTGCAAAAATTGGCACAAAATTATTATCTGTACAAAACCGTATTAGATGTTTAACATTTCTTTGACCTATTGCATCCAATTCGTCTATATAAATAACAACTTTATTTTTGATAGTGTTCTGCACTAAATCTTTTAAGATGTTTAAAAATAGATAGAGTTTTAGAACTATGTTTGTTCCCCTAGATTGTACTTGTTTTGACAAATCAATTTCTTCGGTTTCTCCGGTCGCTTTTGTAATTTCAACTTTTATGGTAAATAAGTCATAAACATCTATGGGCTTCCCTTTGTGTGTAGTCAGTTGTTTTGACAGAGCAGCTTTACTTTCAGTATAGTCGCTATCAAAGTCTAAACCATCCGAAAACTTCAACTTTGATATTTTCTCAAGGTCTTGTATTAATTCCTCTGTTTCAATAATCTTGACTTTAACATTTTGAATGTTTGAAATGGGATATTCAGCAAGCTTAGTATTGTAGCTTTTATAAACAAAAGTTTTAAAGTCATTAAACTGTGATAAAAATGAAAATGTAGGGCTTCCAATCTCATGGGAGAGTGTATCCAATAAGTTACTAATAACTCTATCCATTTGAGGAATATTGGCTATTTCTTCCTCCACTTCACGGATAAATTGTTTTATATCTTGAATATCCTTCTTTAGCTTGGAATTAATAGTGTCTTTTAAATCTTTCCGACTGCTTCCTGTATTTCTAAACGCTTCATAGGTTTTAGAAAACTTATCGAATATTTTTTCGAATGGCTCGTCTAGAATTTCTTCTATTTCGTAGATGTCTATTTTTCCTGTTATGAATTGATATTGATTCTTGAAATTTTCTAAATCAGTTTTATACTGTTTTTTTTCATCACGCTTTGCGGTAAGTAACTTTTCTACTTCTTTTATCTCTTTATCCTTTTGGGTGATTTTTACCTGAGCCTCTTCAGCATTTTTGTTTAGCGTTATTATAAATATTTCATTGTCTGATTTTTTCTTTAGGAGGCTAGGTTTGTTTTTTATCTTTTCGACTAAAGTATTTATTTCAAGTATTGAGGCTTTAAGAAAATCAATTTTTGATTTTAATTCGATTCTGTTTTTTATTGCTTCAAACTGAATCTTTTTTTCTGATAATTCTTTTCTCTTTGTTTTGACCTCTTCTTCTATTTGTTGAATTGTTGGCAATGGAAGAATTTCAATACTACTAACATCAATTTTTCCATCAAAAAAAGTTAAAGGTAAATCGGCTTTGGTAATTTCCTTTTTTATTTTTGATTTGTCGAGTTTGGCAACGTCACTATTTAAGTAAGAGTAAGCTCTTCTAATAATTTCCGGATCTTTGGAGATGTTTTGATAAAGCAGATTATTAAAGTCTTTTATAGCAGCTTCTTGCTTCTTTATATCGCTGTCAAGTGCTTTTATTGATCGGTCAATTTCATTATAAGTAAATTGACTTCTTTCTAGTTGTGTAACTCGAGACTCTAACTCTTTTAACTGTTTGGATTCCGATTCTTTTTTAGTAACAAGACCTTGAAATAAAAGATTTTCATTTGTTGGTTCATAATCCTGAACCTCTTTAAGTTGCACCTCAATACCGGCATTAATTTTTTTTGTAGTTATCAGATCATTATTATATCCGGTTTTTTCAGCTATTAAACCATCTCTTTCTTGTTTCAGAGTAATGTCTATTTTAGTTTCAAGGTCACGAATTGCAATAGAAAGTGTGCTTTCAAAGGCAATTTTTTCTGATAAGTCTTTTTCAACAGAACTAAATTTTTTAATGTAAGTGTTTTTCAGTTTCCCTAATATCGACTCTTCACTAATAAATTTATCGTTTAAGAGTTTTAATGTTTCAAAATCTGTTTTTACTGCTGAAAGATTATTTAAATGTGTTTTCTTCTTTTCAAACTCATTTATTTTATCAAAACTAGTAGTTGTGAAAACATTTAGGGAGAGGTCTTGTTTGCTATCTGCAACAAGCAATGCATTTTTAAAGGCTTTGTCGTCTATTAAGCTAGTCTTAATTAAATGTTTATAGATATCAGTAAAACTATTTGATAGGGCTCTGCCTTTTCTTTTAACTTCCTTTTTAATCCAGACAACAGGATTTTTGTTTTTGTCAGAATTATAGACAAGATTATAGAGGTCTTCTCCTTTCAAAAGAATTGGGGGGTCAGTGGGATTATCATTGGTAAGTTCCTGTAATATTTTTTCCCACTTTTTAGCTTTGAAACCATCCTGGGAGGTTTGAATGAAAAAGCTTTCTTTGTACTCACCATTTATTTTGTAATACTCAATTGTATTCTCCGGGGTTGCTTTTACCAAAATACAGTAATACCCATTTTTGAATATTTCAAAAACTATAAAACTATGAATACTCGTTCCATCAAAATAATGCTTCATTGAATCCGACAACTTGCGATTGTCCTCAAATCGCATTTGATCTTTATCCGTAATGTAAAGGAAGTTAAGTGTGTTTATGAATGAACTTTTTCCGACATTATTTTCGGCAGCAATTTGAATACTACCGTTATCGCCTATGTGAATACTTGCTTTAGCGTATAACTCAGAGTTAATTATTATTATTCTATTGAGCATTAATATTTTAATTAAAATTCAAACAAAGATGGCAACCTGTATTGTCAATTTCCGTCAAACTAAAATTTTTTTCTTTTTATCTTATCATTTAGGTATTCCTTAAAGGATTTTGGGCTAATAACCTCTACCTGATCCATCATCCCTAAAACAAAACGGCCTATTCCGTTAAAATCACAAACCCAACCGTCAAATAAGTATTTATTATCCTTGCTTTTCGTCAAAAATTTTTCGGATAGGGGATACTCTTCCAATAAAAGATTATAAGCCATGAGACTTAAGGAAAATTTTACCGGAATAATTTTTTCTCCACCAATCCTAAATACATCTATTCCATTACGTTTATGGTGCTTTTCATTTCTCCATTTCTTATCAGTTATTTTAACCTCTTTAATCCGGGCGACTTTAAAAGTTTTAGACGATTTTGTTTCCATATCGTAACACCAAACATAATTGTAGCTGGATGTAAAATCAAAAGGCTCTAATAGCCTATCTCTAATGTTGTCGCTGTTGGACGACCTATATCCCTGTAAAATAACCTGCTCTTTATTTTTAATAGCACCTTTAAGCCTGATAACGTTTTCAGAACTTTCCTTCCTTACTATTTTATTCACTGCTTTATCAGAGTCAAAAAGCACATATAATTTCTCATATAGGTCGTTTTTGAACTTACTTTCGTCATCTATCAGGTGAATGGCCTTGCTCAAAATATGAGCTTCCTCCTCTGAGAAATGGATCAATTTACTTAGATCGTTATAATCCGGTGACTTTTTATCTATTTTAAAATAACCGTTATGATTATCTAGAAGAAAACCTGTTTTCTTGAAGGTTGTAAGATATCTGTATATTGTTCTTTCCGAGGAGTCAAAATCTTCTGCCAGTTGTTTTATACTATATCCGAAACTACCCGAAAGCTTCATTAGAATTTCGAGCATCCGCTGGAATTTTGCCTGATCATTCATATACCTACTATTGAGGAAGCAAAGATATCCTTTTGACGGAAGTTGACAATTACACTTTGTTGTTTTTTTGCTAAATTACTGCGGAGGGATCTTGCTAAAAAGTAACTGCACAAGGTTGCGCTAAGAGACCAAAGACTGTCGAAAATATTTTTTGTTCAATGATTTTATCGAGTACATAAAGCGACTGATTTCCAAATTTGGAATTGGCTTTTGATAATAATTAGAGGGAATACCGCTTTTACTTTTCGTTTCCTGAAAGTGTAGGATTAAGCAAATCCCGAATATCTACTCCCAATGCGTTTGCAATTTTTACCAAAGTTTCCAATGAAGGTTGTCTTGTATTACTACACCATTTGGAAACGGTAACCGGAGTTACTTTTACTTGTTTAGCTAGCCACTTATTTGCTCTGTCTTTTTCAGCTAATACTACCCGGATTCTGTTGATAGACCTTTTTGTCATTTTTCTGTTTATTTCAGGCAAATATATACTTGAAATTCTCCCTCATATTTTGCCTATAAAGTCATATAAATAATAGTATTAGGTTAATTAGTAGAATATATTAGATAAATTATCATACATTTGTATTATTACACAAATAAATAATTTATTAAACAAAAAGGATAACAACTTAGCTGTGAAGATTAAAAACATGACTGAAAAGGAGCTTGTTATAAGCCTCATTAAAGACGACCTGACCAACATTCGCCTCGTTCACGGATTAGACCTCTTGGGGCTGGATTCAGGGAACTATTATCTGCATCTGAGCGAAACCATTTTTAAGCTGATTGGAATAACGATAGATGATGCAGATTTTTTTGAGGAGTATATGGATGAATCCCGGACGGTAAATAACATAGACATCTTTAAGCATCCTGAATTATTAAACAGCTTGGCACTTAGTTTATATGGAAAACTTATGGAAGAATATAAATCAAAATACACATGAATACAATTAAACAAATATTGGTAACCGTAGTTTTTATAATTTTTCTGCCATTGATTGCAATAGAATTAATGATAAAACGCCAGGGTCACTTTTTCGCACGGATTAAACTATGTTTTCAGCTAATGCTATTTTTGGTTGACCTGGGAAGTCAATAATAATTGGAGCGGGAACAATTGTGTTTGGAACAAATAAAAAGTTGGTAAAGAACAAAAGCAAATTTTGTAAAACAAATCAATTTACTCGAGTAAATAAGCTTTAATAACTCGAGTAATTTAAACCCATTTACTCGAGTAAAAATATAGTAGCAACAAATACGTTCTTTAAAATTCTGTGTAAAATTCCTCCGGCTCGCAAAAAGAAATCCCTTAAGGCTCCTGTACAAATCTCTTTAAGGCGTTTGTATTTTCCCCCTTACAACCTTCGTACAAATCTCTTTAAGGCGTTTGTATTTCCCCCCTTACAGCTTTCGTACAAATCTCTTAAAGGCGTTCGTGTAATTCTCTTAAGGGCTTGCGGACGAATGTCCTTAAGGCCGGTGTAGAAATGTCTTATAGGAGCCTCTGAATTTTTGCCCTTACAGCCTTCGTACAAATCTCTTTAAGGCCTCCGGATTTTTCTTCTTAAGGCGTTCGTACAAAAGTCCTATAAGACGTTCAAAAAAATGCCTTATAAGGGTTCACGAATTTTTGTCCTTAAGGACCCGAAAAAAAAGAGCCCTATAAGGCCTTCAAAAAAAATGTTCTTATAAGAGCTTTAAAACTTTTGCTCTTAAGAGCCGAAATAAAAAAGGTCCTATAGGAGCCTTTGAATTTTTCTCCTTTAGGCCTCGCGAAAAAAAGCCCTTATAGGAGCTGAAAAAAAATTGCCCTTTAAGGACTGAAAATAAAAATTGTCCTATAGGGCTTCGTGCAGAAAAGGTCCTTAAGGAGTGTTTTTATATAAATGCTCCTATAGGGGTCGTTCTACAAACTGCCCTATTAGGAGCCTGTGTAGAAAAGGTTCTTAAGGACACGTTTTACAAAAGGGCCTATAAGGGCTGCGTACAGAAAAGCTCCTTAAGGGATCGTTTTGTACAAATCGTCCTAATCAGGACTGCGTGTAGAAATGCTCTTTAAGGAGTTTAAGTTTTTATAAAAAATGATTCGGTAAAAACAGACTTAAAAATTGAAGGCAGAAAATTTTTAATACCAAACACACCCGTTGAAAACAGGTAGGAAAAAATTATTTGAGCATTCTGTATCATGCCCGACTGAATCAGCTTTAATGAGCCTGTTTGAAATTTTTACTTGTAAAAATTAAAAAATGTTTTGTAAAAGTTGTAGCAATATTTTTGGTCGAAGCCCTTTATTTTCAATGCTTTAATTTTTTCTTTGTAGGAAGCCACCAAAATAGCACTTGACTTTTGATAAAATGTTGATATACCTTTGTGCAGAATTTATTTCATCACGTCATGAAAGAGAAAACAATCAGAGAAGAACTGCAAGAGACGCTGGATAGCCATAGTTCAGAGACTTATTCACAAGAGTTAAATCCCTATGTGAAAGGTGTTCTGTACATCGCTGGAGCAGTAGCCCTTGTATGGGCTTCTCAATTTGTGTTCTCTGCTTTTGCAGGAGCTATTCATGAGTTTAAAAACTTAAGAAAAAGTATCCATGAATGATATTGCTGAAATAAAAACAATAACCACCGCTGAACTAAGGCAGTCCAGTGGCATGGACGGATTAAGTGATGCAAAGGCTCAAATGCTGAAAGAAAGTTTAAAAACGTTCTCAATCATTCTATTCCGACACTATCAACAAACTTTTCCGCAAGGGAAGAAAGTGTCAGAAAATGGAGACGTTAAAAAACTTTCTACCCTTTAGCAAGAAAGGAGGTACACAAAGCAAAGAGAGCAATAACCATGCGGTTATTTATACCCGTGTTTCTACCAAGGAGCAGGCAGTAAACAACCTGAGTTTAGATACCCAGAAAAAATATTGCCAGCAGTTTGCAGAGAAGCAGGGCTTGATGGTACGTAGCTATTTCGGAGGAACCTATGAGAGTGCACAGACAGATGAGCGCAGAGAGTTTAAAAACATGCTGGCCTTCGTCAAAAAAAATAATGTCTCTCATATCGTGGTTTACAGTATAGACCGTTTTTCCCGTTCAGGAGCCAGCGCCATTGCAACCATTGCAGAACTGAGCAAGAAAGGAATTTTTGTTCTGTCAGTCACACAACCTACGGATACAGAAACTCCAATGGGATTGTTCTATCAGAACATTCAATTGTTGTTCAGCCAGTATGACAATGAGCAAAGGCGGACAAAGTGCATCACCGGGATGAAAGAACGCTTAAGCAGGGGCTATTGGGTTGGCAAAGCTCCCCTGGGATATTGCCACATTCACGATGCAAACAACAAACCGGTTGTTGTCATTAGCGAACAGGGTAAACTGTTGCAAAAATCCTTTTTATGGAAGGTACATGAACGATTAACCAACACAGAAATAACCAAACGTTTAAAGGCGCTTGGTTTGAACGTAAGCAAGCAACGACTGACGGAAGTATTCCGGAATCCCTTCTACTGCGGTATAATCACTCATGGGCTGCTCAATGAGCCTGTAATGGGATCGCATGAACCGTTGGTATCGCAGGAACTATTTTTGAAAGCCAATCAAATTGTAAAAAAGGTTCCGCATGATTACAAGCACCAGGTCATAAATGATGATCTGCCGCTGAAACGCTTTGTCAAATGCAAAAACTGCGGAGTGCCTTTCACCGGGTATTTTGTAAAGAACAAGGGCAAGCATTATTACAAATGCAATAATCCTCATTGTAAGTCAAACACAAGTAAGGATAAGCTACACGAAAGATTCAGGGAATTACTTTCCGGTTTCAAAATAGATGAGAAACTAATTGAACCATTGAAAGTACAACTGAAATATGTCTTCGAACATTTCTGCAAAGTAGATACCAGTGAATATGCCGTGCTCAGAAAACGGTTCTGTGAGATACAGCAGAGAATAGAAAAGCTAAAAGAACGCTTTGCCATTGGTGAACTGGATAAAGCATTGTACGAACAATTCATGGAGAAATTCAATGAAGAAAAAGAATCCGTTACCCGAACGATCAACTCCTTAAATGGAAGCAATGATCTCAGCAGTTTTATTACTTATGCTGAAGAAGTTTGTCGGAATCTCTTTGTGCTATGGGAAGAGGGAAGCTATGAACATAAACAGCGATTACAGTATCTTCTGTTCCCGGAAGGGTTGTTATACAGTAAGGAAGGTAATTCACTCACCCTGTCAACGGGAAACCTCTTGCTTGCGGATAAAATTATGGATGCGGTTTCCTAATATCAAAAAACGGTATTAGGGATGCTTTTTTGTTTGATTTTCATATTTATTTGCTTTAGTTATCATAATATTACTACTTTAGCACATAAATCAATGAAAAAACGACATCCATACCACGCCCTTGATAAGTGGGCGATAGAACTGCAATCAGAAGGCAGGCACAGTGTTTCATTGGAAGAATTACGAAAGAAGTTTCCCAAAAAGAGCGAGGCTGCCCTTAAGCTGAACATTAACCGCCTCATAAAAAAGAGAAGCATAGTTTCCGTTTACAGAGGTTATTATCTTCTTATTCCTCCCCAATATCACAGATGGGGTATTTTACCTGCTGTACTTTTTATTGACGGATTAATGAAATATTTGGGCAGGCAATACTATGTAAGTCTTTTGAGCGCAGCGGCCCAACATGGAGCAGCCCATCAACAACCACAAGAATATTTTGTTATTATACCTCCGCCCGCCCTCAAGCTAACCGTTAAAAAAGGAATCAAAATAAACTTTATCAATAAAAAGAAGGTTGATATGCGGTTTGTAGAAAAAAGAAAAACGGAAACAGGCTATTATAATATTTCCTCCCCGGAAATGACAGCAGCTGATCTTGTTTTTTATGCAAAAAGGGTTGGCTGGATGAGCCGTGTAGCCACTGTATTAGCGGAACTCTCCGATGAGATGAAACCTGAAAGCCTGAATGTTAGCTTTGTGAAAGCCATCGGGGTAGCTACATTGCAAAAATTAGGATATTTACTGGACGAAGTATTGGAAAAACACGAATTGGCTGAGGCTCTTTATAAGGCTGCCAGGAAAGCGAGAATATCTTTTTCTACAATACAGCTTATGAGAGGAGCCGGGAGAAAAAAATATGCGGTCAGCTCAAAATGGAAAATAATTGATAATGTTCAGATTGAAATAGACGACTTGTAATAAATGCTAAAACTTCAACCATGAAAAATTCTCACCAATTCCAGCAGTTTGCCAAGGGGAAAATTACACAAGATTCCAAAAGCAATAATAATGCGGTGATCTATACCCGTGTTTCATCCAAAGAGCAGGCTGATACCAATCAGAGCCTTGAAACACAGAGGAAATACTGTACTGAGTATGGTATAAAAAACAATATGAACGTCTTGGGATTTTTTGGAGGAACTTATGAAAGTGCAAAAACAGATGAACGGAACGAATTCAACCGGATGATAAAATTTCTAAAAAATTCCAAAGAAAAGATTTCATTCATCCTAGTATATAGCCTTGACCGTTTCAGTCGTTCGGGAGAGAATGCAATCTATATTTCTTCACAGCTAAAGAAAGAAGGAGTTACGATTGTTTCTGTAACACAACCCATTGATGTTTCTACACATGCCGGAGTATTGCAGCAAAACATTCAATTCATTTTCAGTAAATATGATAATGATTTAAGGATGCAGAAGTGCGTGGATGGAATGAGGGAGAAACTTAAAAGAGGAGAGTGGCTGGGAGCAGCACCTACGGGATATTCTTATGATCGCACTCACGGAGGGAAAGAACAAAAAATCATCATCAACGAAAATGGCAAAGTGCTTCAAAAGGCTTTTCATTGGAGGCTGGAGGGACATTCCAATCCACAGATTGTCGAAAAACTGAAAGTTTTAGGATTAACCCTTCCATTTCAAAGGATCAGTGAGATATTCAGAAACCCTTTTTACTGTGGATTGATTTCTCATAATATGCTAAACGGAGAAATAGTGGACGGGAAGCATCCCGCGCTTGTTTCAAAGGAAGTATTCTTAAAAGTACATCAACTAAATAAAAGAGGTGGTTATAAGCAGAAAAAAGAAAACGAGCATCTTCCATTAAAACTATTCGTGAAATGTGAAAAATGCGGATCACCTTTTACAGGATATATAGTAAAAAAGAAAGGCATTTATTATTACAAGTGCAATGATAGAAAATGTCATTGCAACAGGAGCATAAAAATCATGCACAATAATTTTGTTTGTCTTCTTAATAACAAGTCTGCGGATTCAACTTATAGCAACGTTTATAAAAAAGCATTGGAATATATTTATGACAAAGAAACTTCATCAGGCAAAACCAAGCAGGAAGTTTTTTCTAAACAGTTAAATGAGATCAAAGAAAAATTAAATAAAACAGAAGAACGATTTGCCTGTGGTGAAATTGACCGGGATATTTATAACAAAGTATCTGAAAAGTTTAAAGCGGAAATACGGTCAATAGAGGAGGGTATTGAAAAATCAGCCATAAAATTATCTAACCCAGAAAAAGCGATAAGTTTTATAGTAGATTTATCCTCAAAACTCTCTACTACGTGGAATTTTAACGATTATTCCCAAAAACAGAATGTTCAAAAATTACTGTTTCCTGACGGTCTTCGGTACAATATCGAAAATGACGAATATCTAACTCCGAGATGGATTTCTCCAATCCTTGTAACGTCCTATGTATCAGGAGTTTTGAAGGAAAATAAAAACGGGATACCAGATGATTTATCTGAAATATCCCGTTTAGTAGCGGGGACCGGACTCGAACCGATGTTCTTCTCTGAAGAATATGAGCCCTTTCATAAGGTTTTAAAAGTTTGAATAATATTTTTTCTTTCCAGATATCCAATACCCGCTTTAAAATATTTTTCTTTTTTTAAAGCGGCAGACTTATTGTCAAAAAAATCTACATGAGCAACTATCCATGGCCTA
>MEPB01000030.1 GCA_001769385.1 Bacteroidetes bacterium RIFCSPLOWO2_12_FULL_35_15 | reverse complement strand
GGAGGCGTGCGAAACCTCGAACAGGTAGATGATATGCTTGTTATTGGAATAAAAATTTAATTTAAAATTAGTTCAATAAATGATATTAAAATTTCGGAGAAAATAAAGGTTTATTCTTTTTACCTGATAAGATCAACGTGAATTCAATAGCTCCTCTGCTTCCTGAATAATTATGTAAATACGAAGTATTAATATCATAACTGATCCTGAAAGAATGTTGTTCATTTTGTTTGATCCCAACCACTAACATCAATGCATCTTTAACCCTATAGTTAAGTCCAAATAACACATCCGACTTGGTATCTTTTATCCTGTATGACCCTTTTACTCCAATAATCAGGTCACTTGCTTTCGCCTGATTCATATATAAAACACTTGGAGTAAGTTTTAATTTGTCATCAATTTTAAAATCACAACCGGCATCTACTACAAAACGCATGGGCACTTTGTTTTTTTCAGGGCTGAATGATTCCGAAGGTTTCGATAAATGGAATACCGAAAATCCTAAATAAGGAGCATATTTTTTAGTGTCGTCTTTATATTTGTAAAATATCCCAATATTCGCATCAAATTTAACAAGGCTTGTTCTCTCAAAGTTTTCACCACTGGAAATATCCGGATTTAAAGAACCGGTAGAATTATCATACTGACTTTCAAACAAGATATTATTGGGATTAAAACTTTTATAAAATAAACCCATTTGTAATCCAACATTTAATATATGCGGAGATTTTTTAGGATCCGTAATAAAATACGATCCCGACAACTGAAAATTCAAAGTATTAAATTTTGCCACTCCGGCTCTGTTGTTTAAAATATAAGCTCCTAAACCGAATTTTTTATACGGTTGATCATAGGATATTCCATAGGTTGTAAATGGTTTCTTTACCATAGAGCGCCATTGGGACCGATACACAGCATTAATTTTGTAGTCAGCATCGTCACCCAAATAATTACCTGTTAATGCAGGGTTTAAGTATAGAGGAAAAGCATCATACTGTGTAAGATGAAAATCCTGTGCTTTCAGATTGAATGATAATTCAAAAATGAAAAGTATGGATATGATTAATTTTATCTTCATGATCTTATCTTATTAAGTTTACTTCACCATTCATTTTTAATTCGTCCCCATCAACAATTTTTCCATTAAAGATGTAGATATAAGTCCCGGCTGGTTGTTCCTTGCCTTTATATTTACCGTCCCATTTATTTGCCTGATCATTAGAAATAAATATCTGGTTGCCCCATTCATTAAATATTCGTAGATCGTAAGCGCTGAAATTTCCTAAAATATAGTAGAAATCATTCAGTCCGTCATTATTTGGTGTAAATCCTGTTGGTGCAGCAGTTCCTGTTGAGGCAACCACAAAATCATAATTGATGGTGTCACTGCAGCCTAGCGAATTATTTGCAATCAGTATTACTGAATAGGTTCCTGGTGAACTGAAACCATGACTCGGATCTGTCTGATTTGAATTTGCACTTCCATCATCAAAATTCCAGATGTAGGAAGCCCCGCCTGTTGATTGATTAGTGAAAATAATGGACTCATTCACATTGTAATTTCCTCCCTGTGGAGTGTAATCAGCAAACACAGGAGCCCCTGGAACTATAAGAGCTGTTGATGTATCCCTACATCCATTGTTTGTTTGAGCAATTAAAGTTACAGTATAACTTCCTGTGCTACTATACGAATAAGTTGGGTTTTGGGAGGAAGATGTTCCTCCATCACCAAATGTCCAGTTATGCGATGAAATATTTCCTGAATCGACAGTTGAGGTATCGGTGAAAATTACAGTTAACGATTTACAATCTATTCCTGATGTAAATCCTGCAACAGGTAATGGATTGATGGTTACTGCTTGTGTTGCACTTCCTGTACAGCCTGAATCGGAAGTAACTGTTAATACTACATTATATACACCTGAACTATCAAATAGGTTGGATGGGTTTTGTATAATGGATGTATTTCCATCAGCAAAATTCCAATTCCACGAAATTATACTTCCCGATGAAATACTGGAAGCATCGGTAAATATTACCGGAGTAGTCTGACAATTTGCCGTGAACGTATAAGATGCAACAGGTGTTGGATTTATCTTTATTAATTGTGTGATAGAATCTGAACAGCCATTTCCGGAAGAAACTAATAAGCTTACACTGTATGTTCCGGAAGAAGGATACGTAAACGTTGGATTCTGCAGTATTGAAGTGTTTCCCCCGGACCCAAAATTCCATGACCAACTGTTAATCGTGCCTCCATTTCCATTTGAATTATCTGTAAAGGAAACTGATTGTCCTGCACACATATTGGCAGTGCTGAATCCTGCATTAGGAGGAAGGTTCCAAATCACCACCATTGTATCGCTTATTGCATTGCAAATTCCATTATTGGTAGAAGTAAGGATGAGCATCACACTTCCCGTAGTATCTGCCGAACCGAATATATAAGTTGTATTTAATGAATCAGCTGAAATAGAGAAACTTCCGTTTCCGGATGTGGTCCATGTCCCGGTTGTTGCTCCGCCTGTAACAGTTCCGTTCAGATTTATAGTTGTGACGGATGTACAAACTGGCATGTCATTGCCGGCATTCACACTTGTTAAAGGTGTAATTGTCAGATTTAACGAATCTGCTACCGCTGGAGATGAATTAAGTTGAGTAAGTATCAATAATATATTCCCGTTAGCAATATCCGCAGTACTTGGACTATATACCGGATTTAATACAGAATCTGATGGAGTAAATACCCCGGTTCCATTTGTTGTCCAGATTCCCTGACCTGAGCCTCCGCCAATGATTCCGTTTAATTGAACCGTTGGATTATTACCGCAAACAGTTGTATCATTTCCAGCCAAAGTAGTTGGAATAGTAATGATTGTTAGTTGCATGGTATCTGAAACTGCTGTGCAACTGTCGTTATTTGTAGAAGTAAGAATGAACATTACACTTCCTGCTATAACATCGGCTGAATCCAAATTATACAAAGTATTCAATGAGTCAGCTGAAGGAGAGAAGCTGCCGCTTCCATTTGTAGTCCATGTTCCAGTTGATGTCCCTCCTGAAACTACACCATTTAAACCGATGTTTGTAAGAGATGAATTTACTGTGGTATCATTGCCTGCATTAACAATTGTTAGAGGCGTAATTGCTAAGTTTAAGGAATCAGCTACCGGCAGACATGAATTAAACGGTGTAAGTATCAAAATTATATTTCCATTTGCAATATCCGCAGCACTCGGGTTAAATACAGGATTCAATACCGAATCTGATGGCATGAATATTCCGGTTCCATTGGATGTCCAGATTCCCATACCCGTACCTCCTGTTATTGTTCCGTTTAACTGAACAGTTGGATTATTACCGCAAATAGTAGTATCATTTCCGGCTGTGGTAACAGGAATAGAAGTAATTGTTATTTGCATTGCATCGGTGATCGCTAAACAATTTCCATTATTTGTTGAAGTAAGTGTGAGGAGTATACTTCCTGTTGTTATATCCGCTGTACCGAAAGTGTAAGTTGTGTTTAATGAATCAGCTGAAGGGGAGAAACTACCATCTCCGGCTGTTGCCCATGTTCCTGTATTTGTTCCCCCTGAAACTAAACCATTTAGAATAACAGCGGTAACAGATGAACATACAATCATATTATTCCCGGCACTCACAATTGTTGGAGGAGTGATGGTTAAGTTCAATGAATCTGATATAGTTAAACAGGAATAAAGGGGAGTAAGCACTAAAGTTATATTTCCACCGGCTATATCCGCAGCACTAGGACTATAAACAGGATTTAATACAGAATCTGATGGAGTAAATACCCCGGTTCCATTTGTTGTCCAGAAGCCCTGACCAGAACCTCCTGTTACTGATCCTGCAATTTGAACTGTTGGATTGTTACCGCAAACAATTGTATCATTTCCTGAATAAGTTACAGGAATAGTCGTGATCAATACTTGCATTGTATCAGAAACATTTAAACATGTACCGTTGTTTGTAGATGTCAATATCAACGTGACATTTCCTGCCGTTGAATCAGCTGTACTCAAGTTGTAAGTTGCATTCAGCATGGTATCGTTAACAGTAAAAGTCCCTGTTCCTAATGTTGTCCATTGTCCGGTTGATGAACCTCCGGTAACAACTCCATTCAATGAAACAGTATTTGTTCCTGTGCAGATAAATTGATTAGCGCCTGCGTTAACAATTGGAGCAGGCGAGAAGATCACTAACACTGTATCTGAAACAGTTGTGCAGTTTCCATAGGAAGTAAGAATAAGGGTAACACTGCTGGAATCAATATCCGCAACACTAGGAATATAAGTACCTGTGAGTGTTGAATCATTTGGACTGAAAGAGCCTGTTCCTAAAGTTGCCCAAGTGCCACCAACAGCATTAATAACATTTCCTGCAAGAGTAACAGTTGAATTGTTTACACAAACTGTCTGATCTGTCCCTGCAATAACAATTGCCGGAGGAGTTACTGTTACCGTAACTGTAGTTTGAGGGCTGGTACAACCGGATACAGTTGTCTGAACATAATACATAGTTGATGAAGATAATACAGGAGTTGTATAACTTGCATTGGTAACTAATAGTGTTCCTCCTGATGCAGCATCGAACCATTGATATGTTCCACCAGGAGCTGTTGCAATGAGGGTTACCGTATTTCCTGAACAAATAATAGTATCAGAAACTGTCGGAGCAGTTGGAATAGGGTTGATTGTAATGATCATACTGTCAGCTGAGCTTCCACATGGCCCGGCAGGGTCATTACTTGTAAGGGTCAATGTCACTGATGTTTCTCCAACAGCAGGAGTATATATTGCATTTAAAGTAGCAGTATTGGAGAAGGACCCTGATCCTCCACTCCAGGTTGTACTAGTTGTGGATCCACCTGTTGTTCCTGCTAAAGTTACTGTTGAGCCTACGCAAATGGAACGATTGGAGCCTGCATTAACCGTTGCTGCAGGGTCGATTGTTACGCTTGCTGATGCTGTTGCAGAAGCACATCCGTTAGCAGCAGCAATAAAATTTGTAATGGTGTATGTTCCGGGTACTGTATTTGTCAGATCAATTTCTCCTGTAGATGCGCTAATAAAATTCAATCCTACAATGGAAGTACTAAAGATTCCGGCATTTGCACCAGGGCCGAGAGTTGGAATTGGATTTGTACCCAATTGGCAATAGGGACCGCTGTATGAAAAAGTAGCATCCGCTCCATTGGTAATTGTTATGTTCGCACTACTACTATTCGGACATGTGCCACTGGAAACGAAGGTAACAGCGTAGGTATTCAATGCGCTGGCACTTAAATTAATTTCACCTGTACTTGTACTCACAAAAACAAGACCTGCAGGTATAGCGCTAAAGGTTCCTGTATATCCGCCAGTAATAACAGGTGTTGGATTAGAACCGCTGATACAATAATTTGCGGTGGAATAATTGAAAGATGATGTATCGATTTGAAAAGTTACGATCATATTGTTAGCTATAGCACCGCATGATCCAATAGGATCATTTGTTGTAAGCGTTAGGGAGGCTGATGCTTCACCCGAAGCAGGGGTATATGTAGTATTCAGATCGGTATTGTTTGAAAAAGAACCTGTTACCCCAGTCCATGTTCCACTTGATGCAGAACCTCCAATGATACCGGCTAATGTTACTGTAGTTCCGCTACATACTATTTGATCTGTACCGGCATTCACTGTCGGAGCTATATCGATTGTAATTGTTGCTGAAGCGCTTGCTGCGGCACAACCACCTGATGCAGCAATGTTGTTAGTAACAGTATAGGTTCCAGGTGTACTGGTGCTTAAATTTAGTTGACCGGTAGCACTGTTCACAAAATTCAATCCTACTGTTGAAGCACTAAATACTCCGGCACTAGCTCCTGCCGCGAAAACCGGCAGCGGATTGCTGCCGCTTGGACAATATGGACCTCCATAAGAAAATGTGGCATCTGGTGAATTCGTAATGGTAACATTAACTGTATCACTGCTTGGACAAGTTCCGCTTGTTGTAAATGTTACCACATAGGTGCTTAATGTACTTGCTGAAAGATTTATTTCTCCTGTTGTTGTACTTACAAATACTAAACCGGCAGGAGCGGAACTAAATGTTCCTGATGCCCCACCAGTAATAGTTGGGGTCGGATTTATACCTGAAATACAATAAGTCCCTGAGGAATAATTGAATGACGGGTCATCAATTGGAGTGACAGTTACAGTTACGGCAGTACGTGGACTTACACATCCGGAAATTGTTGTTTGCAAGTAATACGTTGTTGTTGCAACAAGAACAGGCGTAGTATAATTGGCAGCACTAGAAAGCAAGGCGCCTCCTAAAGCAGCATTATACCATTGATAAGTTCCACCGGGTGCCGTTGCTGTTAAACTAGCTGTTGTTCCCATACAAATTGTGGTGTCGGCAGCAGTTGGTGCTGCAGGAATGCTGTTAATCGTAATAGCCATTGTGTCACTTATAGCATTACATGGGCCCACGGGATCATTGCCGGTTAGTATTAACGTAACAGCTGTTTCTCCTGCACCAGGCGTATAAACAGCAGTTAAACTGTTAACATCAGAGAATGATCCTGTCCCACCAGACCATGTTGCAGAACTTGAAGAGCCACCAATTGAACCCGCTAGAGTAATGGTTCCACTCCCGCAGATCATCTGATTTGGTCCTGCATTCACAATCGCAGTTGGATCAATTGTCAGAATAGAAGATGCCGTAGCTGCAGCACAACCTCCCGCAGCAGCTATATTATTTGTAATCGTATAAGTTCCTGCCACACTTAAAGTAAGATCAACTTCACCGGTTGTTGTATTCACAAATGTTAATCCTGCCGGAGATGAACTGAATACACCTGCACTGGCTCCAACAACAAATGTAGGGATAGGGTTCAATCCGTTTTGACAATACGGAGTATTAAAAGTGAATTCGGCACTTGGGGCATTCGTAATGGTAATATTAACAGCGCTGTTGCTCGGGCAAGATCCGCTAGTTGTAAATGTGATAACATAAGTGTTTAATGTACTTGCTCCCAAATTTATTGCTCCCGTAGCTGTATTCAAAAATACTAATCCGGCAGGAGAAGAACTGAA
>MEPB01000029.1 GCA_001769385.1 Bacteroidetes bacterium RIFCSPLOWO2_12_FULL_35_15 | reverse complement strand
TGGATTTTGGAGGAAGGATATATGACTCTCGTTTAGGCAGATGGTTAAGCATTGATAAACTGGCAAGTCAATATCCTCACATATCTCCTTATCTATTTGTCAAGGATAATCCCTTATACTTTATCGACCCAGATGGTCAGGAAGTAAAAATATCAGGGGCTGATGCCCAAACTGCAGCTACTGCTTTGCAAACAAAAACATCCTTAAAATTACATTATGATGTAAAAACGCAAATGCTAACTTGTACTGGTAAACCTAAAACCGCATTAGACCAAAAATTATTTGATGCTATTAAAGTAACAGAGAGCGTATTTGTTTCCGTTTATCTTCATCCACAAAACATTTGCTGTTTGACCTGCATAGGTTCTTACTTCAATATCATCATCCGTCACCTTCCATATTATTGCTCCTGCAATTGCCAAAACAATCTCATTTACATTTTGACCGTGATGGTCTGCACGCTCCATTACTCCAGTGATATACTCATTTAAAACCCTGACAGTATTTATCGTTAATGGCATCTTGTTTTTTATTTTCAGCCTTTACAGCCAGTGTTCTTAATCATTTTAGCTATTCACAATCTAAACAATTTTATTATTCTAAATTTAGAAAAACCTTTACAGCCTTGGTTTTTATGATTTGAAATATCCGTATGTTTTTAAGCGTTTTTCCGTGGAAATTTATGCCTGCCACAATTAATGTAGATAGATTTGCTGAAAGTTATTCCTTTCCGCAATATTTCTTTAAATTACCTTTACCCCATTTTCCCGAATTTTTCCAGTCCATGCATGCTGAATCAATCTTGTTTTGACTTAGGTAAATAAGTGCACGATTATAAGTTCTTATTTGCTTCTCATTTTCATTTGGACTTAGTTCTATAGCTTTATTCATCTCGATTAAAGCACCTTTGTAGTCGTTCATACTAAATTTCAACATACCTCTTTCGTTTAGAATCACGGAAGAATTTGGGCACAATTCATAGGAAGCATTGTAAAAATACAAAGCAGAATCAAGTTCTCCTTTATATTGACAATGTACAGCCAAATCAAAAAATTTCCTAGCGTCAGGGTTGTTGAGGTTATCAGTAGTTTTATTACGCATAACACAAGAGACAAAAGCAATAATTAATAATATGAAACTATACTTTCTCATTTTTGGGTTTTATGGATGAGTAATCTACAAACATATTTATAGAAAACACACCTAAGCGTGAAGACTACTACTTTGTTAGTAGCTGCCTTTTATTGTAGACTTGTTTCAGACGCAAATCATTCTCAGCCCAATTCGACACTGGTGGGGCTGCAAACCCAAATACAAAATCCCTACCCAATTATGGAACTACTTCAATCGAAGTAGTATCTACATCAACAAAAGTTCTTTTACGCATAGTATCATTAACTACAACCTTCATTATTAGCTGATACTTGCCAACTGTTTGATATATTTTGCTATATCGAAAGTTGGAGCTATCGATATTATACTTTTTGTTAATTATTATTTTCGAGTCAAATATTTCCTTTATGATTAAATCGCCTTTAGAATCAGGAGGGGTTGCTATTAAATAATCAGCCGTCATTTCTCTTCCAACTTTAATTGGGCTTTTATATTTTATTGAAACGATTAATCGTCCTTGAGTACCAATAAGACTTCCTAGTGAATCATATGTATTAATATACATGAGGTCTGAATTGTCATTATAAAAACAGTATTTTTTAATATTACCATTAGTAAAGAATTTTGTAGTACCCCCAACTAATAAACCATTTTGAAATTGAGACTCTGTTTCTGTAATCCCGTTTTTATAGTACCATACATGGAAACCTTCTGGTTTTTCTCCTTTGTAGTTTCCCATTGATTTTAAACTCCCTGATTCATAATAGGTTTTATAATTTTTTATGGTGTCATTAATAACAATTGATTCGGCTGAAATATTACCATTTGAATAATATTCTTTTTCTGAAATAGATTTTTTATCGGTTGTTGTAGTATTGCAACCTCCAAGTAAAACAATATTTATGAGTAATATTTTTCTAATCATTTTTTCTTTTCTTCTGTATAACCTCCAACGGAACCTCTATCTTCATTATGCTTAGCAGTATCGTCAACTGATTGTTTCGTATGACAAGTAGGGCAAATTAGTGAATCTTGTTTTAGCAAATCCTTTGTTTTATTTACAATTTCACCTATTTTACTTCCCCCTTCGGCTTTACTCTTAACAAACTCAATCCAACCCTTAGCGCCCTTAGGTAGCTTTTGCCAAGAACCAGAGCCTACTTTATAGTTAGTGCCTTTTAACCCCTTTGTTGAAGCTTTAAAAGCACTTGCCAGTTCGCTATATGAAATTCCACTAACAATTGCATTTTTAGAAAAATCTTTTGCAACAGGACCATCAGTTCCTCCTTCACTACCAAAATCAATACCAAAGGAAACTTCTTTTCCATAATCTTTTCCTGTCAACCACGACTCCGTTTTTGTTTCTCCAGCCTCAGTCTTCATCCATGAAATATCGGTATCCTTAACCCCATTTTCGTAAAGTATTTTAGTTGCTGTTTGCTGAGTAATAGAACCGTCTGTATTAATTGTAGTAACATTTACTGTAGCATAATCATAGTATGCGACTTCCTGATGCCAATCTGCATCGTACCAACTACTTACATTGTGCTTAATCCCATCGGTCATTACACTGTTAGCAGTTTTAATTTCCATGGCCGCCTTACCTGATTTGGCATCAATTGTAATATTAACTTGATATTCAGTTTTTCCTGCTTTATCCTCAAATATAATAGGATTATTTAAGAAACTTTTATACGGAGACCAACCAGGTTGAGATTTAAACAGTGGGTCAGGACTCATCCACCTACCCAATCTTGCATCATACATCCTCGCACCATAGTCATAAGCATCCCCAGAGTTGTTGTGAAGCTCGTCCAGCTTCTCCATCCCATTAAACCCATACCTATAGCCATTTGCAGAAGTAAAATTCCTAGCCGACATTACTACACCGAACGGTCACACGGTTTTTGCTTCATTTTTATTCAAAGAACTGTGTTATAAAAATACTCAAAAACGATTAAAATATTTATTGCAAATTATTCTATAAAACCAACAATTTTCTTTTCGTAAGCAGGCCTTAGATGCAACCAAGGACACTAAAACCTTACACACATTATCAACGATTCATCTTAGTTCCTACTGGAATTATCTATAATCGGCACTATCTGAAATCATAAACAGACCAGATATATCATGCCTTTCTACTTTAAAATTATTATCAATTAGATAGGCTACAGCTGCATTAAATTCTTTTTCCTGCACCATACTATTTTTTTTTTGAACGGCATATTTGGGCACACCATTCTTTGTAAAATAAGTTTGTCGTACAAGATAAGGGGCTTTTATTTGCAACATTTTTTTATATTCTGATTCTTCTATTCTAATGCCAACCTTAGATGTATCTTCATCTTTAATATACATATTTCTATTTTTTCTATTCAAAATCGAATTTAGAGTATCTATATATTCTGGAATGGTTACATCAACCATTCCAGGATAGTAATAATATTTTATCTCCTCACCTTCAAGAATAATTGGGATTATATTATTTGGAGTGGTTGCATTTACAAAAAAGTACATTGAATTGTTTTCATTACGACAGTCGATAATTCGATTCTTAATATAAACAGCACTGTGTTTTTGCATTTGAATTACACTTTTCTTTTTTGAACAAAAAGAAAATAACAAAATGATAAAACACAAGATAAGCTCTAAACTACGTCTTATTGGTAATGAAATATTAATCATAATTCTGTATTTTTATTTATTTGATATTTTGTAATCTTTGGGGTCTGTTAGTTTTTCTTTAGGAATCTCTTTTCCCCCATAGGATGTTCTTAGTGTTTTAAAGAAGTGTTGAGCCTTTCTAATAACATTTTGAAAATTAACAGCATCAATTTCTTCTCCCCTCTTCCAATTCGCATAAGTAAGTTTTTTATCTCCCCTTCCATTTAAGCTATGTTTCCTATTAAAGGCATGTTTCAGGTCGTGACCCAAAATTTCCTCATCAGACCCTAAATCGTTACCAAATTTTGCTCTATCAATATCAGGGACAAAAGTAGTGATTGATCCTTTTTCACCGCCATTTAATGCATCATTCTTAGTACCTGTGGCTGGTTTTTTTGCCTCATTTGGGTCACTCCCTTCTCTGGAATAATCCTTTGGAACTATATAATTATTTTCGCCTGGTTCCATTAAATCTTCAACTACGGCGAAAAGCCTTTACAGCCTTGACTTTACAATTTTGATTAATACTAACTGCTGTACTATCGTTTGACTATAATCTCTACTGCATAGTCTTCAGGAATTTTCGGTATGACAACTACATTTGCACTGCCAATTTTAGATCCATCACAGCAACCGCAATCGCCTGCTGTTATTTCATATATAACCTTTTTTGATTCGTTTGAAAAAGTAACATTTCTAATGAAATAAGGATTGCATCCTTCAATTGCGACTAACTTCCCTAAAATGGAGTGTTTAGAAAAATCAATCTCTCCAGTATAAACCAAAATTGAATCCCCTTCCAACTTTTTCAATTTGGTGGCGAATTCGTCTAATTCCCTTTTACTTCGAATAACGATCTCCTCACCTAATTTAAAGCGGTTCATCAAGTCGGACTTAAACATAAAACTGGAGTTTTCAATTAAGCCAGTTTCGATATTCTCATAAGGCTCATTTGGACAACAAGAATTCAATAAAAATGGAAACACAAACAACAACAATCTAATTTTCATATTTTATTTTTTTTTGGTTTCCATCGTTCCCAAAAAACCCTTCTCTACTTTCACCGATTTTTCACCTGATTGGGTCTTCGAATCTGTAATTTTTACCTCTCCAACATTGTCGTTAAGCTTAATTTCACCTTTATTCGGTTTTGCAATCCAAGCATCTTTTGCTTGTTTCTCTGGATTTTTAAGATCATCTGTTGTTTCATTTTTACCATCTATGTCCTCTTGGGGCATTCCTTCAATGGCTAGTCTTTGTAAATTATTTCGTTTTCCCTTGTTGTCATTGACATCAATTTCCATATCAGGATCATTTTTTACAGTATTACCATCTACTTCAAATGTTTGCTTTCCTTCTACATCGATATAGTCAACGTCATTAATAAGGACATAGTCGGTCGTCCCATCTTTTCTGACAATTTTTCCATATCCGTCAAACGTAGTCTTTGTTCCCTTATTGTCTATTGTGTGACTTCCGTTCACCTCATAATACACATCACCAGGATTTAGGACAATTGATCCAGCCATGTCTCCGCTGAAAGTTTGCGTGGTTTTGCCGTCTTTAGTCACCGTTTGAGTAACGTAGGTACTACCTGTAAGCTTTATCTGCGAGGAGCTAGAGTTTCTGATGACATCGGGACCCTTTCCCTCAGCATCAACCAACTTAATTGGGGAATTAATAGCATAAGCATACGGGCTATTCCAAGGATATCTATAAAAATCTGGATCTAAACTTAAAAACTTTCCTAACCTCGGATCATATATCCTCGCTCCAAAATCTAAACTATTCCCACCTCCATTAACCTCGTCATCCTTTTCCTTCCCATTAAACCCGTACCTATAGCCATTTACAGAAGTAAAGTTTCTACCAGACATTACTGCACCGAACGGTCACAAGGTTTTTATCTCATTTTTATTCAAAGAACTGTGTTATAAAAATACTCAAAAAACGATTGAAATATCTATTGCAAATTGTTCTATAGCACCAATAATTTTCTTTTTCGTAAGCAGAGCTTACAGGTAACCAAAGACACTAAGACCTTACACACATTATCAACGCTTCATCTTAGCGCCTACGGGGGATACAATATGTAGTTGGTAGGATGGATATGATTGGATTGATATTTATTATAGATAGTTTTTAGCTTTTATTTTTTTATATCAAAATACAAATTATTTAAAGAATTATCAAAATACAAATCATGTTGCATCGGCCCAATTTTGAATGTATCACAAGGTATATAATTTGGAATGGATGACATTAATAGGACTAAAGTATCGCCATTATCTATTCCTTCATAAAGTGGCTTTTTTTCAAGAATAGAATCTGTCATTTTCTGCAATGAGAAGGAATAATGCTTACCCTTTATCACTTCAATACCCTGTTTAATCTTATTTTTAGGAGATACAATAATAAAAGTTTTGCCTTCATTATTTGTGGCAAAAATAAAATGATAAAGTTCGCTACAATCAGACTTTATATCTTTTATCAAATAATCCTCCTTTGCTTCACATCCAAGGAAAACAGCAATTAGCAAAAGTATAAATGAAATTTTTATCGACATTTTTATAGGTTTAGTTTCAAATTATAAGTAGTTACTAGTCCTTCTTCTTCTCTGGAACAGTGCTTGGAGTGCCAGCAGGGGTTGCAGCAGCATCTGGAACCTTTATATCCACTGTTTTTCCATTTGGCAATATAACAACACCAGGTCCTTTACCAGCTGAAGACATGGTTTGAAATTCAGTGTCAAGTTTTTCAGCTTTACCATGGATTTTATTAAAAATTTCTCCAAGGACTGGCCCTATAGGTGCTTTCATTCCTGGTTTATCTTGTGCTCCAATATATGATTCAAGTACTTCGTGAACCACACTCGTTCCTACTGATTGTCCTCCTGCCTTTTCAAGAATTTCCGCTTGCTTTATATTAACAAATTGTGAAGTTTCGACTTTGCCATCGGCTCCAACCTTACTTCCATCAAACATGCCTATTGCAATATTAGCTTTTTTACCTTTTAACTGTGATTGACTAGTTTCCTCCATTGGCAGTTTGTTTGCCCGAATGGTCTTAACATTTACTGTAACATTTTGGTCTTTAATAGCATCAAATAATTTTTGGTCTAATGCGGTTTTAGGTTTACCAGTACAAGTTAGCATTTGCGTTTTTACATCGTAATGTAATTTTAAGGATGTTTTTGTTTGCAAAGCAGTAGCTGCAGTTTGGGCATCAGCCCCTGATATTTTTACCTCCTGACCATCTGGGTCGATAAAGTATAAGGGATTATCCTTGACAAATACATAAGGAGATATGTGAGGATATTGACTTGCCAGTTTATCAATGCTTAACCATCTGCCTAAACGAGAGTCATATATCCTTCCTCCAAAATCCAAACTGTT
>MEPB01000028.1 GCA_001769385.1 Bacteroidetes bacterium RIFCSPLOWO2_12_FULL_35_15 | reverse complement strand
GAGAAGAAAAAATATTTGAACTCTTCCTCTATAATGCACTACTAACAAACAAAGTTAAACCAACTGCTACCTGTTAATATGACATTGCCTTGATAAGGGGGCAAGGTATCGGCAAACTTTTGACAAGCGAATGTATCAAAAAGGCCAAAGATAAAAAGCTATCTCAAGTAGTTATTCATACAACAATGGCTATGCAAACAGCCTGGAAGATGTATGAAAATATCGGTTTTAAAAGATCAGAAGATCTGGATTTTATGCAAGAAAAACTTCCTGTTTTTGGGTTTAGATTATTACTTTAACCCTTTGATTTTGTCTGTTTTTTTTATGAAGAGGAGAAATCAAAAAAGCGCCAGCAAACACAAAAGCATTCCGATGTAACCTGTTGAATTTGGTAAACATCAACGTAAAATTTTAATCCGTTTAAACTTAAAAAAACAAAAATGAAATTAAACCAAATTCTATTAGCCGAGCTTAAAGAGGAAGCTGCTGCCACCCGTAAATTACTTGAACTGGTGCCTTTTGAAAAGGCGGATTTTAAGCCGCATGAAAAATCAATGACATTAAAACGTCTGAGCGTGCATGTTGCAGAAATAAGTGGCTGGTGGAAAGAATGTTTGATCAACGATGAACTTGATTTTTCAAAAGGAGATTTTACGCCAAAGGAATTTAATTCAACTGCTGAACTATTAGCTTATCATGATTCGCTGGTGGAGAAGGCTGAAAAAATATTAACAGAAATAGCTGATGAAGAATTTCAAAAACCATGGACGATGCGAAACGGGGAACAAATTTATTTTACGATGCCGAAATCAAAAGTGGTACGCAGCTGGTGTATGAATCACTTGTATCATCATCGTGCACAACTAAGTGTTTACCTTCGTTTGTTAAATGTTCCGCTACCCGGCACATATGGCCCTTCGGCTGATAGTCATGGAATGTAAGTATAGCGAAGATGAAAAAGATAACACTAAAAAAAGCAGTTCAAAATCTAATATTATTTTTAGCAAGTATCTTGTTTGTCTTAAACTATACTGCTTGTTCAAAACCAATGAATGCTTGCTTTACGTATTCTCCAATAACAACGCTTACAACAAGTACCGATATTGTTTTTAATGTTTCTTGTTCAGAAAACGCATCGTCATACAGGTGGACGTTTGGAGATGGCACAATTGATACCACCACCACTTCACTTACAATTTCTCACAAGTATAATACAGCCGGGACATACACTGTAACCTTAAATGTTGAACGAAAAGACGGTGTGTCCATAAAAAAAGGGAAACCAACACAGGAACAAACAATAACGGTTCAATAGATAGTAACTGCATTAAGAAATAAAAAAAACCGAAAGAAATTTTTCTTTCGGGTTTTTTTATTTTGAAATTTTTTATTGATACTAAACTAAAGCGATATCAAATTGAACAAGGTCAACAAACTCCTGAACACGATCTTCAACTTGTGCTTGAGTTAATCCTACAATATTTTCGGTACCAAATTTTTCTACGCAGAAAGAGGCTGTTGCCGAACCAAAAACGATTGCACGTTTCATGTTTTCGAAAGAAATATCTTTTGTTTCCGCTAAATAACCAATGAAACCACCTGCAAAACTATCACCGGCACCGGTTGGATCAAAAACATCTTCCAATGGAAGAGCGGGTGCAAAAAACACTTGTTCTTTATTAAACAATAATGCTCCATGTTCTCCTTTTTTAATGATCAAATATTTGGGTCCCATTGCAAGGATCTTTTGTGCCGCTTTCACTAATGAATATTCACCGGATAACTGACGAGCTTCCGCATCATTCACTGTTAATACATCCACCATCTTTAAAGTTTCCTTTAAATCATTCATTGCAATATCCATCCAAAAATTCATGGTATCGAGTACAATAAGCTTAGGACGGGTTTTCATTTGTTTTATTACCTGTTGTTGAACCGCAGGTACTAAATTACCAAGCATTAAAAATTCGCAATCCTGATAAGCTTCAGGAACAACAGGGTTGAAGTTTTCCAATACGTTTAATTCGGTAGCGATGGTATCGCGGTTATTCATATCATTATGATATTTACCTGACCAAAAAAATGTTTTTTGTCCTTTTAATACTTGCAATCCATCCGTATTCACATGATGTTTATTCAGCATTTTTACATGATCGGAAGGAAAATCATCTCCAACAACTGAAATTAAATTGATCTTTTTGGTAAAATAAGATGCTGCCAAAGAAATATAAGTAGCCGCTCCGCCCAGTATTTTATCGGTTTTTCCGAAAGGTGTTTCAATAGCATCAAAGGCCACTGTACCTACAACTAATAAACTCATAGAATTATTTTTTAAATATTTTGCGCAAATATATTGCATATTTGCTTCAAACACACTAATATTGCACTCCTTTTTAAGGAAAAATTCCCTCTTAGCTCAGCTGGTTAGAGCATCTGACTGTTAATCAGAGGGTCTCAGGTTCAAGTCCTGAAGAGGGAGCAACAAGAATAGGGGTTACAACACATTGGTCGTTGTAACCCTTTTGCATTTGCATACAATTTGCATTAAAATCCTCCTCTAACATGTATATTCAGTTATCTAACATTATTCAAAGTATAATTTCTTACTCAATTTCATCGGAGAGTTTGCAAATCAAATAGTTGAAACAAAAAACATCCTTGTCATTTTGTTAGATTAATGAATTAATGTTCTATTTTTACTCATCAAAAATTGAATGATGATAAAAATAAAACTGCTCATTTGTTGTTTACTTGGTTTAGGAACAATAGGGACTAAAGCACAGGATGCCGTTCCTGCAATGGGTGCTGATGCCTCTGGTTCTGGCGGAAGTGCAAGTTATACTGTGGGGCAAGTGATTTATACAAGTGTTGGCAGTGCCTCCGGTTCAGTAAATCAGGGAATACAACAACCATACGTATTATTAGCCATCGGAGTTAACAGTAATCCGGACATTAATCTGACAATGACTGTTTATCCTAATCCTTCAGCAACTATTATTAATTTAAAAATTGAAAAAACAAACCTGCAAAACCTTTCATTTCAGTTATATGATGTTCAAGGAAAACTTTTGCTTAAAGAACAAATTACCAATTCAGAAACTACAATTCTTTTAAATGAATATTCTTCAGGTGATTATTTTTTGAAGGTGATCAATAATAAAGACGAATTAAAAACATTCAAGATTATAAAAAACTAAATACATCCTACCGATGAAAAAAACACTTACAGCCCTAATGGTTCTCTTTTTATTTGTTAGTTCATTTGCTCAGGCTCCTCAAAAAATGAGTTATCAAACTGTAATCAGAGACGGTTCTAATACGTTGATCTCAAATACCAGTATAGGAATTCGTATTAGTGTATTACAAGGCTCACTAAGCGGTACAGCTGTTTATGAGGAAACACATACACCAACAACAAATGCTAATGGTTTGGCAAGTTTAGAAATCGGTACAGGAACAATCATAACCGGAACCTTTGCAGGGATTGATTGGTCGGCCGGACCCTATTTTATTAAAACAGAAACAGATCCTTTGGGAGGAACATCTTATACTATTTCCGGAACAAGCCAATTGATGAGTGTTCCATATGCATTATTTTCAGCAAATGGAACACCCGGTCCAATTGGTGCAACAGGTATGACAGGAGCTACAGGGCTGCAAGGAATAGTTGGTGTAACAGGGGCAACAGGATTAACGGGCGCTGCCGGCATTACAGGAGCAACTGGATTAACAGGAACTCAGGGTTTACAAGGCGCAACAGGTATGAATGGAGCAACTGGGCCGCAAGGAATAGCTGGTGTAACAGGGGAAATAGGATTAACGGGCGCTACCGGCATTACAGGAGCTACCGGATTAACAGGAACTCCGGGTTTACAAGGCGCAACAGGTGTGACAGGAGCTACAGGGCCACAAGGAATAGTTGGTGTAACAGGGGAAGTGGGATTAACTGGCGCTACCGGAATTACAGGAGAAACCGGATTAACAGGAACTCCGGGTTTACAAGGCGCAACAGGTATGACTGGCGCTACCGGTTTAAATGGATCAACCGGTTTTCCGGGAGTTACAGGGCCAACCGGTTTAACCGGAGCAACAGGGGCTACAGGAATGCTTTCAAACGGAACAGCGGCAGGAAATACTACTTATTGGGATGGTACACAATGGGTTTTAAATAGCAGCAATATTTTTAATACTGGTGGCAATGTAGGTATCGGGACAACAAGTCCCTCCGCTAAACTGCATATCGGAAACGGAACCCGGTTCGTATCATCAAATGATGCATCTCTTTTTTTACAATCCGGAAATGGTGCCGGCTCGGCCAGAGACTGGAAAATATATGTTCCTATGACGGATGGCTACCTTGCTTTCCGGGACATGGGTTTCGATAATCTGAACAATGGAATGACCCGTGATGCGATGTCGATTCAATGGGGCACAGGTAATATAGGTATTGGAACAAGTACACCAAATACGAAATTACACGTGTTTGGTGGGAGCGGAAACCTCCTGAAATTGCAAACTTCAACATTGATGTCCATAGCCGGAGAAGCTATTGGAATGTCGTTTGTCCAAAACACAGATGCAGAAGTAAGTCGCATAGAAGCAATTACAGAAAGTAACGGTAACATAGGATTGCGATTTTACACCTATAATGCAGGACCGGCCTTAGAAAGATTTAGAATTTCAAGTACCGGTAATGTTGGAATTGGAACAACAACACCGGGAGCAAAGCTGGATGTTATTGGTAACGCCAAATTTGGTGCGGGCGGTTCTATCAACATTTGGGAATGGGCAGGTGTAGAAAAAACAGGAATAGATTTTAACACTGCAAATGGTGATTTTAATATGAGAAATCCGGTAGCCGGGAAAAGACTTTTAGGAACCATAAGCCCAACAGGAAGTTGGGGAATAGAAACAACAGCTGGGATTGAAATGGTACGTGTTACAGGAGCTGGATATCTTGGAATTGGAACAACTGCTCCTTCTACACAACTTCATACAACCGGAGGAGTTCGCTTTCAAACCCTAACAGGCACCGGCAACCGCTTTGTTGTAACAGATGCTAATGGAAACGTTTCTGCCGGTTCTTTAACGAACACAGGGATTCATACTATTGGTGAAAGTTATGGAGGCGGTATTGTATTTTATGTTTATGATGGAGGGCAACATGGTCTAATAGCAGCAACCACTGATCAAAGTTCTTCGGTACAATGGTACAATGGAACCTATAGATTTACCGGTACAACCGGAGATGGATTAGGAGCCGGCTCAATGAATACTACCATGATTGTTGCTACACAACTTGCCGATAATCCAACAGCAAATTTCGCTGCTAAAGTTTGTGCTGATTATTCCGTCACCGTAGGTGGAATTACATATGGCGACTGGTATTTGCCTTCAAAATATGAGTTGAACTTATTGTATTTGCAAAGAAGTGCAGTTGGAGGGTTTGCAAATTCTTTTTATTGGAATTCTACCGAGGAGGGGAGCGATTATATGAATGCCTGGGGACAATCCTTTGACATTCTTTATCAAGGCCAGGACTGGAAGGGTAATGGGCGATACGTTCGTGCCATCAGAGCTTTTTAACAATTTATAAATTTATTTGTTTGCTTAGCTGATTTGTTATAGATCTGCTTTCTTATTATTAATAATTTAACACAAAAAACTCTATCTCAGCAACTGAATAAATCCCTTCTCCTTATATTGTTTGCCTTCAAGGCCTTCTGCAGTTACCACATAATAATAAACACCACTTGAGCAATTCATCCCCGTTTTAGTGCGCCCTGCCCAGCCCTCCTCTGCATTTTTTATTTCATAAACTAAAAGGCCCCAGCGGTCATAGATCTGACAATTAAGCTTTGAAATGTTCTTTGTTGTGAATTTAAATAGGTCATTCACTCCATCACCATTCGGACTAAATACATTTGAAGCAGAAAATTCACTCAGCGGCTCAACCGGTGGAGGGGCCACATAATAGAAGCAAGCCTCCTTTACCTTTACAGTAAAAATATCTTTCAGACCAGCAGAATTTATTGTACTTGGATAAAAATTTAATGTGTTTTCGTAAAATCCATCTGCAAAAACATTACAATCGTTATCACAGGTAATCCCATTACCCCTATCATCGCTGATGCTTCCACCATTTAAAACCCACCTCCACTTTCCCAGAGAATCTATTGCTGCAATAAAAATCTGGATATCACCGGGACCGGTATAAACCTCTATAAATCCGCCAAATTTCGCGGTGTCCTTATATTGGCCGGTCACAAAAATATTTCCGGTGTTATTCACTACAATTCCATTTCCTCTATCCCCTCCATTGTTTGATCCCGCCTTTTTCACCCATTCAAACACTCCGGTTTTTGACATGCGTGCAACAAAAATATCCCGATCATCATCACTTCCATTATTGTTGATAGTATCGTTTCCAAAAATGGCCTTTGCTTTAAATTCTCCTGTGATGTATAAATGATTAGTATGATCAAAAGCTATATCGTTTCCTCTGTCATCCAGTGGGCTGCCGGCATTTTTTGCATAGATAAAATTTCCCTGGTCATCATATTTAACAACATACACATCAGAGCCTCCATAGCTTGTTAATATTGTAGTTCCGAAAGTTTGGGTACCTCTAAAACCACCGGTAACATATATATTATTTTCAGCATCCGTGGTGATTCGATTATCCCTCGCATCATCTAATCCGCCAAAGGTTCGTACCCATTGCCATAGTCCGGCATTCGATAGTTTTGCAACAAATGCCAATGAATCATCGGCAGGAACTATAATTTGAAGAGCATCGAAATTTGCATAAAGATCTGTAAAGTCGTGGTTAGAAAGAAAACCGGTAACATAAATATTTCCATTGCTATCTGATGTAAGATCAAAACCCTGGTCATCATTATAGGGATAACCCGATTCATCAACACCTGCATTTTTTAACCAGATCTCATTTCCATTTGTATCTAGTTTCAGAACAAATATTTGATCGGTATAAAAGGTGCTATTGTACACACTCAATGAACCAAAAACTAATCCTCCCCAACAAGTTCCTGTTACATATACGTTTCCCGAAGGATCCAAACAAATTCCAAGTCCACGATCATCATAATGATTCGAACCTCTTTTCGCCCAAAGATAATTGCCTTGAGGATCTATTTTAGCTACAAATACTTCTTTACTCAGCGGATCTATCGTGGGCTGATAAAATGAGCCAAAGGTTGCTTCTTCGTTAAAAAACCCTGTTATATATGTGTTTCCGTAAGCATCAATTGCAATTCCTGTAGCTTTATCACTTAATGGACCACCGCCTTCAGTCAGCCAATCGAAACTTTGTGAAAAAGAAAAATTATGAAGTATTACAAAAAAAAGAAAAATAATAATTCTTCTCATTTGCAACTTAGAAAAGTTTTTTATTGCGAAGTAAAAAGAAATATTACAATTATTCATTTGCCAATTTTTGTACTTACAATAATAATGAATTTTACGGCAGAACAAAAACATAGGTTGGGATATACGTTTTTTCGTTTTTTTCAGCACACTCGAGTATCTGAATAACCATGAAGGTTGTTGATTCCGCTTATGCAAACGGAGTAAATTTCAGAACGATTGAATTGACTTTTACTATTTCAAATTTGACTTTTTCCTAAAATTCTATTTAATAATTTTTATTTGCAATATTTTTCGCATTTACGTGCTTTAATATTTTGTAATTTTATCCACTTTTGTATTAAACCTCCTAAATGGCCAACAGTCGTCAATACGTTCACAAACTTTCTGCCGCAGGCTTAATAGTAACATTAGGAATTATATATGGTGATATTGGAACCTCACCACTTTATGTATTAAAAGCGATAATTGGCGAACAACCAATTGATACTGCCGTTGTATTGGGTGGCATATCCTGCATTTTCTGGACCCTTACTTTACAAACCACCATTAAATACGTTTTTCTTACCCTCCGTGCTGATAACAAAGGTGAAGGAGGAATTTTTTCATTATACACTCTTGTAAAAAAAACAAAGGTCAAATGGTTGCTTTTTCCTGCAGTAATTGGTGGTAGCGCTATTTTAGCAGAAGGAATTATTACTCCCCCGATTTCTGTTTCATCCGCTATTGAAGGTTTGAGAATGTTAGACGCGTTTAAAAATATTGAAACCGTTCCCATTGTTATTGTTATTATTTTTTTATTATTTGCAATACAACAATTTGGAACAAAATCTATCGGTAAACTATTCGGCCCGGTCATGTTATTATGGTTTATCATGCTTGGGATACTTGGGGTTTCTCAACTTACGGGTAGCTGGCATGTATTAAAAGCAATAAATCCGGTATATGGATACGAATTATTAGTGGAGCATCCCGGAGGATTTTGGCTCCTTGGAGCTGTTTTCCTATGTACAACAGGGGCCGAAGCTCTCTATTCAGATTTAGGGCATTGCGGCAGAGAGAATATCAGAATAAGCTGGGGGTTTGTAAAAACAATGTTGGTTTTAAATTACTTTGGCCAGGGTGCATGGCTGATTAAGCATCAAGGAGAATTACTACATGGGGCAAGTCCTTTTTATACCATAATGCCTACCGGATTTTTGCCTTACGGAATTGCGCTCGCAACAGTTGCTACGATTGTAGCGAGCCAGGCTTTGATTAGCGGTTCATTCACCTTGATCAATGAGGCAATACGATTAAACCTTTGGCCAAAAGCAAGAATAAAATACCCAAGCGAATTAAGAGGGCAGTTATATATTCCATCTGTAAATTGGCTACTATGTTCCGGTTGTATTCTTGTGGTTTTATATTTCCAGGAATCTTCTAAAATGGAAGCCGCTTATGGTCTTACAATTATTTTAGGAATGTTGATGTCTTCCCGATTGCTTGTTTATTTTATGAAAATTAAACGTTTTAGTACGCTGGTCATCTGGAGTTTCATCCTTGTTTATTTATTTGTAGAACTTTCTTTTCTGGTAGCTCAAATGGGTAAGTTCACTAAAGGGGGTTGGATTAGTTTACTAATTGCTTCCTTATTAATATTTATCATGTTAATTTGGTTTTATGCCCGAAGAATACGAAACAGGTATGTTGAATTTGTGAAGCTTGCTGATCACTTGTCGATTCTCGAAGATTTAAGCAAAGATTTAAGTGTTCCAAAATATTCAACGCATTTGGTGTATTTAACAAGTGCTGATAATCGGGAAGAGATCGAGTCAAAGATCATTTATTCCATTATGCAGAAACAACCCAAACGTGCAGATATATATTGGTTTGTGCATGTTGACGTTGTTGATGAGCCGTATCGCATGCAATATAAAGTGAGTGAATTTATTCATGATGATGTTATTCGAATAGACTTTAGGTTAGGATTCCGTGTGGCTCCCCGCATTAATTTAATGTTCAGGAAAGTAGTGGAAGATATGGTAAACAATAAAGAAGTAGATATTACCAGTCGTTATAAATCTTTAATGAAAAATAACATCATTGGCGATTTTCGATTTATTGTGATTGAAAAATTTCTTTCTTATGAAAATGAATTACCGATTCATGAAAAATTAATTTTAGATATTTATTCTGTCTTTAAACGTTTTAGTTTATCGGAAGAAAAAGCATTTGGATTAGATACCAGTTCAGTAACGGTAGAAATGGTTCCTTTGATTATTGCTCCTCCCAAAGAATTAAATTTAGTTAGAATAGAATAAAAAAATTACATCGTTGCAATCTTTATTTTTTGTCCTGGAAAAAGGCTGTATTTTTCACCGAAGTTATTCAGTGCTTTTATTTTTTCAACAGTGGTTTTATTTCTGAGTGCGATTTTATAAAGCGAATCTCCTTTTTGTACTGTATAATATTTAAAATTTCCGGAAGTATTTTTATTCGTTTGGGTTTCCGTTACAACTTTTGGTCCCGGTTTTTCCTGAGGAGGAAGTACTTTCGTAGTTTGTTTTTTAGCGTAGGTATATATTATTAATTTTTTACCCTGCTTCACTGAACTTGTAGTAATTCCATTCCAGGTTTTTATTTCTGAAACCGTGCAACCATATTTTTTTGCAATAGAACTAAGGTGTTCTCCCTTTTTTACAATATGAGTTTTTCTGACTTCCTGTATTGCCAGAACATCTTTGCTGCTTATGGTATCTTTTTTATAATAGTTATATATTTTGTCTTCGTTAGTTACAAATTCTCCAATTTTGTTTGATGGAAGCGTTAATATACTTACACTCTCTTCGGTAACAGGGATTACCAATTTTCTATAACTAGGATTTAAATATTGGATCTCCTCAACCGGGATACCTAAAACGGCAGAAATTTGTTCAAATGAAATTTGTTTTTTTACTGTTAATGTATCCACCTGTAAAAATGTTTTTTTCGGAACGGCAGAATACAAATTATGTTCTGAAGTATAATTCATCATATAATTCACAGCGATAAATGCAGGAACGTATCCTTGTGTTTCCCTTGGCAAATATGGGCGTATCTCCCAGTATGTTTTTTTTCCGCCACTTCTTCTAATGGCTTTGTTAATATTGCCCGGACCGCAATTATAGGCAGCCAGCACCATTTGCCAATCGCCAAACAAACCGTACAAATATTGAAAATACTCACAAGCTGCAACAGTTGATTTGTATGGATCACAGCGCTCATCAACATAAGAAGAAACTTTTAGTCCGAACATTTTTCCGGTAGGATACATAAACTGCCAAAGCCCCATAGCGCCCGAATGTGATTTCGCCATTGGATTTAATGCCGATTCACAAATTGCCAAATACTTTAATTCCAAAGGCAAATTATATTTATCCAACTGCTCTTCAAACATTGGAAAATACAATTGAGAAAGAGCCATCATGCGGGATACCAATTCACGTTTGCGTATCGTGTACATTTCAATGTAGCCCTTTACAACAGTATTATACTGTAAGTCAAATGGTGAAATTGCATCAATTTTATTCAACCGTGCTTCAAACACCATTTCATCGTAACGCGGAACCGAATCGGGAGCAAAATGAAATTTGGTATTTTTCGGATACAGGATCTTTGCATATCCTTTTTCAAAGAAATTTAATCTGTAAAGACTATCCAGTGCGGCTGCAATAGGATCGTCTTTTAGAGTATCGGGGGCATAGCTAACCTGTGAAAACCCTGATAAAACAGTTCCTGTCCCAAACAGACAAAAAAATAATGTAGTAAAAAGAAATAGGAAATTTAATTTTTTCATAGTATAAAAACGGCAAGGCCACAATAATGTTTTGCCTTCTATACAAATATCGCAATGAAAAACCGAAAATACAAAATAAGGGAGCTGAATGTCCTTATTTTATTGCAGAAAAAATGTTAATAAAAAAAACGTAACAGCCGGAACTCCCGGTTCGCCTTGTTTTCAATATGTTGAGAAAAGTAAATTAAAATTCGTTCTGTATTATTTTTGAAAAAGAAAACAATTCGGATTCAGCGAATTTTTTCCCCATGACTTGAATCCCAAAAGGCAAACCATTTGAATGTTTTCCTATTGGCAGTGAAATGGCCGGTATTCCGGTTATGTTAGCCTGAACGGTAAAAATATCTTCTAAATACATTGCTATCGGGTCTGCTCCTTTTTGTCCAAACTCAAAGGCTGTGCCCGGTGTTGTTGGCAACAAAATGAAATCATAATTGTTTAAAATTTCATTGGTTTTGTTTTGTAATAATCGTCTTACACGTTGCCCTTTTGAATAATAAGCATCATAATATCCTGAGCTTAACACAAAGGTACCAAGCATGATCCTTCGTTTTACTTCTGCACCAAAACCTTCGCTCCGGGATTTTTTGTAGGTTGATTCCAGATCTGTTGCATTTGCACTTCGGTAACCATAGGTAATACCATCATATCTTGCCAAATTAGAGGATGCTTCGGCTGTTGTTAAAACATAATAGGTAGGCACCAGATAATCAATATATGGGAAATCAACAGCTTCAACAGTATGTCCGGCAGCTCTTAGTTTATTAATCAGTTCGTTAATGCGTATTTTTATTTCTGGATTTAATCCCTCATTTTCTAAGCAATCTTTGATATACGCAATACGAACTTTTACTTGTTTATTATTTATTTCTTTTGAATAGGCAGGAACCGGCTTGGATGAAACAGAGCTGTCATATTCATCTTTTCCGGACATTACTTCCATTATCAAAGCAGCATCATCAACCGTTTTTGTGAGAGGTCCGATTTGATCAAATGATGAAGCATATGCAATAGCGCCATAGCGCGAAACCCTACCGTAGGTTGGCTTAAAGCCAACAACACCGCAGAAAGAAGCCGGCTGGCGAATAGAGCCTCCTGTATCTGTTCCTAAAGCAGCAAGGCATAAATCGGCAGCAACAGCGGCTGCAGAACCACCGGAAGAACCACCTGGAACACATTTTGTATTCAATGGATTTAACACATTTCCGAAAGCAGAATTTTCATTGGAACTGCCCATTGCAAATTCATCGCAATTGGTGCGGCCAATAATTATAGCATCTTCAGCCAGCAATCTTTCAACAACCGTTGCATTGTACAGCGACTCAAAACCTTCTAAAATTTTTGATGATGCTGATACTTTATGTCCTTTGTAACATAAATTATCTTTGAGCGCAATAACCATTCCTGCTAACTTTCCGGAAGTTTTCAATCTTAATTTTTCATCCACCTGCTTCGCTTTTTCCAAAGCCGATTTTTCAAACACTTCTAAAAACACATTTAAGTTTTTATTGTCATTGATACGGTTTATGTAGGACTGAGTAAGTTCAACACAGGAAATGGCCTTGTTGGTTAGATCAAATTGAACTTCTGCAAGAGAATGGTAGATTTTTTGATTCATTTTATAATTAAAAGACGTTTTTTGATTCTCAAATGTAATAATTATATGATAATTTGTTACCTGTTAGTTTCATTGACAATATGTTGTTGGAGTTGGAAACCGTTTTATAAAAAAACAATCGAGTAAGCCTGATACTTATCGATATCATGTTTATGGGTATTTTAATATTTTAATTTCATATAATATTCTTTCCCATTAAAATTACCTTTTAGCCAAAAATCAACATTCGTCAATCGTTGTATTTCCCAGTTTAAAATCTTATTCCAAACTGAATCGTTCGGAGGCATTATCCCCTTAGTAAGAGTGTATCGCTCCATTGTAATATCTGTTTTGGCTTTATTTAAAAAAAACTCCCCAGAGAAAGAGTTGCTTGAAGAAACAAAATCAAATTTTGAATTGTGGTCTCGTTCTGCTTTATAAAATGTGTATTTTCCGTAAAATGGGGTTTTAAAATAAGCAGAGGAATCGTTACCATTAATAGAAAAATAATCCACTACCCACATTTTAGAACTGTTTCCATCAATTCGATGAATTGGAGTTTTCAAGCTTAACCAAGGACCTTCGGGATATTTTTTACAACCTGTAACAAGGATTGTTAGTAAAGTCAAACAAAATATCGTTTTACTTTTCATTTGATTTGCGTTTTTCCAATGAAACTAAAGAGTTCTATTCTACTGGTTAATTTTTATTCGATATTACTTTTCAGATAAAACTATAAACAGTTTGCATAAAATGCTAATACTATAAACACAAAATCCCCTGTAAAAAGAGGGGAGTTGTGGAATTATTTTCAAGAAAAAATTATTCTTTTTTATCAGGTGTTGAGGTAGTGTTATTTTCGCTATCAGTACCTTTTGAAGCATCTTTAAACTCTTTTACACCTCTGCCAAGACCTTTCATTAATTCCGGAATTTTTTTACCGCCAAAAAGCAATAAAACAATGATCAGAATAATTATCATTTCTGATCCACCAAGACCAAAAATACCAAGTAAAACACTATTTAACATTTTATATAAATTTTAATTACACAACAAAGATAAGAAAATAATACCAGTTAGTTATTCTTATACAACCAACCTTCGGGATCCAATTTTGTTTGTCCTTTCCAGATCTCAAAATGTAAAACTGTTTTTGAGTCATCCTCATCAAAAATGATTGATCCGATATTTTGTTTGGTTTTAATTTTTTCACCTGATTTTACATAAACATCTTTTAAGTTTGCATATACCGAAAGAAAATCTCCATGACGGATAATAACAAGCTGTCCGGCCCCGGGAATATTAGCAATTCCTGTAACCTCACCATCAAATACAGCACGCGTTAATGATCCATTATTTGTAGTGATGTCAATTCCATTATTATTAATATCAATATTCGGCATTAATGGATGCGGATGAGTACCAAAACGCTCGCTGATCACCCCTTTTGCCACCGGCCAAGGCAGTTTATTTTTATTGGTAGCGAAAGAACTGGACAACAGCTGAGCCTCCGGAGTTAAGATCAATTTTTGCGACTTCGGTTTTCCTTTCGGAGCCTGGCTTAGTTGTTTTTCTAATTCCTTTTCGATAATACGTTGTATTGCCTGTTGCAATTTTTTTGCATCTTGTTTTTTCTTCTCCAGATCTTTTTTTAGTTTGCTTTCCTGCTGTTGAAGCTCAGAAAACACTTGTTCTTTTTCTGTTTTTTCGGAAGTAAGATTGTGTTTTTCTACTTCCTGACTACTTAATAATACACGCTGATCTGATTTTCGTTCTTCTAAGCTTTGCACTTTTTCATTCAGATTTTTTTTTGTACTCAAGATTCGTTCAGCCTGTTTATGCCTGTAATCGCTGTATTGTTGCAGGTATTTCAATCTCATAAATGCCTGTTCAAAATCACTGGCTGCAAAAATAAATACCAGCCTGCTGTATGCATCCTGATTTTTATACGCATAATAGATCAATTTTGCGTATTCGGATTTTAGTTTTGCAAGGTCGTTTTGTAAACCTTTAATAGATTCGTTATTTTCAACTATTTGTTTGTTTAATTCTGAAATCTCTCCATTGATAGTGGCAATAAGCTCTTCCCGTACACTTATTTTTTTATTCAGCATCACCAATTGATTCAGCGAAAGTTTTTTGTTTTTTTTGGTTTCGTTCAATAACTGATTGGTCTTTTCAATTTCTGCCTGAAGCTGTTTCTTTTTATTTTCTAAATCTTTTTTGGTTTGTTTTTGCGCAAAAGAAATACCTGTGCTCAGCATGGCTAAACAGAAAAGAAAAAGAAAAAAAACACGGCTACTTGTCTTTTTTAGTTTCAATCGGCTCATAATTACCTGGTATTTTAAATGGAAAAGTCTGTTCTGCATTTAGCAGCACTTTCGAATAATTGATATCGATACTGATATTTTTTTGTGCCCGGATCACACAATTCATTTTTTGCGGAAACAATTGCACCGAATCTACTTTTTCGAATTCGCCATAATGAGCATCCAGACTTCGATCGGGGTTAAAGTCGTAAAAAAGGATACGAGAAATTTTAAACGTTTCAGGAATTAAATAAATACTTTGAACAGGTTCTTTTAATTCCTTTCCTTTTTCCATTACTTTACGAAGCCTCTTTTTCCGAATGGTTCCAAGCGTGTATTGACAATCATTTACGCCAGGCTTCAGTTTTTCTTCCTCATCATAAAATGTGACACTGTTGCCTACAAGCAGAGATTGCAGTATTTCAAAATCAATATCCGTGTTCATCAATTGACTTACATAAGTGAAATCACCTTTGAAATATTTTTTACTTATTGTATTGGTAAACTTAACCGAATCCTTTGTTATCAACATTCTTGCGCCTTCAATACCGAGTTTGGAAATTGACATCCAAATAATACTATCTTTTTTTATTCGTAAAGCAACCGTGAACGATTCTGATGAACTATCTATCATTGCTTCAACTCCAAGTTTTGCGTTAAACCTGTCGAATTGAAACTCCCTTGCTTTTAAATTACTTGTAAGCGTTTTGGCATTTTTAAAGTTCAAAATACATTTACCGCTATTAAGCACAATTTTTTGTTGATGTTTACAGGATCCAAAAACAAAAAGGGCAAGAAAAAAAAGGAAAACAAATAGCGTCTTCTGCCCAAAAACAATAAAAAGTACCGATCTGTTTCGATTATTCATATAGTTTTTTATCAGCAATTTTTTTATCTATGTGCTCACTTGTTCCGCCTGCATTTTTTGCATCTATCCAATACTTTAAGGCATTGTCACTATCGCCAAGCTTATACAAAATATCACCATAATGCTCCAATAGTGTCCCGTTTGCTTTTCCTCCGTTTTCAATTGCTTTTCCGATCCACAATTTCGCATCTTCAAATTTTCCCATTTTATACAGGACCCAACCGTAGGTATCTTGATACGAATTATTATTGGGTGAGAGCTCATTGCATTTTTTTGACATCGCCTCCGCTTTTTCTAAATTGAAATTTCGCAAGGATAAGTAATACGCATAATTGTTCAGAACATAAACATTGTCGGGATCGTTCTCCAAAGCCTTATCATAAGCTGAATCGGAAGCTGCATAATTTTTTAATTGATTTTGTGCATCGCCAATTGTTGCATAAAACTGAGCAAGCAGAGGTTTATTTTCAAAAACAAATTCCTTTCCATCGGTCAAAGAAATTATTGCTTCTTTATAATTTTTTAATTGAACATTTGAGGCACCATTAAAGAAATAAGGCAAGGCTTGGTTTGGAAAAAGTTCCATTGCCTCTTTGCTTTCTTTTTGCATGGACGAATAATCATTTAACTCCGAATCGATCAACAATAACTGATTCCAAAGAGCATATTTTTCTTTATCGAGTTCAATTGCTTTTCTAAATTGTATCCTTGCTTCTTCCAATTTTTTATCCCGATATAAAAAATCCCCGTACATTGAAAACGCTTTCGCTTCATCGGGATGCACCTCTACAATTATCTTGCACAACTCATCAGCATCAGCCTTTAATTCAGTGTATGTTTCTGTGATGGAATAATACGATAACAGAATCTTGATTTTTGTATCGATGTCTAATTCTTTGCTTTTAAAAGCAATTTTTATTTCCTGAAATGCTTTATCATTTTGCTTCAGGTTTCTATAATAATCCGCCAAAGAAAGATGAACGTATGCATTTGTTGAATCGACTCTCAGTAGCTCATTGTATGCTTCAAACGCTTTATCATACATACCTTTTTCCTGATACAACTCACCCAACATTCCATAATATTTTCCTTCTTTCGGGAATGTTTTTATTAATTTTTTTGCCTCCTCTACTGCTTTATCGAATTGATTTGTTCCCTTATAAATTTTCAGTTTTTGCAAGGATGCGTCTTCTGTAACTCCAACACGTTCTTCTATTCTGTTGTATGTTTTTATTGCCTCGCCTGGTTTATTTGCAAATAAATAAGCATTGGCTAATTCATAATAAAAATCAATTCTGTCGGGATAATCATTTACTAATTTTTTATATACGTTTGCAACTTCAGCAGGTTGTTTACTTTCCTTTAAACATTCTGCATACAACATTTGGTACCAAACATTTCGAGGATCGATCTCTGCTGCTTTTTTACTGTAAAATAATGCTTGGTTTTTATTATTCTGGAAGGCATAGATATTGGCCAACTCATACATTGTTGCAGCACTATTTGGATCAATTTTTAGTGCCTGAGAAAAAAGAATTTCGGCCAGATCATAATTACCCAGCATTTTTTCTTTGTTGCCATTGAAAAAAACATATTCAAAATCAACACGTGCTTTACCTGTTAATTCTTTTTTTGAATCTTCTCCCACTTTCAATACTTTACCGGTTTTACAGGCGGTGATACTAAAAAATAAGTGCCCTCCCATTACCAATAGAGTTAGAAAGCGAAACGAAAAAAATCGATTTTTTTTCAAAATTTTATTTTATAGTACTATAGTCGCCAATACTTGCATCGCTTGATTTTCCGGTAAATTCAGAAAAATTGCCAATCATTGAATTACTTAATTCAGCATTTTTTATTTTACTGTTTGTTTGAATGATACAATTTTTAACAATAGAGTTTTCTATCACACAACCCTCTCCAATGGATACGTGAGGTCCAATATCAGAATTGATCAACTTTACATTTTCGCCAATAAAACAAGGTTCAATGATTCGTGAATTTTGGTTGTTAACCGTTTTGAGTACTAATGTATCTTTTATGAACTCCAGAATACGGGAATTGGTATAAACGGTAGCATCTTTATTTCCGCAGTCAAGCCATTCTGTAACTTTTCCGGGAGTAAATTTTGTTCCTTTCGCTTTCATATTTTCAAGCGCATTGGTCAGTTGATATTCTCCTTTTTCTTTGATGTCGTTATCCAATAAATATTGTAATTCACGTCTTAAATAATCGCCATCTTTGAAGTAATAGATTCCAATTATGGCAAGGTCAGAAACGAATTCCAAAGGCTTTTCCACAAAATCGGTAATCACATTGTTTGCGTCCAATTTTACAACGCCAAAAGGCTTTGGATCCTCCACTTTCTGAACCCAGATAATTCCTTCCTGCGATGAATCCATTTTAAAATCAGCCTTAAAAAGCGTATCCGCAAAGGCAACAACAACTTTTCCTGTAACACATTCTTTTGCACACATGATCGCGTGAGCAGTACCTAATGGCGTATCCTGATAAAAGATACTCCCTTTTGCGCCTAGACTTTCAGCCACTTTCACCAAATTATTTTCAGCTTCTTTTCCAAAATGCCCAACAACAAAGGCGATCTCATCTACTTTTTCGTCACATACTTTTATAATGTCTTCAACAATTCGTTGCACCATTGGTTTTCCTGCAATCGGAATAAGCGGTTTAGGTGTTGTAAGTGTGTGGGGGCGCATACGTTTGCCCATTCCTGCCATCGGGATAATTATCTTCATAAATAGCGGCCTCTCCCCTTCTTTCCTTCTCTGCTTCGACTTCGCTCAGCATAAACTCCAGAGAGGGATTGTTAGAGAGAAATTTATTTTTTAGTTTAACATTTATTTTTCTTAAAAAAACCTATTACGTCCTTCCTCCTGTGGGGAGGTGGTATTTATTTTTTTCCGGTGCTTCCAAAACCGCCTTCACCTCTACTTGTTTCTTCTAACTGCTCCACCTGGATCCATTCGGCTTGTTCATGCTTTGCGATCACCATTTGGGCAATCCGTTCACCATCATTAATTGTAAAATCCTGATTGGAAAGATTTACCAGGATCACCTTCACTTCTCCCCGATAATCAGCATCAATAGTGCCTGGTGAATTAAGAACCGTTAAGCCATTTTTAAATGCTAAACCACTTCTTGGGCGCACCTGAGCTTCGTATCCAACAGGGATTTCCATGAATAATCCGGTGGGAACCAAAGTTCTTTCCAATGATTTCAATACAATGGGTGCCTCTAAATTTGCATGAAGATCCATTCCGGCAGCAGCAAGTGTTGCGTAGCCTGGCAATTCATGTTTTGATTTGTTAATGATCTTTATTTTCATGTTTTTTTTCTAACTAATTAAATACCCCTGACCTTCTTCGACAAATTACGGACAAGGTCTCTCAAGAGGTAAATTTTGTTCGTTTTTTTCTCCAAACAAAGCTGTTTTTCTTTTTTTTATGTTAATTGTTTTAAATTATTTTTTTCCAACATCCAGGCTGTGAGCACAAAGCCAAGCAACAGGATATTGTTGACAAATAAATTAACTACCGTTGAATCGGTTTTAATCAGTCTGCTGACAAAATACAAAGCTAAGGATAAACCCAAATAACCCAGGATACGTTTTAAATCATAATTAACAGGGTAGTGTTTATTTCCCAAAAAGTAGGATACAATCATCATGCTTGCATAACAGATTAATGTTGCCCAGGCACATCCCATATAACCAATACGCGGAATCCAATAAATATTTAAGGCAATTGTGATGATTGCGCCAAAAATTGTTAACAACGCTCCATAATGCGTTTGACCGGTAAGTTTGTACCAAATTGATTGATTAAAAAATATTCCTAAAAACATATTGGCAAGCAATAAGATCGGAACCACTTTAATTCCTGTTCTGAATTCGGCTTTTCCTGCAAAATACTGGATCCACTGCATATTCATCATTGTTCCTAAAAAAATAATGGAACAAATAATAACAAAATACTTCATAATGTCTGCATATGTTTTCCTGGCATCTTTTTCTTTGGAATGGCTGAAAAAGAATGGTTCTGCTGCAAAACGAAAGGTTTGAATAAAGATAGTCATGATGATAGAAACCTTGTAACAAGATCCGTAAATACCTGTTTGGGAAAGTGCTTCTTCTTTTCCCGGAATTAAGTGGGTTAATAAAACCCTGTCAAGCGTTTCATTTACCATTCCGGCAAGTCCGGCAACAAGGAGCGGCAATGCATAGCGCATCATTTTTTTCCAGATAATGGTATCAAAAACAAATTTTATTTTTAAGATTTCCGGGGATAAAATCAGGAGTGTGACAATGCTGGCCACCAAATTGGAAATAAAAATATACCCAACACCAATGGCCGGATTATAAACCATTTCTACAAAAGGTTTGAAAACTGAATCTGCCGACTCAAATACCTTTTTGCAAAATAAAATAAAGAATAAATTTAGACCGATGTTGATGCAAATATTAATTGTTTTAACAATTGCAAATCGTTTTGCTTTTCCTTGTTCACGTAATTTTGCAAAAGGAATTGCTGTTAATGCATCAGTACCAATTATGATCGCAAACCAAACGACATACTCCGAATGGCCTGAAAATTTAAGACTTTCGGAAATCGAAGAAGAAAATAGCGAAGCAATGATTATAAAAAATGCGGAAGAGAAAAACAGGGAAATGAGTGATGTGGTATATACTTTTTGTTTATCCCCTTCCAACTGTGAAAACCGAAACAAAGCTGTTTCCATACCGTACGTTAAAAATATCAAAAGAAAAGAAACATAGGCGTATGCAGAGGTTACCACTCCCATTTCTGAAGTACTGAAACTAAATGCAAAAAGAGGATTTAATAAATAATTCAACAAGCGCCCCACAATGGTTGGTAAACCATAAATTGCAGTTTGTGAAGCTAGTTTTTTTAGTGGATTCAACTTTAAGTTTGTAAGTTAATGAGTTGGTAAGTTTGTAAGTCAAAAGTTCGAGGGCTGAATTTCTGCTGAGCTGCTTTTCAACTTAAAACTTAGAACTTATAAACTAGATCATTTTCCTGTAAAATTTGCTTTACGTTTTTCAAGGAAGGCTGTTGTTCCTTCTTTGAAATCTTCTGTTCCAAAGGATTTACCGAATTCTTCGATCTCCACAGCAAAACCATTTACACTGTCTTTAAAATTTGCATTTACCGAACGAATGGCGCTTGCAATAGCGGTTGGCGACTTGGATTTGATCTTTCCGGCAATCTCTAAACACTTTGTCATTAGTGTTTCCTGGGCAGTAACATGATTTACCAAACCCCAGGCAAGTGCATCAGCAGCAGTGATCATATCTGCCGTCATAATCATTTCATAGGCTTTTCCTTTTCCTACCAATTGAGCCAGACGTTGCGTTCCGCCATAACCGGGAATTACACCCAAAGAAACTTCGGGCAGACCCATTTTTGCATTATCTGAAGCAACACGAAGATGACATGCCATTGCTAATTCCAATCCTCCTCCTAAAGCAAAACCGTTCACCGCTCCAATTACAGGTTTAGAAAGATTTTCAATACAATCAAATAAATTTTTATGTCCTTCGGCACTCAACGCTTTTCCTTGTTCAACGGAGAAGTGAGCAAATTCAGAAATATCAGCACCGGCAACAAATGCTTTTTGGCCCGAACCGGTAATAATAATAACCCTAATGGCTACATCTTTTTCTGCTTCAATTAAAGCCTTATTTAATTCGTCAATCGTTTTTTTATTCAGCGCATTTAGTTTATCGGGACGGTTAATGGTGATAATTAGAATGCTGTTTTCTGCGTAGGTTAAAATGTTTTCGAAGTTCATTGTTTTAAGTTTTTTTATCGTCTTTCGACTTCGCTAAGGATAAACTCCGGGCGCGGAGACGCAATTTATTTTTATATTGTTTCGTTTCTCACCTATCGACCCCTCTCTTGTGGAGAGGGGATTAAGGGGTGAGGTTTCTAGAATTTTCGGTGTTCTTTCACGTAACTGGTAATATATTCCACAATTTGTTTGGTATCTGTTCCGGGAGGAAAGAGTTGGCCCACGCCTTTTTCATTTAGCTTTTTCATATCCTGATCAGGTATGATTCCGCCTCCTGTTAATAACACATCATCCAGGCCTTTTTCTTTCATGAGTGCTATAATTTTTGGGAAAACGGTGTTGTGTGCTCCTGATAAAATGCTGACACCAATGGCATCCACATCTTCTTGTAAAGCAGCATTAACAACCATTTCTGGTGTTTGACGCAAACCGGTATAAATTACTTCCATACCTGCATCGCGCAAAAAAGAAGCAATTACTTTTGCTCCGCGATCATGTCCGTCAAGTCCAACTTTTGCAATTAAAACTCTTATGGGTCTGTTCATAAAAATAAGGTGTTTTTTAATTGGCTACGAAGATACAAAAAGTATTGGTTTGGGAATTTTTGTAAAAATGAAAAGACCTGATGCATTTGCAAGCCTGCAAACAATCATTGCTGCTTGTAAATATTTTTTTTACATTTACATGAACCCATAATGTAATCCAATAAATATGAAAAATCGTTTGTTTTTAATAACATTTATTTTGTTTGTCGGTTTTGCAAATGCACAAAATAATAGTTTCGACCAACGCTTGCTTTCAAAGTTTTCTAAAGACGAATTGAACAATATGCAAATTAAAAACCCAATAGCGTATGCTTATTGGAATTTTTATGTAGCGACTGCCTATCAGGTTTTGGATTTGTCAAAAGAGAAGTCAACCAAGCATGAAACAAAAGGAACAGTAAAAATAAAAGATTTTAATACTATCAATATTTTCGATTTAAACTGCATTCCTTTGGAAAAGGATTATCAATATTTCAGTATTGAAGGCAGCAAAAAATTATTGGTGATCCTTCCTGAAGAACTGATAAAAGAGAATTTTGTAAAATCAACGAAAAAATAAATTTTTCTTGTTGTTGATGGACTCTTTGAAGAGCCGTAAGGAAACAGCCGCAGATTCGCTGATTTTAAAAAAGAATCATTGTCCAGGCAATGATTAATGTATTTTTAATACTAAGAAGAGTCTGTAAATCTGCGTCAAAAAAACACCCCGCTGCAGAGTTGCGTGGAATTCCTTTGATTAAATCACACTTTCAGAGCAGGATGTTAGTTAAAGAGGGTGTTATTTGGCATAGATATATACCATGATATTTTTTTGAAAAAACGGACTTAACTTTTTCAGCGCTTCTTTTGATACTGCAGGGCAACCCCAACTATTTCCGCAACGCCCTTGCGTTTTAATAAATTTTTCCTCAACATAGGAAGCCGAATGTATTACCACGCTTCTTTCCAAAGCATTCGCATTACTTTTTTCGAGGCCGATCAATTCAAAAGAATTCCCATGTTTGCCTTTATAATTTTTACCCACTTTATAGAGCCCAAGGGCTGTGCAATGACTGCCATTTACGTCAGAAAAATAGACCGCATTTTTACTTTCACCACTTCCTTTTCCATGTGCGACATACGTTGAATAGATGATCTTTTTGGAATCAAGTTCAACTAAAAAAAGTCTTTTTTCATTGGAAGGAATCGACATATCAATAAACAGGGCATACTCCGGATTTCCCTTTGCATTTTTAGTGTGGTTGGTAACTTTATCAATTTTGGAATCGATTGCGGAATAGCCGTTAACAAACGACAGTAGAAGTAATATAACTAATTTCATGCTTTTTTTGTTGTTAATATAAAGTTACAAAAAAAATTAAGTTTACGCAAGGGGAAAATGTTAAAAAAGTATAAATGAAAATTGTGTTTTTTATTTAGAAAATTTCTGATCCCAACAATAACCTCTTTTTTATTTTTTTTGCTTTGAGAAAAACAGCCCAACAACACACAAAACAACGTGCCCCCTTCACAACCGCACTTACAAGCACACAAGGGGGAATTGCTTTACGATTCAATTTGTGAAACACGGCAAGGAAACAAAAAAGGTAGTTCCCTCATTATCTTCTGTTTCAAACCATATTTTTCCATTGAAGGTTTCCACAATGCTTTTTACCATGGCAAGTCCGAGGCCCATGCCCCCTGTTTTTGTAGTAAAATTGGGTACAAATATTTTATCGAGAATATCATTTGAAATACCAACACCATTGTCTTTTATGCTGATGATATAATTCTCGTTTTCTTTTTGCAGTTTAATTTCTATTTTTCCTTTCCGCTCTTCAGGAATTGATTGAATGGCATTTTTCATTAGGTTGTTAAACACACGCAAGAGCTGTTCTTTGTCGGCTAATACAAAAGAAGGTGAGGTTGTTTTATTTTCAAGAGTAATTTCAATATCACTTGAATTATGAAATAGATCAACTGTATTTTTAAGTAGTTGTTCCACATTGATTTTCTCGAAACTCGCTTTCGGCATTTTTGCAAAGTTCGAAAACTCCGTAGCAATAGACGAAAGTGTATCAATTTGTTCGATGATGGTTTTTGTTAATCGTTCCATTTTCTGATCCATGTCGGGTGCATGATCTTTCCAGGTGCGCTGTAAATGTTGTACACTCAGCTTCATAGGTGTTAATGGATTTTTAATTTCGTGCGCCACTTGTTTTGCCATTTCGCGCCAGGCGCTTTCCCGCTCCGATTTTGCAAGCAATTCGGCACTATTTGAGAGTTCCAGGATCATCCGGTTATATTCGCTCACCAAACTACCAATCTCATCCTTTTCCCGCCACTCGATCAATTCATTTGTTGTTCCTAACTTAATTTTACTGAGTTTGTCCTGAATTAATTTTAATGGCTTGGTTACATAATTCGAAATAAAAATGGCCGCAATAATAGAGAGCGCAAATAGCAATACATAAATATTTATTAAGGCGACCAGGAATCCGGAGATCTCCTTTTCTAACTCACTTTGCTTTGCAAAATAAGGCAGATTAAGGTAGGCAAGCAATTTTCCTTCATTATTTTTTAATGGAATATAGGCGGATAAATATTCTAATTTTCCGATGCGTTCATCATGAATAAATTCTGTTTTTCCTAAAATAGCAATTTGTAAAAACGCTTCCGGATTCATTTTTTTTGATGTCAGGCCTTCGTCAAATAGCTTTGCCTGCGAGGAGGTGTAGAGGTTTCCTTTTGAATCGTATAAATTAATATCTGTAAAAAACAGGATAGAAGATTTTTTTAATACAAACGAAACGTATTCCGACATGCCTGAACTAAGCTTAGTTTCATTCTCCAGTTTGTTAGTAATATCAATTAAAACAGAATGAATTTTTTCGCTGATATTTTGAGCGTTTTTATTTTCAAATTGTTGCTTGATATAAAAAATGGTGCCTCCGCCAAAGAGTGCCAATGAAATTAAAACAATGAATACCAACAAAATCTGTATCCGGTATTTAAAGCTAAAATCCTTAAACAAAGAGCCTGTTGAAGCTTGCCGAACAAACAAAATGGTAAGCAACAGCAAACTGAAAAATGCAAATAAATAAGAGAACGTTGTTATGTTGTCTGTAATAGTTTCTTGTTTCTTACTTAATACAATAAGCGTGTCGTCATTTGGCCGGTATAACAAGTGATTAAAATTTTCTTTGTTTAAAAAAGAAAACGATTTTTCATTTTCCTCGAAATTTAAACCACTTAAGCTGTATGGAAATTTACCATATTGATTGATCAGTTGATTGTGCTTGTATTTTGCGTAGGAATAATTATTTAATTCGCTTGTTAATCCAATATTTTTATCGAGCAAAAGTTCAGGAAACCCGATTTCATCTGAAATATATTTGGCGTCCAGTTCGATATAAAGTGTTCCGAATTTTGTTTTATCCTTTATTGATCTTAAAACCACCAGCTTCGTTAAATAACTGATTTTTCCGGAAGGGTTTTTTATAAATGATAAATTTTCGCAAGAAGTTGGTTCTCCTTTTTTTGCAATTAACTCATCAAAATAAAAATTGTTATCATACATGGCATTTTGTGATTTTATTACAGGTGCACACATACTGTCAAACAAAGCGATACGTACATCGTATTTTTCCCAAAACCCGCTGAAATATTGTTGCTTCAAACGTTTTTCGAACTCCACCGGACTTTTATTCGCACCACTTACATAAGACATCAATACCGAATCGGAAAGTAATTTTTTTTCAATCTCCTGAAATAAAAGTTCGGCAACCGGGTCTTGTTCAGCAGCTAATTTTTCAGCATAAATTTTCCGACTTTCATTTTCTTTAATGGTAGTATGTTTATTAAAAACATGAACTGCATACACCGAGAATAAAAAAACCAGGAAAACGGTTCCGGAAAATGAATACGTTTGATATTTCTGTTTGATCAATGCAATAGATATCACCAGAACAAATGGCCAGAAAACAATTAACAGATCATAGGTTCCTATCACATGTGAAATAGATGCATGAATGATCGCAGAAAGTATAAAAATAAGTGCATATTGTTTGTTACTAAGTTGAAACTGTTTTAATACCGACACCATTTTGTCGGCAAACAAAAAATAGATAATAAGCAATAAACCAATAATGATAAGAGCTACAAAGCTGAACAGGTTGAGACTAAATAAATTATTGATACTAAACGGAATGTTTGAGTTTTTAATTATTCCGCTGAATAGGGCTGTGATGACCCAAGAAAACCCGAAATAGGCGAGGAAAAAGGTCAAGGATAAAACAAATTTATTGGTGCTTTTTAACCGCAGCAATAAATTATTCAGGATGCTTTCGGAAACAACAAAAAAGGTGATGTAAAACAATAATACCATGTTGATCAACAGATCACCCAGCGAAGTTAACCATACCGAACTGGCATCAGCATATACTTTCGGACTGAATAATTCGAAATCATAAAAATTTTCGGGGATAGAAAATTTTATGGTCAGGTATCTCAAAAAAACAATTATTGAAATAAAAAGAAGGATAGAATAATTTTTACCAATCTGTTCCTGAAACGAAAAACAACTCTTTTTTAGAAAAAGAACAAAAAAGAAGATGCCAATTAAATTACATAAAAGCGATAAATAGGATCTGAGATCAATGGAGTTATTTGCAGCATTAAATTCAAATGAAAATAAATAATCATTTGCTGAATTTTTAACCTGGTTGGTTGTATTCGGATTATTTGTGATCAGCTTAGTTTCTGCAGGCAGGGCAAAATCTTTTTGAAACTCATTGGTTAAATATTTATTTTGATAGGGGTATTCATTTTTTATTAAAACAAGTCCCACAACCGTTTTTGTGGTTGAAGCATTTGTTTGTGGTTTCATAACTTCAAACCAGCCATTGTGCAACTTTACCATCCTGGTATCCAAACAAACTTCACGCATCCAGTTTTCAACAGCAATGGAATTGTCGCTCCAGAATTTCAATGTATCATTTTCATAAATGAGCAACGCAAGCCCTTCTTTCTCCAATAAAGTGTTATAATAATCCGGCTTTTGAATAAAAAGTTGATTGTAATTTTCTTTCTCTGCGCGTTTTGCCAACAACAACATTTCCTCATTCAAGCGGCTTTCTTTTTTGTGTAAGGTTTGTTCAAAATCTGCGACAGCAGGCAAAACGCCTTTGCTGAAAGGGTGACTTAAAACATAGGCCACAATAAAAAAGAATGCAGCTATGGCTAGATAAGAAAATTTATTTTTTAAGAAATTTTTCAATTAAAAATTATTAATTCGTGTAATTTTACAGACTCAGAACAAAAGAAATCTATCAATAGTAATACAATTTTTCTTTACATAAAACTGCCCGCTTTCTCGGCTCCGCTCCAATGACTGAGCGCAGGTCATTTCGAGCGGAGTCGAGAAATATAGGAAGCAAAATGAGTCTTTTTTAACTTTTTATTGACTGAGATCATACAAAACTACTATTTTTATCAATCAATTTGTTGTGTAAAAACCTCATAAATTGTACCAAATCAAAATGGTCAAAACAAAAGTAAATAAAGGAAAGACTCAAGTACCATTAAACAGCGGTATGTCATTTTCTTTTGGTGATTTCAGGATTCAATCCTTTGTACTACTACTTATTGGTTTTATTTTTTATTCAAATTCTTTTTTCAACGAATATGCTTTGGATGATGGTATTGTAATCCAGAAAAACGATTATGTACAACAAGGCATACGCGGCATACCAAAAATTTTGAGTACCGATGCGTACGATAGTTTTTATAAACAAATGGGGGCCAAACAACAGCTTTCCGGTGGACGTTACCGGCCACTTTCTGTTGTTACTTTTGCGGTAGAACAACAACTATTTGGTTCAAAAGCAAAGGTGAAACCGGCTGATGATGTGGCGATGGTAAGACATGTTTTGAATGTTTTATTTTATATTTTTTCTGTAATTATTCTATTGTATTTTTTAAGAAATTTTATTTTTAAAGAGACACCCCTAATTGCTTTTTTTACCTGCCTGATTTTTTTAATTCACCCTATACATACCGAGGTTATTTCCAATGTAAAAAGTCGGGATGAAATTTTATCTTTTCTATTTATTATTTTAACATTTATTGCTGTTTTCCGCTACCGTGAAACAAAGAAAACCGGGCAACTGTTTTATGGTTTACTCTTTTACTTTTTAGCACTTCTCTCCAAAGAATATGCGATCACTTTATTGGTACTAATACCTATGTTACTTTACATCGTTAAAGGTGATTCGTTTAAAGAAAGTTTACTATCAAGCCTTCCTTATTTTTTTATTGCAGGACTTTATTTACTAATTCGTTTTTCAATTGTCGGGGTTGGAAGCACAGCGCCAAATACGGATGTATTAAATAATCCATACATGTTCGCAACAAAACCAGAAAGGTGGGCAACAAAAATTGAGATCCTTAATCATTATTTAAAATTATTATTTTATCCTACACCACTTTCGAGTGATTATTCGTACAACACCATTCCATATACCAATTTTAAAAACGGTTTTGTATGGATGTCCCTGGTTATTCATTTATCAATGATCGCGGCAACTATTATTTTATTTTTCAAAAGGAATATTATTGCATTTGCGCTTGCATTTTATTTGCTGCATTTGGTTTTAATTTCTAATTTTTTAATGGACATTGGTGCTACTATGGGCGAACGACTGGTATATCATTCCTCCTTTGGATTTGCCTTGTTAATAGGCATTTCAATAAACTGGTGTTATGAAAAACTGAGTGCCTTCGCAAAAAACACCGATACTATTTTTGCTGTAATTGTTATTTCCGGAATTATTTTTTTCTGCGAAAGAATTGTTGTTCCCCGCAACAGAGATTGGAAAAACGACACCTCACTTTTTATTGCCGATGCGAAAACGGTTCCCAACAGTGCACTTGTAAATGGAAATGCAGGGAAAGCGTATATTGATCTTTCCGAGATCCCCGAAAATAAGGCATTAGTAAATGAACTAATAAATAAAGCAATTTACCACTTAAATAAGTCGGTTGCTATTCATAAAAAATATGTGAATGGCTATTTGAATTTAGGAGTTGCTTATTTCAAATTGAAGGATTATGAAAAAGCAAAAAGTAATTGGGAAATAGCAGCAGAAATTTTTCCGAACAATCCTTTTTTAAAAAGAAATTTTGGCCTGCTGGGCGCTACTTATTTTGCTGAGGCCATGAAAATTGGGGAAAAGCAACCGGAAGAAGCAATTATATTTTTAAAGAAAGCGGTAGAAGTTGACCCAACAAATGTTGAATATTGGTATAATCTAGGAGGCGCTAGTTATACTGCAAAGGATTTTGAAATGGCAAAAAATGCATGGGTAAAAACTCTTGAATTGGATCCAAATCATATACAGGCAAAACAAGGAATGAGGGCTATTCCGGGTGAAGTGATTTCTAATTAACGCTCTTTTTTTCAAAAATAATTTACAACGGAATTCCCAGAGTCTCCTTGAAGACCTCTTTGTTTCTCTGTATTCTCTGTGGTTATTTTAAGCATGCCTATATCTTCTCCAGAGCCTGCTTCAAATCCTCAATCAATAGATCAGCATCTTCTAAACCGATATAAAGTCGTACTAAATTCCAGGGCAAAGGATTTACAAAACTCTGACTTGCCACCAAGGCACACATCGGGAAAACCAATGATTCATAACCACCCCAGGAAGTGGCTATCAGAAAGCGTTTTAGGCTATCACAAAATTTTTCTGCCTGTTCTAATTTTTCAACTTTTAATTCGATAGAAAGCAAACCTCCGCCTTGTTTCATTTGTTTTTTTGCCAAATGCAATTGCGGATTTTTTGATGCGAACGGATAATTTAATTGTTTTATTTTAGGATGATTTTCTAAAAATTCCACCACTTTTTTTGCGCTTTCAGCGCTTCTGTTTACTCTTAGCTCAAGTGTTCTCAAGCCGCGTAAAATTAATGCTGCATCCTGCGGAGAAATAATGCTTCCAATGGTCATATATTCTTCGGCCATCAACTGCTCGATCCTTTTTTTTGTAGAACAAACGACACCTGCAATCACATCACTGTGTCCGTTTAAATATTTGCTTGCCGAATGTACAACGATGTCAACGCCCATGGATAGTGGCTGTTGGTTTATCGGAGTGCTGTAACTATTATCAATTATGGTAGTGATATTTTTTGATTTTGCAAGCGCAGCGATAGCGGTAATGTCCTGCATTTCAAATGTTAATGAATTCGGACTTTCCAAATAAATTAATTTGGTGTTTTCTTCTATCGCTTTTTCGAAATTTTCCACCTCTCCCCCATCCACAAAAGTATGTGTAACACCATATTTTGCGAGGTACTTACTGATAACGGTTCTTGTCCAGCTATATGGTTTTTGAACACAAACAATATGATCCCCGGCATTCACCACACTCATGATAGCAGCAGCAACAGCAGCGCTTCCACTGGAAAAAACAAGTGCATCTTCTGCTCCTTCCAATGCAGCCAGTTTCTTTCTAAGTATTGCTACTGTTGGGTTGTATCCTCTTGAATAAAAAGGCGTTTCTAATTCGCGCTTTAATTTTTCACGCATTTCTGCAACCGAATTAAAACAAAAATTACTTGTTTGAAATACCGGTGGAGCCACAGCTCCGTAGTATTCTTCACGTTCTTCGCCAAGGTGATTGATGATGTGGGAAATATCCATTTGTGAAATTTTAATTACAAATAAAAACTTATTTCTTAAAAATAAAATACACTGCAAGTATCAGGAAAACAAAGCCCAGAAAGTGATTCCAGCGAAGCGTTTCATTCTTAAAAAAGATCAATGTGAATACTACAAAAACGCTTAAGGTGATTGCCTCCTGCACCACTTTTAATTCAACCAAAGAGAAGGGACCGCCATTTCCCTTGAATCCAAGCCTGTTTGCGGGTACCTGAAACATGTATTCGAAAAATGCAATACCCCAGCTGATGAGTATAATGCTAATGATACCAAGGTTTTCGAACCATTTCATTTCTTTGAACTTCAGGTGTCCATACCAGGCAAATGTCATAAAGGTGTTGGAGAGGATCAGTAAAAGAATGGTGAAAAGTCCGCGCATAAAATTTGAAAAATAATTTTCTCAAAAATAATTTGATTTTACGAATTAACTGAATTTTTATAAAATTTTGGTAAAATCGAAACGAATAATCGCCAGATGTATTGATTTCATTAACTCATAGGGCAATGTCGATTTTATTCGTTTTAACGAGACTTCTATTGATTTTAATGGAACAATCCGACAGAAAGCCGTTATTTGAAATTTGGGGCTAATTTAAGTTTGAATGATGGTGTTTTGGAGTGGAGAAGTGGTTTATACCATTAAAATATTATATTTAGAAATTTACACCACATACACTCTCGGCTTGTTACAGAACATATTTTGTAATGGGCCATATGAATTCATCCCCCTGCCCCCTTTGAAGGGCAATGTCATATTAACAGGTAGCAATTGGTTTAACTTTGTTTGTTAGTAGTGCATTATAGAGGAAGAGTTCAAATAT
>MEPB01000027.1 GCA_001769385.1 Bacteroidetes bacterium RIFCSPLOWO2_12_FULL_35_15 | reverse complement strand
CTTTTGTGTATTCAGTTTTTTTGTAATTTCTATTAGTTCCATTTTACAAATATAATAATTCTACCTTATCATATGACATTGCCCTTTTTAGGGGGTAATTTTACCCCCTTCAGTTTTGTGATTTCTATCAGTAAATGCCTCAAGTGATGCGTTATAACTGCTTTACTTCGGTTTAAAAAAATATTTTATTTTTTTTGAATAAAAAAACAGGCAGCAGATTAAAATGTTTTTCAAGAAAAATAAATTTATTTATTTAAGGAATGTGGTAGTTTTGGAAAATTGATAGGAAAGAGCCCAATATAAAGCAAAAAGAAGGGAACTATTTCGCTCCCTTCTTTTGATATCTTTTTGAAAAATTAACTCTTTAAATTTGAATTAATTACTGAATAATGATCTTACGAGTAAATACTTGATCTTCCGTTTTTAATTTTAAAAAATAGATTCCGCTTGATTGTGAGTTCAAGTCAATTATTAATTGATCGCCTGATTCATTGAGAAAAAATATGTTACTCAATGAGAAAATATTTATATTTGAATTTTACATTTAAATTTTTTGCCCCATGATAGTAATGTTCTTTTTTTTCTTTGGTGACAATGAAGAAGAAAGTATACTAGATTTTCTTGCAAAAATTCCAGGTGAAATAGATTTACTTATAAATCCTAGTAGATCAAATTTGCTAATAGAGGCAGATAAAAGACAATCTCCTCAATTTCCAAGTTATAGTAATCTTGTCTATGATGCGAATAAAGAAACTTTCGAAGCTCATAACAAAATTCTTGATGATTTTAAAAGTAGAATGGGGACAGAATTTTTACGTGACGGATTAAGATCAATTGGAATGACTCAACAAAGCCTCAGGCTGAAATCACAGCGGTTAAGAGATTTATATGATAGATTATACAACCAAGCAAACAGTTTCATTGATATAATGAATGGCAAGACTCGAAAGTTGTGTTCATTATTTTTGGAGCAATTAACTTCATTATTGTCAAGTCTCTCAAAGCTATTCCCTGCTATAGAAAAAATAATCGAGCTTGTTGAAGTCCTAAAGAATATTCTTGATGGGCTTGAAATAGAATAAATTGCTAGTTGAAACATAATAAGATACGTTAGGTGTTATAATCCAAAAGCGAAACCAAATGAAAAAACATATAAGATAGCGCGTTGGATGCGAAAAAACTTCACTTCTCACGGCTAGAAAACAAAACTTATTTAGTTAGTATTAAGAAAGAACAATAAATATTAATTTCTAGTAGGTAGTTTTTTGATTCTATTTTAAATTTTTATTGTACAAGAATTTTTTTACTTACCACTTTTTTATTTGCATCTATTACCTGTATAAAATAAATTCCTTTTGGCATTTCGCCTTTTTCTATTACAAGTTGTTTACCACTAAAAGTTATTGATTTTATTTCTTTACCAAACTCATCAATTATTTTTATTGTTGTATTTTTTTGCACTTCATTAAAAAAAATAATTGTTTGAGAATTAAATGGATTAGGTGAAATCCTATACTCCATAGGAGTATTTAATTCTTTTACGGATGTTCCAACTGGATTAATCATAACAGAATCCATTAGGGTATTAAATACTATTTGATTCCCAACAGAATCATTCGCAAAATAATTTGAAACAAATAAATGTATAAAGGAAGGAGATGAGATTGAAGTTTTAGCCTTAAATTTAAAGTCTGCTATTTTTCCATAACCGTTTATATTAGTATGATTTATACGTGTTATACCACAATCAATTTTTGCGGCTAAAGGATCAATTTTTGCAATTTTTATTGCATCGATATTAGGAGTTCCTAACCAACTACTCGTATAAGAAACACTTTCAGTGCCCGGCTGCACAAATGAAACATCATAACTTATATTAAAAGCGATTCCATATAAAGAGTTAACTGAAAGGGAAGAATCACCTGCCCACAATTCGGCAATAATCCAATCTCCAGCATTATAAGTGGAAGTGTCCGTAACAAAATACAAAATAGGAGAAAACATTTTGTTAGAAGTTATATTACCTGGAATGATTGTGTGTGTTAAATTAAAATTTAAGTTGATTGCTACTGTATCATTTGCATCAATTACTCCATCACCATTGCAATCCGCATGTTTTATATCGAATCCATTTGTTTGTGATATTCCCCAAACATCTGCTGAATCTGCTTGCCATATATTGCTATTAATGGAGCGAGGTATTCCAGTTTGAGAATAGTATAAGCCAATAGGTAGAAGGTCATAATTATCAGAAAAATAACTATTGTCAGCATCTCCAGGCCAAACATTTCCTGTATAGTTGCAAAGGGTAGCAGATATCGTGGCGCCCGCATTACCTATAATAAAAGCTGGTGTCCCTTCAACACCACCTGAAGATATTATATCAGGAGGATTGGTAACAGTAAAAACGACATTGCTACCTATGCTAGAAAGGTTTATCTGATCGCATCCACTATTCCCACTTAATTCTGTTTTTACTAAAAAAAAATCTCCATCTATTCCTTTTGAACCCGCTAAAATATAGTTCCCATTTAAAGTTTGTTTAACAGACCGAGCAGCATCTCCTAAGAAACTTTTTGACCAAAGCGCATTGCCAATTGAATCAGTTTTTATCATATACATATTATACCCACTATTACCAAAACCATATGTTTCACCTGCAATGACATATCCTTCAGAAGCTTTCTGTATCGAATAGGCCATTTCTCCACCACTAGTACTTCCATAAACTTTGGAAATTAAAACATTTCCAATACTATCTGTTTTAATAAAAAAGACAAGATTACTGCCATTTCCTCTAAAACTTGAAGTAGAACCCGTAAGAAAATATTCCCCACTATTACCTTCCAATACCGACCACCCAATTTCAGAATTGCTCCCTCCATAAGTTTTTGACCATTCCTTATTTCCATTTACATCAAGTTTAATCAGGTATGCATCTTGAGGTCCGCCTGCGCCAAAACTCATCGTTTCCCCAAGTATTAAATATCCTCCATCAGAAGTTTGTATACCTGAATGACCAAAATCATTACCTGATCCCCCAAAAGTTTTTGTCCATTGCAAACTCCCAATATTATCCGTCTTTATTACATAAACATCATCACTAACACCAAAACTTCTGGCAGTACCAGTTATTATATACCCCCCGTCAGCAGTTTCTTCAACAGATGCACCCATTTCACCATATACCCCTCCATATGTTTTTGACCACAAAAAAATTCCATTCGAATCTGTTTTTATTAAAAAAACATCAGATCCGAAACTTTGTGTGTAGCCAGAAAGAATGTATCCCCCATCTGATGTTTCTCTGACACATTGACCAAAATCCCAATCTACACCTCCGAATGTTTTAGTCCAAAGTATAACGCCATCACGGTTTGTTTTGACTAAATAAACATCCCATCCACCAGCTCCAAAGCTATTTGTCTGACCAATTGATACATAGTCGCCATTTGTTGTCTCAACAATATCATCCGCATAATCCCCGCCTAATCCGCCATATGTTTTATGAAAAGCTACTTGTGCATTTGTAAACAAACTTAAAAAAATCAGAAATATAAGTAGATAGTTTTTTTTCATGAGTACTTCATATTTTACTTCGATATTGAAATTTTTTAATCTAAAATTTATTCATTAGAAAGCTAAAAATATTGGAAAGCTAGGATTATTTTATTTCAATAATTTTTTTCATTACTACTTTTTCGTCAAAAGACATTTTTACAAAATATACTCCTGAAGGGAATCCTCTTTCTTTAGCACTAAATTGATATTTGTATTCACCAGACGACTGATTGGAGCTAATAATTTTTGCAATTTTTTGCCCAATAACATCATATACATCAATATTTACATAAGCTGTGTTGTTTAGTATATAATTTATCTGCGTTGTATTCGAATAAGGATTAGGATAAATTGATATTGAAGGTATTGAAATAGAAAAATCTGCAACAGAGTTTGTGGTCCCACTATACTTTGCGACGAAAATATCTTGACTATTAAAACTTTGCAAATTTGCAACTCCAATATTTGGATCAAAATCTACAATATTCGTAAACGCTCCAGTAACGTATTGGTTGCCTAAAGCATCAATATCTATAGAGCTTCCCAGATCATTACCTGTCCCCCCCATTGCATTACCTTCAATATAGTTGCCATTTGAATCACATCTCATTAGAAAAATATCGTTGCCCCCATTTGATGTCAAATTAGCAATAGCTGCACCTGGATCAAAATCAACGATGCCTTGAAAATACCCAGAAAGGTAAATATTGTTATTCGCGTCAAGTACAATAGAACTACCTTGATCAGAATTTGCGCCTCCAATTCTTTCTGCAAATACATAATTTCCAATAGAATCATATCTGGCTATAAAAACATCACTAGCTCCTACCGAAGTTAGGTTTACGATTCCTGCATTGGGATCAAAATCAGCCGTTCCATAAAAAGAACCCGTAATGTAAGCATTGTCATTACCATCAACGGCAATAGAAGTACCTATTTCGTTTCCAGTTCCTCCAATTCTTTTAGCGTAAATGTAATTGCCTAAGGAATCATACTTAGCAAAGAAAACATCACTAAGACCCGCCGAAACTAAATTTGCTAAACCTGCTCCCGGATCAAAATCTGTTGTATTTCTAAAATTGCCAGTAATAAAAGAATTGCCATGAGAATCAATAGTTAATGAATTACTTTGGACGATTGATGTTCCCTCTATTTTTATTGCAAAAATATTATTTCCTGAAGCATTATATTTTGCTAAAAAACTAGCACTAGCTCCAGCTGTAGTTAAATTAAGAATTCCAACTCCTGGGTCAAAATCTGCAGTACCGGAAAAGATACCTGTAATAAATGTATCATTGTTGTCATCTATTGCCATCGAAAGGCTTTGATTACTTCCTGTACCTCCTATTGTATTAGCAAAAATATAATTACCTGTTGCATCATATTTTGCTATAAAAATATTGCTAATTCCCGTAGATGTAAAATTAGCTGTCGCTGAACTAGGGTCGAAATCAACTGTACCTTTAAAAGTTCCGGTAATATAAATATTGCCAACATTGTCAATGGAAATCGCATTACCTTGTTCGATAGAATTGCCACCAATTGATTTGGCAAAAACATAATTACCTGAAGCATCATATTTGGCAAGGAAAATATCGTTGTTTCCGACCGAAGCCAAATTTGCAATTCCATTACTAGGGTCAAAATCAACTATTCCACTATAATATCCTGTCACATAAACATTACCGACTAAATCATGCGTTATACCTTTTCCTTGTTCATTGTAAATAATATTCGCATACCCTCCTAAAGCCTTTGCCCACATATAATTACCATTAATATCGTATTTTCCAACAAATGCGTTTAATGTCATAGAAGCGGCTGTTAAAATTGTAGTACTTGAACTAGGATCAAAATCTGCTGTATTACTAAAAACTCCTGTTATATATGTGTTTCCGCTATTATTAATCGCTATTGAATTTCCTTGATCAAAACCTGTAGCATCGATACTTTTAGCAAACATATAATTACCAGATGCATCATATTTTGCTATAAAGATGGCGCTATCTAAAGAAGTTAAATTTGCTGAGCCGACACCTGGATCAAAATCACAATTTCCTTTAAAAAAACCAGTAATAGAAATACTTCCACTATTATCGACTACAATTGAATTGCTTCTATCAGAGTTTAATCCTCCGATACTTTTTGCATATATATAGTTCCCAACCGCATCATATTTTGCTATGAAAATATCATCGTTCCCATTTGAAGCTAAATTGACAATACTTGAACTTGGATCAAAATCAACTGTTCCATATAAATATCCTGTGACATAAGCATTATGATTTCCATCTATTGCGATAGAAGTAACAGTGCAATATCCGGCAATATCTTTTGCATAAATTAAACCTAAAGCAGAATTGTATTTTGCTATGAAAATTCCACTTGAATTTAAATTCGCGATTCCGGCACTTGGGTCAAAATCAACTGGTCCCATGAAAGTTCCGGTAACATATATATTATTCGAACCATCAATTGCAATTGATTTACCGAGATCACCAGCTGATCCACCAATGCATATTGCCGATACATAATTACCAATAGCATTGTATTTAGCGATAAAAATATCACCATTGGATGGTCCTGGGGTGGCAGTTAAATTTGCAACACCAACACCTGGATCAAAATCTGCCGTTCCATATAAATATCCAGTTAAATAAGAATTTCCAAGGGCATCTACGGTGATTGCATTACTTATAGTATAGCCGTTTGCACTGCCAATACTTTTTGCAAATATATAATTTCCTGAAGCATCGTATTTTGCTAAGAAACTATTCGTCTCATAACTGGCTATGCAAGATAAATTTGCAATTCCAACTCCTGGGTCAAAATCAATTGTGCCATAAAAAGCACCAGTAATGTATATATTCCCATTATTATCTAAATAACCAGATACATCTCCATTGCCATCACTGGCAATCGACATACCACTCACGGAACCTAATGAACTACCAATTCCTCCTATATTTTTTGCAAAAATATAATTACCTAAAGCATCATATTTTGCAATGAAAATATCAAAATCACCAAGAGAAGTTAAAATGGATATACCTGAACCCGGATCAAAATCAGCTGTCCCCTGAAAAAATCCAACAACATATGTATTCCCAGAAGCATCAACTTTTATAGTTTTTCCAATTACATTTCCACCAAGCGTATCAATATTTTTTGGATTTAAAGCCCATTGATAATTTAATTGCGCTGTTACATTACTGATAATAGTAATTAAAAGGAGAATAGAGAAATAAATTTTTTTCATAATATTTTTTTGTTAATTTTTAATAATTGGTTATTAATTCTCTAAAGATCTCGCATAGAGTAGAGTAAGTAATTAAAGTTGTTTTTTTTATCCAGCATAAATGTATTACAATTCCCCAAGTATAATAGTAATTCTTTCCAAAGTGGTCAGCTTATTTATCCAATGGTAATCTTTCTTTTTAAAAACATGAGAATTGTCATAAATTCATAGTTTTTCATTTGGAATAAATTGAAAAATTATTATCGATTTCGAAACACTATGCATCTCTAAAAAATGCTAATACTCGGTAACTGTCACCACAATATTTTGCATCGCTTTTCTTGCATACACAATCTTGTTGACATTGAATGCATATATAGAATTCGTCTTGCATTGGCACTAACTGCAATTTGTCTCTAGACAGTTTGACGGTTTGCAGCTAAAAGAGGTGCGGAACTTACTTTGCACAAAATTGGGCTTAACCGATAAACTTTATTACACGACTAATAAAAATATTTACAGAATTATCCCCTGGAAGAATGATACGAATTATTTTCTTCCCCATATATTTATAATTGTTTTCTAGAGTGCCTTCATCTGCTAATTTGGTAATCAAATACAATCGATTCTAATCGCTGAGAAGCGATGGTAATCGATTAGGATTGATAA
>MEPB01000026.1 GCA_001769385.1 Bacteroidetes bacterium RIFCSPLOWO2_12_FULL_35_15 | reverse complement strand
GAAATGTTTGCACCAAATAAAACAAAAAAGGCTTAAATGATCCGACAATATTGCTTTTCTTAGTGTTAGAGTGAACCCTATTTATAAAATGGTCCAATGCGTGAAGTCCGTCAAAGTTTGTCGAAGACTGTGCGCGGGAATTTGTTGGACCAAAATATATTTGTAATTGGTATAAGAGAAATATTTTAATTTCTATTCAAAATAATTGCTTCCATTCCCAATAGATATTTCGCGGAGTTTATCCTGAGCATAGCCGAAGGGCTCAATATGACAAAATCTTGCACTCTTTATTCTGAATGAAATGAAGAATCTTTTCTGGAAAAACAAACTGACTCTTAATCTTTTTTCATCAGTAAATAACAACTCAAAGCAATTATTGGAATGTTCTTACTCAATACACCAAAAGGATGAATCCAGTAGAAAGGCGCAAATACAGTAAGTATAAGCATATAGATTATCATAAAAATAAGCTGCAGGATCAATACTTTTTTTCGGATGGTTTTATTTATCACAGCAAAGCCAAGAATAATATCTGCAAAACTACCAAGTAAGATCAAGCCGGTTGCTAAAATATGGTTAGAAGTGATGAGATTCATTAAAGAATAACTTTCATCCCATGCGATCAATGAACTTACTCCGCTCCATACCCAAATGAAAACAATTGCCAATAAAGCAAATGAAGAAATAAAGAGTGTGTAATCAACTTCTGCATCTAGTTGAAATTTTGAACTCGCTTTTTCAAACATAGGAGGATAATCGCTTGGTTCTGTTATTTCAAAAAGTTTAACCGTGTCTTTGCTGAACAGACCAATGGTAGCTTTTGGAAATAGTAGAAAAAATATGGAAATAATAAATTTCGGAATTTTGAAAAACCTTCCCTTTTTTCCTTTCAATGCAGAAAGGAAATCGGTAAACGTTTCATTTTCTGAAACCGCAAAAATTTGTTTAGGGTATTTATCAAAATCTTCTGCAATAGTTCTGATGAGTTCCGTCAGTTGGGTAATGTGAACTAAGGGTATTGTTTTGTCATCAAAAACAGGAATGATAGGAAGACTTGCAATTGCTGAGAAGAACTTAGTGCTTTTACCATTTTTGCCAAGCACTATACCCGGATAAATTACTTTTCCAAAAGGATAGTGTAAAACAAAATCATCTGTTATCTTTTTTGTCTGCAGAAATTTTGTTACAGGGATTTTTTTCTCAGCACCAATTGCAGAAATATTTATTATTTTAATGTTTTGTTTTATACACGCTTCGAAAAGACTTAGTGGCGCATCTGTTTGGATTTTTTGAAAATCACCTTCAATAATTCCTATTGCATTTATTACCAGGTCAATTCCTTGCAACAGTTTTTTCCAATCATTTTCTTTAGCAAAATCTACCTGACGCCAATTATCATAACATTCTATTTTGGTTCTGCTTGCAACTATTATAGTATGATGTGAAACAAGCGAATGAAATATGCTGTTTCCTATAAAACCGGTTCCTCCTAAGATCAATATATTCATTGCTAAATAAAAGGTTTATAAACCATTAAATAATAAAGAAAGATGGAGCCGGAAAATGAAAATATTCCCAGGAAATACCATTGTTTCATCAAATCGTGAAATTGCGGAGTGATCTCTTCTTTCTCCTCCAGTAATCGTTTGAGTTTATATTGAATAAAAACAGCAATGAGCCATAAGACTAAAACGATAACGCTCGAAATAGTTACAATCCAAAACCATTTTGTGTAAAGCAGGTTCATCAGGTTCGACAAAAATATACCTGTGATCAGTTGAACAATTACTGATGGCAGCGTGAAAATAGAATCTGCCAGAACAACTAATTTTAAGACATCTTTTACAGTGGATGCTTTTGCTTTTTTATAGGTGAAGAATAAATAGAATGCGCTGCCAAGGCCTGTACCTATCATTAATGTGGCACTCAGGATATGGATCAGTTTTAATAATTGATAGCTCATCATCAGCAAGATCTGTTAGATATTTCAAATTTATGAAATGTAATGATACAGCTACTATAATAATACTTACAAATATCAATCGGGATCCAGAGAATTGTTAGTCATCAAAGGGAAAGATACAGGGAATACCAAAAGTGAAATATAAAAAAATAGGCCAATCACCCTCTCTTTTTTCAAGGAGAGGGTTTGGCTGAGGTTTTAAAAATGGACTATTTTATATTTCATTTGGTAGTAGCATTAAAAAAGCAGCAGTTCTCCAACTGCTGCTCCTATGAAAAAAACTAAAACAACTATACTAATCTAAATACGGTTTGAGCTTTTAACTAGTTAAATTTTAATTTTAAATTAGGTTTGATACCATGAGCGATTGCTGCATTTTCAAAAATAGCAAAACCAAACATATACTCTTTGGTAACATCAAACTGAACATCATTTGCTGCATCAGAAGTTGTAAGTGCTCTTTTGTATTCAAGCACCCAACCTGTACCGGTATGGTTTCCATAAGCTGTAATATCTCCTCTGCTACCAACAAACGTACCTCTGGTATAAATACTAGGAAATCTTTTAGCTCCTGTATTCATTTCATAACCACCTGTTGCAGGGTCAATAGTACCACCTGCATAAGTCAATACACCATTAACATCAACTGCCGTTACACGTTTTGCCAAACCACTAAGTGTATCATCAGTTGTGATCCAATAATAATTACTTTGGTTAGGAATAATAAACTTAGGAACAGTAACATTTGCAGTTCCATTGTTTAATGTTTGTATGTTAGCAACATCACCACCGGCAGTAGATGCATCACTACCTCTTCCACCATCTTTCTTTTCAGTTGCTGTAGGTGCGTTAATATCAACGATTGTAACTATTCGTTGGTCATCAAACTGATTTACAAACGGATTTCCGGTTCTAACGCGTTTCCAATGCCACATATCAACAACCTCTCCGGCTGCAGCATAGTGTTTAGTAGTGGTATTATAACCTAAAGTTTGATTTACTCCATGACAGGTTGAATAACAAGTAGAAGAATTCCAGTCAGTAAGGCTTGTAGTTGCTGTTGGCCACAACATTGCCAATTTATCTTCATACCATTTATCAGTAGCTGATGTTGCTTTTTTGTTTTGTTGCTTCCATATATTTGGAGTAACACTAGTGTCAAAATACCACCCTTCTCTTTCTTTACTGTCCTTAGGATCAGTCCATTCAGCCAGGAAATAAATATTGGTGGCATCACGCATCGAACGCAATGTGAAATTGTAAGTTTCTCCGTTGTACCACACAAAATCAGTAATGCTTGAAGGTACCGCTGCTGTTCCTGTTAATTTTTGACAATTGGCCCAGGAAGCATCAATTACTCCATCCATAGTTGGAGCTGAAGTTACAGATTTTGATAAAAGATCAGTTGTGCTTGTGCCCGGTCCAGGTGTGGCATAGGTACAAGACCCATCATCTTCTTCTGCTGTTGAACTGTAATTTGTTGCTACCGGGTCAGTACATCCTTTTATCTTATCTTTTTTACAAGATGTAGGAGCTATTAAGATGATTCCCATAGACAATGCTCCTAGCACAGTTAATAGTTTAAATTTTTTCGTTTTCATGATTTTTGTTTTTTGTTTAACTTATTATTGCTTATTAATTTGTATTTAATTGTTTTTTTGAAAGAAATTAGTAAAATATTTAATGTTTTTTTTGAATGGTTTGCAGTAGAAACCGTGAAATGTGCAGTTGTTTCTTTGCCCGTAAATTTTAAATTACATTTCCATGACAAAGGACGATATAGTTTTAATAAATAAAAATGATTGTACTTAGTCTGAAGTTTGTATTTTTTACAAGTTTGAGCTTACAAATTATCGTTTTGCAAAATAATGAAAGGGAAAATCAAAGAACAGTGATACTTATCGGACCGTTACTTGATCTGCATCAAAAGTTTATATTGCTAATAATGTTATGGAAATAGCATGGGAAGAAACGGACTATTATTTTAATTATTAATTATTACTTTAAAATCCATTTTCACAATAATAGTTTTTAAATCCTCCAGATTTAATATCGCTATTTTTCTACCGTGTCTGTTAATGAAACCTTCTTCTTCAAAATTCGAAAGCAGTCGGGAAACTTCCTCTGAGCTGGTGCCGGCTATGTGTGCAATAGTATTACGGGAAAAAGGAACATTCAATTCGTTATGTTCATTTAAACCAAAACTTTCATAGATTAATAACAATGCCTCTGCGACTTTTTCCCTGGCGTTCATTCGGGGAATATTTTTCATCCTTTTTTCCAGTTTTCGCAATTCCTGCGAATAGAACATCATCAACCCATGTGAAAAATTCGGATTGTGTAGAAATATGTCATCCAGAAGCGTGTTTTCAAGGAAACAGACCAGGCTGTCTTCTAAGGCAACAACACCAATTGGGTAAGTATCATCGTTTCCTAAAGCTCTATGCCCAAGCAGGTGCCCTTCTTTAGCAAAACGAACAACTTGTCGCTTCCCTGTAAACCCAGTAGAAAACACTTTTGCCTTACCTTTTTGAATAAAGTAAATTCCTAAAACAGGAAATCCTTCATTAATAATATTCTGATCTTGTTTAATGGAGCTCTGATATTTTTTTTGATTGATCAACTCAATCCATTGAGATGAGCAATGCTTGAGTACAAGACAATTTGTGTTAGAACAGGAAGAGCAGTTAATATTTTTCATTTTTACTTTTAACCTCCTATTTTAGTGTATTGTGAATTACAATAAATAAAAAAAGGAGAGCATACGACAAAATTAATATGTGATTTAGTAGAAATTTAGAGTTTTTAGAAGTTAACTTGAAGGCGATGAATATGATCTTTATAGGTATAGCTTAACTTGTAATCGTACAACGTGCAAATTTGCTTTACAATAGCAAGTCCCAATCCTGTCTGATTAGGCTTATTCGAGTCCTTTCTGAAGCGTTCAAATAACAATTCTTCAGAGATGGTTAATGCAGGTCCGGTATTTTCGATAATGAAATTGTTGTGTTTTAAAGCAATATTTATGTTGCCAAAAGGCTCGTTATGGATAATGGCATTTTTAATTAAATTATTCAAAAGAATCTCAATTAATGATAGATTAGCAGTAATATATGAAGAGTTATCTAAATCTTTTTTTATTTGGGGTAACCTGTCATCAAAAGATTGCTGAAAGTTAGTAAGGCTCGTTTCAATTACTTCAGAAAGATAAATTTTCTTTTGATCAAGAAATTGATTATTCTCAATTTTAGCTAATAGTAATAAGGTTTTATTCAGGATGCTTAAACGAGTGGTAGCTTCTGCAATATCGTTTATCAGTTCTGCTGTTTTCTCATTTAAATCAGGTTGCTCCATTAATAATTCAGCTTTTGACCGAATGATAGCAAGCGGAGTTTGTATTTCATGTGAAGCATTTTCAACAAACTGCTTCTGGCTTTGGTAAGCCAGTTGATCTTTAGTAACTAATTGCTGAGCTACCCTGTTTAATTCGTCAAATTCTGTTACGCCTGTTTCATGGTTTAAATTCAGGGAACTGTTCATGCTAATGTCGTAGGTATTAAGTTTATCAATTGTTTCATAAAATGGTTGCCATAATTCTTCAGAAACCTTTCGATTAATGATGACAATGGAGAACAGCATAATGATATAAATCAGACCATGAATTGAAAACACCGCTACCATCAAATGAGTGGTTTCAATAGAAGAGGAGTAGGTGGTAATTTCATAATCTTTGCCGAGATGTCTGAATCTTTCGGTAAGCATTTTAAATGGCAAAAATTTATTTTGGGATGCATAAAAAATAGAAGTGTCTGTAATGACGTTATATTTTTTTGAAGTAGGAGTATTAATTTCAGTAACTGTGTACTCTCCCTTAGCTCCTGAATGTAGTTCAATTTCACGCTTGTGTTCATCTAATAATTTTAAAATATTTTCTTGTTTAAGGAGTAGTAATTTATCGTGTAAATGGTTTATTTGAAGACTTAGCAGAATATAAAAAATGAAAGAACAAATTATTAAAATAATAGGAAGGTAGATCAGTAAGAATTGCGTATTTTTTTTTTGAAGTTTCATTTTTTTCCTCTATTTCATTACATTTCAAATTTATACCCCAGTCCGTAAACAGCTTTTATGCAATCCGGACAATCAACATCTTTTAGTTTTTTCTTAATGTTTTTTATATGAGCATAAACAGAATGATAGGAATCAACATTGTCAGCCTGGTCGCCTAAAAGATGCTCTGCTATTGCTTGTTTCGATATTACGCGCTGTTTGTTTGCAGCCATAAAAATCAATAACTGATATTCATTTTTTGTAAGGTGAAGAGGAATATTTTTAAATGAAACAGACTTTGAAGATAGATCAATTAATAAATCATCACACTTAATTTGGTTTGTTCCCTCCGAATATTTTCTTCGAAGAAGGGCTTTAACTCTGGCGTTTAATTCTGAAAGATGAAAAGGTTTGGTCAGATAGTCATCAGCTCCTAATTCGAGCCCGGCTATTTTATCATCCACTGAATTTTTTGCAGAAATAATGACAACGCCTTCTTGTTTCTTTTTATTTCTAAGGTTTTCCAGAAGTTTCAATCCACTGCCCCCCGGAAGATTGATGTCTAAAATAATGCAATCATAATCATACAAATTAATTTTTTCAAGTCCTTCATTGTATGTAGTGGCTGTTTCACAAATGAACAACTCCTTCTGAAAAAAATCAGTAATGCTTTTTAGTAAACTAAGTTCATCTTCAATGATCAGCAATTTCATGATTAATTATTTATTTCGTAGAGCCTGTTTAAATTTTGTTCAAATTATCTGTTATCGCAATGTGGGTTGTCATTTCGAGTAGCCTTCCTTTTTTAGGAAGGTGTATCGAGAAAGTGCGAGAGCTTATTATTTCAGAATTCTCCCCGCCTTCTCGATACGCTCCCTTTGGTCGCACTCGAAGTGACCCCGCAATGTTTGCTATACTATATTTTATTTTAGTGAAATTTTAACAGGCTCTTAATTATTGAATTTGGTTTTCAATTTTTTTTAAAATAAAATCAATTTATCATTGCTTCAAATTTTATTTTGTCGGAAGTGCCAAGGTCTTTATCACAATCCATAAAACGGAAATATATTTTTTCAATTTCTGCATCATCAAAAACCGATTCGGCCATTTGAAAAACTTCATCATCTTCCACTGCAATATGATCAAGTAATGCTTCAGCATATTTTTCAAATGCTGCATGGGCATTTTTGTAATCTCCTGAATTAACCAGAGATTCAATATTTCCGGTCATCTCTCTGAAATCAGAATGGTTTTCAAACATTTCTTTGATAACACCTTCAGCAAGGAATTCATTTTTTTTGCTCATTTCAGGAAATAAAATTTGTTCTTCTTTATAATGATGAAATCCATCAGCATACTTTCTGAAAAAAGAAATATACCGTATCATTTCTGATTTATATTCATCGGGATTTATATCGATCAGTTCTTTCAGTTCTTTTACTGTTTGAAGAGCTTTTTTTATGACTGCATGCTCTTTGTATAATATTTCAAGGTGTTTGTTCATTTTTTTTATTGATTATTTTTTGAAATGTAAAAGTACGGAGATTTACTCAATTTATTTCTGTGTAAAAATAAGAAAGAGTACTACACAAAAAAAACACCTCACATTACCCGAGGTGCCTCTTTCTAACCCAAATCAAAGGTCTAATTTATACTCCAGGTTTTTTCTCCTGATAATATTTTATTTAAGGATGTTTTTCCTTTTTTAAGCTTAACGGTATCAATTTGTGCTACTAAGTTCTCATCGTATATCGGGCGCTCATTGGCGTAAATAATTCCGAATGGACGGGGGAACTCATCATCGTGTTGAGTCGTATCAAAGAAACGGGAAAGGATATTTGCTTTTGTTTTATCTTTCTCATCGTGTATCCATAGATCATTTGGAGAAATACCACTTTCTTTAATAGTTACTATAACAGGATTTAATCCTTCAAACTTAATTCCTTTCTCCTCATTGTTACCAAAGATCAATGGTTTGCCGTGTTCCACTAGGATGGCTTCTTCTTTTTTTGTTTCTTTATCAGAGAAGGCAAAAAAGGCTGTGTCGTTAAATACAGGACAGTTTTGATATACTTCCACAAAGGAAGTTCCTTTATGTGCATGAGCGCGTTTTAAAACTGCTTGCATGTGTTTCGGATCGCGGTCAAGTGTACGCGCAACAAAACTTGCTTTTGCACCCAATGCTAATTCAGAAGGATTAAATGGTTCTTCAATAGAACCGTATGGACTCGATTTAGTTACTTTTCCTCTTTCAGAAGTTGGGGAATATTGTCCTTTTGTCAAGCTGTAGATCTGATTATTAAAAACCAGATAATTCACATCGAAATTTTTACGCATCAAATGAATAAAGTGATTTCCACCAATTGAAAGGGCATCACCATCACCGGAAACGATCCACACACTTAAATCAGGATTAGCCGCTTTTACCCCGGAGGCAATTGCTGCAGCTCTTCCGTGAATGCTATGCATACCGTATGTATCCATATAATAGGTAAAGCGTGAGGAACAACCTATACCGGAAATGAAAGCAAAATTTTCTTTGGGCACACCCAGATCAGGAAATACCGTTTGTACCTGCTTTAAAATAGAATAGTCTCCACATCCCGGGCACCATTTCACTTCCATTTCTGATGCGTAATCCTTTGGGCTTAATTTATTTTCAGTTGCTGTTTCCATGCTAATTTATTTTTTAATTTAGCTACCAATATCGAACTATACCTATTCACGAAACTGTATATAATATTTTGTTTTCTTATTCGTAGATTCGTATTTATTCGTATTTCGTAGATTTATAATAGGTCTTTTATTTTTTCTTTTAATTCAGCTGTTGTAAACGGCAATCCCTGCACTTTAGAAAAACCAATTGCAGGTACCATATATTTTGCTCTTATCAACTGTAACAATTGTCCGCAATTCATTTCAGGGATCAATACTTTTTCATATCCTTTTAATAATTCACCCAGATTTTTTGGAAATGGATTGATGTATTTTAAATGAACATGTGCCACATCAGCGCCTTCATCAATCATTTCGCGAACAACCATTTTTATTGAGCCTGCTGTAGAGCCCCAGCCTAATACCAGAACTTTCGCTTTTTCTTTTCCGCTATCAGGTTTTGCAAGAGGGATAAAATCAGCAATTTTTTCAATTTTTGCAGCTCTTAATCTGGTCATCGTTTCGTGATTTTTTGCATCATACGAAACGTTTCCGGTTTCATTTTGTTTTTCCAATCCGCCAATACGATGCTCTAAACCTTTTGTTCCCGGCTTGATCCAGGGACGAACTAAGTTTTCGTTGCGTTTGTAAGGAAGCAACACATTGTTTTCGCCATTGGGCGTATCTAAAAACTTCACTGAAATTTTTGCAAGCTTATCTTCAGTTGGAAAAAGCCATGGTTCAGAACCATTTGCAATGTATCCGTCTGTTAATAATATGACAGGTGTCATGTGTTCAATCGCAATTCTGCATGCTTCATACGCCATATCAAAACAATCCGATGGAGAAGAAGCTGCAATAACAGGAAGAGGTGCTTCGCCATGTCTTCCATGCATGGCCATCAATAAATCGGATTGCTCCGTTTTTGTTGGTAAACCTGTACTTGGCCCTCCACGCTGAACATTTACAACCACCAAAGGGATTTCCAACATGGTTGCTAAACCTAATGCTTCCGTTTTTAAAGCCATACCGGGTCCTGAAGTAGTTGTTATTGCAAGATTTCCTGCATAAGAAGCTCCAATGGCAGAACAAATACCAGCTATTTCATCTTCTGCCTGCAAGGTTTTTACGCCATTCGCTTTGTATTTTGAAAGCTCATGTAAAATATCTGTAGCAGGAGTGATAGGGTAAGAGCCTAAAAATAAAGGCAAACCTGATTTCTCTGCAGCAGCAAGTAATCCAATAGCAGTTGCATGATTTCCTGTGATACTTCTGTATTCTCCAGCAGGTAGTTTTGCTGCTGAAACTTTGAATTGAGTGTTAAAGATCTCTGTGTTTTCACCATAGATCCACCCGGCTTTTAACGTTTTTTCATTCGCAAGAGCAATTTCAGGTTTTTTTGCAAATTTTTCTTCGATGAACTTTAGCGTATGATCTAGAGGTTTATCAAACATCCAGAAAAGAACACCCAGCACAAACATGTTTTTAGATCGTTCAATTTCTTTTGTTCCTAATCCAGAATCTGCAAGCGCTTCTTTTGTAAGCCGTGTTACATCTACTTGCAATACAGTGTAATTTGTAAGTGATTCATCCTCCAAAGGATTCACTCCTTCAGGATATTGTGCCAGGCCAAGATTTTTTTTATCAAATCCGGCAGTGTTTGCAATGATGAATCCTCCTTTTTTTAATTTAGGAAGATCAACTTTTAATGCTGCAGCATTCATTGCAACCAATACATCGTATTCGTCACCGGAAGTAAATATTTCTTTGCTTCCAAAATGCACCTGAAATCCAGATACCCCTGCAACAGTACCTATCGGGGCACGTATTTCAGACGGATAATCAGGAAAGGTACTGATATCATTTCCTAAAAGTGCTGCAGTATCAGAAAACTGCATTCCGGTTAATTGCATACCATCACCGGAGTCACCGGAAAAACGTACCACCACTCTATCAGCTTCTCTAACTTCGGTTGTTTTCCCTGCTTTTTTTTCAACTGTTTCCATTATTATTCTTTAATGATTTTTAAGCATGTAATGTTTCTTTCTTTGCTAATAATTCATCTTTCGATTCCACATGATTTTCGTCCTGAACACAACAATCAACAGGACAAACAGATGCACATTGTGGTTCATCATGAAACCCCGCACATTCAGTGCATTTATCCGTTACGATATAATAAAAATCTCCTGAAATAGAGGTTTGCGCATCGTCTGCATTAGCCGTAATTCCGCTTTTTGAAGTAAAACTTCCTTTCACTGAGGTTTTGTCGGAAAATCTCCACTCATCTCCTCCGGCATAAATAGAACCATTTGGACATTCTGGCTCGCAGGCTCCGCAATTGATACACTCGTCTGTAATTTTGATTGCCATAAATTATAGTTTTAAATTAATTGAATTAAAAATAGTTTGTAAAGGAAGCTTGATTTGAATTATTTTGGTATGATATATATCATTTTTTATAACTTTGACGCAAGATACTTTTGACACCAGAAAAAATTATATGGGCTCACTGGCACTAATACTTCTTTTATTTTGCGGAGTTGCTTTCGCGGCAGGCGGAATCCTTTTATCAAAGGCACTTGCAAAAACTTCTACAAATCCTCAGAAAGGTGAAACATACGAATGCGGTATTCCTACTTCGGGAACTTCGTTTATTCAATTTAATGTTGGTTATTATTTATTCGCTTTAATATTTTTGGTGTTTGATGTGGAGCTTGTCTTCATGTATCCATGGGCTGTTGTTGTAAAAGACATAGGCATGCTTGCATTTTTTGAGATATTAGTTTTCATGTTTATTTTATTTATGGGCCTGTTGTATGCTTGGAAGAAGGGAGCGCTAAAATGGGTGTAAAAGATAAACTGGAATTTCCCGGGCAAATTCACGAAACTCCTGATGGAGGGTTTATGGTAACCCAACTTGATGCGGTTATAAATTGGGCCCGTTCCAATTCGGTATGGCCGTTGGCATTTGGTACAAGTTGCTGTGCAATTGAAATGATGCACACTGTAAATGCAAAATACGATTGGTCGCGTTTTGGATTTGAAGTAATGCGTGCAACACCACGTCAGGCTGATTTAATAATTGTTTCAGGTACTATTGTGATGAAAATGGCACCGGTGCTTAAGCGCTTATATGATCAGATGCCCGAACCAAAATATGTTATTGCAATGGGTGCATGTACTATTTCAGGTGGTCCGTTCTTTTACAATACGTATTCTGTTGTAAAAGGAATTGATCATATTATTCCTGTTGATGTTTTTGTGCCGGGTTGTCCTCCGCGTCCTGAAGCTCTTTTACATTCAATGATTGCTTTGCAGGAAAAAATTAAGAATGACGCTTACTTCAGAAAACAAGTAGATAAAAAGTAGGGAATAGGGAAACAAAAAAAACAGGAAATAAAAATAATGACTAACGAAGAACTAAAAAATAATATTACACAAGTATTCTCAGCAGTCACTTTTGATGAAACCGGAGAGTTTTTGAATGTTATTATTCCTTCCGAAGAGTTACTTCCTTTTATGAAAGTTCTTCGCTCAACTAAAGAATTTAATTTTGATTATTTATTTTGCTTAACATGTGTGGATTGGAAAGATCATTTAATGATGGTTTACTTCCTGAATTCAAAAACACATAATCATACAATTGTTGTAAAAGCGAAAATTACCGATACTATTAATCCGCAAATTGAATCGGTTTATGATATTTGGAAAACAGCCGAATTGAATGAAGATGAAGTATTCGATTTGTTTGGTGTTAAATTTTTAAATCATCCAAACTTGCGTAGAATATTTTTAGAAGAAGATTGGGTGGGGTATCCCCTGAGAAAAAATTATGTTGACGAACACATGATAGAATTATAGATGTTACTAGGAGAAGAAGATTGTATTAACGAAGAAGGCGAATTTGTCATAAACATTGGGCCACAGCATCCGTCCACACATGGTGTGTTACGTTTAAAGGTGTGGCTGGATGGTGAAACAATTAAAAAAGTAGAACCACATCTGGGATACATTCATCGTTCCATTGAAAAAATGAGCGAAAGTTTTTCCTATCGCCAGTTTATTTATATAACCAGCCGAATGGATTATTTGTCGGCACACATGAACAATCAGGCATGTGCATTGGTAGTTGAAAAAGCTTTACAGGTAGAGGTTCCTGCACGTGCACAAGCAATCAGGATTATATTATGTGAGTTGTCACGTCTTAGCTCACATATTTTATGGTTTGCATCTGCCGGTCTCGATCTGGGTGGTGTAACTCCTTTCTTTTATGCTTTCCGCGAACGCGAGGCGATCAATAGCATCATGGAAGAAACTTGTGGAGCAAGACTTACGCAAAACTTCATGGTTCCGGGTGGTGTAATAACAGACCTGCAACCTGATTTTCCAAAACGTATTAAAGAAGTATTGAAGCAATTCAAAGATAATTATCATGAGTACAATGAAATATTGATCGGTAATGTTATTTTCCAAAATCGTATGATGGATGTTGGAGTTTTAACGAAAGAAGATGCCATTGCATTAGGTTGTACAGGTCCTGTAGCAAGAGCTTCCGGACTTAGCTGCGATATCCGGAAACTTTATCCTTATGATGGTTATGAAAAACTGAAATTTGACGAAATACTGGTAACAGGTGGTGATAGCTGGGCAAGGTGCCAGGTGCGTATGGCTGAAATGTTACAATCAGTAAATATTATAGAGCAGCTGATCGACAATATTCCGGAAGGAGAATTTGTTGCCAAAACAAAAAATGTACTAAAATTACCAAAAGGAGAATTTTACCAACGAGTAGAAACAGCCCGAGGAGAATTAGGTGTGTACATTGTTAGTGATGGCAGTGCAACACCATACCGTTGCAAATATCGTTCACCAAATTTTGCTAACTTATCTGCAATACCACATATTTCAAAAGGACATAAAATAGGGGATCTGATAGCAATTATGGCTACCATTGATTTAATTATTCCTGATATTGACAGGTAATTAGGGAATAGTAATTATAAATAAGGAATAGAATTTATATATTAAAAATTGAAAACACTTTTATCATATAGCTTTTCGTCACTTGCAACACATATCCATAATTGGCTGAAAAATGCCATAACAAACGATATGCTTCTTACGGTAACCGAAATGGTTATTGTTGGAGTGTGTTTATTGGTGTTCCTTATATTATTGGCTTTCTTCCTGGGTTATATGGAACGTAAAGTGGCAGCATTCATGGAACTTCGTTTAGGACCAAATCGTGTTGGACCAAAAGGGACTTTGCAAATTATTGCTGATACTGTGAAGCTGTTGTTCAAAGAAGGTTTTACTCCTGACGCTGCTGATAAATTTTTATTTAATCTTGCTCCCGGTATCATTATTACTACTGCTCTGTTGGCTGTAGCGCCAATAGCTTATGCCAAAGGTTTTCAAATCTGGGACATTAACATTGGCGTACTTTATATTTCTTCCGTTTCATCCATGGCAGTTATCGGAATTTTAATGGCTGGCTGGTCAAGTGGTAATAAATACTCCTTAATCGGAGCAATGCGCTCTGGTGCGCAAATAGTGAGCTACGAACTTTCAATTGGCTTATCGCTTATTTCAATTGTAGTTCTTACCGGAAGTTTAAGTTTGAATGATATTGTGGAGAGTCAGGCAAACGGATGGTGGATATTTAAGGGACACATTCCTGTAGCGATTGCTTTTGTGATATTTGTAGTTGCTTCAACAGCAGAGATCAATCGTGCTCCATTCGATTTAGTAGAAGCCGACCAAGAGCTTACCGGAGGTTTCAACACAGAATATGCGGGTATGAAATTCGCCATGTTCCTGATGGCGGAATACATTAATTTATTTGTTGTATCAGCAGTAGCTGCAACAATTTTCCTTGGAGGATGGATGCCTTTCCACATTGGTGGAATGACAGGTTTCAATCATATCATGGATTACATTCCTTCATCCATTTGGTTTTTTGGAAAAACATTATTTATCATTTTTATTATTATGCAGTTTCGTTGGACATTCCCGCGTTTACGGATTGATCAATTATTGAACCTGGAGTGGAAATATTTGTTGCCAATAAGTATGGTAAATGTATTATTGGTAACCTTAATGGCAATTATGGGCTGGCACTTTTAATGTGTTTAGATTTTAGAATTTAATGTTTAGAATTTTTTAAATAAGATGTTTATAAAAGAGTATTTCGGGACCATTTTTAAATCAATAAAATCCTTATTAACCGGGATGAAATTGACGGGGTATTATTTTATCCATCCTAATAAAATTATTACGGAAGAATATCCGGAAAATCGTGCTACATTAAACTTGCCTGAACGTTTTCGTGGTGAGGTGATCATGCCGCATGACGAAAAAAATGAACACCAATGCACAGGGTGTCAATCCTGTGAATTATCGTGTCCGAATGGATCAATAAAAATTATCACCAAACAAGAGATCCAACCGGATGGTAAAAAGAAAAAAAGAATTGATACATGGGTGTATCATTTAGATATGTGTACCATGTGTGGTATGTGTGTTGAAGCATGTCCGACCACTGCAATTCTAATGGGCAATGAATTTGAACACAGTCAGTACGAGAAACAATATTTGAAAAAGGTTTTGAATAAACCCGGTTCAAGATTGAAAGATGGAGTTGAGTAGGAACTAAAAAATCAGGATTTGTTGATTTAGGAAAAAGGATTTAAGAATTAGAATTTTAAATTGATAAATAAAAAATAAATTGAGCGCGTCACAAATCATATTTTATATTATCGCTGCGGTGATCATTGGCGGTGGAATACTTGCGGTAACTTCCCGTAAAATATTCCGTGCTGCTATTTACCTGTTATTTTCATTGCTAGGTATTGCTTCATTGTATTTCTATTTGAATTATGAATTTATTGCAGCAGTTCAAATTGTGGTTTATGTAGGCGGTATTGTAGTGTTGATCATATTTTCTGTTTTTTTAACACATGCTTCCGGTGATGAAATGCAAAAGCCTGTGCTGTGGAGGGCCCTGTTTTCAGGACTTGCAGCTGTTTTTGCAACAGCACTTACACTTCTTTATATTACGGAACATACATTTATTCCAACTGCTAATGCAGCGGTTGCACCGAGTGTAAAAAATATTGGATTACAAATGTTAAGTACGACACAATACGGATATATTTTACCTTTTGAAGTAGTGAGTATGCTTTTATTAGCAGCACTTGTCGGATGTATTGTAATTGCCATTAAAATAAAAACAAAAGAATGAGCGAAATAGGATTGACACATATGTTATTTATAAGCACTGCCTTGTTTTTCATTGGTGTGTATGGTTTCCTTACACGTAAAAATATGATCACGATGCTGATGGCCATCGAATTAATTTTGAACAGTGTCAACATCAATTTTGTAGCGTTCAATAAATATTTGTATGCTGATAAACTGGATGGTTTATTTTTTACCATATTCATTATTACCATTGCTGCTGCCGAAGCTGCCGTGGCAATTGCAATAATAATACATCTGTACCGCAGCTTAAAATCAATTGATGTGGATGATGCAGATCTAATGAAATTTTAATTATGTTGAATTCAACTTACATAGCGTTAATTCCTCTTTTACCGATCATCACCTTCCTGATAATTGGATTAGTTGGTCGTAGGTATTTCCCGAAATTCTCCGGTGTACTGGGAACACTTTCGCTATTGGTTTCATTCCTTTTATCCGCATTTGTAGCGTATCAATATTTCTTTGAAGTAGGAAAAGTTGAGGGCGTATATCAAAAGATCATTGCATTAAAATATGTATGGTTACAGTTTTCGCCAAACGTTGCAATCGATATGGGAATATTATTGGATCCTATTTCGGTGATGATGATTGTGATCGTTACTTTCATTTCACTCATGGTTCATATTTACAGTATGGGTTATATGAATGGTGAACCACGTTACGCAACCTATTACGCGTTCCTTTCCTTATTTACATTCTCCATGTTGGGATTGGTACTTTCCACAAATATTTTTCAGATCTATATATTCTGGGAATTAGTGGGTGTTTCCTCTTTCTTGCTTATTGGTTTTTATTATGAAAAACCATCAGCAGTGGCGGCATCTAAAAAAGCATTTATTGTTACTCGTTTTGCTGATCTTGGATTTTTAATTGGAATACTTGTTCTTTCTTATTATTCCGAAACATTGGATTTTCAAACATTGATTCAACGATTAACAACCGAAGGTAATTATTTAACAAGTATTGTTTCTGCATCCTTCCTTGGTTTTTCAGCATTAACCTGGGGCTTGGTGTTAGTGTTTGCAGGTGGTGCAGGAAAATCAGCCATGTTCCCTTTCCATATTTGGTTACCTGATGCGATGGAAGGTCCCACACCTGTTTCTGCATTGATACATGCTGCAACCATGGTTGTTGCCGGTGTTTATTTAGTGGCACGTTTATTCCCGATCTTCTCCAATTCTTGTCCGGGTGCGTTAGAAGTAGTTGCTTATATAGGCATTTTCTCTTCGCTGCTTGCTGCAATCATTGCGTGTACACAAACAGATATTAAGCGTGTTCTTGCCTATTCAACTATGTCGCAAATCGGATTCATGATGTTTGCATTGGGTGTATCAGGTTTTTATGCGGAAGAAGGAGTTGGTTTCATGGGTTCCATGTTCCACTTGTTTACACATTCTATTTTCAAAGCATTATTATTCCTAGGTGCAGGTGCAGTTATCCATTATGTACACAGCAATGATATGAAGGATATGGGTGGTTTGAGAAAATTAATGCCGATAACACACCTCACATTTTTACTGGCTTGTTTGGCGATTGCCGGAATACCACCATTTGCAGGCTTCTTCAGTAAAGAAGAAATATTGTTGGCATGCTGGAATTCAAATAAATTAATTTTCGGAGCAGCAGTTCTTACAGCCGGATTAACTGCATTTTACATGTTCCGATTGTATTTTAATATTTTCTGGAACAAAGAATATAAGTCACATTCCGAAAGCCACGATGCACATCATGGCGAAGCACCGGGGACCATGTTGCTTCCATTAATTATTCTTGCCATATTATCTGTTGTTGCAGGATTTGTTCCATTCAGTCATTTGGTAACTGCTGATGGAATTGGTTTCGAAACTGAATTTCATATTGGATTTGCGATCGGCCCGGTTTTACTTGCTGTTGCTGCAATTCTTCTTGCTTATTTTATGTATGTTAAAGAAAGTCTTGTTCCGCAAAAATTTGCGGATACTGTAAAAGGATTTTATACGGCAGCATACCACAAGTTTTATTTTGATGAGATGTATTTATTCATCACAAAAAAAATCGTGTTTAATTTAATTGGTCGCCCGGCAGCATGGATCGATAAAACTATTTTTGATGGTTTTATGAATTTAATTGCATCGGTAACAGAATCTGTTTCTGAATCTATTAAGTCATTTCAGTCCGGTAAAGTGCAGGATTATGCCATTTACTTTTTTGCCGGAACATTAGGATTTGTTTTGTTGTTCATTTATTTATGGACATAAAAAATTAGGAACATGGTAACAAATGAAATTCGTAATGCGCTAAAACAAGCTATAACAGAGCTTAGTATTGCTGAGTTTGAATTGAACCGACCGCATGAAGATGTAGTTACGATGTCCGTTTGTTATAGCGCCCGTCATTCTTTGGTAACGATGTTACGACTTTTTTTGATGAGCAATGATGTTGACCAAAGCAAAGGAAATACCTTGAAAGAACTATTGAATCAATGTATCAGTATCGACAATCAATTTTCAAAAATTGCGATATCAGAAATTCTTTGTAATGAATTAGATCATGAAGCATGTGATGGGAAATATTGCCTGACAGTGGATAAAGTAAATGAATGTGTTACTGTTGCGAATCAGTTTAAAACACTGGTGCTTGAAAAATTGAAGATTAACGAATAGAAATGAACTAATGACGAATTTAACTATACTAATACTTGTTCCTCTTCTTACAGCAATTGCTGTGTTATTCTGCCGTAACTCATCACAAATAAGATGGACCTCATTTATTGGATCTCTTATTCAGCTTGGATTAGCTTCAGCGATGATGTATGCTTATATTACAGAAAGAGCTATTGGTAACACCGCTCAAATGCTTTTTCAACAACGTTATTCCTGGTACAGTGCATTGAATATCGAATATTTTATTGGTGTAGATGGAATTTCGGTAGTGATGATCATGCTTACCGCATGTGTGGTGGTTGCCGGAATCTTGATCTCCTGGAAAGTGGAGACATTAACTAAAGAGTTTTTCTTCTTATTGTTATTATTAAGCGTTGGTGCCTACGGATTCTTTATTTCACTGGATCTGTTCACCATGTTCTTCTTCCTTGAAATAGCTGTAATTCCTAAATTCTTATTAATTGCAATTTGGGGAAGCGGCAAAAAAGAATACAGTGCCATGAAACTTGCATTGATGTTAATGGGCGGTTCTGTATTTGTATTGATCGGTTTGTTGGCAACCTATTTTGCTACCAATACAGGCAATGGAGTTCATACATGGGACCTGATACAAATTTCTCATTTGCATATTCCTGTTCAAACACAAATGTATATTTTTCCATTCCTGTTCGTAGGCTTTGGTGTATTTACAGCATTGTTCCCATTTCATACCTGGGTGCCCGATGGTCACTCTTCGGCTCCAACAGCAGCTTCTATGTTCCTTGCCGGAATATCAATGAAGTTAGGCGGGTATGGTGCATTGCGTGTAGCAACGTATTTAATGCCTGAAGCAGCACAACAATATTCCTGGTTAATAGTATTGCTGGCAACCATCGCGATTATTTATGGTTCGTTTGCAACGCTGATGCAAAAGGATCTGAAATACATGAATGCATATTCTTCTGTAAGTCACTGCGGATTTATTTTGCTTGGTATCGGTATGCTTACCAAAACTGCGATCATTGGTGCCGTTATGCAAATGGTGTCACATGGTGTGATGACGGCCCTTTTCTTCGGTGCCATCGGCATGATCTACGAACGTACACATACACGGCAAATTTCTGAATTAGGCGGATTATTAAAAACACTTCCATTCATCGGAACTGTATATGTGATCACCGGATTGTGTTCATTGGGTTTACCGGGTTTAAGTGGTTTTGTGGCGGAGATGACGGTGTTTATCGGGTCGTGGCAACGTCCGGATGCTTTTCATCGTATCGCAACCATACTTGCTGCTGCATCCATTGTTGTAACAGCGGTGTATATTTTACGGGCTGCCGGTAAGGCGGTGATGGGCCCAATAGTGAATGAACATTTTCAGCATTTGAAAGATGCAACATGGAACGAAAAATTTGCTTCTGTATTGTTAATTGTTGCAATTCTCGCAATTGGAATTGCACCATTCTGGTTATATAATTTGATTGCACCCGATGCACAAATAATCATGGAAAATATTGCAAGGGTATTTTAAAAATAAATTAAAATAAATGAATTGAAAAAATAATTTGAAAATGTACTTATTTGATAATTTGAAAATGAATTTATTTAAATATCAAATTAATAAACATCAAAACTTAAAAACATGTTTTAAGCATTTAGTAAATTGACACATTTCCAAATTATCTAATTACCAAATTAATGAACACTGACTTTTTTATATTAATGAAATCTGAATTGAGCTTAACGCTCATCATCTTTATTTTGCTGATCCTTAAAGTTTGGGATGGCATTAAAGATAACAGTACCTGGTTGCATATTACCAACTTTTTATTGCTTCTTAATTTTGCAGTAGGATTTATATCGAGTGCTGATGGAATGCTTTTTAATGGAATGTTCCATAGCAATAATATTCTTGTTCTTGAAAAATCAATTCTGAATTTTGGTACACTTATCATTTCATTACAGGCATTCGATTGGTTAAAATCTCATAAACATGTTCCTGAATTTTTCATCTTATTATTAACCACCTTGCTAGGCATGTTCTTTATGATATCAAGTGGTAACTTCCTGATGTTTTACCTTGGCTTGGAGATTGCCTCCATACCACTTGCTGCACTTGCTAATTTTGATCTGGGAAAATTAAAATCATCTGAAGCTGCTGTAAAAATGATTTTGTTATCAGCATTCTCTTCTTGTATCATGTTGTTTGGTATCTCTTTGCTTTATGGAAGTACAGGCACATTGAGCTTTTCAGAATTGCCCGGACTTATTGGAGGCGGACACTTGCAAATTTTAGCATTGATATTTGTTTTTGTTGGATTTGCATTTAAACTTTCATCCGTTCCTTTTCACTTATGGACAGCAGATGTGTATGAAGGATCACCTGTTTCAGTTACATCTTATCTTTCGGTAATTTCAAAAGCAGCAATTGTTTTTGTTTTCATTTCAGTATTAGGTCCACTGTTTTTAAATTTCCAGGGCATGTGGTACAACATGTTGTTCCTAAGTATTGTGCTTACAATAACTGTTGGAAATTTATTTGCTATCCGTCAGGATAATATTAAACGTTTCCTTGCATTTTCATCCATCGCGCAAGCCGGTTATATTTTATTAGGTTTATCAGCAGGTAACCAAATGGGAACAAGTTCAACCATTTATTTTTTATTGGTGTATATTTTCTCAAATCTTGGAGCATTTGGTGTTATCGGAATCGTATCTGCACTTGCGAAAAAAGAAAACATAAGTGATTACAAAGGTTTTTATAAGACCAATAAATTACTTAGTTGGGTACTTACCATCTCCTTATTTTCATTGGCTGGTATTCCGCCAACCGCTGGTTTTTTCGGAAAAATGTTTTTGGTAACTGCAGGAGCAAGTCATGGTAATTATATTTTAGTGATCATCGCTTCCTTGAACATGATCGTTTCATTGTATTATTATTTGCGTGTGGTGAAAGCAATTTTTGTTGATCCGAATGATGCACCAATCGAAAAATTAAATGCAAGCTTTTCAGCAAAACTAGGTTTGATCATTTGTATGGTTGGTGTGGTGCTGGTTGGTTTTGCAAGTTGTATTTACGATTATATTAATAGTCTTACCATTTAAGACCTCTCCTCAAGAGAGGGACGATAGGTGGATAGAAAAAATAAATAAAAAAAGCAGATGGCATTAAATGCAAATTATTCATTTGAAGAACTTGGAGAAGTAAAATGCTCCATTATTGAAAAAAATTGCAGTGCTGAACGTGTAGAATTTTTAAAAAAGCTATTAGAATTTAATGGCTTTACTGTTGTTGTAGTGAACAGTCCTCCACCAAAAACAGCAGCTAAACCTATAGTCCCGGCAGGAACAGATGCTCCTGTTGAAACAACTCCTCCAGCTCCTGTCATAACAACATTTACTGTTGGTGTTACGGATCTCACATTTAATCCTATAAATGGAGTATATAACCGCCAATTAAAAACCGAAGACGGAAAATTTGTTACCCCACATTACTGGAAGCAAATCGACAAAGAATCACAAGATGAGGTGTGGTATTGGAAGAAAAGAAGCCTTTAGTTTTATTGATTTTTTACGCACCATTTTTTACTCTCCTAATAATTTCATTTCGGAATTTCCTGCTGAATAAAATTTTTTCTTTGACTGAGGTCATTGTCCATTGATGAGCAATTAATCATTTTTGCTTTATTCTTTCGTGTATAAATGTATAATTTATCCTGACAAAAAAAACATGAAATCAATATGGAGTGGAGCAATTAGTTTTGGATTGGTAAATATTCCGGTCAAATTATATAGTGCAACAGGAGATGATTATATCGATCTTGACATGCTTGCAAAACAAGACCTGTCACCGATCCGGTATGCACGGATTGCTGTTTCTGATGGGCGGGAAGTTGCATTCAAAGATATTGTAAAAGGATATGAAATAGAAAAAGGGAAATACATAGTGCTGAATGAAGAAGATTTTAAGAATGCAAATGTCAGGAAAAATAATTTAATTGAAATAGTGAATTTTGTAAATGAGGAGGAAATTGATTCTGTTTATTTCGACAAACCCTATTTTCTTGAACCTGATAAAAATGCTGTCAAGCCTTATGCTTTGCTTCGAGAAGCTTTACGGAAATCAAAGAAAACGGGTATCGCAACATTTGTTTTAAAACATCGGGAACATATTGGTGCAATCAAAATTTCGGGAGATGTTATCATTTTAAATCAATTAAGATACACTTCAAATATCCGATCAGCCGATCAATTGAATTTGCCGGGAAAAAGCACTGTTTCATTAAAAGAAATAGAAATGGGGATCAAACTTATTGAACAACTGACTGAAAAATTTAATCCGGCCAATTATAAAGATACTTATGTGGATGAATTAAAAAAAGTAATAGAATTAAAAGCTAAAGGAAAACCTGTGGAGGTAAAAGGGAAAATTTCAGAGGCCACACATGTTAAAGATTTAATGTCGGTGATTAAGGCAAGTCTTGAATCGGTGAAAGGAAGAAAAGTTCAGGATCGATCTCCTGTGAGGCAATTGAGAACAATTAAAAAACAAAAAGCAGTAAAATATAAAAAATTAAAGCATAAAATATAGAATTTAACCAATTGTTTAATGACACTCACTCTGTATAAAAAAAAACGAAAATTCAATGAGACTCCTGAGCCGAAAGCGAAATTAAAAAGGAGCCTTGATGAACACCAATTTGTTGTGCATAAACATGATGCATCGCATTTGCATTATGATTTAAGACTTGAAATGGAAGGGGTATTAAAAAGCTGGGCCATTCCAAAAGGACCGTCCATGAATCCCAATGATAAAAGACTTGCAATAATGGTAGAAGACCATCCTTTAGATTATGGAAAATTTGAAGGGATTATTCCGGAGGGGAATTATGGAGCAGGTACCGTGATGATTTGGGATGAAGGGACCTATCAGGCTATAGATACAAAAGAAAAAACGGAAAATGAAAAGGCATTGCTGGAAGGTTTGCAAAAAGGAAATCTGAAAATAATTTTAAAAGGAAAAAAGCTGAACGGAGAATTTGCACTTGTGAAAATGCATCTGAAAAAAGGCAATGAATGGTTGTTTATTAAAAAGAAAGATGAATACGCTAACGTAAAAGATGTATTAAACGAAGACAAATCAATTGTCACGAAAAGAAGTTTAGAACAAATAAAAACCCAATCGGGTAAAAAAAAAGAGAGTATTGTTTCTGATAAGATCACCCAGACTAATCATTCAAAAAAAAAAGCAAAAATGAAACCAGCTTATTAAAAGATTCAAAAAAAGCAAAAATGCCTCATCGTATAAAACCAATGATGGCAACACTTGTGAAAGCGGCTTTTGATTCAGATGAATGGATCTTTGAAATAAAATGGGATGGGTTCAGAGCCATAGCGGAGGTCAATTTTACTGATATTTATTTGTATTCAAGAAACAATCTTTCATTTAATACGCGTTTCCCAACTGTTTATGAATCACTTTCTCGACTGGGGATGCAGGCGATTTTTGATGGAGAAATTGTGGCTTTGGATAAGGAAGGAAAATCTCAATTTCAGTTAATACAAAATTATCAGCGGACAGGTAAAGGAAACATTGTTTATTATGTTTTTGATCTTCTGTATTACAATGGACACGACCTTACCGGACTTCCGTTGTGGCAGAGAAAAGAATTACTAAAAAAAATTCTGCCCAACGATCCAACAATAAAATATAACGATCATATTGTGAAGGAAGGGAACAAATTTTTTGCATTGGTGAAAAAAAAAGAACTGGAAGGAATCATTGCAAAAAAAGCAGACAGCACCTATTTGCCTGGAGTGAGAGGGAGAGATTGGTTAAAAATAAAAACAGTCAAGCAACAGGAAGTAGTTATTGCAGGGTTCACTGAACCACATGCGGGAAGAAAACATTTTGGCGCCTTGGTGCTGGGCGTTTATCAAAAAGAAGAATTAGTTTATGTAGGTCATACAGGGGGAGGGTTTAATGATAAGAACCTTCGGCAAATCATTATAAAATTAAAACCTTTAGTTCAGAAAAAATCACCTTTTAGAATTATTCCAAAAACGAATGCTCCCGTAAAATGGTTGAAACCTCAACTGGTTTGTGAAGTAAAATTTCAGCAATGGACCAATGATGGAGTTATGAGGATGCCTGTATTCCTTGGAATGAGAGAGGATAAAAATGCAAAAGACGTAAACCGAGAAATGGAAAATCCAATTGAATCGATCTTAAAAACCAAGAAAATAAAAAAAAATGATGCGTCATTTTTAAAATCTGAAAATTCCGGTTTGGAAAAAAATAAAAAAATAAAAGAAGCGAAAGTAGGGTATAAAAATGTTTCAATAAAAAAAAATTCAATAAAAAAAAATTCAAAAATAAATACATTAATTAAGGAGGAAGATCTTAGCGAAGATGGGAAGGAAGCACTACTAAAAATAGAGGGAAAACCATTGAAGTTGACTAATTTAAAAAAAATATATTGGCCGGAAGAAAACTATACCAAAGAAGATCTCATTGAATATTATAACAAAGTGTCTGATTATATTTTACCTTATTTAAAGAACAGACCGGAAAGTTTAAGACGAAATCCGAATGGAATTAATCAACAAAGTTTTTTTCAAAAAGATATGCTTTCAACGTTGCCGGACTGGATCGAAACTATAAAAATATTTTCCGAATCAACCAATAAAAAGATCAATTATTTAATGTGCCAGGATAAAGCAACTTTGATTTATATGGCTAATCTGGGTTGCATTGAAATAAATCCATGGCTTTCAAGTAAGGGAAGCATTGAATTTCCCGATTATCTTGTTATTGATTTAGATCCACCCGATGTTTCTTCGTTTGAGGAGGCAATTGAAGTTGCTCTTGCCGTTAAAGAAGTGTTAGACAAAGGAAATATAAGCGGATTTTGTAAAACATCCGGCTCCAGAGGAATTCATATTTATATTCCCTTGGGAGCAAAATATAATTATGATGAGTCGGTAAAGTTTGCAGAATTGATTGCCACCCTCAGTCATGAATTGGTACCTGAAATTACCAGTCTTGAACGAATACCAAGTAAAAGAAAAAATAAAATCTACATTGACTATTTGCAAAACAGGAAGGGACAAACCCTCGCGGCTCCATATTGCCTCAGACCAAAACCGGGCGCACCTGTTTCTACACCACTTGAATGGAATGAATTAAAAAAAGGGCTGCTTCCTTCTCATTTTACCATCAAAACAATTTTTGAAAGACTTCAGAAAAAGGGTGATATTTTCAAAGGAGTATTGGGAGCAGGGATTGATATGGGAAAGGTTTTGGAGAAACTAAATTCGAAGGAGTATATATTAGCAAACAACTAACAAGATGAGCTAAGGTGTATTGCTTACATAGTGATGAAACTCTTTTCTAGTACTATAATAAATCAACGTTTTGCAAAGGGATATTTTAAATTTTTATTCCAATTACTGTTATGTCGTCCAACTGTTCTAGCCTTCCTTTCCAATCTTGAAATGTTTTTTCTAAATTTGATTGCTGCTCTTCCATCGGTAATTTGTAAATCGAAAATAAATTTTCTTTAAATCTTTTGTATAAAAATTTCTTCCCTTTTAATCCTCCAAACTGATCGGGCAATCCATCAGTAAATAAATAGAATACAGAATAGTCCGAATATTCTATGGTGTGAGTTGTAAAAGGTTTTCTCTTGTCTTGTTTTCCGATAGGCTGTTTGTCTGCTGTAATTTCTTTAATATTTCCGTTTTGAACATACCATAATGGATTATTTGCTCCACTCCACTGAAGTCTTATCTGTCTGTCAATCTCATTAGGAGAAGGGAATTTAATTGCAAGCAAGGAGATGTCCATACCGTCTTTAACATCGGAACTGCTTTTTTCAAAGGTTTCAAGAACAAGGTCAGTTACTTTGTCAAGAATTTCTCCTGTAGCACGTAAGCCAAACTCTTTTACGGTTCGGTTAAGCGCATTGCTGCAAACAACAGAAACCATTGCACCAGGGACACCGTGCCCTGTACAGTCGGCAGCAGCTATGAAAACAATATTGTCGATTACTTCCATCCAATAAAAATCACCGGCAACAATATCTTTGGGTTTGTAAAGCACAAAACTTTCAGGTAACTGTTTTTTGATTAACTCGAGCGGTGGCAATATGGCTTCCTGAAGTCGTTTGGCATACGTAATGGAATCAATAATTTCTTTTTGTTTTTCCTCAACTAAATGTTTTTGCTTTTCGATAACAATTTTTTGATTACGTGTTACTTTCAGAGTGCGGAAAATAATAATAGCGATTATTGCTATAGATATGGAGAATGCAACTGCAACCAAAAAGAAAAGTTGTTGCCTTTTTCTTGCCTCCTCCTGTTTTTCTTTATCTTTTTCAAGAAGTAGTATTTGTTTTTCTTTTTTTTCACTTTCAAAACGGGCAGACATCTCTTTAATTTGTTTACCACTTTCTTCATTAAGTAAACTGTCTTTAATTTGGGAATAAAGCAAATGGTATTCAAAAGCATTTTTATAATTTCCTGTTTTGGAATTTAATTCAGAAAGGCCCATATAAGCGTTTTTGACAAGATCTTTTTCATCAGATTCCATCGCAAGTTTTAATCCGCGTTGCAGATACTCTTCTGCTTCTTCAAAACGACCCAGCCATGTAAGAACACTACCAATATTCACATCAGAAGTCGCCATTCCACTTTTGTCATTATTTTCCTCATCCATTTTAAGAACTTCTTTCAGATAGAATAAAGCATTTTTATAATATATTGCTGCAGAATCAGGGTTTTTCTGAAATCCTCCCAAATCAAAATAAAGCATTCCTATGTTGCTATAGGAAGCAGCAATTCCTTCCTTATCTCCTAACTCTTCCTTTATTTCTACCGACATTTTCAAATATTCTAAAGCCTCTTTGTGTTTCTTTTTGCCGCTGTAGATGTTTCCTATGTTATTAAAAGAATTAGCTATCCCCATTTTATTTCCTGTTTCCTGCCTTATTTTGAGCGATTTGAAATAATATTCCAAGGCATGATCAAAATCTTCCTGATACTCATATACAATTCCGATATTATTATAGGAATATGCGATACCTGATTTGTCACCTATCTCTTCTTTTATTTTCAATGATTTAAGATGGTTTTGCAAAGCTTCACTGTAATTTCCTAAAGCAGTATATACTACTCCGAGATTATTATACGCAGCACCAATACCTGTTTTGGAAGAAAAATCTCCTTTATTTGTTTTGTTAATCTCTTCATAAACCATTAAAACTTTGAGATAATATTCAAGGGCTTTTTCAAATTCTCCTTTATGTTTGTATGCAATACCGATGTTATTATAAGTATCTGCCAGGTCATTCTTATATTTAATTAGTTGAGGATGTTCTATTGAAAGTTTATTGCGTATTTCAAGAGCTTTGAAATAATAATTCAAAGCCTTTTCGTCATTGCCATCATAATAATAAATCACACCTAAGTTATGAAAGGAAGTAGATTTTAAACTAAGGTATTTTGTTCTCTCTTCTTCTTTAGTTGATTTAAGATGCGGCTCAGATAAGGCAAGGGATTTATTCGCGTAATAAATTGCTGAATCAGGATTTGAAAAAGCCATTTGAAATGCAAGTGCGTTGAAAATACCTATTTTGCCACTGTCAGATTCAACTTTACCAATCAGTTGTTTAAGCGAATCAATTTTTCCAGACCTGTCGGAAGCATAAGTTTTCTCAACGAATGAAAAACAAGTAAGCAGTATAAAATAATAAATAAAAATATACGTATGCGAGCGATTGCTTTGTATCCTACCCGTAATATTACAGAGGGGAGGACAAAAATTAAGGGTACTGCAAACAATGAAATGTAAATCGGTTTTTTGGGTTTGCATTCTTATGGCGTATTATTTTTCCTTTTTAAGCTAGCTGAAAAAAAATATTTTTCTTTTCTTTTGTGTTGCTGATTCATACAGCCTATCAAATATAGTAAATTGTGTTATTTTGTTTGACATTTATCTTTTATTTTTAAAAATTTTGTAAAAAAACACCTGTAATGCCTTGTTTTGTGGAATAGAAAGAGCAAAGAAAAAAATATTGTTTTTTCACCTTTGTTCTTTTTCATTTTTAAAAATAAAAAACAGAAGAAATTCTTTCTTGTTTTTTTAAAGAGTTCAGCCATTTCAAAAAAGTCGTATGAATACAGTAAAGTATGTTTTACCCAATTGACGGTGTAATACAAGGAATAAGAGGGCACGGACTAAGTAATGAGAAAAAATAAGAATTGATAGTGTTTTTACAGAATGATGAAGAAAAAATAAATTTCAGAGTCAGCTGTTTTTTCAAAGAAGAAATTACTAAATCTGAAATTAAAAAGAGGATCCCAAAAATTCGCATTTCTATTTTTTCAGTATCAGTCCATTAATGATCCCTAATACTGTCATTTCAAGTAAACCGGTCAATAGCATATAGATCAGAGTTTTTGCAGGAATTGTAAACATCATCCACGAGGAGATCACACTCATTACTACTCTGAAAAACCACATTCCGGTTCCAAAAATTATTCCTTTGATCATTGCGGATCCTGTGGGTAGAACAGGAAAAATAATTTTGTATATTCCTGTTATCATAATTCCATAAAACAGATCAATGAGTAATGCTACCGGGACATTAATAGTATGTTTCGCGATAGGGTCATAGTATTTCATTAGCTCCGCAGCATACACATTTCCGTTTATTAAGCCATCCATGATCGCAAATGACAGCCCGGTGAGTAATGCGGCAATGAGGAATCTCATTATTTTTTTTTGTGATTTTAAGATAACAGATCAGAATAATAATTTTTTTTTATTTTTTATTTCCCTTCTTCTTCTAAAATTTTCTTTTTTTCTTTTTCGAATTCTTCCTGGGTAATTATTTTATCGTCAAGGAGCTTTTTAGTTTTTTCATTTTTTTATATCATAAGTTTTGGAAACGAAGAGGCTCCCGAATGGATTTATAAATTTTGTTTTTCACCCTCTATCCATCTTTCCAACATCACACGTTCAGAAGGAGGTTGGTGAGTTCCTCCTGCTAATACATCTAAAAATTTATCCCAAAGATTTTTCTCCTTACGAAATTCTTTTTTAAATTCTTCAAAGGCTTTTAAATAGTCCTTTTCATATTTATCAGCATCTTCAAATGTAAAATCCTCAGGAATATGTTGCATAATTATTAAAGTAATATTGTCAAGCTCTTTTGGAGTGTATCGTGCAATCAATTCCAGTTCCTGTTTGCAGACCTCAGCATGCGAAACGATCAGCGGAAGGATAGTTTCGTCAAATGTACAGATGTCTTTTTCCCAATGTTTATGCTCCTTAGAAGGAAGGATCTCCAATCCGAGGTTTTCCAGGGTTTTGTATGTTTCTTTTAGTTTATCCAAATGCAATTCATATTTTTTCCACAATTCTGTTGACTCGGATCTATCTTTACTTACTACTTTTTCTTTAGCAGATCTTAATATCTGGTTAATGGACGTGATGGTACTCGAATTTTCTTTTAAAATGGTTTTCCATATTTCTTGAGATTCAGTGGAACAATGTGATTCAAGTACAGTTAGGGCATTTTTATTTAATGCATCCAATTGTTTTTCTATTTCCATCATTTGTTCTAAATGTGTATTCAGTATTTTATCTAAATTTCTTATAGATAATAATGCCCTGAGTTTGGAATTATAAGTTTTATTTTCCATACAAATGATTTTACAGAGTGGTGAAATTTTTTATTTTTCACAAAGGTCTTTCAGCAATAAACCATAGGAAATGATATTAATCAATTCGAGTAATAACGAATGACAAAAGAATTTTGGTCTTTGTTAATTTTATTCTTGTTATAAAATTTTGTTGAAAACTGCAATCTTCGTCAATAATTATTTTTAGAGCCATTGAGGAAATTTAAAACCAGCGAAAATCTGTTCCCTTTTACTATTGATTCTAAAAATATTTTTTTCTGAATTCTAACAAAATTCGGAATGACAAACTATTTATTTTAATTTTACAGCAATGATGCATTCCTCCAAAGGTTAGTGTTTCATCCCGAATAAGATCAAATAAAAAAATGAAACACTCAAATATTCCTATATTTCTCCCTGAATTGGCTTGTCCGCATCAATGTGTTTTTTGCAACCAGGTAAAGATCAGTGGAACATTATCTGTTCCAAAACCGAAAGATGTTCATGCAATCGTTGAAACTCATTTGAGCAGTATGAAGGAAAAAAGAATTGTTGATATCGCTTTTTTTGGAGGCAGTTTCACAGGAATAAATAGTGACCTTCAGGAACAATATTTGAAAGAAGCCTTCAAATTTATCCAAAATGGACTTGTTTCGGGGATACGCGTATCTACTCGTCCGGATTATATCACACCTGAAAAATTAGATCTGCTGAAAAAATATGGAGTAACAACCATTGAACTTGGAGCGCAATCAACAAATAATGAGGTATTAAATAAATCGGGGAGGGGACATAATTTTGAAGCCATTAAAAGCGCATCAGCTTTAATTCAGGAAAACGGATTTCTACTCGGACTCCAGATGATGATCGGTTTGCCGCAGGATACATTTGAAAGAACATTACAAACAGCGAACGATATTGTTGCTCTGGGAGCAGATTGCACACGAATTTACCCAACAGTTATTATTAAAGAAACTGCATTGGAACAACTTTATATGAAAGGGAATTACAAACCTTTATCTCTTGAGGAAGCCGTTTTGTGGACCAAGGAATTGGTCAAGGTATTCGAAAAAAATAATATCGGAATTTTAAGAATCGGCTTGCATCCTTCTGAAGAATTAGTGGATGGGAAATCACTCATTGCCGGCCCGTTTCATCCCTCATTTAGGGAAATGGTAATGAGTAAGATCTGGAATGAGTTAATTTTAAAGGAACTTGAAAATAAAGTTACCGAAAAAATTACCTTAAGAATAAATGATAAACAGTTAAATTTTGCAGTCGGTTTTAATGGAATTAATAAACAGGAACTACAGAAAAGAGGAATAAGCACAAAGTTTATAGCCGACAGTAGTCTTTCTAAATATCAGTTTGATGTTAGCTATAATTGATCGCAGAGCGCCCAGGGAAGCAATTGAAAATCTGAAGAAACATGCAGATGTTGTGTTTCAATTTGAATCTGCTGGAATAACATTTAATTCTATTTCAGGTCATCCTGATATTTTTATTTATCAGGACGAGTCCAATTTAGTGGTAGCTCCAAATTCTCCTTTGTCTTTATTGAAATTTTTAGATACTCACAAGGTCAATTATTTTTTTGGTGAAAACAAGGTGCAAGAAAATTTTGAAAATAGTGTTGGATATAATTGCATTAGTACCTCCGATTATTTCTTCCATAAATCCGGAACTACTGATCCTGAAATCATAAAATTAAATTTCGATAAAGAAATTATTAATTTACCTCAAGCATATACACGTTGCAGTTTAACGCATTTAGGCAACAATAAATACATCACTTCCGACAAAGGGATTGAAAAAAAATTGTTGGAAAAAGGCTTGGATTGTTTTTATTTTTCTCCCGAACAAATTTCTATAATTGATCATAAGCATGGGTTTTTAGGAGGAACAAATGGAACATATCAAAATAAAATATTTTTTATTGGTAGCATTGATCTGCATAAATATGGCTGTGCATTGAGAAAGTATATGGAAGATTTGGAAATTGAAATTGTTTCTCTATCTTCCAATTTTTTATATGACGGTGGAGGAATATTATTTATTGAACAATAATTTCTCCTTGTAGAATTTTATTTTTTTGACTTCGGATACTATAAAAATAAACTCCCTTTTCTTTTTCACTCAGATCAATTGTATAAGAAGTGTTTTTTGTAATTGTTTTGAAAATCAACTTTCCTGTGATATCGAAAATTTCAATGGTATTTTCTTTTTCTAAATTCGAAAATAAAAACTGTCCCTTACTTGGATTGGGAGACACCGTAATTTTAGCAGTTGAATCAGTGTATGAATCAATGCCAAGTCCGGATACAAGAAAATTCCAGACAGTAGAGGAGGTGCTAAAATGCCCGCCATTGTTGGTCAGTATTCTCCAATAATATTTTGTCCCTGCCGCCAGTCCTGTAACAGTATAAAGATTTGTTCCCACATCGGCTGATTTAAATAAAGTTGAAAAGGTGGAATCAGTTGAAACTTCCACATGATAAATAATTGCATCACTAACGGCAAACCATTTGAGTGATCTTCCTGTTGAAGCACTCGCTGAACCTGACACCGGTAGATTTAACAAAGGGGCATTGGGTACCGTATCATTTGAACCGAGGTAGGTAATAAACATTTCAATTTTCTGTAATGGATTGTCATTGGCATCTCGTGGAGCATTGACGATCGTATCTACGATATTCATTCCGTTTGTGACATGCCCGTAAACAGAATACTGCCCATTGAGCCAAGATGCAGGAGCCACACAAATAAAAAATTGTGAATTTGCACTGTTGATAGAACTATCTCTGGCAGCAGAAAGTACGCCTCTTAGATGTTTTGCAACACTGAATTCTGCATCTACTGTTGGCTGGCTTGGATCACCATTACCCCAGGTTGAAATAGGACCGCTTCTTGAATTCGGGTCACCACCCTGGATCATAAAACCGGGGATAACGCGATGAAAAGCAGTACTGTCATAGAATTGAACGCTAACAAGACTATCAAAATTTTTCACATGTAAAGGCGCTATGTTGGGGAACAACTCTACAGTTGTTGTCCCCAGGTAAGTTCCTGCCCGTTTGGTCAGGATCTGATAAATAGGTTTGCCGCTGAACGTTCTGGATTGAGAAAATCCATACTTGAAAAATACAAAGAAAATTGAAATAAGGACAAAGGAAATGGTTCGTTTCATGTATTATATTTTGTAATTATTCTTTAATAACTTTCTCAATTTTTCGAATTGTATTTCCATAAATTTCCATAAAATAAATTCCTTTGGGCAGATCAGTTGTTTCGATCTTATAACCATCAACAAAATTTTTGTTCTCGAGTACTTTCATTTGTTTACCAAGTAAATTATAAATTAAAATTTTTTCGATCTTAGAATTACTTGTTAAAATTTTTAATGTTAATTCCTCATGGAATGGATTTGGTGATGTACTAAAATAATTTTGTTGGTTCAATTCATCAACACCATTTGCTCCAGTAACTTTAAGGATCCATCCATCAGCACTTCCATGATTCAGGGTCACATCATAATTGTTAGAATATGTAAAACCAGTAATTACATACGTTCCGGTTCCTTCTTCATAAACATTAAAAGCTTCATCCTGACCGGATCCTCCAATGCAACGCTGCCATTGAAAAACGCCAGTTGAATTAACTTTTGCAACCCAAATATCCGGATCAAAAAAACCACCGCTATGAAATCCGGAAACATCACCATTGGTAGAATTTGTCAACCCACACATCACAAAACCTCCATCACTTGTTTTTGTAAGTCCATCCGCCTGATCATCCCCATCACCACCATAACATTTGGCCCAACTGATTACTCCGGTTGAAGTAAGTTTTAATAACCAAAAATCATCAGAACCTTGTGAACCGTGATGACCCGTAACATCGCCATTGTTTTGAGTGCTTGAATATCCTAAAGCAGCAAAACTTCCATCAGTTAACTGCACAATTGCGTTGCACTCTTCGGTTTCTGTTCCTCCGTAACATTTCGACCATTCAACTACCAGACTCGAATTTAATTTCGCGATAAGCATATCAGCACCTCCATGATAACCAACTGCATCACCATCTGCCGAACTTGTTCTTCCAACAATTGCACAACCATTATCAGAAGTTAAGATCATATTAATTCCTTCGTCATAATCTGTACCACCCACACATTTTTGGCTTAATAAAGTCCCTGAACTATTCATTTTTATTACCCAAAAATCTGAATTACTAGTTGAATGATTTCCACTCACATCCCCATCTGATGAGTAGGTGGAACCACCAACAAAAAAATCACCGGTTTGTGTTTGAACAATAGCCGATGCATTATCATCCGATGTTCCACCAAAACATTTATTCCAGACTAAGGTTCCTGCTGAATTTATTTTTAAAACCCAGAAATCATCAGTTCCTGCAGTTCCATGGAGTCCTGTAACATCCCCATCCGAGGAGCTTGCCCAGCCCGCCACCATAAATCCGTTGTCGGCAGTTTGAAAAATGTCGTACCCTTCCTCATCTTCACTGCCACCAAAAAGTTTTGACCATTGAATTGTTCCTGCTGCATTGATCTTGGCGACCCACAGATCATTAGTTGTGGAAGTGCCATGATGGCCCGAAAGATCACCATCATTGGATTCGGAAAACCCGACAAAAGCGTAACCTCCATCGGAAGTAGGAATTGTTTTCCAGGCGTATTCATGGCCGGATCCGCCATATGTTTTTTGCCAGCTCAAGGCCGTTTGAGCATTTAGATACAGTGTTGTAAATAAGATAAAGCAACTAGTAAGTGTTTTTTTCATGGTGCTGTATTTATTTTCAAATTTAAATCTTTTCAAAATTCCAGACTAGAAAAATATTTTTTTTAAAAATCATTTACAGTATTAATTCATTTTAAATAAAAGGAGATTTTTTAGTTTACTTCATTTATTATAAGAATTCAGTTCCAATAAATAGTATATGTTTTTTAAAGTTGAAATGCTGATTCACTTGTTTGTTTTTTTTACCAAGTACCGCCAGGAGAAAATAAAAAATCTGTTTGCGAATCAATATCGTAGAGGAATTTATATCCTTTTGTTTCTTTTTTACAAAAAGGTTCAAGTAATAAAACCATTTGAACATAACCTTCTAACGTTAGATCACATACGAAATTTACTTTGTCGATAGTAGTAATACCTTCATCTTCATCTGAAATGCGAAGTGTTAAATAACAATTACGCACTTGAATAAAATCGAGGGTTGTAAGAGGAAGAAGTTTTTTGTTTACAATAATTGTTTGCTGAATTGCATCACGAAATTTTATGGCTTCAGCCTTACCAAAATTATAAAGACGCACCATATTATCACCGTATTCATTCGTTTTATCAATATAATCTAGATTCATTTGATTCAGGAAAAAAATAAATTTAAAAATGAACAAGTAAAAGGAATGAATTATTTACAACGCGCCTTGAAAGTTTCTTTCGCATCAGGCATGTCGAGCTTAACTGCTTTCTTTAGATCATCGCATCCTGTTTTGTCACCGGTGGAGGTTTTTATCAAGCCACGCTGGAGATAGGCTTCTGCATAACTTGGGTTCAATGTTATTGTTTTGTTATAATCGAGGAGGGCTTTTGCCAGATCTTTTTTTCCATAATAAGCATTGCCACGGTTGTAATATGCATAAGGAGCTTCAAACGTTTTGATCGCCTTGTTATATTTTTCAATGGCTTGTTCAAACTGGCCTTTTGCTAAAAACGCATTTCCTTCGAAATACAGATTATAAAATGCGTTATCCTGCGAAAAACAGAGTTTCGACAAACAGGAGATAAGAAGAAGGAAAAGAATTTTTTTCATCACCTCAAAAATACACTATTATTTGAGGAAAAAAAATAATTCCAAATAATTTCAATATTCGAAAAAAATAGGTTATCGGTTAATTATATTCTGAAAAAATCGATAAAATTTCTAATCGGCTGTTCCCTTATATCTCCCACCATTCCACATTTAAGAAATGTCGTCATTGATAGTAATATTAAAAAATAAAAATGTTTTTCAATAATGTTGTGCGCCTTCAACAACCCTGAAAATATGTAAAATAGAAGGGAATAAAGCATCCATCGATTCCTGTGCTCCTTTTGTTGAACCGGGTAATGCAATAATAAGTGTGTTGCCTTTCATTCCCGCAATGCCTCTGGATAACATAGAAAATGGAGTCCGGTCCTGACCATAGTTACGTGCTGCTTCCATGATGCCGGGTATTTCTCTGTCTAAAAGTGGTTTTATTGCCTCCGGTGTATTGTCGCGGGGCGAAAGGCCTGTGCCACCGGTTAAAATAATAAGATCGATTTTAGACGCATACAAGCTCAATACTTTTTCCTGTATTGTTTTTGTATCATCAGGAATTATAGAGTAGTCTGCAATAGCAACTTTGCAAGATTCTAATTTTTTAATAATAGCTTTTCCGGCTTTGTCGGTTTTTGTACCGGCCGAAATAGTATCAGAACAAACAATTACAGCGGCTTTTAAGTCGATACGGAATTTATCAATGAAGTCGGATTTCCCCCCTTTTTTCTCCAATAATTTAATGGTATGAATCTCGATCCCTTTGTCGATCGGCTTTAGCATATCATACATGGTAAGTGCAATAACAGATGCACCATGCATGGCTTCCACTTCTACTCCCGTTTTATAAATAGTATGCACTTCTATGTCAATAGTGATCTCCAGTCCTTTGATATCGTAATGAACGGAGGTGAATTCAACCGGAATTGGATGGCAATCGGGTATCATATCGCTGGTACGTTTTACTGCAAACAGTCCGGCAGTTTTTGCCATTTCAAAAACATCACCCTTTGGAACGCTTTTGTTTACGATAGCATCAATGGTTTCTTGTTTACTTACTTTTACAATTGCTTGTGCCTTTGCAATACGATGTGTACTTGATTTAAATGTGATATCTACCATTTTTTTGAATATTGAGATATGAGTATTGAGATAGGAGTATTGAGATTTATCTTCCATCTCCATACTCCTATCTCACATCTCATTTATTTATTTTCCAGGTATGTGATTCATCTTCGAAAATTTCTTTTCCCCAAATAGGAACCATTTCTTTGATTTGTTCGACAATATCTCTGCAAGCATCAAAGGCATCCTTACGATGTTTTGAGGAAACAAAAACAAACAAACATATTTCGCCTGTTTTTACTGCTCCCAAACTGTGATAAATATGCATGCAAACTAAATTATATTTTGTAAAAGCAGCTTCACGGATTTCATGAAATTGCTCCTCGGCCATTTCCAGATAAGCAGAATACTCAATTGCAACAACAGTTTTATCATCAATCAGGTCATTTCTTACTTGCCCTAAAAAAATATCATGTCCCCCGATATTTGTTTTCCCACTGTGTTTGGCAATGCTATCAGCAATAAAATTCGGAGTAATTGCTCCCTGGATGAAAACGTTGTGCTTTTTTTTCTCAGTCATAATATCGAGTTCAAAAAATAGTACTCAAAGAAAAGAAAAATTGTGTTTTGTTGGTAGTTTAAATAGGAAATTTTAGATTTTGTTTTTTACAGATCTCAGCCATTCATTAACGCCACCTTTGAGGGTAAACAGGTTTTTCATTCCGAATTTTTTCTGTAATAACTGAATGGCAATAGCGCTACGTACGCCTGATTTACAAAAAATAATAACTTTTTTGTTTCTGTCAATGTTGTAAGCTTTATCAATTATTTCGACTAATGGAATATTAATTTCTTTTAATTCTTCTATTTGTGGTGATTCATTTTGTTCGCGAACATCAACCAACTGAATATTTTCCCTGTTTTCTGACATTAAGCGATGTAATTCTTCGATACTTACTTCATGTTTTAACTCTTTTGTAACCGTATTACAAAATTGACCATAGGCAGTTTTAGTAAACTGGGCTTCTGAAACCGGAACCGCTTGTAATGATGTTTCACTGCGTTCAATACCAATGGTATGAAATTGTAAATTAAGTGCATTTAAAATAAGTAATTCGCCAGATAAAATATCTCCTATTTCAGTAATAATTTTTATTGTTTCATTTGCCTGTAACATTCCAACAATACCTGGTAATACTCCTAAAACACCAATTTCAGAACAATTACCCTCCAGTTCAAGTAATGGAGGGGAAGGGAACAAACAGCGGTAGGTAGGTCCTTTTATTTTATTTTTATTTAAATAATTGAATACAGATATCTGAGCTTCAAACCGGTGAATGGATCCATATATCCATGGTTTATCAAGTAATACACACGCATCATTCAACAAGTAGCGAGTTGCAAAATTATCTGTACCATCAACAATTATATCGTAATTTTTGATGATATCAATCGCATTTTGATTGGTAAGTTGCAGATTATAAGTAATAAATCGCACATGAGGATTTTGGCGGGTAAGTTTACGAACAGAGCAATCAACTTTTAATTTCCCAACATCATCAACACTATATAAGATCTGACGTTGCAGGTTTGATTCATCAACTTTGTCAAAATCTACAATGCCAATTGTTCCAACACCAACAGCTGTTAAATATTGTAAAACAGGGCATCCTAATCCACCTGCTCCAATCACTAATACCTTAGATGATTTTAACTTTTCCTGACCAGCTTCACCAATTTCCGGGAGCCGTATCTGGCGATTATATCTTAAAAGTTCTTCTGGATTTAACATTCTTAGCCTCCTGCAAATGGTGGTAGCAAGGCAACGGTGTCGCCTTCATGAAGTATGGTGTTTGATTTTACAACATGTTTGCAAACAGCAATTACAAATTTATATTTTTCTAATTTCGGAAACTCTCTTAGTAATTTCGATCTCAATGTTTCTGTATCTAGAACATTATTTATTTCCAGTTGACTTTTCCCTGTTGCTTCCGCCAGGGAACCAAATAATAGTACGTTTATGTTCATAACACTACCTCCTTTTGCTTATCTAACTCTTCCGGAGTATTAATATTTACAAATAACTTTGGATCATAAAATGATTGTTTTTCTGAAATGAAAATTTCTTTTGTAATAAAATGATGAAAGACATTATGCATCTTCAAGATATTTTTAGAAATCAATTCTTCAAACCGATCGGTACATTTTTTTGAATAAACTGCGCAAAGAGGCTCCGTATTCCCTTTGTGTATTGGTATTGCAACTTCACAGCGTCCTGCATTATTTACGATATAAGATAAAAGATCACTGTTTATAAAAGGAATATCACAACTCACAATTAAATTTCTTTCAGTGGAGGTATATGTTAATGCCGTATGTATTCCTGCCAACGGGCCCCGTTCTTTAATTATATCGTTATAAACTTTCAATCCTAAATAATCATAATTAGTACTATTCGAAATAATAATTATTTCGTCAACCACCGGTTTAATGGAGTGTATGATGTGTTCAATTATTTTCCTTCCATTGAGCTCCAAAATACCTTTGTCGGTGCCCATTCTTGAGCTTTTACCGCCTGCAAGAATTACTCCTGTTATGTTTTTTTTGAGGCTCATTATTAAAAATTTATTTTATCTTTAAAATATATGGATTAATCGAAATTTATTTGCCAATTAACTAAACAAAGGTGGTGTTGTTTGGATTTTAAAAAAATGATATCAGTCATGCCAAAAAATTTATTTTGGCAATAAAAAGACTTCCACAAGTTCGCCTGCTTTCAAGTTTTCGCTTTCTTCCGGAAGGTAGATAATACTATCTGCAATGGCATATGACCTTAAAATGTAGGAAGCTTGTCCTTCCAATGGAAGTATCTTGTCTTTGTCCATTTTTGCATTAAGGAAATTTGATAAGCCTGATTTTTTTGGATAATCTGTTGATATTGGAAGTTTAACTGATTTTAGAAAATGGCTGGAAAAACCTTGCATTTTTCGTAAAGCAGGATAAACATAATTATAAAAACAACTTAATACTGCTGCCGGATTACCCGGAAGTGCGAAAACAATTGTATTCTTATACTTGCCGAAAAATAATGGCTTGCCGGGTTTTTGTTTTACTTTATAAAAAATAGGTTCAACGGTACTGTTTTTTAATCCTCTTTCCACAAAATCATAATCACCAACGGAAATTCCACCTGATAATACTAATACATCGCATGTTTCAATCGATCTTGCAATAATTGCATTTACTTCAACTTCATTGTCGGCCACTGATTCTATTCTGTCTGCTGAAAGATCCATGCTGTTAAGTGCAGCACTTATACTATATGAATTAGATTCAAAAATCTGACCTTCCTTCAGAGGGTTTCCCGGTTTTTGCAATTCGCTGCCTGTAACAATTACATTCACTTTTGGTTTGCGAACAACCTGAATGGAAGTAATTCCCATGCCCGCAATAAAGCCTATGGTAGCGGCTGTGACCTTTGTGCCTTTTGATAGCGCTAATTCCTCTTTTTCTATTTGCGATCCTTTAAGTCGAATGTTCGAATAAGGGTTTAAGGTTGTATCAAGTATATGTAAAAGATTTATTTCGACTCTCACTTTTTCCTGCATAACGATACAGTCTGCGCCCAAGGGAACAGGAGCTCCTGTAAATATCCGAATAGCATCACCTGATCTTAATGTTTCCTTATACTGATTTCCTGCAGCCACTTCAGCAATAATTTTTAGTGGCAATTTATTTTTAAGGTCATCGAAAATAAAAGCATAACCATCCATTGCAGATTGATTAAATGGAGGGAGTGCCAGAGGAGAATAGATATCTTCGGCAAGAACATAGCCATAAGATTTTTCAATCGGAATGTTTTCGACTGATAATAAACTTACGTTTTCAATAACTGCTTGTTTTGCTTTTTCTACGGATAACATGATAATGTGAAATTAATAAAAATTTATCCACCAATGCTTATCATGGTTCTTTCATGCGATTCACCGGTTTGGTTCCCCCAGTTTTCTTCTTCATTATTTCCGCCAAGCATAAGGGATTTCCCCTTAACACATTCTTGTATGAGAGGTTCTATATCTTTTCCCTGACGTAATGAACAGAGCAGATCTGTTTCATTTTTTGCGAAAAGGCAATTATACATTTTACCATCAGCGGTAAGGCGCATTCGATTGCAACCACTGCAAAAAGGATCACTCATGGTACTTATGATCGCAAAAGAGCCCTGATGTTTCGGAACAAAATATTTTTTGGCAGTATCATTTTTTTCGTTCAATAATTTTATGAAATGATATTTCGAAGAAATAATATCCAGTATTTGTTGATGTGTAATTACTTTTTCACTACTCCATTTGTTTCCTATAAAAGGCATAAACTCAATAAAACGAACATGTACCGGTAGCTCTTTGGTCCAATTAATGAAATCAAGAATTTCGGTATCATTTATATTTTTCATCAGTACAACATTCACTTTTACATGAAAATCGTTCGCCAATAATAAATTTATATTGTTCTGCACACGATCAAAAACATCGCGTTGTGTTATCGAAAAATACTTGCCCCTGTTCAGGGAATCCAAACTAACATTCACTGATCTTAACCCTGCCTCTTTGAATGTTTCAATAAATTCGTCAACATAAACTCCATTGGTAGTAATGGCAAGTTCAATCGGATACTTTGAAAGGCGTTGAATAATTTCTTTTGCATCTTTTCTTACCAGCGGTTCTCCACCGGTAAGCCGAATTTTTTTTACTCCGGATCTCACAAAAACAGAAACGATCTGATCAATTTCGTCCGCAGTCATGCGGGGGGCATTTGCAAAAATCCCTTTGGGTAAATCATTGGGATTGCAATAGGTGCATCGTAAATTGCATTTATCAGTAAGAGATATCCGCAGGTAATCATGAACACGGTTGAAATTATCCAGGAGCATTATTTAATCTTTTTTTTGTAGATCGTTGTTTACTTCAAGCGTTTCGCCTTTCGAACTTTTTTTAAATTCATTAATGCCTTGTCCTAAGCCTTTCATAAGTTGTGGGATTTTTTTTCCTCCAAAAAGTAAGAGTATGATAATTCCAATAATTACCAGTTCACTGCCACCAAGGCCAAAAATTCCGATTATCGTTATTAAAGTATTCATTTTAGTTTTGTTTTTTAGTGATTGAAATTAATAAATTCGATAGTCCATTGTAAAATTCAATCGGGCCAGCGCTTTGTAATTTTTCCTGAAATTTTTCAGCAAACTCTTTTAGATGATCATTCATGAATTTTTGGTAGGCATCATGAACAATAAAAGAGTGTTCTTCATCTTTAGCCAGAGCCATTTTTACCAGGAGCAAGGAAGCAAATTCCAATTGATAGATTATCGTGTCGGGACTATCACCGCTTTTCGCATTCATGCCAAATGCCTTGTAAAATCCTGCTACATCAGCAACACAGTTCATTTTTGCACAAACCGCGGTTTCCGTTGTCGGGATTGTTCCTTTTAAAAATATTCTGGAATATTCTCTTAGAATTTCTTTGTAATCAATATTTTTTTGAATGGATTTTAGTTGCTCCTGAATTTCTAAATCCAGATCAGCATCTTTTAACAGATCAAAAATGATAGACTCCATATCATCACATTTTTCCTGATTTGGGTAAGAAAAGCCCATGCTCAGTATTTTGAACAAATCGGCTTTTACTAAATTGTTGTCAATTACAGTTTTCATTTTTTTTTATTTTTGAGTGATAAAATCAATCCATTGAGTGTAATGTTTTTTTCCGCTTATATTATCAAAATGTCCGTTCCATATTGCGAAGGCAATTTTTGTTGGAGCTGTTAATGGGGCATCATCTTTGTCGCTGGAAACAAGCGGGCGGGTAAAAATTACTTTCCAGGTATTATTTTCCCAAACGCCCCATGCCGTTGCATTTTGATTAGTTTGTGTAGTGAGTGTTCCAAACCCTTCTGCCATACATTCTTCTGATGGTTCTTTTCTGTCAAAGATCGACATGGGGTTTCCGGCATAAGAAGCAGGCATAAAATTTTTCCCTTTACCTTTTGAATAATCAAGTGCCGAAATATCTTTCGCAAATTTTCCATTGGTTCCATCACCTTGTTTTTCGGCCATCGGATAAATATCTGCCCAGTAATTCGGATACGCATCTTTCACATCGCGGAATCCGTTTTCAATATCATTTTGCCATATTCCTTTCCAGTGAATAATATGTACGCGCCCTTTTTTATTACCCATCATAAAAATCGGAAGAGTATCAGGATGCATCGGTAATTGAATTGCTACCTGATCACAGAACTTATCTGCATCAACAATAATATCTTTTGTTGAATCGGTCCACTCCAATAAAAAAGCTACAGTAGTTCCATCATTTATGGATTTTACTTTTAAATTTTTTACTGAGGGAGCAGTTAACATTGGAGTAGTAATGTTTTGTGGAAACACGGGAATAGTAAATGCTGTTGCTGTGTTCCATGTGGCGTTATTTACTTCACGCAATGGGATGCCGGTCACCTTCTCTGATTTTATTATAATTGCAACAGGCTGTGCGCTTGTCAAACTCACTGAAAGTGCTGATATTGCAGCAATAAAAATTGTTTTCTTCATTTTTATTTTTTTAAATAAGTATCAATTTTTTTTAATTAATTTTTATTTCCTAGGGAGTATTATGTCTGAATGTTCCATGGTCCTTATCATCATAAGGTCTTACATAAACAGGTTCAGTCATTGGAACTTTTGTAAGCACTTCTCCGGCTTCATTATATCCTACGGTGAAATCACCTTCTCTTTTATAATGATGAATTGTTTTTGGTGTATTGCCGAACAATAGAAATGCAGCAAGCAGATCCGGATCATTTTTAAGATTTTTATACATCTCAACTGCTTTGTCAACTCCGGGACCAAACATCTGGTGCAAGAAATCTGTTGGCACATGAATTGGCGGAATGTAATATACATTTGGTTCTGTACCATATTGAGGATACAGTGGTAAGGCAATTTTTTTGATGTGAACAATTTGGTCGATCGGGTTGTCTGCTTTTGCTTCTCCCGGTTTGCTCAAAAAGCCTTGCATCCTTATTTTTCCGATGCATGTTTGAACACAACGTGGTTGTTCCCCCTGTTCGATCAAAGGATAACAGCCGATACACTTTTCAGAAGTGCGGGTTACCATATTAAAAAATGTTTTTTTATACGGGCAAGCTTTGACACATTCTTTGTATCCTCTGCAGCGAGATTCATCTATCAGTACGATTCCATCTTCGGGTCTTTTGTAAATTGCTTTTCTCGGACAAGCCGCTAAACAGCCAGGATACGTGCAATGATTGCAAATGCGTGCCAGATAAAACATCCAGGTATCATGAATTCCACTGAAGAACGCACCTTTGTTTACATTAGCCGAACACTCATCTTCACCCATGTTGGGGAATGCATAGTCTCTTTCTGCTGGTCTCCATCCATTCACATTTTCTCCTTTTGTATCATCAAAAATTGTTTTGCCTTTATAAGCTCCTGTTGCTTTGTCCCAGGATTGTTCGCCCATCATTTTAAGAGTATTCAAATCCCATTTTAATGGATAGCCTCCATAAGGTTTTGTTTCCACATTGTTGAAAAACATTGTTTCTTCGCCCTTTCCGGAGGTCCAGGTAGTTTTACAAGCAACTGTGCATGTTTGACACGCAATACATTTGTTGGTATCAAAAACATATGCTATTTGTTTGTTTGGGCGACTTTCATCATAGGGATATTTCATATCCTTCTTTAGTTGCCAATTTTTTACTGTTGCCATAATGATCTTATTTTTTTAAATATTTTTATATATTACCGTTCTTAAGTTTTTAAATATTATGCTTTATAATATCCGCCTTTCATGAATTTTTTCAATTCATCACTTTCGTACGTTGGGCGTATTCCTTTTTCTGCACCTTCCCATAATCCTTTTCCGTCAAGTCCGCCTTTTTCTGCAAAAGTTACTTTCACAAATGATTCTCTTGGTGCTCCTGTTGCTCCATGCACATCCAGTTCAAATCCTTTGCCCATCATTTGTCCGAAATGATTTTTTCGCACCAAAGAATCGGTCAAGAGTGTTGGGTTTAACCAAGCTCTTGTGCAGCTTTGGTGTGATCCGGTTCTGAATAAAGATTGATAACCTGTCTTTTCATTTTTTGCTAATCCTGTTGGATTATTTTTCGAAGCTTTGACAGAGCCGTAAGTAGATCCATAAGCGTTGTGCCACATTCTCAGAACTCCAATTGGTGTTCCGGGATAATATCTGGCACGGCACAATAAACGGGATAGTTCATATGCATCTGAATCTTTTTTTCCTTGCCATCCCCGGAAAGGACGATCCTCCGGATCAGCATCTATATGTACATAATCGCCATCCTCAACACCAAGAGCCTTCGCATCGTTCGGGTTTATATCCACATACATTTCGGTAACGAATGGTGTACGTTTATCTGCTCTGTGCATGTCGCCAAACGGGCCAAACCAAACGGCAACAATATCGGTATCTACAGGGGTGGTATGTGCTCCGTGCCGGTATTTTGGAGTATGGAAAACAAATCTATAATTTTTATCCGCTGCATTCAATGGATGCTTGGTTAATTTCTCATCGCTCCAGGATTTTACAACGTTTCTTCCCTGGCGAACATCACCTGACATGTTATCTCTTGAAACACCATAACTCTCTGGTGATGCAGGTTTGATAGATGGGTGGGGATTTGAAACAATTACGTTTGGTTCATAAGGAGTGGAGTCAATAGGCTCTCTGTGAACAGGTAAATTTTCGCCTGCGGCCAAAAATTCTGCTTCATCTCTGTAAAATTCTAATCGTCCTGTTTTTGTATACCATTGTTTTTCTTCTGCCACTTGCTCATAACCGCTGTGTTTAGGATATGTTCTCGACATCAATAATGCGGGAATACCTTGTTTGGCTTTTGCTTCTGTTTCCAACACATTGTACCCTTTTGTTGCAGGACTTAAATCAAAAACCCGTTGTAGATACACTTCGGGTTTTCCTTCATGCATAAACTTGAAATAGTCAGTGAACCTGGGTTCATCAATTAGTTTCCCCATTGCTTTTGCAATACCGGCAATAGCTTCCAAATCACCTTTGGTGTCATATATTCTTGCTAAAGGAGTTCTAGGGTAAATATACAGGAATGGATTTGTTACCGACATGGTAGCATCCGGTGATTTGAATTCACCCCAGGAATCAACACCAAAAACAATATCAGCATATTCGCAAGAACCTGTCCACCACCAGTCAAATACGCCAATAAATTCTACTTTTGGATAGGCATTAACAACCGCTTCATAGTGTCCTTTATTATTTGCCAATAGTGAATTACCATTGGAAACCATAATAGATTTAGTAGGTGTTGGCATGTGAGTATCTCCTGTCAGCACTTTGTTACCCACTTTAAGCATACGATCGCTATTATTGAAAAAATGAGCTGATTCGTAGGAGAAATATTTTTTAACATCGGCAGGTTTTCCCTCTTCCATTTGGATATTGAAAGGGTTTTCCAGAATGTAAGAAGGGAGTCCGCTGAAATACGCAGCACGATAATTCCCTGAGAAACTACCCACGTTACCACCAACTCTTCCAATGTTTTTTGTTAAGGATGCAAGTAATAGAACTGTTCTGTCTTTTAGTGCATTGTTGAACATCTGGTTTGGTCCCATCCCCATTGCGAATAAGGTTTTTCCGGAATGTTTAGCAATACCCCTTGCAATGGATTTAATTCCTTCAATGGGTGCCCAGGTTAATTCAGAAACGATTTCCGGTGTGAAGTTTTCGTTAACATATTGTTTTATTAAATCGAAAACGGTCCTGACTTCAACTACTGTTCCATCTGTTAATGTTACTTTAAACTTTCCTTCCAGGGAAGGGAAAATTCCTTTTTCATTCATCTTTTTACCATAATCATCACGGCAAATTGGCGTAACAGCATTTGATTTTTCATCCCAAACCATAAAATCACCCCACTCTTTTCTGTCTTTTTCAGAAACATAAGTACCTCCTTGTTTAAGCATAGGAGTTGGTTTTTCGTCAGCCTTCATCACATGGATATAATCCACGATGTCTTTATTCTGATAATCTTTTATTACTTCAGTCGGTTTTAAAAACTCGTTATTGTCCATTCTAACCAGGAATGGCATATCCGTGAATTTTTTCACGTATTCAGCATCAAATAAATTTTCATTGATGATGACATGTGTAAAACCTAATGCTAAAGCAGGTGTTACACCTGGGCGAACAATAAGTACATTATCTGCTTTGTTTGCAGTTGCACTGTATTCACAAGCAATCACGGTAACTTTTGCTCCTTTCATTCTGGCTTCAGTGAGCCAATGTGCATCCGGCATTTTTGTAGTGATCCAGTTCATCCCCCAAACAATTATGTTGTCGGAATGTTCAACACAAACCAAATCGTAATCCATTGCTTGCTGACCGGTTACCATAGCATGTCCCGGAGGTAAATCTGTATGCCATGCATAACTATCCCAGGCTCTTGCGCCTTTTGCTTCATCAGGTTTGCATTTACTTATTTTTGCATCAAGCAAGGCAAGTGAATTTGCAAACCGATTCATACCAAAGATTCTGGTAACACCTAATGCAGCCATTCCGCCTCTGTGTTTTAAAACTTGTACGCCTTTTCCATGGGTGGCTTCCACCATTTCTTTAGCGTACCCTTGTTCTTCCAACAATTGCTGCCCTTTTTTGCCATTATAGGTGCTGGCAATATTATGCAATACTTTAGCTGTTAATTCTGACGCTTCGTCCCAGGTAATTTTTACAAATGGTTCTTTCCCTCTTCCTTCAAAATATTTTGCAGGAGCTTTACCATTTGATTCTCTTGGGAAACCATCTTTGACCCAAAGCAAAAAACCTTCACGGGCAACGGGAGATTTAACCCTTCTGTCGCCATAAAATCTTCTATGTAGCGCCAATCCTTTTTGGCAGCATCGGGGCTCCCATCTGGCGGATGCTTTATTGCCCTGCAGATCTTCAGCATGAGAAAACCCATAACTTGGTGCAATACGTACGATTGTATCATTTTTTACATGTGCTTTCAACAAACAATTATGTGTATCGTTTGGTGCACACAGGAAAGTAAATTCACTTTCATGTTTCCACAGGTCGCGATACGTTTTTTCCCAATCGCGATTAGGATAAGCAGCAAGAGGGTTTTTTACATCAACCGGATCAAAAAATGCAAATGCTTTGCTGAATCCCTTTGCTTCTAATTGAGATAAAACAATTGTCCCCATTGCGGCCAGGGAAACATTACGTATAAATTTTCTTCTTTCCATATTTTATTGATTTGTTTTTTAGCGTAAAATATTATTTAGACAAACTAATTTGCCGAATTCTCTTTATCCATTGATCTGATAACAATGAAGATCCTTAAAGCCATAAACATAACCACTACTAACAACAATAATGTAACTGATGTTAATATTAAGGTGATAGGGGATTCTGATGAATTTTCTCCAATAAGAGAAGCGGCAGCTATTTTTACAGCAGGTGCTGCCGTAGCAGAATTATTAGTTGTTGAAGCAGTATTTAAGTCCTGTTTTGCTTCTATTGGAGCTGCTTCTGTGCTTTGAGGTGTTAAAGAACTTGCCAAAACTTCCGGTGTTGTATTTTTTTTATCTTCTGTTGGTGCTGTTGAAACACTTGCTGTTGTTGCCTCACCACTTTGAGTTTTAATATAATCTACGATTCCTTTTATATCGCTATCCTTTAAATCCAAAAAGTCAGGCATTACAATTGAATTATATTCTTCAAATAGTGCTTTTGCTTTTGCATCAGTTGCGATAACCGTTTGTGAAGATTTGATCCATTTTATGAGGTACTTAAAGTTGTATTTTTTATTTACACCTTTAAGATCCGGTCCAACTAAACGTCCGTTGCCTATTGTGTGGCATGCAGCGCATCTGGTTGTAAAAATAGTTTGACCATCCTGCGCTATTCCGGAAAACGAAAATAAAACAAGGCTAATTAGGATTATCAGTTTCTGTTTCATGAGGTATGTTTTTGGTTTTTTGAAAATTATTTTTTGACAAATTTAAAAGCTAAAAAAAAAATAAACTATGAGTTAGATTAGGTCATAATATGAGATAAAACATATAATAATGGATTAACAACCGTTTATTTAACGTTTTACTTTAAAAATGTTGTTTAGAATCATATAATGCAAAAACAAAATAATAAATATTAGTCGTGGAATCATATCCGCACTTCGTTCATAAGGAGGACTGCCTATAGTTGCTAGGTCCTATCCGACCGGCTTTTCTCTTTTATCATTATAACTGGAAAATTTGTCATTTCCTTGAACCGTATCTATTAAATGCTCCAGCCGTTGTATCGCATACAGGTTTGTAATATAAATCTCCAAAACACAGTCCGTACATTTTTTCGGATGGTTTGAATTTCTGAGCAATAGCGTGCAATGAACTATTGTCATTAAAGGAAATCCTAAGATTAGTCTTATACTTTGTGAATTGTTTTTTATTTTCATATCGATTATTATTTCCTAATTTTCTATACAAACCTAAAAGGAAGAGTAGTTTAAAAAATGATTGAATTAATTTTTTAAAATATGTTACATGTCATAAATAATATATACTAAAAAGTAAATATGCAATATTGCAATCAATATAAATGCGATATGTCATAATTGAAATTTAAAGGCAAATTATTCCCAGTGTTATTAAATTAGAATTATACAAGTTAGTTTATTAAAATAATTGAATGCTTATCTGGGGCATCATTGCGAGACTTCTTAAGCGTAGCAATCTCACAATGATTGATGAAAGATTGAGTGTCTGCTTCAACGCAGAATGTGTCTTACAATGACCTTCTGGATGAATCCTTTTTTAGAAAAAATAATATTTTGTACCGTTTTAACTTATATATAGTCTATTATAATTGTGAATTAATTTGCTAGGTGGTTTATCGAAATAATAGAAGTTACAAAAGATTTGATTCAAATGAAATAAAAACTGTTTGAATGTTTGATGTTTTATTAAAAAAAATAACTTTTTAACACATTAGTTTATATAAATGCAATACCATAAATTAAAGTTGCGAAAATACATGTGCGCAAATGCCAAATAGCACGCTAAAATAGTTGCAGGTTTTATTAACTAGAAATAATTTTGTCCAACAAAAGTATTGAAGAGCTTTAATGCTTTAAAACAATTTTTTTGCATTGCCGGAATAACATTTATTTATTTTTAAAAAATTTAATCTATGAAAACACAATTAAATAAGAAGAGTATCATCAGTTTTTTAGGAATTACTATTATCACAGTATTTGCATTTTCATTTACAAGCAGACCAGGTTCCAGCGAAGCTGACCCCAGCGCAAAATGCATTGAATGTCATCAAAAAACAGGAAATGGAAAAGCTATTGTTGAGCAATGGCGAGAAAGCAGACATTCTAAAGAAGGCGTAACCTGCCTAGATTGTCATAATGCAGGAAAAAGTGATATAGATGGATTTGATCATCATGGCGAACACATTGCTACAATCGTAACACCAAAAGATTGTGGAATGTGCCACAAAGAGGAAACTACACAATTTGCTAAAAGTCACCATGCGGATGCGGGGGTGATAATGGGTTCATTGGATAATGTTTTAGCGGAAGTAGTGGAAGGACATTCAAGTTATAACAACGGTGCCAATCCTGCTGCTGCAAGTGGATGCTGGCAATGCCATGGTTCCAAAGTTGAACTTTTAAAAGATGCAAACGGACTTACAAAACTAGATACAAATGGCATCCCTTTGTTTGATCCTAAAACATGGCCAAACACAGGTATTGGCAGAATAAACTTAGATGGATCAAAAGGTTCATGTGCGGCCTGTCATAACAGACATACATTTTCTAAGGAACAGGCCCGTCAACCGGAAAATTGCGGTAAATGTCACATGGGACCCGATCATCCTCAGGCAGAAATTTATAACGAGTCAAAACATGGCGTAAATTTCCGGGCGCATAAAGATAAAATGAACCTTGCATCTGATAAATGGGTTGTAGGTGTCGATTATACGGCTGCTCCTACTTGTGCCACATGTCATATCAGTGCCACTCCAACCATGAAGATTACTCATGATGTTGGTGATAGAATTAGCTGGACTTTACGCCCACCCGTTTCACAAAAAATAGATCTTGCTATGAAAAGTAAATTTGAAAAAGCTGGAAAACCTTTACCTGACGGGTTTTTAACTGCTGACCAACGGAGATCCCAAATGCAGAATGTATGCTCTCAATGCCATACCGCTAACTATGTTGCAAATTTTTATAAACAGTATGATAATGAGGTGAACTTGTACAATGATAAATTTGGAATTCCGGCTACCAAAATTTATAATCAACTTAAATCGGAAGGTTTATTAACCGCTCTGGATTTTGATGAAAAAATTGAATGGACGTATTACTACCTTTGGCATCATGAAGGTCGCAGGGCAAGAATGGGTGCATCTATGATGGGACCTGATTATACGCAATGGCACGGTAACTTTGAAGTTGCTGAAAGATTTTATACTGAATTGATCCCGGAAATACAGGATTTGCTTGAAAAATCAAGAAAAAACGGGAAAACAGAAGCTGCTGATAAAGTGGAGAAAACGTTGAATGAAATTTTAAACAGCGAGATGCATAAATGGTATCTCGGGAAACTTAGCCCTGAAGAGATACAGAAACGGAAGGAAGATTCGAAAAAATACAGAGAACGTTATGATCATTAAGATTACTCATTTAAAAGGGTTACTCTATTTTAAAAACAAAATGTAATTTATAAATTAATAACTATGAAAACAGCATTAAAACCGTTAGGGTTACTGATAGCAACGCTAATTTCCTCATCCGCAGCTATTGCTCAAATGACTTTAACAGGCGAACTCCGCCCACGTTTTGAATATCTGCACGGTTTCGGATCTCCCGCAGATACTCTTCAAAAATCAGCACAATTTATTATTCAACGTACCCGGTTAAATTTTGGATATAAAGCAGATAAATTTAAAACAGGAATTGTACTTCAGGATGTGAGAGTATGGGGGAATCAATCACAATTAAATTTGGGCGATGGAGGAGGATCATTTGGTTTACATGAAGGATGGGCAGAATATTCTTTTAATGCAAAAATTTCAATGAAATTGGGGCGTCAGGAAATAAGTTATGATGACGAAAGAATATTAGGAGCAGTTGGTTGGGCACAACAGGCAAGAAGTCATGACGCATTTGTTTTTAAATTTATGGATAGCACCTTTATTGTTCATGCCGGAATAGCATACAATCAAAACGCCACATCTACGGTTGGTACAAGCTACTCTGTTGCAAAAAGTTATAAAGAAATGCAATACTTATGGTTAAACAAGCAAATTAAAAGTTTAAACATCAGTTTATTGGCATTGAATGTTGGTCAGCAATCTCCAGTCTCTGTTAATAGTACAAGATACATTACTACCGCAGGTACAAGAATTGAATATAAAACAAAACCTTTATTCGCAGGCTTAAATTTTTATTATCAAGCCGGAGATGATCTTACATTGAATAGTAAAGGGAAACCAAAAAAAGTTGCTGCTTTGTTGGGAGGGTTTGATCTGGCATATACCTTAAAAGAAAAATTTACGGTTGGTTTAGGTTACGAATATCAATCCGGCCAAAGCCAGACAGATACAAATACAGCATACAAAGATGTTAATCATTCATTCAATCCTGTATTCGGAACGAATCATAAATTCAATGGGTACATGGATTATTTTTATGTGGGTAATCACTTAAACAATGTTGGATTACAAGATATTATCTTACGTTTAAAATACAAGACAGAAAAATGGAATGTCGCATTAGATGTTCATGAATTTATGGCTGCAGCTGATGTATTGGATAGTAAAGCAACCATCAGCTCAGGTAAAATTACTGCAATGAGTGCATCATTAGGAACAGAATTTGATTTAACTTTTGGTTATACTTTACCCGGTGGGGTAAATATTACTGCTGGTTATTCTCACTTTTTACCAACAGAAACAATTGGAATAATTAAAAATGTAAAAGATTGGAAAGGTGACGGACGTACTGACCAAACAAGCAATTGGGCTTATGTGATGATTACCTTTAAACCGAATTTTCTGAAATAAAAAACAGTTTTATTTGTCAGTTTGTGTTAGAAAACATATTGTCTTGTGCAGTATGTTTTTTGTTTTTTTTAATTCGGAATTAATTACGATTAGTGAATTCTCTTATTTAGAAAAAACGAAATCTCTAAGACTATTTAGATTGATAATGAAAATTTCTTTTCCTTCCAGTTTAATGAACTTTTTATCCTGAAAGTCTTTTAAGGTTCGAATCACAGTTTCATAAGTAACGCCAGCCATACTTGCGAAATCTTTTCGGGATAAACTATAGCTTAATTTATTCAGTTCCTTTTCATCGTATCCAAATGAATCGATCAATGTTAATAGAACTTTAGCAATACGATTTTTAACATCAGAATACATTAAGTTTTTCATCCTTTCTTCAGATTGCCTCAGATCCTCTGCAAAAAATTCGATCATATAGAAACTTAAAGATGGATTTGTTTTAATTAAAATTTTGAAAATCTCATTTGGAACAAAAACAATAGTTAAATCAGTAAGTGCAATAGCCGAAATGGGATAGTATTGGGCAGAAAAACCTCTATGTCCTAATATTTTACCATCTCCCGTAAGCCGGTGTATATGTTCTTCATTGTTAAAAGAAGGAGAAACTACTTTAACTTTCCCATTAATAATTATATAAATTCCTTTTACTTGTTCGCCTGTAGAGAATATCAATTCTCCTTTTTTTTTATTTAAAATAATCTGGTTGTGATCAATAATCGGATGCCACTCTTCAGAACAATATTCATATAATATCGTATTTCGAATAGCAGTATCATTATTTTTGTTGAGTGTTTTTTCCATTATTTTAGGTTTCAAATAAATAGATTATTTTGTTTGCCAATAATACTGAAGGCATCCAACTCACTTTTTTTGAGAGAGCAAGAAAGAAAAGAAATACCTGTACATGCTATATCAACCAATGGTATTTATATTAAAATAAGCACGAATACAGAAGATCAAATTCAATTACTACTTGCTTTTCTCTATTAAATAAATTTCGTTTTAAAATTCAACATTAAGAATATATTAAAACATGAGTAATATCATCTTTTTTAGCCTTGATTCTAATTTACTTTGCATAGTAATTAACGAATTTGACAATGGCAAAGAAAATAAAAAAAATTGAAGTTCCTCGGTGCTCTGATTGTGAAGCATTCAATGTTTCCATGTTTTGTTCAACAAATTCTGCCGAAGAAGCAAGTCTTTCTGATAATAAGGTTCATAATATATATAAAAAAGGGCAGGTTATTTTTTATGAAGGACATCAACCACAAAATTTATTCTGTATTTATTCCGGAAAAGTAAAAATTTTCAAATTGGGGGATGATGGAAAAGAGCAAATCGTTCGTTTCGCAAAGAAAAGCGATTTGATAGGATACAGGGCACTTCTTAGTGGGGAAAATTATTTCGCTTCAGCCTCTGCAATAGAAGAAACAATAGTTTGTTCTTTTCCCAAAAATATCATAGAAGAATTATTGGATCACAATTCGAAATTTTCAATGCAAACAATAAAATTACTCTCCAAGGATTTACGAATAGCTGAGCAAATGATTTTGAATATGGCTCAAAAACATGTTAGAGAGCGTATTGCTGAAGCTTTGTTAATGCTAAAGGAATATTATGGGACGGATAGTATTACCGGAACCATTAACACAACGCTTACGAGAGAAGAAATTGCAAACATAGCCGGCACATCTACCGAAACCTGTATCCGTATTTTATCGGAATTTAATCGAGATCGTGTAATCAAACTTATCGGAAAACGTATAAAAATAGCCAGTATCCCCAAGCTTTTACATATCGCAAATATCACTGAATAACATTTCAAAGGCCTTCTGTTTACCAACAATATGTTCATGATTCATGTCATTGTTTTAAGAAACCAGCCTGAACTACCTTTACACCACTTTATTTTACCATTTTCAACAGGTTAAATGTAATGTAGAATGACCATGAAAGACGATAACAATATATCCTGCAGTAAATGTGTTCATAAAAAAACTTCTATTTTTAAAAATTGCCCCAGCAACGATTTGGATACTTTTTTTAGTGAAAAAAAACAAATAACATTTTCAAGAAATAAAATTATTATTAAGCAAGGGGAAGTGTTTAATGGGATTGTCTGTATTAAAGAAGGTATTGCGAAAGTATTTCAAACAAAAAAAAATAAAGAAGACTTTATTTTTTGGTTTGCTAAACCCGGTGATCTATTGGGTGTTGATTCTTTTATAAATAAAGATGTTTACTCCTATTCGGTAATGGCGGTAGAATCAACAAAAATTTGTTTAATCTCTAAAAATGATATTGATACTATCGTAAAAAAGAAACCTGAAATTTCAATTGAAATGATCAAGCTTCTGTGCGAACGTATTGATTATATTGAAAAACGAATGGTTAGCATTGCTCAAAAAGGAATAAAAGAACAGTTGGCTGAAGTATTATTATTGCTTTCACATAAAAGTGGTAACCAGACCAACAGCTTAACAATTAGTTATTCAATAAAGGATCTGGCAAATATTATCGGAACAACAAAAAATTATATTTATAAATTGCTATCAGAATTTTCGCAAAATAAAATTGTTTCAATTGAAAATCGCACTTTGAAAATAAATGATGTCAAAAAATTGTCGAAAATTTCGTTGGGGAATTAATTAGCGATAAATGAGGAGTAGTGTTTATATCATTGAGTCTGACGTTGATGCAGGATATTGCAGCTATCCTTCGGTTCCATATTGGAACGATACAAATAAATCCGGCAATCAAAAAGCTTGGGAAGCTTTAGTGAAAAAGGTATTTAATCAGAATAAATCAAATCAGGGCATAAGCTTATACATTCATCTTCCTTTTTGCGAAAGCAAATGTGCATTTTGCTGTTTTAATGCTCATACTACCAAAAATCACAATGTAGAAGAACCATATATTGAACATTTAATAAATGAATGGAAGCTATACTGTAAATTACTCGAAAAAAAACCACATATTAAACAACTTCATTTGGGCGGAGGCTCCCCTACATTTTTTAGTTCTGAAAATTTGAAAAAACTTTTAGTGGAAATATTTTCAAAAGCTGAAATTGATACAAATGCAATAATGACATTTGAAATGCAAATAAACAGTACTACGAAAGAACATTTAATTGAATTAAATAAATTGGGTTTTACATCTATTAATATTGGGATACAGGATTTTGATCCCCGGGTGCAAAATGCGATTAATCAAATTCAGACATTTGAAGACATTCTAAAAATTACAAAAGCTGCAAGGTTGATCGGGTATAGATCTATTTGTTTTGAGCTATTATTCGGCTTGCCACATCAAACCAGGAAAACAATTATCGATACTATTTATAAAATAAGGGAATTGAAACCTGAACGAATTAGCTTAAATGAATATATTCATGCTCCTGTAAAAAATAAGGCTCAGCAAAGTTATGAGAGGTATTTACCATTAGAACCTGAAAAAAAAATGTTTCTGAAAATATACAAAAATATGCTTTTGGAATCGGGATATATTGATATTGGAATGAACCAGTTTGTCCAAAAAACAGATGTATTATATTCTGCTTTTAAAACAAATTCTTTGCACAGAAACATAATGGGGTATTCTTCTCAAGCCGGTGCAATAGTGGTTGGTTTGGGCGTTTCTGCTATAAGTGATGCAGGGTATGCATCGGTTCAAAATGAACGAACCATCAAGGCTTATTATCATTCAATTGACAAAAAAAAATTACCGGTTGCGAATGGGTGTTTTTTAAATAAGGAAGATTTTATAATCCGAAAACACATCCTCAACCTTCAATGTAAATTTAAAACCACCTGGGGAAATTCAGAAGAAGAAAAAGCCCTTATGCTAACGGGCATTAATAGAATAAGAAAATTTGAAAAATGCAAATGGTTGAAAATTTCTGATAATTCTATAAAAATAAGAAAGGAAGGGCGTGATTATATTCGCAATATTTGTAGCGCATTTGATCCAAGAATAGGTGAGATTCAAAACATTACTATTTCTGATTCTTCCAAAGAAGTATTATTTGGAGTAAGCAGTGAAAAAAAATAATGTGAAAATTTGCCCGGGTTTGAAAAGAGGATTTACTGACAAAGGGAATATTACGAAACAGGAAGTTCGTGAATACAATTATAAACAATTCGGGAATGAACAGTTCCAAATGAAATAAATAAATAATAGATTATGAATGATATTTTAGAACAAGCACAGGTAGTGTCTTTTGATGATACTAAAAAAGCGTTTTCAGGCAAAGATGATAAACAATTAAATAAAACCAGCTGGCTTTTTAAGTTGATGGGAAACCCAAGATTAGTAAATATTGGTTCGAAACTGACACTCTTTGCCATAAAAATTGGACTTCCTATTGGATCTGTCATCAAAGCAACCATCTTTAAACAATTTTGTGGTGGTGAAAATCTGGATGAAAGCAAAAAAGTAGTAGAAGAATTACAAAAATCAAAAATTGGTTCTATACTGGATTATTCTGTTGAAGGGGAAGAGTCAGAAGAAGATTTTACAAAAACAAAAGAGGAGATCATACGCATTATTCAACTTGCAAAAAATAACCCTGCAATACCATATACTTGTTTGAAAGTAACAGGTATTGCGCCATTTGCGCTACTTGAAAAAGTAAATTCAGGAGCAAAACTTACTGAAGAAGAACAAGCGGAATTCGCAAAAGCTAAATCCCGTTTAAATGATATATGTTATAATTCATTCGTAAGCAAAGTGCCTATATATATTGATGCGGAACATTCATGGATTCAAGAGGCTATTGATCGTATGGCGGAAGAAATGATGCGCACCTATAACAAAGAAAAAGCAATTGTTTTAACAACCTTACAAATGTATCGTTGGGATCGATTGGATTATTTGAAATCGCTGATCGCAATTGCGAGGAAAGAGAAGTTTTTAATTGGAATTAAATTAGTGCGTGGTGCATATCTCGAAAAAGAAAACAAACGTGCGCTGGAAATGGGTTATAAATCCCCTATTCAAACTTCGAAAGAAAACACCGACATCGCTTTCGATAAAGGAATTACTATTTGCCTGGAAAACATTGACATCATTACTTTATGTGCAGGTACACATAATGAAGCAAGTAGTATGTTTGTAATCAATGAAATGAAACGTTTAAAGATCCCTAATAATCATCCTAATATTTATTTTTCACAATTATTTGGTATGAGTGACCATATCACGTATAATTTGGCCGATGCCGGATACAATGTTACCAAGTATTTACCTTATGGTCCGGTAAAATCTGTAATTCCATATTTAATTCGCAGGGCACAGGAAAACACTGCTATTGCAGGTCAAATGAGCAGGGAGCTGAAATTAATTACAGAAGAAGTACATCGAAGGGAAGAGCAGAAGTTGTTAAAGTAATTAAGTGTTGGGTCTATTTCAATATTTTTTTGTTCTATAATATTGCATCCTGCATTGAACAAAAATGATTTATGTTTGTTGATGAAACAACTTTAACAAAAAAAGAAATACAAAAACAAACAGATATGAAAAAAATAATCTTATTTGCATCAATAACATTATTATCACTAACTATTTGTGGACAATCAAATCCAGAGGATGTTATAAATTCTTTCTTCAAAGAATATGCGAAAAATCCGAGCAAAGCAGTTGAAGAAATATATGCAACCAATCCATGGACTGCCAGAATTAAAGATGGGATTGAAACTATGAAAAATGAAGTGAATAAATATACTGTTGACTATGTAGGCAAGTATTATGGTTATGAACTTATAACCAAAAAGCAATTCTCCGAAAGTTTTATACTTTATTCTTACATGATAAAATATGACCGACAACCAATGAGGTTCATTTTTGAATTATATAAACCAAATGATAAATGGGCTTTATATTCCTTTAAAATTGATTCCGATTTGGATGATGAAATAGAACAAGCAGCAAAACTTTATTACCTGAATCTTGATACGATCAAATAGTTCTGCTGCTTTGAGTTCTTGCAGGGGCTATTTCATCTGCAAGCGAACAAGAAAAATCGTATAAGATTTGTAAATGAAATAACAACAGCAAAGGCGGACACTTCGTAGTTTGATTTTTTTTACAGCGCAAAAACTATTGATATTCTATCATCAATAAATAATATACTTGCTTTTACCGCAATTACAACCCATCTTGATAAGTACGATAATTTTACTTAACTTTACTATGTGAAAAAATTTGTTTACCTATTTATTCTACTATCATTCTTTGGGTATAAACATACCAATGCGAAGACAGGGGATTCATTTGCATTACAACAACTCTCTGAACTACATAAATACGAAAACACACTTAAAGAAAAATCTTCAACTGATTATTTTACTATAAAGAATTCAAAAATTTCAAAAAAACTTCGCCCATCAAAAAGGAAAAAGTATCAAAAAGGCATTGTAACGGTTCACTATTTTTGTGCTGCTGAAAATACTTTCCTTATACATTTAGGTAGCAATCAGTTTATTTTTTCTTCTCAAACATTTTACTTTCTTCAGCTCTTTTTCGGCAATGAAAAACGGGGACCTCCTGTGCTTTCAATTTCTTAAAAATTCCAATAATTTATTTAATCATTAAGAGCTAGCGCATTGCATTAGCTCTGTTTTACAATTTTAATCATGAAAAGCTGGAAAGTTGTCATAAATTATTTCGGTAATACAATCGAAGTAATAATCGAAGCAAAATCTTATTCTGATGCTTGTCTTTCGGCAGAGAGAATTTATTCCGGGTGTATTGTCAAACATATTTCTGAAATCAATACTTAAAAATGTATATAATACCAATTCTAAATATATTATAGTCCGAAATTTAGCCCAACACAATCTCGATGTGTCTGCTTCAACGCAGAATGCTCAAAATGACAGCGCTGATGTAATTTCGAGCGGAGATGAGAAACGAGCGAGGTAATTTAAATTGGACTAGTTTAACTGGTATAACACTTTATTTTAAGACGTTGAAAGTTCTATTTCTCGGTATGTAATAGTTTTATCTGCAAGTAAAAAGAAAAATGTTTTGGAGTTTGTGTTGAAATAACGCTAACAAAGACAGAAACAAAAAAATAAATTAATTTTTCAAAAACGCCTTTCCACTTGCAAGTACAAGTGTAAGATCAGCAATTGTTTTTTCTTCCAGCATTTCTTTTAATTTTTGACGATAGGGCATCAAATCATTATGTATAGGACAAGGTTTTATGCTGGAGCAATGTTTTAATCCCATTCCACATTTTTCAAAAAATTCCAAGCCATCAATGATTTCTACAATTTTTATGATGAATATTTTTTTCGAATTTTTCTTAAAATAGAATCCTCCATTTGGTCCTTTGGTTGAATCCAAAATTTTATGGCGAACCAGATTTTGTAAAATTTTACCAAGAAAAGGACTGGGTAAATTTAACTTTTCGGCAATTTCCTTAATGCCCAGTTTTCTATCTTCACTGCTGTTGAGTGAAAGATAAAGTACTGCTTTTAATGCGTATTCACAGGCTTTTGAAAACATTGTTTTATTATTGTATCTTTTTTAATTCAAAATTAGGTAATTAGTGTACTAATTATTTTCAAAGAAAATCAGGCATTGCCGTCATTTTTTGCGAGGGACGAAGCAATCTCCAAGTAAAGCTTTGTTATGGATTGAATGTCTGCTTCAACTCAGAATGTTCCTCGCAATGATGTAGAATTAGCATTTGGTCTAAATTAAAACGTTAAGCCCAAGGCTTTTTTTCCTTCGGGTGTTACAAAGCTGGTGTTCCAAACAGGCTCCCATACTAATTCAATGTGGTGTTTTTTATCCGGAAAGATCTCGCTTAAAACACTATCCATTTGATCCATGATCACATCACTCATCGGACAACCTTTTGTTGACAGGGTCATTGTAATATGAATTCCATTTTCAATCGTATAAGTAATTTTATATATCAATCCCAGATCCACAATATTAATTCCTAATTCAGGATCCATCACACGTTTCAATGAATCATACACTTCGATTTCAATTTTATTTTCTTCGTTATATACTTGCATGTTAATTGTTTTTTGGAAAAGGTTGAATAGAGGTTTTATGTAAGAGCATTTTAAAAACGTTGAAATTGTATAATAAAGCTGCTGCTATTAATAATAAAGAAGCAATTTGTATAAAGATAACTGTTGAAATTAAAATACCAAAAAGAAGTAAAAGAAAGCCAATAATAAAAGACAGAAATTGCCAATATGCAATTTTTTCTGAGAACAGATCCTTAGGCAATGGCGTTTTTCCTTTTCCGGCAAGTTTTTGATATTTATTTAACCAAACAATGAATGGAAGTATTTTTAAAGTTTGTCCCATGATCAATAAGCTAATAAATCCAATGAAAACACTTATTCCAAATAGCAATGTTATTTGTTGAGCAAATACAGCAGAATTAAAAATAGTTAAGTTATTTAGCACACTAAAAATTATGCAAACAGAAATAATTAGAAATGCATAAATTGATTGTTTCATTCCAATATCTAAATTTTTACGTGCACGTTTTTTATAGGCTTCGTAAGCAAAAGAGAAAAAGAAAGCAATTCCGGCAAGTGCTATTAGCAGGTAAATTATTCCTCTTGAAATTCCATTGAAAAATAAAGAATCCACTAAAAAACCTATAATTCCTGCGTTCAACAAGTAGTAAGCGATGGTTAGTTTTTTTTCGTTCACGCCTGATGATAATAAAAACATGGGTAATAATTTTGAGCCGGCACCCATGATTAAAAGGAGGAACCAGCCTGCAATTCCTATATGTGCATGTAATTTCAAATAAAATAGATGTTCTTGTGGTAAGAATGCATACGTTAAATTAAATGCCATCAATACTCCGATTGTTACAGTTACCCAAAACCAAAGAGCTGCTGTAACAATAAATTCGGCCTGTATGTTTGATTTTTCTGCTTTCGTTACGGTTACAATAATGTTCACTAAAAATAATGTTGCAGCAATAAATAATAAAACAGATGCAATCTGGATAGGTATTCCGATGGCGAAGGTCCAAAAGGAAAATGCAAGTAGTATTAGTCCAGGTCCCCAAAAATAAAAAGTGATTTGTGCCAAAAGATTGCTGAACAACGAACTATTCAATATGACCGGCAATAATTGATAAAGTGAACCAAAAATGATCATCGTTCCCCAGCCCAATGCGGCAATGTGAGTAATCGTCAGTAATTTAGGGTTGAAGTAGTGGCCAATAAAAGAATCAGCAGAAAAAAAAAGCAAAATGAACAAAACTAAAAAAGCTACCGCAGCAAATGCATAGTGTGGTAACACTATGTTTGCCGGTGGAGCTTTTTGAGTAGCTAGTTGCATAAAATATGTTTTAATTTTTTTAGAGTTTGTACTGAAATGTATTTTGTTATGTCATTCCGACCCCTTGGCTATCCTCAGGGTAAACATAGGAGAAATCTCAAAAGATTAGTGTTAAAATGAGATTTCTTTCTCTGGTCGAAATGAGATCCATATATAATTGTTTTATTGACCTGTCATTTGACTACAAATGGCTTTTATTTATAAATTAATAATTTAACATTGCCTTCTTCAATTTCTTCTATCATCCATTTATACCCACGTTCCTGGAGCTCCGGCAAAAGAAATTCCGGAACCTTTTTATGATTTACATAAAGTAAAATATCTTCAGGCAATTTTTCTAATTCTCTTAAAATGGTTACCATAGGTAAAGGCATTTCCAGGTCACGAACATCTATGCTTTTTATATTTTCTGCATATTTTTTTAAAAGCTGTTCAATTTGATCTTTATTTGATGGGGCAGTATTTACTTTCGTTTTAGATAAATTACCTGCATCCAATTCTTTTTTGAAATAGGTAAATACCAACTCAGTTCCTTCTTCATAAACAACATGTGTGGTATATCCTTTTTGGCGAAGAATACTGATAAGAGGTTTAGGCTCAAAGGTAGTGATGAGTTTTAATGTAAAACCATCTGGTAATTTTGAAATCCCATCCATGATTACTTGAAAGGGATCGTTTCCTTGTGCAAGATTTTTTCTTACATCCAGTTCAATTGTTTTTTCAATTGAAAGTTGTTGATAAAATTCAGGTGCTGTTGTTTCCATTTTATTTTCTGTTCGTTAGTATAAAACATTCAATTTCACAAAAAAATTCTTTGTGTCGTCATTGCGAGGAATGAAGCTATCTCTAAACAATGTTTTGTGTAGATTACTTCGTTGCTCGCAATGACGCAGTGAAATTATTATTTCCTGCGCCATTGCGGCAAAATAAAAAAATTATAAAAGTTCTTTTTCTAATTTAACCGCTTTTGGGAAAAGAATATTGTTTTCCAAGTGAATATGCTGATGAAGATCATCTTCAAATTCTTTCAATTTTGCGTAAGACAATTTGTAGGTTGTACAAGCATCAACCGGAGGAGTGTAATTAAAACTCAATTCATTAATATCATGAAATAATTCTCCGACAAGTTCATGTTCCTGCTCCATTAAATTTATGGGATTGCCGACAGTTCCAAATGGTGAAGGCTCTATTTTCATACCACTGTTTTTTGCTTCAGATAAATGCTTAATGTAAGGAAATAAAATATCTTCTTCTTTACACATGTGACGATTAAGCTCATCTGAGATCATCAAAAATTTCTCTGCAATTTTTATTGCTTCGGGATGATTCTCCCCGTGTACTTTTGCTACTTTTTGAGTGTATTCGTAGATAACCGGAATGGCTTGTTTAACGTATTTGTGGTGCGTATTTAAAATGTATTCAGCTAAAAATCCAATGTCCCAGTTATTATAATCATGCGATGAATTAATCGACATACTATCAATTTCACGTAATTCTTTTTCTATTTGAACCACATCTAATCCTTTTTCTTTACATGCTTTTGTCAAGGTTTTTTTTCCTCCGCAACAAAAATCTAATCCGAATTTTTTAAATACTTCTGCTTTACGAAAGTCGCTGGTTACTAAGTCTCCAATAGTTGCTTCTTTTTCTCCTGTATTTAATTTTGCAATTTTTACTTTCCAAAATTCGGGACCTTCTTCTTTGTACTCCCATGTAAAAACATTTCCACGCTCACCTAATAATTGATAATAAAGTGGTTTAGGATCATGATCGTTGTGAATAACAAATGCTTCACCGGGGGCTAATTTGTCAAAATTTTCAAAAATTGTTGGATGTTTTAATCTTGGTTCGATGATCGTAACATCAAGAATGGTTAGTGTTTCCATGTTTTAAATGTTTTTAATTGTTTAATATTTTTATTTTTTTTTTAATAATAAAAGACAAAATTGTCTTTTATTAGAATTGGGCAAAAAAAAAGGCGTCCCTAATTTTTTATCAAAGGTAAGAATTATTTTTTAATTCGAAACATGATCAGCATCATTATGTTTAAAAAAGATCAGAACAGCAGCTGCAATTGTTATTAAACTTGCGCTAACCAATAGGTAGGAATAATAAGGCAGTGAACCTAAATGCAACCAAAACAGTGAACTTTGGGCAACTAATATAAGTTCAATTGCAAAAAATCCGAGTAAAAGGAACGCCAGTCCAGTTTTTGTATAGCCATTCAATTTTAATAGGTTTCGTTCTATAAAATAGGCCATTAAAAAAAATGTTACGAACCCAATTAATACTAAATGAAGATATGCGATAATAAGATCATGAAGTTTGTATGCCAGATCCGCGAAATATGGAAAGGCTGAAAATAATTGCAAAATGATCTTTAATGAGAATGAAAGCAAGACTATTAGTGCTAAGAATTTACTCCAGGCGAATACTGTTTTAGTAATTTTCGATTTCAATTCTAATACAAGTAAAATAAAATATAGCAATGCGAATAACTGTAAAATAGACGAAACAAGTGCAATTACATAAAATAGCGAAGATGGTTGCGTCCATAAAACGGATAAAAAATAAGAAGGAATACAAGCGATGAATAAAAGACAGAAAAAAAGCTTTGCGTACTGCTTGTTGTAATGGATTTGTTTTATTTCAAATAAATGAAAAAGTAAAGCGAATATTGAAAAAGTAAACCAGCCATTATATTGAAAATGCAGATAAAAATAAATGGCATTATAATATAAACTGCTGCCTTGCCCTGTTTTTGCCATTATCGGACCCAAAGAAAATGGTCCTAAGGAAGAAATGATCATAAATAAGAAGGCTGCTTTGATAAAATTTCGTACCGTGTTTGAAATAAAAATATTCTGTTTTACATCCTTTAAAAATTTGGTTGCAAACCAATAATAAATTAATATATGCAAAGTTGAAAATGTAATAGAAATAGCTCCATAACCTTGAAAAGGGAATGAGAATAACATTCCAATAGTGGCTGCCTGGGCTAAAATAAATTGTTGTTTATAGGATTTATTAGTTTGTTGCTCTTCTGTTAAAAAGCTTGATACGAAAGCTGCAAAAAGTGCGGTATAGACCCAGCCTAAAAATGCAAGATGCGAATGAGTATGTAATAAAAATTTATAATTAAAAGGAAGATCAACAATGGGCATCAATCTGAGAACAGTTCCTATAAATGCAATTAGAACAAAATAGAAGAACGCTGTTTTTATATAAAAATTGATTTTCATTAAGTAAATGAGAGATTTAACATTTTTTTGTCAAAACTATCTAAATATTTTTAGTTTCTAAAAAAAAATTAAAAGGGTGCCGTCATTGCTGTAAACGAATCAATCTCCAAGTAACGCTTTGTTTTGGGATTGAATGTCTGCGCCAACGCAGCATGTTCCTCGCAATGAACGAGGATATTATTTTGAGTCAAAAAAAATTATTAAAATTTAGTCGCTTTCTATACGGAGAAAGATTGACGTTTAACCACCGATAGCGACCATTGCCCTGTTTTTCCCATGTTCTAAAGGGTTTGAAAGCTGATCAAATGTTTCCATGCCGCCCCGGCTTCTTTTTTTATTCCAGATGGAATCTAAAATTAATTGCTGTACATTTTCTCCTGAACGTAATGCAGTAAGCAAATCAGTTTCAGAATCAGAGAACAAACAATTTTTAATTTTTCCATCAGCAGTCAGTCGAATTCGATTGCAGGTATCACAAAATGGATTGGTAACAGAACTTATAACTGCAAATGTTCCCAAATAGTTTTTAATTTTAAAACTCTTGGCGGTATCATTTTTTTTATCCTCCAAACGTTTCAATTCATTTCCATATTTCTCTGAAGTCAACTTTAAAATGTCCTGGTAAGAAACGCCTTTATCCCAATTCCATTTATTTCCATCAAATGGCATAAATTCAATGAAACGGAAATGAACAGGTTGTGTTTTTGTAAATTCAATAAAATCGATCAGTTCATCATCATTTTGTCCTTTGATTATTACTGCATTTATTTTTACATGAAAATTATTTTTTATCAGTAATTGAATATTTGCCATTACTTTATCAAAATAATTTCTGCGTGTGATGGTGTTGAATTTGTCTTTTTTCAGCGTATCAAGACTAACGTTAATTGATCTTAATCCTGATTCGATAAATGTATTTAAATAGGTGTCAATTAAAATTCCATTGGTTGTAATAGCAAGCTCTACAGGAAGTTTAGAGAGTTCTTTTATAATTTCAGCAACATCCTTGCGAATTAATGGTTCCCCACCGGTTAATCGGATTTTCTTTACTCCTAAACTAACAAATACATTTGCCAGCTGAATTATTTCAGCTTTACTCATGTACTTTGAATTTTCCTTGAGCAAATTCCCTTCTTCGGGCATACAGTAAACGCAACGCAAATTGCACCTTTCAGTGAGCGATATACGCAAGTAATCATGTATCCGATGATGTTGATCAATTATATTTTTAGAAGAAATATCCAAGTTTGTATTTTGTTTAGTAAAGTTTAATTTTTATTAGAAAGCTGATCTGTTAATTTCGAGCTTTCTGCTTTGAAGCAGAGATATCGAAAAATCTTTTTATTCGTTTTCAATTAGGTTCATACTATCATTTCCGATTATACAATGGTTCAATTTAATCTCCTTGCTCGTTTCTCGTCTTTGCTCTAAATGGCCAAACCTAAAACTGTTAGGTCATGTTGAGTTTGTCGAAACATGTGTGTGGGCTTTCACACTCTTTCGACAAACTCAGGATGACTTTCGCGCTTCTAAATATAAAGATTCCTCCGCTTCGGTCGGAATGACATGACGCAAATCCTTATTACAAATTACGCAATTAAACTGATTTGTAAACCTGATTTATATCATTAATTTTTAAGGATGGGACAAGGCAGGGTTATTAATAAAAGTGCTATCGGTCAGAGTTTTCAGGAATGCTACCAGATCAGATTTTTCCTGACTTGTCAACTGTAAGCCGAATAAGTGATTAGGTTTCGAAAAAATAGGATCTAATGTCGGAGATTGTTTTACGCCTGAGTTATAGTGTTCAATAACATCTTCCAATGTTGCAAAGCGGCCATCGTGCATATAAGGAGCTGTTAATTCGACATTACGTAATGTCGGGGTTTTAAATTTTCCCATGTCATTTGCATTGCCTGTTACTTCGTAATGCCCTCTGTTTACACCAACAAATACTGAATCGTTACCATTATTATGATAAGCATTGTCATTAAATAGTCCTAAGCTATGACAATGGAAACAATCGCCTTTTTCGGTATTATACAAAATAAACCCATTCATTTCATTTGGTGAAAGTGTAGTTTCATAACGCAAATATTTATCAAATTTCGAATTGGTACTTGATTGTGTTCTTATAAATTGTGCCAAAGCGTAAGCTACTTGTTGGGTAGTGATACTAGTTGAATTGAAGATTTTTTTGAATAATGTCGGATAAGTACTGCTGTTGTTGAGCTTTGTTACATCCGTATTAAAAAATACATTTACTTCAAAAGCCATAATATCTTCTAATTTCCCTTCAACCAGACCGTTCCACAAAAATTTATTGTTCCAGGCTAAATTTACATGCGACATTGAATTAGGAACTGGATTCGAAAATGCATATTGCTGGGTATGACAATTGGCACAAGCACGTCCATTATTCGAAAGTATAGTATCATAATATAATTTTCTGCCTAATTCAACTCCTTCAACTGATAATTGATTGTCGGCAGGGATTATTAATTGTGGAAAGTAAGGCGGACAATTTAAGGTATAAGGTGTTAATGCTTCCGGCAATGGCTCAGGAGTCTCTTCCGTTTCTTTTTTCCTACAGGATGCTACCAATGCGATCATTAAGGCAAGAGCAAAAATGATAGAATAGTTGAATGATTTCATTTTGTTGTTTTGATTTGTTACTCAATTAAATTTATTTCAAAAAATTATTCCATCGAGAAAACGTTTATTCCGTTGGCTGCAATTTTTCCTCTTGCTTGTTTGTCACCCATGGTTGCATTTCCATCACTATTAAAATCATAAAGGATAGGAGAGCGAAACCATTCATTCAAATTCATGGAGAGTTTTATCTCTGATGTAGAGGAAGAAACTAAAAAAGGATTATTAATGATGCAGGTCACCAGGCTGGAATTTTGTCCCAAATGAACTGAAAAACCTACATTAGAAGAAAGATAAACGTAATTTCCTTCGAATTTCATAAAGTGATAACCTCCGCCCATATAGTCGGGCCAAGCCATATTAATGTTTTCGTTTGTATTTGGTAAACTGTACGGAGTGTTATGGGCTGTATCAATTCCAATATTCAAGGTTATGTAATTGTATTGCCCTTCGGGAACACTGTCCAGCGTAATGTTATTTGTAGAAAGTGTTTGTGCATTCACATAAACTATTTTTTTGGGAGAAAAATCTTTCCCTGTAGATGAATGAAATGTGATATTGGAGATATAATATTCTAAACGAGTTACTTCATAGTTATTCCCTGCATCGTTGGTGTACATTAGGGAATCAAAAATTAAAGGAACACCATCCACTTTATGGTTAATAGCTAATTTTAATGAAATGCCCTTATCAATTTTATCGGGTACAATATCTGAATCTCTTTTACAGCCATTATAAAATAGAATGATAATTAGTAAAATGCTTATTTTAAAAACTGTTTTCATTTTGCAAATATTAGAAAAATATGGAAGACAAAAAATATTTTTTTGTTGTAATATCCGGGAAGTAAAGCGTATAAATTTAACAGATCAAATTTAAGACAATTTTGTACCATGCCCATGTTTCTTGCTCATTTTTTTAAAAATTAGTAAGGATAAACAAAAAATAGCACCTTGGATTTTTTTTTATAATAGACAAATCAGGATAGATTTCCTTTCAACTGATTTCGAATTAAAAAGCGATAGCCAATGATGTTGTAATAAAGTAGTTTTCGTTGGAGATTTTTTTATTCATCGTGAATATTTTATCAATGCTGTTAAGCCCTCTGCCTTCAATTCTCCAAACAGCATTTTCTCTGATTCTGTAATCGAGGTTTAAGGAGTATCCGGAGGTTTGAAATCCGTTTTTTGTTCCGGTTGAAATTATTACTCCATTTTTATCACAATAATATTCGCCTCTTGCAGTAACGGACCATTTACTATTGAAATTCACTTTAACAATTAAAACAGGACTGTACCAATAGTTGTAATCACCACTTTCTTTTGATTTTTGTTCCATTCCAAAATCAAATCCAGCTGTAATATGAAATTTGTCATTAATATGAAACATACCGTAAATATTATGAAAGTAACGCATTTGTTGCAGTGTGTCAGGCTTTTCATTACCAATAAAAGTACTGTAGTTAATACTGATTTTAGCATTGGGTGTAAAAGTAACTTGTGTTCCAAAAGCGGGTATGCTGTTACCGGCTGGCCGTTGAATGTGCTGCCATCCGTTAAGAATTAAGGCGCTTAGCAACCATTTGCTGCTGTCAGAAATAAAAGTCAATTTAATACCACTTTCATAATAAGGAGAATTTTCAGCAAGGAGGCTTCTGGTTAATCCCCAGCAATCTTTTGACACCGCACTTTCGAAGCCGATATGAGAAGAAAAAATCCCGGCATCAACCCATAGATTCTTCTTTTTGGATAATTTTATTCCTGTATTTGCTTCATAAATATTTTTTAACACACCGGGTTCTGCAGAATAATTGACATTCATATAGGTTCCTGCTGCAAGTGCAAGATTGGTTCGCACACGTTGTGTGTTATAGGATGCTTTCAGATAACCAAGATTCAGATTAAATTCGTTGTGACGACTATGACTATAAAAAAATTGGGGACGGTTATGATCATCGGGCTGACTTAAATCGTAGGAGTAATATACTTCAGTATATCCTGTAAAACTAATGTTGGATTTTGAGGTGTCAAGCTGAGCATGTATGTTTACTGAAGTTAATAATAAAACCATTAACAGCAGCTTTGCTTTCCTTTTGTATTTCCTGATTTCAATCATTTCTAGCTTTAAAGTAACTGGATATTCCGCAAAATTAATATTAAATATTTTATAACAGGTCTTTCCAATAAATGTATTTGATTTAAAAGAAGAATATGCGAATAGTACGCTACTAATTTATGAGTAAATGAATTTTTTTGGTCGCAGTTGTTCACGCCTCGCCCAACCAACATGCTTTTGCTCTGCCATAATTTTCATTCTTAATATTGCATCAGAAATGGTAAGGCTCATTTCAGGTTTGCTTTTTAACAATATGATTAAGATAGTTTGTATTTTTGTAAGCATTTTTAGAAATTAAAATTTATAGTCTTGAAAAAGGTTCTTATTATAGATGATGAAGAAAAGCTGAGAACGCTACTTTCTCGTATAATTAGCTTAGAAGGGTTTGAAGTTTTAGAAAGCTCAACTGCAAAAATTGCATTAAAAAAGTTGGAACAGAATGATGTTGATGTGATTTTTTGCGATGTTAAACTTCCGGATGCAAATGGTGTAGAATTTTGCCAGCAATTAAAAAAATTATACCCTTTATCAGAAATTATTGTTTTAACTGCTTATGGAAACATTCCTGATGGTGTTCAGGCTATAAAAAACGGAGCATTTGATTATATTACAAAAGGTAATGATAATAATAAAATTATTCCACTTTTGAATCGTGCAATTGAAAAAGTAATTCTTCAAAAACGATTGAAGCATCTTGAAAACCGGGTTGAAAAAAAATATTCATTTTCTTCAATACTTGGACATTCAAAACAAATACAAGAGGTTGTTTCGTTAGCAAAAAAGGTTGCAATTACCGATACCACCGTTTTGCTTCTGGGTGAAACAGGAACTGGAAAAGAAGTTTTTGCACAAGCCATTCATGCTGCTAGTCCAAGAAATCAAAATCCATTTGTTGCTCTTAATTGTAGTGCATTTAACCGGGAATTATTGGAGAGTGAGATGTTTGGTTATAAAAGTGGTGCATTTACAGGAGCTGTAAAAGACAAAAATGGGTTATTCCAGGAAGCAAATGAAGGAACTCTTTTTTTGGATGAGATAGGAGAAATGAGCCTTGATTTGCAAGCCAAATTGCTGCGAGTATTAGAAACGGGAGAGTTTATTAAAATGGGTGATACAAAAACTCTAAAAGTGAATGTACGTATTATTGCCGCAACAAACAGAGATTTGAAAAAAGAAAGCGATGAAGGTATTTTTCGTCTGGATCTGTTTTATCGATTGAGCGTTTTTCAAATTATGCTTCCACCTTTGCGTGAACGAATAAAAGATATTGAAACGTTGGCAGAACATTTTGCACAATTATTTTCTACAAAAATTAACAAAAAAAATATCGCACTAAGCAAGGAGTATCTGGAAGTTCTAAAAAAACATTATTGGAAAGGAAATGTACGGGAATTAAAAAATGTGATTGAACGGAGTGTTATCCTTTCCGATACAACTATTCTGGAATGCCAGTCATTGCCTTATGAAATGCAATATCCGATATTAGAGGAGAATAACCCTCTTTCTGTTCTTGATCTGGCAAGTGTTGAAAAAAATCATATTCAAAAAGTTTTAAATCATACAAAAGGAAATAAAACGGAAGCAGCACGTTTAATGAATATCGGTTTAACAACCTTATATCGGAAAATTGAAGAATATAAAATTTAGTCATAGCACTCCACTTTGGCAAAACCCTTTCATTTCGGAAGGGTTTTTTGTTTTAATTTTTATTGAATATTTTATTGATAATTGCTGAATGGACTACAAATAAATGAAAGTACGGAAATTTTAGGTTTTAAAACGTATTGGAGCTAAAATTGGCAGGCTGACTGAAATACCAGCTCATTTTATGTCAGAAAAACATTTAGATCTTAACAAAGTTTCAGCAGCCGGAGTGTTAATAACGCTTGGGATTATTTTTGGCGATATTGGAACTTCGCCCTTGTATGTATTAAAAGCAATTGCGGGAACAACAGCAATCACTCAGGAATTAGTATTAGGCGGTTTGTCATGTATTTTCTGGACACTTACACTACAAACGACTGTTAAATATGTAATCCTTACACTTCAGGCAGATAATAAAGGAGAAGGAGGCATACTTGCCCTATACGCTTTGTTGAAACGCACAAAGAAAAAGTGGTTGATCTTTCTGGCAATTATTGGTGGAAGTACATTGTTAGCTGATGGTCTTATAACTCCTCCTATTTCAGTTGCTTCCGCGATAGAGGGATTACAAATATTATATCCGAATTTAAATACCATACCTATTGTTATAGGCATTATTGTAATCTTGTTTTTTATTCAACAATTCGGAACAAAGGTTGTAGGAAAATTTTTCGGACCGGTAATGTTGGTTTGGTTCAGTATGCTTGGAATATTAGGTCTGTCAAGCATTGTAACTGATGCAGAGGTGCTAAAGGCTCTCAATCCATATTATGCATATCAGTTATTGGTTAATCATCCCGGTGGTTTTTGGTTACTTGGTGCGGTTTTTTTAGCAACTACCGGTGCGGAGGCATTGTATTCAGATCTTGGGCATTGCGGTAAAAAAAATATTCGGGTAAGCTGGGTGTTTGTAAAAAGCATGTTGTTGTTGAATTATTTTGGGCAAGGAGCATGGTTATTGAAGTTGCAAGGAAGTGAATTGAATGGGCAAAACCCTTTTTATTCGATAATGCCACAATGGTTTGTGCCATTCGGGATTTTCATTGCCACAGCAGCAACCATTGTTGCCAGTCAGGCATTGATAAGTGGTTCGTTCACTCTTATCAATGAAGCAATACGACTTAATTTTTGGCCTAAAGTAAGGATAAAATATCCCACAGAATTAAAAGGTCAATTATATATCCCTTCGGTTAATTGGCTATTATGCGCAGGATGTATCGGAGTTGTTTTGTATTTTAAAGAATCTGCCAATATGGAAGCTGCTTACGGTTTAGCAATTGTTATTACTATGATCATGACCACCTTGTTGCTTGCCAACTTTTTGATTATGAAAAAATATTCTAAAATTTTTGTCGCAACTTTACTTCTCGTTTATTTAACGATTGAGTTTTCTTTTCTGATTGCTAATCTTAGCAAATTTACTCATGGTGGCTGGATAACACTAATGATATCATTGTTGATTGCAGGTATAATGATTGTTTGGTACAATGCAAGAAAAATCATAAATCGTTATGTGGAATTCACAAAACTGGAGGAACACCTGGCCATTATAGAAGAATTAAGTAATGATAGTTCTATCGAAAAATATGCCACTCATCTTGTATTTATGACCAGTGCAGACAATAAGGATGAAATTGAAAAAAAGATTATTTATTCCATCTTAAATAAACATCCAAAACGTGCGGATATTTATTGGCTGGTTCATATTGATTCGGTAAATGAGCCTTATCGTATGGAATATGAAGTAAGTCCAATTATAAAAAACAAGGTCATTCGAATTGATTTTCGACTTGGTTTTAGGGTAGCACCGCGGATTAATATGCTTTTTCGTCAGGTAATAAAAGAATTGATGGAAAGCGGGGAAATGAATGCGATGAGCAGGTATGCATCATTGAGCAAACACAATGTAATGGGTGATTTCCGTTTTGTGGTTATGAAAAGATTTATGTCTAATGAAAATGAACTTCCGTTTTTTCAGGCAATTATTTTGGAACTTTATTTTTTCCTAAAAGGAATTAGTTTGTCAGAAGAAAAGGCGTTTGGGCTTGATACAAGTAATGTGATTATTGAAAAAACGCCATTGGTAATTCACCCTGTAAAAGACATGCACTTAGAAAGAATTTAAAAAGGAAAGCATTTGCAATCAAAAAATATTTCTATTCTTTAAAACCATAATTTTGTAAGATGTCAATTCGTATTAAAACAAAACTTTCTTTAGGACTAATTTTTCTTTTTTCTCTCATCATTTTGAGCGGAGGCGTTGGAAGCTATTATATTCAAGATATAGCACACCAATCTGAGAATATATTAAAAGACAATTATCAGTCGGTTCAACATGTTCGATTAATGATGAAATTGCTGGATGAGATGGAACCGAAAAGGTTGGAATCAATCGCACAGTTTGAAGAAATTTTAAAAAAACAGGAATTAAATATTACTGAGTCAGGGGAGAAAAAAATCACTCAGGAGATTCGAAAATTATTCGAATCCTTTAAAACAGGATTCTCTTTAATAGAATCAAACATCATTCGTGAAAAATTATATCAGGTTATGGATATAAACATGCAAGCTATTACTAAAAAAAATGAACAGGTACAGGCAAAAGCTAATCGGGTATTCACCATTCTTACTGTTATTGGTACATTTTGTTTGTTGATCGCATTTAGCTTTATTATTAATTTTCCGGGTTACATTGCAAACCCGATAAGTAAGCTGACTGAAAGCATTAAGCAAATTGCAAATAAAAATTATAATCAACGTTTAAATTTTGAATCCAATGATGAATTCGGTGAATTAGCCGAAGCTTTTAATGCAATGGCAAAAAAGCTGGATGAGTATGAACACAGCAATCTTGCAAAAATTATGTTTGAAAAAAAACGTATTGAAATTATTATCAATCAAATGAATGATGCAATTATTGGATTAGATGAAAAGAAAAATATTTTATTTGTTAATTCGGTTGCTGAAAAATTATTGGGTTTAAAAGAAAGTGACATACAAAATAAACAGGCCACTGACATTGCCATTAAAAGTGATTTACTACACCAGATTTTAAACAATACTTCTTCATCAAAAGATTTAATTGTGACTTCTGATGAAAAAGAAAAATATTTCACAAAAGAAAATTTTGATGTTATGAATGATAAAGAAATGATTGGACAGGTTATTATTTTAAAAAACATTACACCATTTAAAGAATTAGACACGGCAAAAACAAATTTTATTGCAACTGTTTCTCATGAATTAAAGACTCCTATTTCATCTATAAAAATGAGCTCGCAGTTATTGGAAGATAGTCGTATTGGTGAAACCAATGAAGAGCAAAAACAACTCATACAGAACATCAAAGAAGATGCGGAACGTTTGCTGAAAATTACAAGTGAGTTGTTAAATCTTACTCAGATAGAAACGGGAAAGATTGAACTCACAATTCAGAAAACACAACCAAAACAAATTATCGATTATGCTATCAGTGCAATTCAATTTCAAGCCTCACAAAAACAAATACTCTTTGAAATTAATTATAGCGAAAATATGCCTGCAATAAATGCTGATAAAGAAAAAACAGCATGGGTATTATTAAATCTTTTATCCAATGCAGTTCGTTATTCATCTGAAAAAAGTAAGATCGTTATTCAAGCCATTGAACAAAACGACACAGTTACCTTTTCTGTGCAGGATTTTGGAAAAGGAATCGATTCAAAATACAAAAACAAAATTTTTGACCGCTATTTTCAAGTTCCGGAAAGCACTAAAACCGGCACAGGTTTAGGGCTTGCTATCAGCAAAGAATTTATTGAAGCCCAAGGAGGAAAAATCTGGCTGGAAAGTGAACCTGGAAAAGGCAGTAAATTCAGCTTTACACTAAAAAGCTAATACTTTATTGTTTCAGTTCGTTAGTTCAAAACTATTCACTTTCAGTGCAAGACTTTTAGATTCTACAAATATTAAATTTACCGTCATCGCTAGTAACGAAGCAATCTCAATCTATTAACGAGATTCGTTCTTCGTACCTCCTTTGCAATGACGTGTAATTTTAGCATTTGTTAAAAAGGATTTCATTTTTTAATTTGAACCTCTGCACTTTCAGTGAGAGTGGTTTAGTTCGATAAATAGAATTTCTATAAAAAGAATCAATTTTTTACTTCAATTTTTCTTTTGAAGTTATCATTCATATTCTATCTTTGATATATTGGAAACATGAAATTCGGTTCTTAAAAAATAATACAAGAAGTAGTAAAAACTTGTATGTGATCAAGGCCTCTCAGTTTAAAACTTAAAACTGAATACAAATGAATACACGTACCTCTGAAAAAAAAGCAGCAAGCGAAAATTTTATTGGTGATTTTTTTGGAGGAACAGCAGCTATGTTGGTTGCCCTTCCATCGGCTATTGCATTTGGTTTGATTATTTACGCTCCTTTAGGAACATCGTTTTCGGGGCGGGCTGCTGTTGGTGGTATTATGGGAACCATTGCAATCGGATTGCTTGCTTCTGTTTTTGGTGGTACTAAAAGATTAATTTCTGCGCCTTGCGCTCCTGCAGCAGCAGTGCTTGCAGTTTTTGTGACAGAGTTAGTAAGTAAGGGAGCTGTTTCCACAGAAATAATTCCAGTGTATCTTATGCTGGTGGGTCTGAGTGTGGGATTAGTTCAGATACTACTTGGGAAAATCGGAGGCGGAACATTTATAAAATATATCCCTTATCCTGTTGTTGCTGGATATTTAAGTGGGGTCGGAGTTTTAATTTTTACAGGACAGCTTCCAAAATTATTAGGATTACCTAAAGACATAAAATTATGGCAAGGTTTACACCTGATGAATGATTGGAAATGGGAAAGTATTGTAGTTGGAATTGTCACTGTTGCTGTAATGTTTATTTCTCCCAAGATAATTAAAGCAATTCCTGCTGCAATTATTGCACTTATTGCCGGTATCGTATGTTATTTTTCCTTGTCTATAGGGAACCCTGAATTATTGAATATAGAAAACAATCATTTTATTATCGGTCCGATTTCAGCTTCCATTTCTGATCTGGTAACAGTTTTTTCTCACCAATGGTCAATGGCTTCTTCTATTGATTTGACACAAATGGGTATTATTCTTATTCCTGTGTTGACGTTATCTGTTCTGCTTTCTATTGATACATTAAAAACCTGCGTTGTGTTAGATGCGATAACTTACACCAGACATAATTCAAACAAAGAATTAGTTGGGCAGGGAATGGGAAATATTGGTTCCGCTTTACTTTGCGGAATACCGGGTGCAGGAACAATGGGGGCAACGCTTGTAAATTTAAGTAGTGGAGGAAAAACAAAAAAATCTGGAATTATTTTCGGGTTTACAGCGATTCTTGTGTTGCTTTTATTTGGAAAACTAGTTGCTTGGATCCCGATTGCAACATTGTCCGGAATACTTATTGTTGTTGCCATTCGAATGATCGATTTTCATGCTGTTTCTTTGTTGAAACATAAGTCCACAGTATTTGATTTTTTTGTAATGATTGGTGTAATAATTTCTGCTGTAACTATGAGTTTAATAGCTGCTGCAGGAGTTGGAATTCTTTTAGCAATCATTCTTTTTTTAAGGGAACAAATGCGAACTTCTGTTGTTCGAAGAAGAGTATTTGGCAATCAATTATTTTCTAAAAAAAGCAGGGTGATTTCTGAACGGCTTATTCTTGATGAAAAAGGAAAACACACCATTGTTGTTGAATTGCAGGGTCAACTTTTTTTCGGAACAGCTGATCAATTACTAAGTGAAATAGAACCGTTTTTAGCAGATAGTAAATATATATTATTGGATATGCGAAGAGTGCAATCTGTTGATTATACTGCTGCCAACCGCATAAAACAAATTTTAGGAAGAATAAAAGAACAGAAAGGATATTTGATTTTTACTTCTATTCCTTTGAACCTGCCATCCGGACAAAATGTAAAAGAATATATTGAACATCTTGGTTTAACTGAAACTGAAAATTTGAAATTTTTTGATGACCTTGATTTCGCTTTAGAATGGGTAGAAGATGAAATACTATTAGAGGAAAAAGTAAATGATGATAATAGTATCCTTGATCTAAAGGAGATAGAACTTTTTGTTAACTTCCCCGAAAAAGCCTTGCAAACGTTTGCATCTTGTTTGATAGAAAAACGATTTAAGAAAAACGAAATCATTTTTAATATCAATGAGGAAGGAGATGAGATATATTTTGTCAGAAAAGGAAATGTAAAAATTGTTTTACCACTTGCAGGTGGAGGTTCGCATCATTTAGTAACTATTTCGAAAGGGAGTTTTTTTGGAGACATGGCCTTTTTGGATAAACGTAAAAGGTCTGCAAATGGATTAGCTAGCGAAGAAGTGGATCTGTATGTGTTGTCTCGCAAAAAATTTGATGAAGTAAATGTGCAACACCCTGAAATTGCCGGACAGTTTTTTGAAAAACTTGCTTTTGTTATTTCAAACCGTTTGCGCCTGAGCGACATTGAATTGAAAGCACTACAAGAAAATTAAAATGTTTTAGCAGTATGTCATTTCGACCAGAGGGAGAAATCTCAATAATAACTATACCGAATAGGAGATTTCTCCCTCTGGTCGAAATGACAGGCACAGATAATTTGACTTGTAAATATAAAAAAATAGCAATAAAAATTTCTAATGGCAAAAATTGAATCTAAGGATATTTCGAATAAAAAAATTGAACACCTCCATGCAAAGGTTCATAATCAAGAGCTGCAGCTGGGTGCACTTCTGGATATTTCAAATTCAATTAACAGTCATTTTTCTACCACTGCTCTAATTGAGAAGTTTAAATATTTTGTAAAAACTCAATTGAAAATCGAAAAGATCGCTCTTTACAGTTATCATACAAAATGGAGCTGTTTGCTTAATTATGGTTTTAGTAAAAGTGATCTGAAAAAAATTAATGTGGAAAGGGATCTGATCCACATGAAAGAAATTACTTCCGTAAATACGCAACAAAAAAACGTGTTGGCTCATTTTGATATCATTATACCTGTATATCAGGAAAAAAAGCCTTTAGCATATTTGCTTTTAGCGGATACCAATAATGAAGAATTAAGTGTTAGCAAACTTATTAAACATCTTAATTTTTTGCAGTTGCTTACCAACATTACAGTAACCGCAATTGAAAAGCAGCGTCTGGCGCACGATGTATTAAGGCAGGAAAAGGAGCGAAGAGCGTTGATGGAGAAACAAAATGAAATTCTGGAAGGAATTGTGAGGGAACGGACAAAAGAATTACGGGCAGAAAAAGAAGAGTCAGAACGATTGTTATATAATATTCTTCCCGAAGAGCTGGCAGAGGAATTAAAACATAAGGGTTCAATAACTCCGATGCGACATGAAGAAGCTACCGTGTTGTTTACTGATTTCAAAGGATTCACGTTAACTTCTGCAAAAGTTTCTGCACGGAAATTAGTGAATGAATTGAATGAGATCTTTCAGGCATTTGATTTTATTACTGAAAAACACAGCATCGAAAAAATTAAAACTATTGGTGATTCGTATATGGCGGTTTGTGGGTTGCCAAAAGAGTCGGGATATCATGCTATTCAATGTGTCAGAGCAGCTTTGGATATGATTCACTTTTTGGAAAAACGAAAAGCAAAATCTGATTTTTCCTGGGAAATGAGGGTTGGTGTTCATTCAGGACCTTTGATAGCAGGGGTTCTCGGAACAAAAAAATTTACATATGATGTATGGGGCGATACTGTGAATATTGCATCTCGAATGGAAAGTAGCGGTATTACCGGAAAAGTAAATGTCTCAGAAAAAACATTTCAGAAAATAAAAAAATATTTTGACTGTGAGTATCGCGGAAAAAAAGAGGCAAAGGGAAAAGGGAAGATGAAAATGTACCTGGTGGAAGGAGAAAAAGAATCGGAGCGCTACATCAGTGTGAAACATTTTATTGTTAAAAAATTAAAGAATGAGTTACCGAAAAATCTTTTTTATCATGGCTTGCATCATACAAAAGATGTTTGTGATGTGGCAGCGAGCATTGCTTTAAAAGAAAATATTGATGAAGAAAATACCGAGTTGATAAAAGTTGCAGCTTTGTTTCACGATTCAGGGTTTATTAAAAAGTACGATGAGAATGAACTGGTAGGTTGTAAATTAGCAAAACAATTTCTTCCTGGATTTGGATATTCTCCCGAAGAAATTGTAACCGTTTGTGGAATGATCATGGCTACACATACTCCTCAGTCTCCTAAAAATAAACTGGAGGAAATACTTGCTGATGCTGACCTTGATTATTTTGGAAGAGCCGATTTTTCTATTATTGCAAAAAACCTTTTTAATGAATTGAATGAGCATGGAAAAGCTCTGGATGAAAAAAAATGGAACCAATTGCAAATAGCATTTTTAAAAAAGCATACCTATTTTACAGAAACGTCACGAAGACTTCGTGGGCCTGGAAAACAAAAACAATTGGAAAAATTAATTGCAGACTTTCATCAATAAATTAAAAAAAGGTTGAGAAAATTTTAGAATAGATTTTAATCAACACATATACCTTAATACAATATTAAAAAATTAAAACACCATGAAGAGCTTAAAAAAAGATACGAAAGAGAAACCTGTAAAAAAAGGAAAAATGTCTGCTCAGGGCGACATTACAGTTAGCTATTCTGAAAAATTAAAAAGCTCTGAATATGAAAAACATATTAACAAGCTGGGTATAGAGCTGGTTAAATTGCAGGAGTGGGTAAAGCAGAAGAAATTAAAAGTGGTTGTTGTCTTTGAAGGTCGTGACGCTGCAGGAAAAGGTGGTGTGATTAAAACAATCGAGCAATTCATGAATCCACGTATTTGTAAAGTGGTGGCACTTGGAGTTCCAACTGAAAAAGAAAAGCAGCAATGGTATTTTCAACGATATGTGTCGGAATTACCTTCTGCAGGTGAAATGATGCTTTTTGATAGAAGTTGGTATAATAGGGCAGGAGTAGAGCATGTAATGGGTTTTTGTACAAAGGATGAGTATGAAGAGTTTTTGCGTTCTTGTCCGGAGTTTGAAAAAATGTTGATACGCGCAGGAATTATTTTGATAAAATATTGGTTTTCGGTTAGTAATAAAGAACAGGAAAAACGTTTTCAGGAAAGAATTGAAAATCCTATTAAACGTTGGAAGATAAGTCCGATGGATATCGAATCACGCAGCAAATGGGTTGAGTTTTCACATGCAAAAGATAATATGTTTGCATACACAGATACAAAACAATCCCCCTGGTATGTGGTGGAAGCAGACGACAAAAAAAGAGCAAGGTTAAATTGTATCAGTCACCTTTTATCGCTGATTCCATATAAGGACCTAACACCAAAATCTTTTAAACTTACTGCAAGAAGAACAGACGAACATTATGTCAGGCCTCCAAAACAGGAACAAAATATTGTGCCTCAGAAGTATTAAAAATCGTTTTATTTAAGTTTGCTTGATTTTAAAATAGCTGAGCCAAGCGGGTGTTAAAAATTTGTAGAATCAAGTAACAAATTTGTGATGACTCCGTAGAAAAGGGCAAAGCAGCAATTAAAATTTGTTCCGAAATTTTTAAGTATCAGCATATAGTTTAAATACTCATTTTAAATTTAAAACTATGTACTCAAAGAAAAGCAGAAGGTGGGAGTTTTTTATTTATGGTGTTTTGGTAGGAAGCATTACTATGCTTTTTCTATTTTCCTTATATGTGTATTTTCAATAGAACATAAAAGTGTATGCATAATGGTTAGTTGCAACAGTTTTAGTACGACTAAATTAATCGAACAAAAAGCCCTGATAAACAATCGTTTATCAGGACTTTTTTTGTGAATTAGCGGGGCCAATATAAGGTAGTTTCAGAACTTGATCCAATAAAGAATGTAAACTACATACATAACAGAAAAAAAAAAGCCGATTCTCTTTAGAAGAATCGGCTACTAGTAGCGGGGACCGGACTCGAGCCGATGTTCTTCTCTGAAGAATATGAGCCCTTTCACAAGGTTTTAAAAGTTTGAATAATATTTTTTCTTTCCAAATATCCAATACCCGCTTTAAAATATTTTTCTTTTTTTAAAGCGGCAGACTTATTGTCAAAAAAATCTACATGAGCAACTATCCATGGCCTATATC